>DMOI01000062.1 GCA_003452395.1 Clostridiales bacterium
CAGAAGTAGTAACTCCAAAACCACAAGTAGCAACTCCAAAACCACAAGAAGTACTAGAAACGGTTGTAAAAATTCCAGATGATTCAAAAGAACTTTTGGATGGCGTAGCTAATAATGAAGTTAAGAACCCACAAGTAGCAAATAAAGAATTTACTAAAGAAAGTGTAGAGCTCTTTAATAGAGGAGCTGAAGCTATTAAAAAAGCTTATTCAAACAAATCATTAAGTCCAGCTAAAATGAGAGCTGAAGGTATCGATCAACTAATTGCAATGGTATTTGAAAAAAACGGTATGAGTACAGGTAAGCCAATAACTGAGAAAATCCTTGCAGGAGTTGTTAAAGATACTATGACAATGATTAGTAATACTCCTAATATTCCGAATGTAACTACAAATGCAGTAACAATGGCAAATTATGGACAACTTGATGATGCTTCAAAAAAATTGAATAAAACAGAAATTGCAAAGCTTGGAATTCGCAAAGATTCAAAAGAGACTATTAAAGTAGGAAATGATGTTCTTGTGGTTATAGATAAAGCTATCTCAGAAAACTATAATAGTATTATTGGAAATATTAAAGAAGCTAAAAAATTCACTGTGACTAAAGAAACAGCAGAATCTTTAGCGGCTGCAGCACTTCAAAAAACTGCATTGGAGAAAGTAGATGCTTTAAGAGCAGAAGTTGCAAAAGTTGAAGCGGTTGTAAAAAATGCAGAAGTTGATATAATCTCAAAATTTAAAAAATTAGAAGCAGATAAGAAAGATGCGAATGTTAAGCAAAACGAATTAGATAATGCAAAAGCTGAATTAGATAAAGCAGTGGCAAATAAAGAAACAGCAGATAAAGCAAAGATTGCAGCAGATAAAGAAGTAGCAGACAAATTAAAAGAAGCAGCAGAAAAAGAATCTATAAGAATTGCAGAAGCTGTAAAACTTGAAGAAGCTGCGAAGGCTAAAAAATATCAAGAAGCGCAAATAGCAGCTAAAAAAGCTGCAGAAGCTGAAAAAGCAGCAGAAACTGCAAAAATTGAAGCAGCTGTAAAACTTGAAGAAGCTGCAAAAGCTGCAGAAGCTGTAAAGGCTGCAGACGCCGAAGTAATTGCAAAAACTGAAGATAAAGCAAAAATTGCAGCAGATAAAAAAATTGCAGATGATAAAGTAGTTGAATCAGAAAAAGGGGTTGTAATAGCTCAAGGCAATCTTTTACATGTAAATGTTTTAAAAACTAACTTTAATAAAGAACTTGCAGATGGTGTAAGTGTCCAGGTAGAGGCAGGGCTTACGGCTACGAAAGAAGCTAAAGAGGCTACAACTGCTGAAGTAGATAGTAAAAACTTTCAAGAAGAAGTAAGGTCATACAATATTGATTTATAAGTACATATATAACGACCGAAGCATTTGTAGAAATGTCAGCGAAAGTTGGCATTTTTACATTTTTACATAACAATGAGGACTTATCGAAAAATAAAACGACAAAAAATTATTTAAAATGCACAAAACAGGTTGACAATATATGGTAAATAATGTATAATACTAATATGTCAAATGAGCTAATTTATATTATAACAGTAAAAAACGATCAGATTCTAAAAAATTTAATGAAAATAATAGTAGAATATTTTTCCAAAGCTATTGACAAATAACTGGAAAAGCTATATAATGGTGTATGTTGTCATTATTATTATACAAAAGGAGGTCTTGTATGAGAAACCCAGAAAATATAAAGGAAATAAAAAACATATCAAATGTAAGAAGTGATCATTTCGGAGAAGTTATAGTACATATTGAGAGATTTGCAGGCAGAGTTGCAAATAGCTTTGCTAATAAAGTTTTTTTTGTTGAAACTACAGGATTGCCTTTGACGAGTAAGGTGACGAGTAATTGTAAACCAGTAAGTAATTTTACATTACCTACTATAACGGAAAAAGAAATGGAAAGTGGACTATACACGGTACCGTACAAGGATGTTTCACAAGAACTTAAAGATGAGCTTATTATTAATGATGATTTCTTTAACGGAATATAAAAAACATATAAACTAATAAGAAACCTCATGGGAGGTTTTTATTAGTTTATATGTAAAAAAGTATTGAAATTTGTTTTTAGTTATTGAAAATATATGAAATAAGAGATATAATAGAGGACATGAAGATATGAATAGAGGTGACTGTATGGCTACTCCAAAATATAAATTAACGATCAATGAGAAGGAACATGTAGAAAATTCATATTTTAAAATGCCGACTATAACTGTTGAAGAGTTGAGCGAAAAAGAGCCAGATGTATGTCAAAAGGCTTCTGTTTCTGCGGGAACACCACAGGTTAGTGAACAAACGGATGATGCTAGGAAAAAAGAACTAGAGAGAATAAAGAAATGGATAGAAGATAGAAGAAAGACGATGGAAGCAAATAAAACACCTGAGAATAAGGAAGAACAGATTACACATAAACCTAAAATAAATGAAGAATGTAAGAGTGTAGAACAAGATAAGACCGAGCAAGAAAGAGAATTAGATATGCAAAGAAATGATGTAGAAGAAAAACGTAAGAAGATGGAAGAAATGATTACGAGAATGAGAGCCGCAGCAATGAAGGAAGAGGAAGAAGAAGAGGATGATGATGATGATTCGGGTTTAGATCAAGCACGAATGCTGAGGAAAAAAGTGCAAGGAAAGATAGAAGTTCTAAATCCTGAGAAGATTAAAGAGGAAGTAAAAGAAAAGTTTGTAGAATATGAAAAGAGAGAAGGCAATACAAATACAACACTTAAAGACGATATGGAAGAAGTAATAAGGGAAGCGACTGAGATAAAGCCAAAATTAGAAATGCAAAACAAATTAATACATGATTTAAATGAGCTAAAACCGCCGACTAAAAAGGATGTTCACAGCATATTTAATCAACTGAATAAAATTAAAGATGCGGATAGTAAAAAATAATTGACAAAGAATATAATATATAGTAATATAACTTAAAGTAAATACGGTGAAGAGGATTAGTAGAGATATGAAAGCTTTTAGAGAGCTGTTAGTTGGTGAAAAACAGTAGCGAGTATTATTTCGAACCTACCTTGGAGGATGTTGCAAAAACAACACGCATTCCTGCGTTAAAGGGAAAATGAGGAAACGAAAATAGAAAATTAAAAAATTTCAATTTTCAACTTAAATTTGAGTGGTACCACGGGAAAACCCGTCTCATGTATAGACTAATAGTCTTACATGAGACGGGTTTTTATTTATATAAAAAGGGGATGTTATTATGAAAATGTCACAAATGTTTTTCAATACGCTTAGAGATACAAAAGAGGATGATTCAAAGAGTAATTATTTTTTAACAAAGGCAGGAATGATAAGAAAGAATTCAGCCGGAGTTTACTCTTTTATGCCTATGGGGCATAGGGTTATGCAAAATATCGAAAATATTATACGTGAAGAAATGAATAGCGAGGGGGCAAATGAATTGGTCATGCCTTGTCTTATAACAGAAGAAGTATACGAAAAAGCAGGGAGATTAGAAGTGTTTGGTGATTCTGTACTCAGGGTAAAAGATAGGGCCGATAAAAGGTATATATTAGGTCCAACGCATGAAGAGATATTTACGGAGGCTGTTAGAGACAATATAAAATCTTATAAAAACTTGCCTATCAATCTATATCAATTTCAAACTAAATTTAGAGACGAAGCAAGACCAAGATATGGGCTTCTAAGAACTAAAGAGTTTGTTATGAAGGATGCTTATTCATTTGATAAGGATTATGAAAATCTAGAAATATCATATAAGAAGATGTACGATGCATATCATAGGATTTTTAAAAGATTAGGGCTAAATTATGTTGTAGTAAAAGCAGATACAGGTGCTATGGGTGGACTGCTGTCAGAGGAGTTTATGGCTTTGGCTGATATAGGAGAGGATAAGCTTGTTATATGCGACAAATGTGGATTTTCTTCTAATAGAGAGGTTGCAGAATGTAATACACAAGTGTTAGATATTAAGGAAAAATTTATGGAATTGGAAGAACTAAATACACCTAAAGCATGTAAAGTAAATAATATTGTAAGGGACTACGGAGTAAAATCTGCTAATATTGCTAAGACGCTAATATATAAATCTGATGCCGAACATGTTATTGTTATGGTGAGAGGAGATAGGGAAGTTAATGAAGTAAAAGTACAAAAATTTCTAGGGTCAAAAGTGCTAGAGCTTGCAACAACTGAAGATGTAAGAAGGCTGTCAGGAGCTGATGTTGGATTTGCAGGCCCGATTGGTATGAAACTAAGGATTGTAGCGGATAGTGAAATTAAAAACATGGTAAACTTTTTAGTAGGAGCAAACAAAACAGATTATCACTATAAAAATGTAAATGTACAACGAGATTTTATAGTTGATAATTTTGCAGATATAAGAAATATAACAGAAGAAGATGAATGCCCTGTTTGTGGAGGTAAGATAAGCTTCAAAAATGGTATAGAGGTAGGAAATACTTTTAAATTGGGAACAAAATATAGTGAAGCACTTAATTGTGTATTTGTAAATGAAGAAAACAAAGAAAAACCTATGATTATGGGATGTTATGGAATAGGATTAGCTAGATGTATGGCTACAATTGTTGAGCAAAGTAACGATGACAATGGTATAATATGGCCTATGGAAGTAGCTCCATATAAAGTTACTTTAATCCCAATTAATTCTGAGGATGAAGAGCAAATGAAAATTGTAGAAAAAATGTGTAGCGAATTAGGAAATGAAAAAATAGAAGTAGTTATAGATGATAGAAAAGAGCGCCCAGGTGTTAAATTTAAAGATGCAGATCTCATTGGAATACCTGTAAGAGTGACAATAGGTAAAAAAGCATCTGAAAATATAGTTGAATTTAAACTTAGAAAAGGTGGCGAAATGAAGGAAATAAGTGTGGAGGAAGCTATAGCTGAAATTAAAAAAGTTTGCAGATGATCTGCAAACTTTTTTTAATATACCTAACTAATATTTAATGTTTAGTACACGTTCACCTGAGTTGCTCCATAGCTGTTTAAAATATTCTGAATTGCTGTTGAATTTTCTTCATCTGCAGTAACAGATAAGAATACTTTCCCTGATTTTATGTCTGTTTCGTATTGTTTGCTTTGATCTTCTGGAACACCTAGGTCAACAAGTGCACCAACAATACCACCTGTCACTGCGCCAGATATAAGTCCTGCAAGGGGGCCAGCAGCTGCAATTACACCAAGACCAGGAACCGCAAATGTTCCAGCACCTATAAGGAGACCTGCTACTCCGCCTAGTATGCTACCTGCGGTTACGCCATCTGATATGTTGTCATTTGTTGCTTTATAATCTTTATCAGCAGTATTGGTATAGCTTGTAGTACCCTTATTATAATCACTAGGATCTTTAGTAATAATAGATACATTATCAAGACTATACCCCTCGTTTCTTAGTTGATAAGTAACGTCTTCGGCATCTTTCCTAACATTGAATACGCCTACGATGGTTCTTTTCATATTAAATCCTCCTTTAAATAAATAGAATATAAAAATCTTCTTATATATTTTTAACAATAAATGATGAATTATTCAAGTTAAGATACTAAATTTATAAAATTTGTAAAAAACTACTAGATTTACTTATGAAATTATGATACAATATGTTTTTTAATTAAAGCAAAGAGGGATTAGTATGAATAATATTTTTAAAAACACATTTAAAGCGGGTATAATCATTTTATTGATATGCGCTTACTATCTAACAACATTAAGTATTTCTGCATATGTTATCAGTATTTGCGAAAAAGACTTTTTTCAAACCTTAGCTAATGAATTGAATGTAGTAAATAAAAATGCAATTACACAGGTTAGTAGTAATGAGGCTGAAAAAATACTGAATAAATTTACTATAACTGATATTTCTGGAAATGTTAGAAAAGTTATGGATAAAGACGTAAACAAGAATACATATTTATTCTTTTCTACGTTCATTTTGATTGTAATTTTACTATATATAAAAATAACATCAAGTAAAAATAAGCATCATCCTTCTTTGTCGGAAGGTAAATGGCTGGGGATAGAAGATATAATGTTACTTGAGGAAAGAAATATTTTATCTGAAAACGACGGTATGATTTTAGGTAAGTATCAATCAAAAAATGTAGCACATACCTTGACTATACCAAAAGCTGGAATGCTTAATAAACATGTCATTGTTGTAGATAGTGGGGAATTAGAGAAGACGAGTGGGTTTGTAAAAACTAATATATTAAATATAAGTAAAGATTTTCATAGCTTTGTTATTTCAGACCCAAAAGGTGAGTATTTGAAGGATACTGCCGGGCTTTTACGAGAAAAGGGATATGATATTAAAATCCTAAATTTGTCTAATATTAAACAAAGTCATAGATGGAACCCACTAGATTGCGTAGTAGACGGGCTTGATGCACACTATATGGCAGAAATTATTGTAGAAAAAAATCACAGAGACAATAAAAGGGAGACGTCAGAAAACATTAAAGATACAGAAAGAGAACTTTTAAAGAACATGATAATTTATCTAAAACAAAATTTTGACAAGAAATCTCAGAATATGACAGGAATATATTATATGTTATGTACTTTAAGAACAGAAGAGATAGATGTATTGTTTGAACAAGAAAATAGTTTGATAAAAATGTCTGAGTTTGAGTTTTACTTAAATCAATCAATGGAAACTAAAACAGTTGCAATAAATAATTTAAGAGATAAACTAGAAATATTCGACATTAAAATCTTGAGCAATATGATGAAAGTATCTGAAATAAAAATAGAAATGTTAAAATTAAGACCATGTGCGTATTATATTATTTTACCAGATATAGATGAGAAACTAGATTTGGTAGCGACATTGTTTGTTTCGCAAATTATTAAAAAGATTGGTGAGATTGGGGAGGATGCGACAGATGATGCTATAAAAAACAGGGAAGTTTATTTTATGTTAGATGAGTTTGTTAGATTTGGGTATATACCCAAATTTGCAAATAGACTTGGTAGGCTAAGAGCTAAAAAAATTAACTGTAGTATTATTTTGAAATCGATATCTAGCTTGAAAAGTGTATATAACGACGAAGAGTGTACAGAGATGATGAATTACTCAGATACAAAACTTTTTTACCAATGTAATGACAGTCAAACTGCTTTATATTTTGTTTTAGGTTTGGCCAAAAATTTAAATACCTCAAAAGGAAAAATTATTGCTGTAAAGGATATGATGAATCTAGATGCAGAAAAGTGCATAGTGGCCATTAGAGGCCAGAAACCAATATTATTATACAAATACGATTGGACGAACTTGCAAGTATGTAAAGTAGGGTGCTATAAAAATAACAACGTCATATTAAATTGGATAAAAGATAGATTAAATAATGTGGTAAGAAAACAGATTAGTGCGACGGAATATATAGAGCCAGATATAAATATATATGAGTCCGAAAATAAGCTAGCAGAAAAGAAAAGTAATATTACATACTATAATGGATATAAAAATGTACCTCAAATAAAATTACCTAATAAACCAGATGATGAGTATGATATTGAAACTTGGGATGACATTATGAGCGAATATGATGAGAAAGCAGAATAGTAGAGGAGGTAGGTATCTACTAACGATAGGGAACTTAAAAAAGATATAAAAAGCAGGAGCAATCCTGTTTTTACGTTTAAAAAAAATTAATAATTTTCATTTTACTATTGCATATTGTTTAAAAATAAAATAGAATAGAGGGAAAGGATTGGTAATAGGTAATTAGTATATTATACAAAATAGGGAGGAATTTAGATGTTTGTAAAAAAAACTACAATTGTTTTTGCTGTGGTAATGATATTTAATTTTATATTTATTGGATTTTCTAATGCCGAATCTAACGTTAAGGATGTGGATTCGATGAATTATGCATATAATTCAATAGCTAACCTTATAAAGCAGGGGATTATGAATGTCGATAGCAAAGGAAGTTTTTACCCAAATCAAACACTCAATAAATTTGACGTGGTAAAAATAGTAGCAAAGATATCAGGTTATGATGAAGTAATATTATCTAGTGCAAAAGAAGGTACAGAGACAAAAATAAATTTGACGAGTAAATATAAAACTTTGTTAGGGTTATATGAGAAGAAGTTTAAAGATTGGGATAGTACTGCGAATATGCAAATTTCATTTTTGCTTGACAAAGGAATAATAAAGGATACAGATTTAGCTAAATTTGTAATAGAGTATACTGATGGTGAACAAGTAGTAAAAAGCATGACCAAGCAGGAGATTGCTATATGGATAGTTAGAATTCTGGGAAAGGAATCAAAAATTGCTGAGTATAAATCAACTTTTAAATTCACAGACGACAATTTGATAGATGAAAAAAACAAAGTATATATTTATTATTTAAAAGATATAGGGATACTTAAAGGAGACGATAAAAACAATTTTAATCCTAAGAGTGTAATAAAGAAAGATATTTTTGCAATATTATTAGATAGAACTCTTCAAGCAAAAGGGGGGAGTGTTGAAACTAAAACCCAAACAGTAACAAACACAACAAGTCAACCAGAAGTGGTATCTTCTGATAATTCAGCATATAGTGACAAAAAGGTGAAAATATACAGTGGAGAGTTGGAAAAATTATACGAGAATAACTATGCAGTGAAGATAAAACAAAATGATGGAGTTAGTCTGATTGCAACTTTGGGTAAAAACTTAGAAGTGGTAAAGCAAAAACAAAAAGCAAACGTTGTGGATATTAAGCAAGGAACACTGATAATTTGTATAGAAAGAGAAAATAACATAGTAAAAATATATATTACTACAATGGATGAAATAAATAGTGTATACAGTGATGCAAGTAAAGAGATAATGAGTCAGGGGTTAGAAATAATAGAAGATAATGTAGTTTTAAAAACAAATACAGATGTTAACAAAAAAGTAACTGATGGCATATTAAAGCAAATATTGATATCTGAGAAATCTGAAATAACAATCCAATCAGCCGATGGGCAACAAACTGCTTATAAATTAGCAGAAAATTATGAAATAAATATTGGAAACCAAAAGTACAATATATATGATTTAAGACTTGGACAGAAGGTTAAAGTTACAAACAATGGAAATGAGGCAGTAAAGCTTAGTATAGAGACACAAGTGATACAAGAAAACTACAAGGCTAAAATAGACTATATAAATACACTAGAGAGCTATATTAGGGTAATAAACACGGAAAATAATTCGGTAATAAGTAAAGTATATATAGATAAGAACACATCTATATATAATGCAGAAAAAGGTGAAATAATCTCGATTGACAAGCTAGAGAAAAATAAAAGCATATTTATGGTTTTAGAAGATCAACAAGGAATTAGAAAATTAGCAAAGAGTATAACTATTCTTAAAGATTAATTCCTTTAAAAGTTCTGGGGTGAATGAATTGAAAAAAAGTTTAATATTTGTGTGCTTTATAATTGTTTGTATTTTAACGTATATTGTTATTGTAGGGACATATGAGTTTGGGAGTAAAGTCAAGGTTTTAGAAAGGGAAAGTGTCACACAACATACAGAAAAAGAAATAACAGGTACTCAATATGACATTGTAAAGGAGAATATTCTTATATGCACAGATGAAGATATAAAACTCAAAAATCTGGTTAATAACAATGTTTTGTGGAATGAAAAAATAAACATACAAAACAGAATATATAAAAAAGCAAAAGACAAAATTGTTATTGCATCAAAATACGGGTATAAAATATTATTATTTAATGAAAAAGGCAAAATGGTTGGCTTTAATACACGGCATCCTATAGTGGATATTGAATTAAACAATAGCGGATATATGTCTGTTATACAGGAAGATGGAGACAAAAACTTGATAACGGTATATAACAGCAAGGCACAAAAAATTATAGAAAGAACTACATTTGTAGATAAATCTGGTAGAATGATGTGTTGCGCATTGTCAGAGGACAACACATATTTAACAATTGCTTATTTGAGAGCCAGTGGTGATGGTATAAGTTCTGATATAGAGTTTTTAAATATAAAAGATGAAGGACTAATTGACCATATATATGCTACTAAAACTTATAAGGATAGAATTATATACGAGGTTAGGTACCATAATGACAATAATCTATTTGCTTTATCAGATAAGGAAATTTATGAGATAAATATTTTGAATGATGTAATACGAAGTGAATTATTAGAAAGTAACTTAGAAATGTATTTTTTAGATGAATATGAAAATAAGCTTATTGGTATTTTAAATAATAAATCAGATACAGCAAAAGCAAGCTTAGTTATTTATGATATGTCAACTTTAAAACCGAAAAATGTAGAAATAAAAGAGGAAGTAACATATTTTAAGTATGACAAAGGAAATATAATTACAAATCAAAAGAATATGATTTATTGTTTTAATCTAAATGGAGATATTGCATGGAAGATAAAATCACCTCAACCATTTAGTCAAATATTGTTTATAAACCAAAGTAAAATAATGGTTGTATCAGGAGATAAAAACATTATATACAATGTTAGATGACGAGTGACAAAGAAATAAAAAAACCTCCTCGCGATCATAGATATGGAGGTAGACCAAGCTATAAGGAGGTATAATATGGATTTTAGTATGAATTGGGCAGATGTAGCTGTAATACTAATAATAGTAGCGAGCTGTATGATTGAGTATAAAAGAGGTTTTGTGAAATCAATATTTAAAACTTTTTCTTTCATTGTTTCTATTTTTGTAAGTTGGACATTACACCCTTATGTAACTGAATTTTTGAAGAATTCATTTGTATACGAGTGGGTAAAGGGTGGAGTCAGAGAAAGTATATTTAAACAATCTACTTCGGGAGAAATAGTGAGTAAAGAACAGCAAACTGAAATAATAGATAAGCTGAACATGCCGGACTTTTTTAAAGATCTAATAAAAAATAACGAGAGTATAAAAGGCAATGAGCTTTTAAATTTTTTAGATTTTAAAGAAAGCGTGGTAAACTTTGTAACAAATTTTTGTATAGGAATTTTGGCAATTATACTTGTTATACTTGTTACGATGGTGATATTGAGAGTTGCATCGACCTCCCTAGATTTAGTATCGAAAATACCTGTAATAAAAGAAATAAATGAGATGTTCGGGTTTTTGCTTGGTTTGATTATTGGGGTTATAGAGGTATGGTTAAGTTATATAGTTATAATATTTATATTTAGTACTAATTCGAAAATGTCATTTGTATTTACAGAGATAAACAACTCCGTTGTAGCAAAGCTTTTATATGAAAACAATTTGTTGAATTATATAATTGCAGGAATATTTGGCAAGTAATTTTGGGGGGATAATGATGGGAATAAACTATATTATATGTGATGATCAGCAATCGGCAATTAATATACTTACAGACAATCTAAAAAGAATAATAAGTAGTAATAATTTGCCAGGGAGGATAGTAATAGCAACTAAGGATGCAAATGAAGTTATAAAATATGCAAAAGATTATGAGTTAGATACGTATGATATTAATGTATATTTGCTAGATGTGGATTTGAATGCTAATAGAAATGGACTAGAGCTCGCCAAGCAAATTAGAAAAATGGATCCCCTTGCATATATAGTATTTATAACAGCACATTTAGAGTATGGCATGCTGGTATTTAAATATAAATTGAGAGCTTATGAATATCTAATAAAGCCTGTAGATTATGCAGACTTTAGAAAGTGTATTACATCCTTGAATGAAGACTATATAAAACTGCTTAATTCGATTGAAAATAATAAACAATCTTTTCTGAATGTTATATCAGGGTATAAGGAGTATAGAGTAAATACAAATGACATACTTTATATAGAGTCAAAAGGAGCAAAGGCCATAATACATACAATTAATAATAATATAGAGACATATATGAGCTTGGGTACGTTGGAAAACATATTAAACGGAATAAAGATGAATTTTTATAGAATACATAAGACATTCTTGATAAACCTTATTCATATAGAGCAAGCTAATTTTTCTGAGCTTTATGTTAAAGTAATTAATGGTGATACATGTATGATATCACGGAACAAAAAACTAGAATTTAAAAAAGCACTTAATAATTCAAGGCTTACTATAAGCTATAGGGAATAAACAAAAAAATTCAAGTGAAAACTTGATTTTTTTTGTTTATTTAACACGAGTTATATGATATAATTAGGAGAGAAATGCTGATTTAGTATTAATAGGGGGGAATTGTTTTATGAAACGATTAGTATCGATAGTGTTAATAATAATAAATATAACTACATATAATGTTTTTGCGGTTGAGGACCTAGATGATACGATATTATCAGATACGGTAAGTAATGCATATGTAGGAAATACGAGTGCTGGAGTCACTATAAAAAATATTAATTTTACGGATATACCAGCAGAACATTGGGCGAAAGAAGCAATAACAAGAGCCGGTGCACTTAACATAGTAAAAGGATTTGAAAAACAATATAGACCTAATGAGCAGGTGACTAGTGAAGAAGCGTTAGCGTTTATAATAAGGGCTGTGGGCAAAGAAGGGGAAGCACAAATAGAGGCAGAGAAGATTGTACCTACACTAGAAGAATCTCTTGAAAATCCGGTTGAAGTATGGGCTTATGGATATTTAAAGACTGCACAAAATATGGGGCTTATAACTGCAGCACAGTATAAGGACGTTTTACAGACAGATGACACGATGCTTGTCCCTGGGGAGAGTTTTTATAGGAAAAGTAAAGCTACAAGAGAGCAAGTAGCAGAATGGATAGTAAAGGCCATAAAAGCAGTTGACGCTACCGCTTTACAAGAGACGAGAGGACAACAGTATATATATAATTACAGTGATTGGAAACAAATAGATGCTTTAAAGATTCCGTACGTAGAATCAGCAATCGCGAATGACATTATGAGAGGTGACACTCAGCAAATGTTTAGACCAAAAGCATATTTAACAAGAGCTGAAATAGCACAACTGATGAAAAATATGGATGATACATATTATGCTGCAATGAAAATGGAAAGAAAAAGTGGTTATATAGGAGAAATTGTAGATGAGATTGAATCAAAAAGTGGAAATAATATTTCAAAGCGCAATATTTATATTAGAAACTCCGAGGGAGGAGTTGACACCATAACTGCAGAAAGCTCTAAAGATGTCATAAATCAGATAGCAGATCAAGAGATAGTAGTTTATAGAGGTGGTAAGGTCTATGGAGTTGAAGAATTAAAAAAGGAAGATAAGGTAGAATACATTGTAAATGAAAATAAAGAAGTGTTATATGTATTAGCAACAGAACTTCAAGTAGATAAAATTTATGTTAGATTTAAAACTATAGATTTTGATACGGGTATTTTGATTGTTTATAATGAAGATGGTAGCCTGGGGAATTACCAAATGAGAAAGGGACTTGTAAATAAGACGAATAAAACCATAGTTATAAACGGAGAAACTATAAATGCAAATAGTATGCCATTTTCAACAGTTATGGCATTAACCTTAAATGATAAAATAGTAAACAAAATTGAAATAACAGGAGAAACCAAGCAATTTGAAAGGATAAAAGGAATTGTAAAGGAAATAGATATAGACAACAAACAAATTACAATTATAAACGAAAAAAATACTCAGGTAAAGAAGAATTGGTCGAGTGACCTAGTAGTAGAGAAAAATAACTATTATAACATAAATGATAATACTGGATACATAGATGAAATTTTTATGAATTATGAGTATGATAATAGGGATGCTGATGAAAAAAGCATTGAAATAGGGGATGTTGTTGAACTGCTGATGGACGTGGAAGGATACATCAGTAAAATGAGCGTATCTACAAATTTTGTTATTAGATATGCAAATGTAAAACAATTAAATTTTATTGATTTAAATAATACAAAGTTGTTAATACAATACGAAGATTATTCAAACGATTTATTAGATATATCGCCAAGTACATATATAAGCAAGAAGGGTAAAAAAATAAATATTTCTGATATTATAACAGGGGATTGGGTAAAGCTACTGGTAAAGAGGTCTATATTAAAACCAGGCCAAGTAACAGAATCTATTAAAGAGATTGTAGTGAATGGTAAAGAAGAATATATAACGGATATATATAAAGGTCAGCTATCATACGTAGATAAGGTACAAAATCAATTAGTACTTACGAATGTAGAAACATTTTACAAGAGTGGATGGATGAATTATAAGAATCTATATAATATTAAAATAGGAGACAATGTTAGCTGGTATAATAGCGGAGAAAGAGTTTCTATAGATTATGTTAATAAATTTTTAAAAAGTGATGATATAGAGATTTATGTAGCAGTAAAAAAACGTTTTAATGAGGAACAGGCAGAGAAGGTAAGTTTTAGGGACGAAAAAGAAAAAGTACTAAACACAGATAATATTAATTATGTAAATGGGAATGGAAATTTTAAAGTAACATATTTAGCAAATAATTTTACAACTGATGAGGGGACGATAGTTAGAAGATATGGAAGGCTGGTGGAACCACAAAACATAGCAATGCTCGATTACGCAAAAGTTGTATTAAATGGAGAAGATAACGCTATTATTGTAGATATAATAGAAGAAATAGACAATAGCAGAGTTCAAGTTTTTAGAGGAAGAATAGAAGATATACAAGTAAACAAAAACTTTCAAATTTCTTCATCTGCTAACCTTCAAGACATGGTGTGGGAGTATGTGCCTGTTGAAAAGCAATTTAATATAGATAATAAGACAAAAATTTATAATGAAGAAGGATTAACAAGGCTAGATACATTTATTGATTATACGAGTGAGTCAAAGCTGGATAAAGTATATACTATTATTGCTCGAAACGGTAAAGCAGAGTATTTACTAGATGCGCCGTACTCAACAGAAGCTGTGAAGGGAGAAATATACGATATTAGGGACGGGGTAGTGTTTTTAAAGGATGTAAAAAAGTATGACTCTAGTAGTCTGTCATTTGCAGATATAAGTAGAAAGGATAACACTATACAAATAAAATTAGCGAATAATGGAGTCATAATTAATAATGGTAAGATAATAAAGACAGATGAGTTAGAGATAGATGATGTATTAAAAGTAATGACAAATGTAAACCCTAGTGATGTGAAAAATGATGGTGGAGTGTTAAAGGGATATATTGTATTTGTGGAAAAATAGGTTCGTGATATACAAAAGAAGAACTCATCAAAGCGATGAGTTCTTTCGACTATTATATTCTTGAAAGCTTTTGCACTGCCATATCACCTATTAAAAGTTCACCATGTTCACTTAGATGAGATATAAAGAGTTTATTGTTAGTGACACATTTATCAGTGTATTCAGATATAATGTAGTCTAAATTGTTAATTGCATCGTTATTAGAATTCACATAAAAAACTAAATAATACTCGCAATCATATTTATATAAAGAACTCGAGACATCGGAAATTCTGTTTGAAATCTTGGTGATCATATTAATAATATCATCAAGAGTTTTAAAACAATAAATAGATAAGATGCTATTAATACTTTTGAAAACTGTTGAATTTGATTTCACGAGTGGTGCTTGATTGTGATATATAGAACTTATTTTTTCTTCTATTTCTAAAGGATTTTTAATTTTTGTAACAACAATCATGATACTTGTCTTAGAAACAGGTATTGCTTCTATCATAGTTGGTGTATTAGAAGTATTAAAATTGTAATCCTCAAAAGCCTTTTGAATAATATCATGAAATAATTGTTGAGTTTTTTCAGAGCCGTATGCTAGGTCTGAAAGTTCTATATTTCTAGATTTCAAATCTGTCTTTGATAATATAAACTTTATTTGGCTATCATTAATTTTCTCTATTTTCATAATTATCACATCCATTCTAAGTAGTTTGTAAAATATTTCATATTATATACATATTATCAGTTTACAAATATTGTTAACTTTAGTTAGAAAGTAAAGAAAAAACATCGTATTTTTATCTTTTACACAACAATTTTTACGAATATATTGGCGAATATACACAAAGTCAAGTAAAAAAAGGAATGTAATAAAAATTTAACAAATGACAATTATGTGTAATATAAAATCTGATAGTCTTATTATATACTATATATGCAGGGTTTGTAAAGAGGATAATCTTGTAAAAATTATTTTTTTTATAAAAATACCAAATATTACAAATAAAAAAAAATTGACAAAATATCAGTATAAATAGTATAATGTAAATAAAAAGAATGCGTATTTATATTATATTATTTGGTGAAGAATGATATAATAATATTTGATAAATTTTACAGAAATATGTTAAGGTGCATAAGGGACTTTTAATTGTATTTGGGGGAGGCCTAAACAGTTATGAAAAAATTATTAGGTCAGATTTTAATAGAAAAAGGATATATAGATGATGAAAAATTAAATTTAGCCTTGGACAAGCAAAAACAAACTGATCAAAGGCTTGGGCAAGTACTGCTTTCTATGAGCCTTATTACCTCAGAGCAAATGGTCAACGCTATGCAAGAACAAGGATATAAGAGAGTTAACATACTAGAAGAAGAACCAGATCGTAACTTGGTACAAACTGTAGATGAAAAATTTATGAGAAACAACAGAATAATACCATATAGGTTAGAGGATCAAATATTGCAAGTTGTTACACATGACCCACTTAACTATCAAGTACTTGACTATTTGGAAAAGCTTTTTGGAGCACTTAAAGTTGAACCCTTGCTTGGAACAGAAGATGAAATAATTAGAACAATAGATAAAATATTTGTTATACATACTAATGATCTTAATCAAGAAGAGATGAAAACATCAAACGTTGAAGATGACAGCTATGACGAAGATATAGAGTTAGCAGAAGGGCCACTCGTTGAATTCATAGATGAAATCATACATAGAGCGATAACTCAAAAAGCATCAGATATACATATAGAGCCACAAAGTGGCGAAAATACACGGATTAGATTTAGAATAGACGGAGAGCTGTCTGAAAACACTGCTGTTTCAAGACTTTGGCATAAGCAAATAGTATCGCGTATAAAGATTATGGCAAAACTAGATATTTCTAAAAAGTTAGAACCGCAAGATGGACAAATTACCATAAAGCATCATAGTGGTAAAGTAGATATTCGTGTGAGTACATTACCTACACTTGCAGGTGAAAAAG
Source organism: Clostridiales bacterium (assembly GCA_003452395.1). Lineage (GTDB taxonomy): Bacteria > Bacillota > Clostridia > Lachnospirales > UBA12420 > UBA12420. Next base: position 17,174 of record DMOI01000062.1, read on the forward strand.
TAGTACTACGTATAATTGATAAGAGTACATCATTATTTGACATAGCACATTTGGGGTTTGCACCTGAACATCTCAGCATAGTAGAAAATGAGTTAAAGAAAAAGCAAGGTATTATACTTGTTACAGGGCCTACAGGTTCAGGAAAAACAACCACTTTATATTCAATGCTAACTAAATTAAACAGGCCAAATTTAAATATATCTACGATAGAAGATCCAGTAGAGTTACCACTTACAGGTATAAATCAAGTACAAGTTAACAAAAAAGTAGGTTTTGCAGATGCACTTAGGAGTTTATTAAGACAAGACCCTGATGTAATAATGCTAGGAGAAATAAGAGATTTGGAAACTGCAAAGACTGCAATAAACTCATCTTTAACAGGACACTTATTCTTATCAACTATACATACAAATGACGCAATAGGCGTTATCTCTAGAATGATAAATATGGGAGTAGAACCTTATCTACTTGCAGATGCATTAAAAATTATAATTTCTCAGAGATTAGTCAGGAAAGTATGCCCTAAATGTATGCAGCCAGATGAGGAAGGGCTAAGGCTAGCGAAAAAGATGTTTCCGATAGAGTTTGAGAAAACAGAAACAATATATAAAGGTAAAGGGTGTCCATATTGTTCTAATATGGGATCAGTAGGAAGAGTTGGATTATATGAAATATTTATACCTGATGATGAGATAGCATATATGGTATCCCACAATTTGATAGAAGAAATAAGAACAAGCAAGAAAGTTGTGCCTATAATACAGGATGCAATCAACAAGGTAAAAGAAGGAACTATTACTTTTAATGAACTTATAGAAAAAATGATGTATTAATCAAATACTCTCTCAAAGAGAGATAGAGAAGAAAAATAATCTATAGGAGAATGGTAATATGATATTTAGTTATAGGGCGCAAACATATGAAGGTAATAATGTCAGTGGCACATTAGATGCAGAAAGCATGCATTCCGTAAAGAACATATTACTGCAGAGAAAGCTGATAGTAAAAAGTATAAAAGAAATAAAAGAAACAACAACCTTTGATATGTTCGTACAAAAAGTAAACAAGAAGGAAATGATATTTGTATTTAAAAACTTTAGCACTATGCTTAGAGCAGGTATACCTATCATGCAATCAGTAGAAATGATGCAGGATCAGGTAAAACAGCCAGCTTTCAGAAGAGCATTGCAAAAGATGAGAATAGATTTAAGCAAAGGTTTGCTACTATCACAAAGTATATTAGAAACTAGAATGTTTCCGACACTAGTTCCTGCTATAATTAGAATAGGAGAAGAAACAGGAGGTTTGGATAAGAGCTTTTTGCAGCTTTCAACATTTTTCCTAAAGCAAGACAAAACAACAGGAAAAATATTTGGAGCAATGCTTTATCCAGTAGTTACTATGGCAACAGCGCTTATAGCGGTATGGTACCTTACAACAGGAATCTTGCCAACGATACTAAATGTTCTACCTAATAAGGAAGATGTTGGGTGGACTACAAAAGCATTGATGGCAGTTGCAGATTTTGCAGGGAAAAACCAAGCAATTATAGGCATAACAATTTTAGTATTAATAGTTTTAATTCCATGGTTAGGCACAACAGTTTTCAGCCACCAAAAAGACTACATAATTTTAAAAATCCCAGGATTTGGAGATGTTATTAAAAAAACTAAGGCAGTACAGTTTACTACTACGCTCGCAATACTTGTTGAAGCAGGAGTAAATATAACGGATGCTTTAGATATAATGATTCAAGTAATAGGGAATGAAGCTTTTAGGGATAATATACGAGCAGTTAAAGGGGGTGTTATAAAAGGAGAGACGATAAGCAAAAACTTATCTCCAAAACTATTCGACAAATTGGTAATAACAATTGTTTCTATAGGTGAGTCAACAGGAGATATGCAAAAGCCATTACAAGACATTGCTGAGTTTTTAGATGATGAGGTTGACAGAACTATAAACAACATGATTACACTCATAACTCCAATATCAGTCGTATTTATGGCGGGAATAGTAGCAATAATTGTATTTGGAGTAATAGGTCCTATGTACTCCATGTATGGAAGCATACAATAAAATTAAAAATCGAAAGGGGAAATTATGAACATGAAAAAATTAAACAAAAAAGGATTTACATTACTAGAACTATTAGCAGTACTAGTAATACTAGCAGCACTTGCAACAATAGCAATACCAATCTTTATGAATAAAGGAGCAGAGGCAAGACTTGCATCTCACAAAGAAAATATAAGAGTTTTAGAAGATGCAGCTCAAAGATATGAGTGGGAAGAGGGACGACCAGCAGCAGATACAACTACATATTACACAGAAATAGTACCTGGACATGTATTAATAACTAAAGGATATTTAAAAGATGTTCCAGTAAACCCATACAAAAATGCTACAGTATCAGGTGAAGAAGGGACAGAATTCATATATGCAATCGGGAAAAGTACAGTTGCATCTAGAGGAAATATTACAGAAGCAAAACTTATAGCAAACGGTACGACAACAGAACCATCAGAAGTTACTGCTGCAGGAGATATTATAACAGCCGGAACAGGAGTATGGATTGAGGCTAAACCAGAAATAAAGATAAATGCAGCTGGAGATAATGTTGAAGTAGGAGCTATACCAGCAGTATCATAATTAGTAAAAAATGTATTTTTAAAAAGCATGTATATTATATAATAATAAAATGGAGGAGAAAACAATGAAAAAATTAAATCAAAAAGGATTTACATTATTGGAACTATTAGCAGTATTAGTAATACTAGCGGCACTCGCAACAATAGCGATACCAATCTTTATGAATAAAGGGGCAGAAGCAAGACTACAAGCTAATAAATCAAACTTAAGAGAAATAATAAATGCTGTTCAAAGATATGAATGGGATAATGGTACACCAGACCCAACAGTTGGTGCAGAATCAGACACATACTATACTATATTGACAGATGCTCACCCTATAGTGGATGATGGACTTTTAACTACAGCACCTGTATCACCATATAAAAATGTTACTAATTACAAAAATTTTGTATATTGCATAGGTAGAGATGGTACTTCTGGGAATACAATTGTAAAACTAGTTGCAGTTGACGCTGGAGTTGACGGTGTAACAGATGCAGATGCAGCACCAGCAAGAACAACGCTTTTAAATGTGGGTGATGGTGTTGACGAAGGGAAATTCCTTACTAATACAAAGGTATATGAAGTAACTGAAGATGCTACAACCACTACAGATCTTAGTGATGTAAAACACACAGTGATAAGTTAATATTATGTTTCCACATATACATAAGGCCATGAGGCCTTATGTATATGTTATAATTGACAAACAGACAAGAGGTGATAGTAATGTTAAAAAACAATAAAGGATTTACCTTATTAGAATTACTAGCAGTATTAGTAATTTTGGCAGCATTGGCTATGATAGCGATACCAATTTTTACCAATAAAGGCGAAGAAGCTAGAACACAATCTAATAACGTAAATATTCAAGAGATCCAAAAGGTAGCTCAAAGCTATGAATGGGATAAAGACTCAACAGTTGAGCCGACTACATTTTATGGTGAAATAACTGAAGGACATCCACTTGTTGTCGACGGATACTTAAAAGAAGAAGTGAAAAACCCATGGGAAAACTAGATATACATAATAAAAAGGGATTTACATTTTTAGAATTAATAGCAGTGCTAATAATTATGTCTGTATTATCTCTTTTAGCAATACCAACATATCAAAAAGTCGTAAAAAATATGGCAAATACAAATGTGTCAAGTCAAGTAAGATCGATTCTTAATGTGGCCGAAAGCACAGCAAAGGTTAATTTAAAGAAGACAAAGGTTAGGTTTCAGCAAAAGCAAATAGATTTGATTTTAATGTACAAGCCAGTTGATTCATGGATAGATGAGAAAATACTAGAAGTAATATATCTTGATGAACATGTAAGCATAGATTCTGAACAAGAAGTTATATATGATATAAATGGTTTTCCAGAGGAGAATGTTATAGTAGGCATAAAAGCAGGGTCTTCAGATATAGAGCTTAGTATTAATAAAGATGGAACTGTTATAATACAAGATATATAAAGATAGGTTGTGATAGAAGATGTCTTATATAGAAATATTGATTACTACAGTAATATTAGGAATAATAATGATACCCATTACTATGTCAATGACTGATAACGTTTATACAGTGGCAGAAAATGTGGGGCTTGAGAGAGCTGTTACAATAGCACAAAAAGAGATAGGATATCAGCTAATAGGACTTGCGTCAACACCAGTTGAGGGCTATACAGTGATAAAAGATATACAAGCAGCAGAAAATTACGTAAAGGTAACGGTTACATGGAAAGTTGCTGGAGAAAGCAAAGAATATGTTTTATATGGAACAATACCGGTAACTGACTATAATAGTTAGAAAAACTGGGGCAAAATGTGGAAGGTGATTTTTATAAAACAAAAAATCAAATCAAATAAAGGGTTCACATTGCTAGAACTTTTAATAAGTTTAATAATAATAAGTATTATGTTTGTAACATTAGTAGCTATATATACAACAATGACAACAGGTTTTTTCGAAGGTTCGGAAAAGATGAAAGGTATACATGAGAAAACAAGAATCATAAATTTAATAAAAAGAGACTTGATATATGGAACGGAAGTTGAGACTTTAAATGGTGGATTAGATTTAAAATTGATACAACCAGATGAAACAGTTATTGTATACTCATTCGAAATAGACAAATTAACTAGGAAAGTAGGAGTAGCAGAGCCTACAGACATATTGAGCGGATTGTCAAATGTAAGCTTTCAAGTAAAACAAAATGAAGCGTATGTAACAGTTAGTTCAGAAACAGTAGGAGTGGCGGGAAACACGATACCATTAGCAGTAACTGGTGGGTTTGTTAAATCAGCTGAAACGCTCGTAGGCGGAGCTATAGAAGCTTTAGCAACAGGAACAATAACTTATATAGCAGGAGAAGGAACAGTAAGCGTAGATGGAACTACATTTATTTACAACTCAGGTGATGCTGAGGGTAATAATTTTATAACAATTGATGATTTGGTACTAGATATAGATGCACTACCTAACGTAAGTGCAAAAAAGGAAGTTAGAAATAGTTATGTACAAGTACAAGGAACATTAACCGGGAAAACAAGTAAATCAACAATAGATTTTGAATATGTATTTGAGTTATTAGATAAAAAGTGGGAATTTGGTTATGAGTATCCAGATGAATAGATGTTATAGAAGTGAGGTTATGAGCCATGAATGTTATAGGTATACAATTCTTAAAGAAATCAATATCAGTTGCTTTATATGATAAAAACATATTGGCAGGCAGGACTATATCTTCAGAGCAAATAATAGATGAGTCTGATTATGCTGTTTATTTGAATAACATTTTTGAAGAGTTGACTTTACATAAAAAAGATAAATGTAAAGTTGTAATATCTTTGCCTACAGAGCTTGTGGAAGTATTTGCATTGAAACAATTAGTTCCTATTACTAAAAACATTTTCACAAAAAGAGGAAAACAAAACTTGATAATTGGACAAATAGAAAGTATTTTAGAAAAAAGCACTCATGAGTATATTATTGAGTATGACATAATAGACGAAAAGCAATTATATAACAACAAAATCCTTACTACTATTTTGTGTATTAAAATAGAAGAAGCGGTAAGGTTTATAAATAAAGTTAATTCTTTTAAAAACATGATACCTATTGCAATAGATACAGAGTATGAAGCATTAAGAAGGTTAATATCTGCAGATTACAAAGACATAGCGATAATAAACTTTTTTACGGAAGATAAGGAAATGATAGGTCTTTATATGTATAGAGATTTTAAACTTATTGGACTAAGATATCTATATAAAGAACTATATGATACAGACTCAATAGTATCAGAAACAGAAAGGATGGAAACATACTGTAAAACTTTTTATAGAGATTTTGGTATTGAAAGATGTTTTGTTTTTGGAGGCAAAGAAGAAATCGCGGAAATTCTAAAAAACGAGAATGTACAGGAACATGAACTTTCATCATGCCCATTTGCTGTGGCGGCAGGACTTGCTATAAAAGAAGAGTATGAGAAAAAGAGGATGAAAGATAAAAAAGGTGGTGTCAACAAAGATGGCATATAATTTGATACCAAAGGAATTCAAACCACAAAAGCCATTGTACATAGCATACATAGTCTCGGGTATTTATGCCATCGTATGCGTAATAATAGGAATGACTATTTTTAATGCAAACACTACATATTCGGGCGCACAAGCAGAAAATAAAACTAACCAAGATATTCTTATTGAGAAAGAAACACAAAATCAAAAACTAACCAAGGAATATGATGTTTTAAATAAAAGCTTAGAGGATAACCAAGAATATAAAGCAAAGGTAAGATTGAAAAATGAGTATGAAACTATTACGCAAAGTTATGGATTTAAATATAGTGATTTCATTCAAAAGTTAGGAACAATAACGCCAGTACAAGTAGGTATACAATCTATAAAAACTGAAAAGGAAAACTTAATAATAGAGGTAGGAGCGACCAGTAAAGAATATTTTGATATCTTTGAAAATGAATTAAAAGGATTGAAACTATTTTCGAATATATCGTCAAATGTCATAGGGGAGCAAGATAGCAAAACATATAAAGTGATATGCAAAAAATAATCGTAAGAGTGAGGTGAAATACATGGATATCAAAGAGTTTTATATAAAAAACAAATATAGTATAAATGGTGCAATAAGTGTAGTTATATTTATAATAGCCTTGATACCTATGTATTTATTATATAATTATTATAGTAACTATGGAGATGCTATAGACAAAGAAAAAAGCAGGTTAAAAACTGAGGGGATAAATATAGAACAAAAAATAAAGAGAAATGAGGAAAATATAGAACTGAAGAAACAGGAAATAAAGGAAGCAGAAAATTACAGCCAAACTATGGCTGAAGATTTAGATAAATATCCTCAGGATGACAGGAAAACAGCGGTATTCGGTACAAAATTGTATTTATTGGCAATAACCCAAAATGTTGAGGTGACTGCATTAGACGTAAATGAAGAAGGAATAGTACCAGGAGAAATAGAGCAAATACCTATTACTCTTAAGTGTAGAAGCGACTATCCAAGTATGATGGTCATTTTAAATAAAATATATCAAAGAAAATTTCTATATATCAAAGATATAGAAATAAAACTAGATGGAATTACACTTGGATATAGTCTGGAAATGGTGACACTTGCAAAGAAAATGAACATACAAGATGTTCCAACAAATACAGAGATACAACCAGAGACTCCAGAAATAAAGATTGTTATGAGAAGTGATAATCCTTTTGGAAACACATCATCTAGTGTGGAACAACCAATACCAGGAAACGATGTAGTAATAACAACGCCTGAGGCACCAAGCAACAATGTGGCACCACCAAATAACAATGATATACCATCAAATAATAATTACCATCAAGTAGAGGTAGAAAGATTATATCCGCTAGATGTTGACGCAGAGTTAATTCAAGATTACAATGAAAAGAAAAATATTATAAACGATAATATATCTAGTTTTAGTCATAGTATAAGTCTAAAAGCTTCAGTGGGAACGGAGGTAAAGGCTGTAAAAGATGGAAAGGTAATATTTGTTGGTAAATTTGGAACACATGGAAATAGCATAATGATAGAACACAGAGAAGGAAATATAAGTTATTATGGAAACCTAGGAAATGTGACAGTATATAAAGGGCAAAGTATTAAAAAAGGAAAAACAATAGGTTATACAGGAGGCACAGGAGATTTATCTGTATCACACTTAAAGTTTGGATATACGATAGATGGCAAGTTCGTAGATCCACAACAATTTATGAATATGACGACTGAGTAAAAAGGGACTAACAGACTTTGATTTGACTTTAATGTGAACTGTATCGAGGTGTAGCTATGAAACTTAAAAATAGAAATGGTAATATGGTAATGATTATACTTGTTGTACTTGTTCTGATGGCTGCAGCTGGAATATATTTTACTCAGGGACTCAGACTCAATAAACAATCTGTATTATATGATGCTTACAAGGTAAAATCAGACATGGGTGCAAATCACGGTCTGACGATTTTACTAAAAGATGTAGCAAGTAAATATAAAGATAAACAAGACCCTAATTTTACTACAACAGCATATTTGCCAGATCAACCTAATAAAGAGTTGCAAATAGAGTATACTTTTGCGACAGCTCAGAACACAGAAACGACAGATTATGTATTAAAACAAAGAACAAAAACAAGTGATACAAATTATAGATTTTATGACATGATACCTAGTGTTAGTGAACAATTTCAAGTTGCTCAAGATAATATGCTAGATGATTTGAATATAACAGACGGCACAAGTAAAATCTTTTCGGGACAAATTGCTGTAACAGGAGTATCAAATAATAACAATAGTACATCGACTTTTTTTATAGTAGCAAACGATAGCACGAATAAAACTTTAAATATATATTCAATGAATGCACTATTAGATGCAAATAAAGCGATAAATCGAATAGGGCCAATATCAATATTAGATTTATATAAACTTAAAGATATCAATTCCACCAAGGACTCGATAACTATGGACAATCAAATAAAAGCTCAAGCGATATATAATTCGGGCGATGTAAGTACTAACTTATATATAGCAATAACAGACAAAGCAAATAACAATATAGATATATTTGTAATGGATGTCGATAATAATTATGCACCAGAGTATATAAAAACTTTAGATACAACACCAGTAGCATCGGAATCTACAGAATATACAATGGATTTTTCAGGAGCATATTTTAATGATGGATTGAATGACAAAAATGGCATATATATTGTAACATCTAGAGCTACAGGAGTAGGTAATAATGCAGATATAAAGATATATGAATGCTATCCTAAAGATGCTGTTCCAAATATAAGTCAAAAAGGAAATACACTTAACTTAGGGTATATACCGGCTAACTTATCATTATCAGCAATTTGGGATTCAGCTATGACTGGACCTCCTATAGATCCAGATATATATCTTAGCATGGTTTTTAGTGATAAATTAACTGTAAATATGTACAAATTTATAACAGCAGACTTTGTAATTCAAAATAACGATATTATGAACCAAGCACAATGTGGAAATATGGATACAGTTCCTTTTTATAGTAATCAAATTAAGTTGTTAACAGCATATCATACTGTAGATGGAGTCAAGGCTCATGTGTTGATAGGAAACTCCAATGATAGCAAAATATTTTCATACTACAAAGATATGGGAGTAGCTGGAAGCTGGAGCAATACTAAAATTAATTTTGCAGTAGATGAAGGAGTTGGAAGAATTTCAGGTGCAGTAGTTAAGCATTATACAAGGGGAGTAAATGAATTTAAATTACTTTCAGTAACTCCAACACCAATATTAAAGCATGTTAAGATAATAAATGAACCCACGACCCCAAATATAACAGCATCTGCCTTTTTAAGACCTACAGATACAGAGGGAGTATCAATAAGCAATATGAGACCTAAGATATCAATAGAATACATGGAAAAAGAAATAGATGAAAGTAGAAGAATTGAAAAAGTTAACATATTAGAATCTAATATGAATCAATAGTTAAAAGAGGGAGGGTCAAACATGAAAAGAATAATTGGAGTTTTATTGATATTTTGGATGACTACATTTGTGACATATGCATCTTCTATTGAAAGTGAAGTAACTTATGGTGAAGTAACAGAAACAACAGAAGGATCAGAAATGACAGAGGGGGAAGAAGGAACATCAAACTTAGCTGACGATAGTTCCGCTGGTAGTGAAGCTGGAAAACAGGTTGGCGCTATAGATGGGACCGCTCAAGGCAAAATAGATTTTTACGAGGGAAAATCTAATGATTATAAAAGATCTATAATGTCAGACGAACAGATAATTAAAAAGTATAGGTTAGATAAAGAAGTTGAAGATTATAGAAAAAGTTTTTTATTAGGATATAAATCTGTATATCAAGAATCATACAAGACCTCATATAGAGAGGGTTTTAATAATGAAGTTATGGAAAGTACATATAACACTGCGGATGTAAGTTATACTTTAGTTACAATGGATGGAGCAACGATAACAAGTGATGACTCAGTTGTAAGTATGGTATTTGAAGAAGGGGCGGTATATTTACAAAACAATGTAAGAATAGATAAGAAGAATACGAAATTAACAATAGAAGATTTAAAAAATAGATATATACAAGCATCTAATGTATATAATGTTCAAGTTAAAACAGAAGAGGGATACATGAATGTATATAAGCCAAGTACATTAAGTTTCAAATATATAGGTGGAGAGAATGTAGGTGTGTATAAGCTTACAGAAGCTGGACTTATATATTACGCAAGCGCAGTAAATGGTAGCTCGATAGAGTGTGTGATTGATGAAAGAACGTTTAAGGGTGGAGATTATGTAGTACTTATAGATAAGAATTATAAGGGATTGTCAGATATAGATGAAAATTGGGCAAAAGACGAAATAGAGCTAATGGCAAAACGTGGATGGTTAAGTGGATATGAAGACGGAGCATTTAGGCCAAACGAAAAAGTAACGAGGGCGGAGTATGCAGTAATCCTTTATAATATGTTAGGTTGGTACAATTACGGTATAGCTGACGATGTACAATTATATTTTTCAGATGCTAATCAGTTAGGAATATGGGGAAGAAAAGCTGTATATGTTGCAGTGGTAGAAGGTATAATAAATGGATATCCGGATGGATCATTTAGGCCTAATAATAAAATAACATATCAAGAAGTGGAATGGCTAGTGCAAAGAGTTTATAAAAATAAAGGGTATGCAAACTTCACATGGGAAGACATGGCACAAGTTATGATGGATGAAAAAGGAGTAATATCTAGGGGACTTACTGACAAATCAAATTTTATAACAAGGGATGAAGTTGCATATATGTTTTATATACTTAATAGAGGATAGTAAAAAGTAAATAATAAATAACAAACAACACCAATCCTCCTCTTGCACTAAGAGGAGGATTGGGTTTTAAATAAATTGTTCAAGGAACGGAGTGAGTGGCAAATGGAATATAAAGAGATTTCAGATGAGCAAATATTAGAATGGATATATAATGATGAGAAATATGCCATGGACGCATTAATTGATAGATATAAAGAATTTGTAAAAAGGAAAGCAAGAGCATACTTTTTGGTTGGAGCAGACTCTGATGACATAATACAGGAAGGGATGATAGGCCTGTATAAGGCCATACGAGATTATAAAACAGAAAAACAAAGTTCATTTAAAACCTTTGCTAATATGTGTATTGATAGACAAATGATAACGGCCGTAAAGTCTGCAACAAGAAACAAACATAAATTTTTAAATAACTACATATCATTGAACAGATTAGAATCAAATGAAGAAACTGAGGACATAAGTCTCATTGATATTATGGTTAAAGATGGGGTAGATCCTGAAAAATTATTATTAGTTAAAGAAAATATAAAGCATATACAACAAAAAATACAAACTGATTTAAGTGAATTTGAGAGAGATACGTTATTCTTATATTTAAAAGGTATGAAATACATAGAGATAGCAACAGAAATAAATGTATCAGTAAAATCAGTAGATAATTGCGTACAAAGAATAAAAACAAAATTAGCAAAAGCGCTTCTGTAGCTCAGGAGGTATAAGCAGAGAACCAAAATCTGTGTATTTCAGATTTTGAGTGAATCGCTTAGTCCAACTAGGATATAAAGGTAGGGGGAAAAGTAAAGAAACAAGTACTTAAGGTGCTTCTGTAGCTCAGGAGGTAGAGCAATACCATGGTAAGGTATAGGTCAGCGGTTCGATTCCGCTCAGAAGCTTAAAAAAATCAAAAACAAACTAAAACGTCAATTAACAAAATAAAAAAAAGTCTGTGGATAACAACACCAGCAGTAATGGTCATCCACAGACTTATACGGATTATCCACAGAAAAATGGCAAAACACACTCGAAAAATACGAAAAAATTACAGGGAATGTGGATAGTTTGAATATCTATATCAATGCTTAGAAACATAAAAAGTGGGTTATATCATATTATATTTCGGGGCATAATTAATAAGTTTAAACAGTCTAGGTAAGAAGTTTACATACATTAGTTTAGGTGTTTTTATATTATTTATGGTAATTAGAATAACTATTCATTAATATGGATGGCATGTACATAATAAGGTCACAGGTTTAAAAAACGATTGGAGGGGTCTGAATGAATAAACGATACTATAAACTACTTGGGTTAATAACTCTATTTTTTATATTTTTTTGCAAAGCAAGTTTGGCACATGAGTATTACAATATATTGAATTATGATGTAAATACTACTAAAAATTCTGTGGATTATATACTTTATATATCGGCAATACTGATGTTAATTATAGTTATCAAATGTTTAGCCATACATAATCAATACAAAACTTCAATAAACAGTGTTGTAAAAACAATGATGTTTCACCCACCAGCAAATCTAAACCCTTCTGAGATTGGATATATATATAATAAGAATGTTAACAATAAAGATATTACTTCATTTATTATTTACTGGGCAAGCAAAGGGTTTATTAATATAAAAGAGGAGGTAGCTCCTTTAGTTGTAGGATTTAAATTCAAAAAATATTATCTTACAAAGATAAAAGGTATTGAGACAAATGATAGTTATGAAAGAAATTTGTTCGATGGTATGTTCAAATATGCATCTGGGAATGTATTAGATATCTCGAACCTTCAGGATAAGTTTTATAGAGATGTTAATAAAGCCAAGAAATCTGTGAAAAGTAAAGTTAATAAGGAAGTAGATGTATATGATAAATCTTTTAGAAAGATGATTTTGATAATTATAATTATATCTAGTGCTGTTTTTGGTATAGCTACATATGATATTTTTCTTAGTCTTATAGGGAATATTGAAGAAAGCATAAAAACTTCAATATATATAACTATATTTCAAACAGCCTTTTTTGTTTTATTTACTATCAAGCTAAGGGATGCAATATCGGACAGAGATGTTTATACAAAAATAATTGATATAATTTCAATGATTGTTATTATCTTATTAACAGGAATCATTGCTAGTTTGATTGTAAAAGCGTACCCTTTTGCAATTGAGTCTGGAAGTATGTTGCTTACATACAGCATACTTCACATTATTAATATGTTTCTTGTATTTAATACGTTTAAGCTAACAAAAGGTGGAACAATTATTTTAGGGGAAATTCTAGGATTTAAAGAATTTTTAGATATTTCAGAGAAAGAGCAGTTAGATGCACTAGCGGATGAAACAGCTTCATATTTCTACAGCATATTACCATATGCAATTGTTTTAGATGGGACAAACAAGTGGGCATATAAGTTTAATGACTTAGTTTCAGAACCACCAAGTTGGTATAGCTCTAATGATGTAAATACGTTTAGTCCAGCTAGTTTTGCTACTTCTATATCGAATTCCATGTCATCAATGTCAAATACTATGAGTTCATATCCCAGCTCATAGCATTTTGGTGGATTATTAAATAGCAGAGACGGATAAAAAATAAAAGTTAGTAGATATATTGAATACTACAAATATGATTATAATAAAGTATCTGTAGGTGAAGGGTAAGGTAACACTCAGTTTTAAGGGGTAAATATTTTTTGAGATAAAATCAAACAAAGATATCGTGTAAATACACTGATTATGGTATAATCACAGTGTAGAATATGATGTTTTTTTTTCGAGTTAATAAAGCCGAAGGTAAAACGTAGGGGCGGGCACTAGCGCAATGCTGTCAAACTATTCTGTTGAATTTTGACAGAATTCCCACGTTTGTCATTGCGAGCCATGATAATGGCGTGGCAATCTGTTTTTAAATATTAAAGTTGTGTTACAAAAGTGCTAAAACACTTGACTTTTTCAAAAGAGCCCAATAATCGAAATGGATACTATAAATAACTAGTATACTACTATCGATAAAGGTGGAATACTTTTGAAAACTGCTATACTAGAAGCAATTAATTTGCTTCATAAAAATATTAATTATGTAAATTTAATGTTGTTTGCACGTACTAAGGATACTTATTTTACACGTAATATTGGAAAACTTGATTTTAAAAAACTAATTATGTTTATGTTGAACATGGTAACAAAAAGTATACAAGTAGAACTTGATGATTTCTTTGAACTACTTGGAGGAGGTGTTGAAACTATTACTAAACAGGCATTTTCAGGGGCGAGAAAAAAGATTAAGCCCGAAACATTTATAATACTTGCAAATGATATAACAAATCTGTTTTATCAAAAACTAACAGCGTTTAAAACCTATAAAGGCTACCGATTGTCAGCGATTGATGGTTCTAAGACAGAAGTCAACAACTCTTCAATATTACAGAAGATATTTGGTGTTACTAAAAATAAAACAACTGAGTATGCAAGAGGACTAGCTACTGCGTTATATGATATAGAAAACGATTATATAATAACTAGTATCTTGACGCCTATCACTACTAGCGAAAGAGATGCTGCAGTAACATTGATGGAACGATTGAATGAATTAGGTCCAAAGAAAGATTTAATCTTATTTGATAGAGGATATCCTTCGAAAGACATTATAGTATTCATGGAAAAAAGTAATATAAAATTTTTAATGCGTGTATCGAGCAGCTTTATAAAAGAAGTGAACGAAGCAAAAGAGCCTGATCAATTAATAACAGTAACCATTAATAAAGAGAAATACACGCTACGAGTTGTAAGATTTATATTACCATCTGGAGTAGAGGAAATTCTTGTGACAAATTTAATTGACACAGAAGAATTTAGTACAGAAGAACTGCAAAAACTCTACTTTAAAAGATGGGGAATAGAGACCAAGTACAACGAGTTAAAAAACAAATTACAACTTCAAAACTTTAGTGGAAACAGTCAACTTGCAGTAGAACAAGACTTCTACGCAACAATCTTGATATGTAATCTACTAGCATTAAGTAAAGCTGAAGCTAACAAAATAATAGCAGAAACAAATCAAGAAAAAGTTTTAAAATTTGAATATAAAGTAAATGTAAATATATTAATAAGTAAACTTAAAAATAAGTTAATATTAGCAATATTAGAACCGAATGAGGAAAAACGAAACCAAAAGATAATGGAAATAGTCGATAAATCCTCGCGTTATTTGGTTCCAGTAAAACTGGGTAAGTCATTTAAAAGGGATAAGGGTCTTAAAGCAAACAAGTTCCAGCTGGTTCAAAAGCGAGTACTGTAATAATTTGGGAGCTTAGCTTGACAGCATTGGGCACTAGCAGAGCGTATGTCCGCCCGAGTATGAGGCAGAGACTTGAAATTACTGAGTATCAAAGTACTTAAAACATAACACAGGGGGAAAATACAGATGAACAGAGCACAAAAAAGGGAATTATTAAAAGATGAATCACTAGTTAAAGGATTGGTAAAAGTAATAAACAACTGTTTTCCAGAACTAAAGCAAATGCTGAAAAAAGCCGAAAGTGGTAGGGACGTAAGATATACAACGTACGGAGCGATGATATCTTGTTAGTAAGGATATTTGCCTACATAATGGGTCTAGAAAGCATGAATCAAATAACGGACAAATTCAACAAAGAATCATACAACTTAAGAAACTAAAATATACCTATTGACAAAGAGGGTATAGAGCTGATATAATAGCAAAGTCGCTCGGTTGAGGAAGCCGTTTAAAATGAAGCCAATATAGAAGTAAACATTATATGTGGCGAGGCAAATTAAAAAACCAAAATATACCTATTGACAAAAGGGTATAGAGCTGATATAATAGGTAAGTCGCTTGAAACGGAAGTCAAGATATCGAAAGATACAGAGCAATTTTGACATAAAAAAATAAAAAAATAAAAAGTCGAAAAAGTACTTGACAAAGGGTAGAGAGATGTAGTATAATAACTTTTGTCGCCACTACTTTTTAGGAATAAAAAGTAAGCAGTGACAAAAAATGTAAGTACCATGATAATTGAATAAAGTAG
>DMOI01000033.1 GCA_003452395.1 Clostridiales bacterium
GATATTTTCTTCGGGAATTTAGGATTCAGCAAGAGAAGATGGCTGGTATTGGACAATTATCTGCTGGAATTGCACATGAAATAAATACTCCGTTAGGATATGTAAAAAGTAATTTGGAAACATTAGAAAGGTACGTTTTAAAGCTAGAAGGACTTTATAAATTGCAACAAAAAGGAACAGACAATTATGAAAAACAAACGTTAGAAGAGTATAAAACTAATTGCTCCGCACTAAGAGACTATATAAAAGATAACAATATTGAATTTATATATAGTGATCTAGGAGACGCTGTGAACGAATCAAGTAGAGGATTAAATAAGATAGACAAAATAGTAAAAAGCCTTTTGGGATTCTCAAAAAGGACGGAAACAACGAATTTTGTTCAGTATTATATTAACAAGGGTATAAAGGATACGCTTGTTATAGCAAACAATGAAATAAAGCATTATGCTAAGGTCAATGAAGATTTAGAAGAAGTACCGTATATTATGGCCATAGATGGCGAAGTAAATCAAGTAATACTTAATATGATTATTAATGCAGTATATGCAATCAAAGAAAAGGGTGAATTCGGAAACATTACTGTACATACCTATAAAGAGGATGACTTTGTATATTGTGAGATAGCTGATGATGGTATGGGAATATCAGAGGATCATCTAAAACGAATCTTTGAACCATTCTTCACAACAAAACCAGTTGGACTGGGTACTGGACTAGGGCTTAGCATAACATATGATATTATTGTTAATAAACATGGTGGGCATATTGAGGTAGAAAGTCAAATAGGGAAAGGAACCAAATTTATAATAAAATTACCTATTAAACAACATGTTGAGATTATGGACTAAATGAGGGAATATTATAATCAACTTAATAATTTATTTGCTAGGGCTTATTCAAATCGAATAAGCCCTAGCCTTTTTTTACATATATTACATGCTTTTTACGCCATCTTTTTCTCTAAACGCATTGCGTTTTTAATGACAAAATGGTATACTTATGTAAAACAAAACGAGGATGTGAAAGGTATGAGAGATAAAGTTTTTATTAAGGAATTATGTACTGAGTGTAAGGAAGAAATTCAAAAACTTATGAGTTCCATAGAGAACTTTGTTTTTATTTTTGGAGAGGATGGCAGAATTAAGTACGCAAATAAATATGCTCTAGATAAACTAGAATATACAGAGGAAAGCATAAAACTCATTTCTGTTTTCGATATTAGAGTGCCAGAGGATAAAGAAACTACCGAAGGGTATATTGCACAAATACTAGAAGTCAAGAAAGGGTCTTCAAATTTACGTTTTTATTCAAAAAGTAAAAAGATATTTCAAGTAGAAACTAATGTAATAAAAGGTGTATGGAACGGTCAATATGTATTTTATTGTATAAGTCAGGATGTAACGGATAAAAAAAACATACAAAGAAGTCTTGGTGTAAAAGAAAAGCTGCTTTCCGCTATGGTTGAGGTAGCAAATGAACTTTTGAGAGAAAGAGATATTATGAAAGCGATAGAGAGAAGCCTAGAGATAATGGGTAAAACTTTGAATACTAGTAGGGCACATTTGTTTAAAAGCTATTATGATGAAAATCAAAATGGGTACATTAGCCAAAGGTTAGAGTGGGTTTCGGAGGATGGTAAGCCTATAGAAGACAGCTCATATCTGCGGAATATACCGTTTGAAATGGTTGGAAAATCTATAGATTTGCTTAATAATGGAATAATGGTGGAGGGTCTTGTTAAAGACTTAAAAGAGAGTAGGATAAAGGATGTACTAAAAGAGAGGAAAATACGTTCACTATTAGTAATGCCTATAATAATATGTACTAAATTTTGGGGATGTATAACTTTTGCCGAATGCAAAGAAGAAAGAGTATGGTTAGAAGATGAAAAATCCATTATAAGGGCGTTTGAGGGATATATAGTCGCTACAATTAAAAGAAATGATATGGAGAATGAATTGAAAATGGCAAGGGACCTTGCAGATGCAGCAAATATTGCAAAATCAGCGTTTATAGCCAATGTATCTCATGAAATACGAACGCCTATGAATGGAATTATGGGTTTTTTGGAGCTATTAAAAAACACAAATTTAAGCGTGGATCAAGAGGAATATGTAAAACAAGCTTCATCAGCTTCAAAAGTATTGCTGTATCTTATAAATAACATATTAGATTTGTCTAAAATAGAAGCCGGAAAGTTAGAAATAGAAAAGAGAGAGTTTGAATTAGATGAAGTTATAAATTGCTCGGTTTCTACGGTAAGGGTAAAGGCAGCAGAAAAATGCATTAATCTTAAAATAAAAGTAGATTCTAGAGTACCAATAAAAGTAATAGGTGATTCTTATAGATTGCAACAAATCTTAAATAACCTGCTTAGTAATGCGGTTAAATTTACATCTAATGGTGAAATAAGCCTTCTCGTAGAACTATTATCAAAAAATGAAGAAAATATATATATTATATTTGAAGTAAAGGATACGGGGATAGGAATAGAAAAAGAAAATCTTAACTTAATTTTTGAACCCTTTATACAAGTAGATATATCTTCCACTAGAAAGTATGAAGGAACAGGGCTTGGACTTAAAATAACAAGGGACCTTATACATATGATGGATGGGGATATAACGGTAGAGAGTGAAGTAGGGAAAGGTACAAAGTTTTCGTTCACAGTAAAATTAGGGTTAGAATACAAAGATTGAGTAAGACACTACCTAGGAGGGTGAAATATGAAAAATATACTTTTAGTAGATGATGCACTATTTATGAGATACGCGCTTAGGCTTATGCTAGAACCTATGGGGCACAATATTGTTGGGGAAGCTAGTAACGGGCGAGACGCAGTAAATCTTTTTAAAAGAGTAAAACCAGATTTGGTATTAATGGATATAACAATGCCCGAACTCGATGGGCTAGGAGCTCTTAAAGAGATAATGTTGATTGATGCTACTGCAAAAGTTATAATGATATCTGCAATGGGTAGAGAGTTAATTATAAGGGAGGCAATACTGTTGGGAGCAAAGGGCTTTATAGTAAAACCCTTTGTTGAAAAAACAGTGTTAAAGGTTTTAGAAAAAATGTAATATTCTAATATGATTAGAAAGTGGGTGACGGCATTATGGATGAAGGAAATTCTTTTTTTACAAATGAGCCAATGCTTGAGATGTATATATTTGAAACAAGTAATCTTATAGAGCAACTTGAAGAAATTCTTATGAAAGTAGAAGAAAGTGAAAGGTTATCAGAAGATGAAATAAATGAAATTTTTAGAATAATGCATACAATAAAAGGGTCTTCAGCAATGATGATGATTTCTAATATTACAAAACTAGCACATTCCATGGAAGATCTATTTTATTATGTAAGAGAAAATAAAAACTTAGAAGCAGATGTATCAAAATTATCTAGCAAAACACTAGAATCTTTAGATTTTATAAAAGCAGAAATATCTAAAATTAAAGATGGCATTATGGCTGATGGTGATGAGAACGAACTAGTCGAAGATATAAAAGAATATCTTGGGTTAATATCAGGCGATAAAAGTATAGAGATAAAAAGAGAACCAAATAATAAAAAACAAAGGTATTATATAAGTCCAGGTAGTACAATAAAAGAAGAGACAATGAGAAAGTTTATAGTAAAAGTAACATTTGAGAAAGATTGTCAAATGGAAAATATACGTGCGTATACAGTAATACATAACTTGAAAGACAGCTGTAAAGAATTATTTCACTTACCTAAAGACTTGATAGAGGATGCTAATTGTACTAATTATATAGTACTAAACGGGTTTGTTATATACATAACAACACCTAAGACAAAAGAAGAGATAAAAGAGCTAATAGAAATGGAGGTTTTTGTTAAAACAATAGATATAGAAGCTGTAGAAGAATTTGATGAAAATATATTAGAAGTTCAAGAAGAGAATAAAAAGGTTGACGTGCGAATATATGTTCCTGAAACTGCTGTACAAGAAAAAGAAATAACAGCCCCGAGTATGAAACAGAATATAATAAGTGTGAATGTAAATAGATTAGATAAACTAATGGATATGGTTGGGGAAATAGTTATAACAGAGTCAATGGTTATAAAAAATAAGGATTTAGAAGGACTAAGCTTAGATAGTTTTAATAAAGCCGCTATACAATTAAGAAAACTGACAGATGAGTTACAAGACATAGTAATGGCAATAAGAATGGTTCCAATATCATTGGTATTTACTAAGATGCATAGAGTTGTGCGAGATATGTCTAAGAAGTTAGGAAAAGAAGTTGAACTTGAAATAATAGGTGAGGAAACAGAAGTAGATAAAAATATAATAGACAATATATCAGACCCTATAATGCATCTAATAAGAAACTGTATGGACCATGGAATAGAGGAAAATGATGAAAGAGTGGACAAGGGCAAACAAAGAAAAGGACGAGTGATGCTTGAGGCAAAAAACACTAGTGGGGAAGTTGTCATAAAAGTTATAGATGACGGTAAGGGTCTAGATAAACAAAAAATATTAAGTAAGGCAAGAAAAAATGGAATATTGACTAAAGACGAGTCAGACATGACAGAAAGGGAAATCTTTGGACTTATATTCGTACCTGGATTTTCTACAAAGGAAGAGGTTACAGAATTCTCAGGTCGTGGAGTAGGCATGGATGTGGTAAAGAAAAACATAGAAAAAGTAGGAGGGTCTGTATTTATTGAAAGTGTGTTTGATATTGGTACAACAATAAATATAAAGATACCGCTTACACTCGCTATAGTAGATGGAATGGAAGTATCAGTTGGAAGCTCAGTATATACCATACCTATAATGTCTATAAAAGAGTCGTTTAAGATGAAAAGAGAAGAATTAATAATAGATACGAGTGGCAATGAGATGGTCATGGTACGGGGTAACTGTTATCCTATAATGCGTTTACATGAATTATTTAAAGTAGAAACTAAAAACACAAATATCGAGGATGGAATAATAGTTATGGTAGAGGCAGGCGATAGAATAATATGCCTATATGCAGATGCACTACTAGGGGAACAGCAAGTTGTCGTAAAACCACTTCCGCCATATTTATCAAGATACATAACCAAGGAATGTGGAATAGCAGGGTGTACAATACTAGGCGATGGAAATATTAGTTTAATATTAGATACAGCTGGAATTATAAATGGAGTAATCTAAACATATGTCTTGTTATAGTTGTTAGAAAGTAGAAGAAAAATAAATTTGTTTGGGGGGATATTGATGTCAGTGAATTTGAATGAAATTAATGAAGAGTTAGAGGAAGATACGCAGCACGGAAAATTTTTAACATTTGCCATAGGGCATGAATACTTTGGGATAGAAATACAATATGTAAAAGAGATTATAGGAATACAACCTGTAATAGAGGTGCCTGAAGTCCCAAACTATGTAAAGGGAATTATAAATCTCAGAGGAAGCATAATCCCAGTGATTGATGTTAGACTGAAGTTTAAGAAAGAGTTTTTAGAGTACAATGATAGGACGTGTATAATAGTTATAGAAATAAAAAATATACTTATAGGACTTATAGTAGATCAGGTAGCAGAAGTACTTAAAATAGCTGATGAAAATATAGTATCACCACCTGACTTTAAGACAGGATTTCACCAAAAATACATAAAAGGACTAGGCAAGGTAGGTAATGAAGTGAAATTATTACTCGACTGTGAAATGATACTTGATGAAGACGAAGTAGAACAAATGGAAAATGGAAAACTAAAAACTTTTAACTTTTAACATTCAACTTTCAATTATATTAAAGGGGGATTAGGAATGAAATTATTTAATAATATGAAAATAGGAGCAAAGTTAATAATAGGATTTATTACAGTTGCGGTAATTGCAGGAATAATAGGTGTAATAGGTATTGTTAATTTAAAAACAGAGACTACTGGATATTCAAATCTTTTTAAAAATTATGGAAGTGCACAGGGATACATAGGATTTATTGCAGAAGCAGTCCAAAAAGAAAGAGCAGCAACAAGAGATTTAATACTTGAAAAAAATATTAAAAAATATGTGGATACAATGATACAGGCAGATGTAGTAATTGATAAAAACATGAAGTTGTATGAACAAACTTGTATAACTAAAGAAGATAAAGACATGTATAATGAGTTAATAACTCTTTTGATAGATTATAGAAACCTAAAGGATAGATTGGTAGAATTATCTAGCCAAGATATGAAAGATGAAGCATATAAACTATTAAGAGATCCTGCAAGTATTAAGATAGTGGAGGACGTTACTATATTAATCAGCAAGCTTATGGAAATGAATGTGACAGAAGGATACAATGTTTCTAGAGATTTGGAAAAAACGTCACGAAATACTATTACTTTACTTATATTTATTGTAATAGTTGCCATGGGGACAGCTGTTGGATTAGGATTACTTATATCAAAATCAATTTCTAAAGGAATAACAAAAATAGTGAACGCAGCTAACAAATTAGCTGAAGGAAATACAGATATAAAAATAGAGATAGACAGTAAAGATGAGATAGGTGCCCTTGCAACTTCGTTTAAAAAAATAGTTGATGCACTTAAAAATTTGATATCAGATTCAAATATGCTTGTAGTAGCGGCGGTAGAAGGAAGATTATCAACTAGGGTAGATGCAACCAAACATAGCGGAGACTATAAAAAAATAGTAGAAGGAATAAATAAAACACTAGATGCCGTAATTGAGCCAGTAAAAGAAGCTTCAGCGGTATTAAAAGAAATGGCAAACGGCAACTTAAACGTAAAAGTAATAGGGAACTATATGGGTGATCATGCTGAAATAAAAGATGCACTAAACTACACTATAAGAACAATTCAAGGATACATAAACGAAATAACAAATGTATTAACAAAAATGTCAAATGGCAACTTAAACTTGGAGGTAACAAATGAATATAAAGGTGATTTCATAGAGATAAAGAACGCTTTAAACTTAATAATAAGTTCGTTAAACAAGATATTTGGTGAGATGAATAACTCAGCTGAAGAAGTATCGGCAGGCTCTAAACAAGTATCAGAAGGTAGTCAAGCACTTTCGCAAGGAACAACAGAACAAGCAAGCGCTATAGAGGAGCTTACAGCCTCTATAACACAAATAGCAGAGCAAACAAAACAAAATGCAGATAATGCAAACAAAGCAAACCAGTTAGCAAATGAGGCTAAGGATAAAGCTATAAGTGGAAATGTACAAATGCAACAAATGTTGAATTCAATGACTGGGATTAGTGAATCATCAACAAGTATATCTAAAATAATAAAAGTAATAGACGAAATAGCATTCCAGACAAACATATTAGCCTTGAATGCGGCAGTAGAAGCTGCAAGGGCTGGTCAGCACGGAAAAGGATTTGCCGTAGTTGCCGAAGAAGTTAGAAATCTTGCTGCAAGAAGTGCTAGTGCAGCAAAGGAAACTACATCTCTAATAGAAGGATCTATTAAAAAAGTTGAAAGTGGTACAAAAATAGCTAACGAAACCGCCTTTGCACTTGATGACATTGTAATTGGTGTAGAAAAAGCAGCCAATCTTGTTGGAAACATAGCAATTGCCTCAAACGAACAAG
The DNA here is from genome assembly GCA_003452395.1 of Clostridiales bacterium. Taxonomy (GTDB): domain Bacteria; phylum Bacillota; class Clostridia; order Lachnospirales; family UBA12420; genus UBA12420. Next base: position 7,584 of record DMOI01000033.1, read on the forward strand.
CAACGGGAATAACGCAAATTAATAAAGGAATAGAACAAGTGTCAGAGGTAGTACAAACAAACTCAGCTACAGCAGAGGAAAGTGCATCTGCAAGTGAAGAGCTATCAAGTCAAGCAGAAATGCTGAAAGAACTTGTTTCAAAATTTGAGCTAAAAAGAAATCCACTATATTATAAAGAAAGTGATTTCAAAGAAATGAACAGCAATAAAAAAGAGCATATTATGGATAAGAAATCGGTTAAAGCAAAGAAAAAGATAAACTTAGACGATGATTTTGGAAAGTACTGAGACGGTGATGAACTGAGAGAGATATATAAGACAGTGAGTTTAATAAAAATGGGGGAATGAATCATGAAAATATTAATAGCAGAGGATGATCTTATAAGTAGAATGCTCATCAAAGCATTCATGTCTACATATGGCAGGTGTGATGTGGTAGTTGATGGAGTAGAAGCTGTGGAATTGTTTCTACTAGCACATAAGGAAGGTGAACCCTATAAACTAATATGCTTGGATATAATGATGCCAAGAATGGATGGCGTAGCAGCTTTAAAAACTATAAGAGGTATAGAAAAACAAAAAGGGGTACAAGAGAATGAATGGGCTAAAATAATAATGACAACAGCATTAAATGATAAGGAAACAGTTAGTGCTACATATGAGTTAGGTTGTGATGCTTACGCTTGGAAACCACTTAATTTAGAAAAATTAAAGGAAGTAATAGAGAAACTAGGATTTATTAAAGAAGATATATAGAAATGAACATTACCATAAAAGTGATAAACAAAAAGCACCTCGGCGTTTTAGACAGTACAATAGATGACTTACCAAGTGCGTATAAACCAATAGAAAGTATATTAGAAAATATAAAAGATACGGTGGAAGTAATTAAAGGAATAAAAATAATTTAACCTAAAAAATATTTTTAAAAAAGTTGGTCATTTCATATTGCAATTTTCACTTGGAGCTGATTTTTAGTTATTATATTTACAAATATTACTTTTATGGTATAATATCCTTTGAATAGGATGTAAATTTAGATATTAATTGTATAACAATATAGTTTGCAAAAAAATTACTAAAAATATTTATGTTGCTTGGAGGATAAAAATGACTATTGATAAAAAAAATGACTTTATAGTTGAGGAAGATTTAAATAAATATTTTTGTGATGGGCCTTTAATGTTTGAACAAGATTCAAAAGCCGAGTTGTCTGCAGGTAATGATTGGCGTTCTTTAGTATTAGATTTGATTAGCGCTCGAAAGGGACTTGGCTTATCTCAAAGGGGACTTGAAAAAATATCTGGAATACCGCAACCAGCTATAGCTAGAACTGAAAAGCTAAAATCTGTTCCACAGCTGAATACGTTTCTAAAGTTATCCCAAGCAATGGGATTAACATTAGGAGTAACGAATACGGCAAAAACAATAAATGATAACTCATTAAAAATTGGTGAGATTTCGAGGTACTTTACTAAAAATGAGCGATTATTGCTCCAAGAAGAATTAGGAGCTGAGTCTTATATAAGTAATGACTGGCGCTCTTTAATATTTGACTTGATAGACTTTCGATATGCACTTGACTTAACTCAAAGGGATCTTGAAGAATTATCTGGAATACCGCAACCAGCTATAGCTAGAACTGAAAAGCTGAAATGTCCTCCAAATTTGGATACATTTCTGCAATTATCCCAAGCAATGGGATTAACATTAGAAGTAATAGATATGGTAAAACCAACAAATGATAACTCATTAAAAGTTGATGAACCGATAATTGAATTAGAAAATGAATAAGAAGAAGGGGCAGGTCGAGCGCTAAGCGAAGGAATCTCAGAGTATATAGACAAGCTATTTGGACATAGGTAATCATAGAAAAGGAAAGTCTATGAATAATGACATTATTGGTTTTAAGTAGAAAAATTTTGTATAAAGTGATAGAAAAATATAGAGAAAATATAAAAAGTGCTGATATCATTATAGCACTTTTTATATTTGGGGTAGGACGGTTTGCAAGACGGGGTTATAGTAAATCTAAATTGCTACTTTTTTATGTATATTTTCACAAGATACCAATTCATTTTATTTGTTTTAGAATACCATTTTTTTCAGCTTTTTACAACAAGTTCATACGTAGAAAAAATAAAAACTTTAAATATTTAAATTTATAAAAATGTTGACAAATGGAAAAAAATGACATATAATACAGTTAATATACAGTTAATAGAAGGTGATATTATGAATGATAAAAAGCTTATAGCAATTATAACGAATGAATGTAAAATGACAATTAGCAAAGGACAAGAAGTAGGTGGAATGGTTTGCAAAGATGGTATATATCATGAGAGTGAAATGGTGTATGATGATGTGAAAAAAGTAGTAGAAGATATAGTTTACCATGCTGAAGTAGATTCAAAAACGGCAAAAGATATACTAGGAGTAGATTGTGTAATAAGCAAAGATATAAAACGCTTGTATATATCAGATTTAACGATGTATTTGACTGAAAGAGTAGAGGAAATAATAAGAAATAATATAGGGGAATATAAGCAGTTAATATATAATCGCAAAGATAATTTTGTTGTAAATATAGCTAAAAAAATATTTGGTAATAAAGTAAAAGAAAATGTAGATGATGAAGTTGTAAGTGTTATTAATGAGAAAGACTTTGTAAAAGTGGGAGTTCAATACATAAAAGAACTGATAAAACAAAAAAAGTTTAGTACAGAGTTCGGAGGAAGCATACCATATTCTAAAGAAATAAACCAATATGATAAAAAAACTCTTGCTGCATTACTAGTTTCTGATGTGTGTAAAGGAAGTAAATATAATTTAACATGTTTTACAGATAAGGTAGAGGATATTGAAAATATTATAAATACTTGTAACATGATATCTTGGGGAGTAGATTTTAAAGTAAATGGTGATACAAAAATAGATGATATATTGTTTACAATACAAAGTAAACTACATAATGTGCCAGGAAATGAACAGATAAAAAATTATAGAGAAATAAATCTTAGTAATATGGGAAGTAATGCTTTTAATACAAAGGGTAAAAAAGAAAGTGGTCTCATGCCAAAAGAAGGGATTCGTGAGTCTATAGATAGTCTAGAAGGGCATATATGGGAGTTAATAAGTAAAAGAGAAGATATGTCAAATGACGAATACATAGCAGATGCAACGAAAGTATTATACCGCTTTATCAGAATACATCCTTTTAGGGACGGTAATGGAAGAACTGGAAGATTGCTTTTTAATATAATATTAAATCAAAAAGAAGGGCTAACTCCGATAGTATTCCCCAAATCAAGCAAAATGGAGTTTGGAAAAATATTAGCGCAGGTTGACAAGGATATCTATGAAAATGGAGGAGAGAGCTATCTTGAATATTTGAAAAATCCAACAGATGTTCAGATGGATGAATTAGAAAAAGTTGCGTTAATACCTTTAAGTGAATATGTTAACGATCTTTTTATTAATAATGAAAAATATTTGGATGAAAAAGTAAAAGTAAATGAAAGAGAGTATTTTAATGAGGCAACGTTATCTAATAATGAAGATGAAACTCTCAACGATTTGTCCACAATACAACCACATGACATTATTTTCTAATTTAGGGAATTACTCAGTCCTGACCCCAGACTCTGCTCTTTAGGTGTTGACTTACTACTTATTGCACAAGTGATTCAACTATAAAGATAATTATTTTATATAAAAAACTATAATAAGTACAGAAAATATGCTATAATAATTTTGAATACTAAGAGTAATGTGATGAAATAGATGGATATTGAGGGTGATTGAAATGAAAGATTCACAAGAAAGACTACTAAAAGATACTTCGTTTTTGGTTATAGATTTTGAAACTGTTACACCAAAAGGAAACCCGCCAGAACCTATAGAACTAGGTATACTGAGAATAAATAATGCATGCGAAATAGATTATAAATTTGGAAAGTGTACCTTTATTAAACCACCACAAGGAATACGTTTAACGAGGTTCGATACTGAGCAAACAGGAATTACGGAAGTTGATCTAGTAAATGCTCCAAGCTCAGTGGAAATAATGAAAAAGTTAGATGGAGTTTGTGGACAAAGAGAGTACATATTTATCGCACAAAATGCTAAATATGAAGCAAATATAATTTCAAGGTACGCAGAGAAAAATCCAAATCTAGCAAAGACAAAGTTTATAGATACAATTTTGCTAGCAAAAAATGTGATTCCAGATTTGCCTAATTATAAACTTGATACTATAGCACAAGCTTTGGTGATAGAAAGTCCTAAAGATAGACACAGAGCATTACCAGATTGTATATTGACTGCACAAATTTTTGTTAAGTTATTAGAAATTATAAATAAAAGGGAAAAAATGATTTTCCTTCAGGAATTGTTAGAAATTGCTGAAATTAAAACTAAACACAGTACACTTGAAAAAAGGGATATATTTAAGCAGATATCAATGTTTGATATATAGTCTTGTTATTATTTATTGTAATTTGTATAATATCTTCATTAATCTATGAAATAGTGCAAAAATATGATAAAAGTATACCTACTGTGAATAATAAAGCAGAAGATTACAAAAATAATAATTAAGTTTTTAAAAACACAGGAGATGTGTAATATTAAATAGAAAGAAGGTTAGTTAATGGTTGAGATAACGAAAGAATTCACATTTGATGCTGCTCATATGCTAGAAGGTCACGACGGGTTATGTAAAAATGTTCATGGACATACATATAAATTACAAGTTACTTTAAATGGTGATCTAAAAAAAGAAGTAAGCTCTGAAGGAATGATAATTGATTTTAAAGATCTTAAAAATATGGTAAAAGAATATGTTATAGAATTATTTGATCATTCTTTTATATATAACATAGAAAACGAGAAAGAAAAAGAGATAGGAAGCTTTTTGGAGTCTAAGGGATTGAAAACGTGTTCAATTAAAGGGCGAAGTACATGTGAAAATTTGGTTGGGGTTATTTTTCATAAACTGAATATAAATAATGAAAATATATCCTCTATTAGATTATGGGAAACTCCTACAAGCTTTTCAGAATATAGGAATATCAAAAAAACTAAAAATGATAAAACATAAAATTGTTGAGATATTATGTTCATTGTAAGGCGTAGGTTATATGACGAGATAGGAAATATAAGGGTTAGGTGGAATTATTTAGGATAAAAGATAGAGACAGTTGACGTATTTTATATGTCAACTGTCTCTATTAATATAAAAGGTTCGATATTAAGACTTAACTATTTCATTCGCTGCAAGATCCGAATTTATAATATCCTTTAATTCATTATAAGTTATACCTTTATTATTACCTATGTTAAAGTTTAAATCGTACTTTGCACCACATGTACAACACTCTAAATACTGTTTATGGTTTGTGAGCTCTCTTTTATCATATAAAAAAGGATATAGAAAATCATCATTCTTGCGACCTGGTGAGTTTGAATCTATGATATATGAATAAATATAAGTAGCCTCATATTTTCCCATGAAGTTAGTGTTAGTAGTACATGTCGGACATATCAAATAATTCGAAGTTTCCAATACGATTACCTCCTTTTACGAATATAAGTTTATTATAACTTTAAAAATTATTTATATACCATTTTATTAAGATGTATTAATATAAATAAAAATTATATAGATATAAAGGTAAGTATATTAAAAATGATAAAATTACAAAAAAAGCTTTACAATTAACTTTTAATATGTTAAAATATGTAAAAATATTAAAAACGAGAATATTCGACTACTACATTATAGGGTAACTTACGATAAGGGGGGTTTTACGATGTTGAGATCTTTAATTGAGAAAATAATATCTGAAGAAGTTCACGGAACAGAATTTTATACGGAAACCATGTTAGAAGATTTGGAGCTTGCGGTAGAAATAATAAATGAAAGTCTTGAACTTGGAGACTGTACCATGCTTGAAAAAATAAGTAAAGTTTCTGAGTATATAAAGGGTAATGTTTCCATGAGAAAAAACTATTTTAAAAGTTATAACCATGGAGAAAATGTTTATAGAACAGCGTATGGAGCTCTTATGTTAGGTGAAGCTATGTGTGCTGGTTATAGTGAAGCTGCAAGAATACTACTTGAACTAAATGGAATAAAAACAAAAACTTTGATAGCTAAACTTCCAGAAAAACATAAAAAGATTATGCATTATGTTTGTGTAGCAATTGAAAATGAAAGTGAAATAATAATTGTTGATCCAGAAAGAGAAAAAAAGTGCGAGGATAAGGGAATAGATTTTACATCATATGAAGATGCAATGATATATTTTGAACCTGATACCCTCTTTGTAAGAACTAAATTGGACAACGGAGGTACAGGAATGGTAGTAGATGAATATTTAGAGAAAAATATAAGACCAATGCTAGGATTTGAGGGCTTAAAGGACTTAACAGACGAGAGTGTAGAGCATGGATTATAAATACGGAGGGATGAAATGGAAAAAGTTGAATTAGAAAGTAAAAAGGGGTATAAAATAAAATGCCAAATGAGTTTGCCGGTTACTAGTGAAATAAAAAGTTATATGATTGCTTGTCATGGATTCGCTGCCGACAAGGAGAGTTCTACGATATTAGAGTTGTCGGATAAACTAAAGCAATATAAGATATCAACAATTAGTTTTGATTTTATGGGTCATGGTGAAAGTGAAGTAAACTCAGAAAAATTAAGCATAGATAGTTGTGTAGATGACTTAGAGACTGTATATGATTATATAATATCGAAAGATGCTAATACATCTATTTCTATCTTTGCTTCTAGTTTTGGGGCTTATGTGAGTTTGATTTGTATAAGAAAGAAGAATAAAAGGTTTGAAAATATAATTCTTAGGTGTACTGCTATAGAGATGGATTATATATTTGAAAACGAGTTGATAAACGGGTCACTAGAAAACATGGTAGAAGTAGGATATACTTATGCGGGATTTAATAATATGAAAGTGTCGCATGGCTTTTACAATGAACTTAAAGAATACAATATACACCAAATATACAAAAATAAAGAAATATGTGCGCTTATGATACATGGAGATAAAGATGACGTTGCACCTATCGAACACATAATAAAGTTTGCAGAAGAACACAGAGAAGGGATAACACTAGAAGTTATAAAAGATGCAGGACATAGATTTAAAAATGAAGGTGAATCAGAAAAAGTATTAGAACTAACGATGAATTATATTAATAGAAATAAGTAGTTAATAAGTAGTTAATAAGTGAAAATGAGTTCACAGGTCTAAATTATTTATTATTAAATAATTCACTTATTTTGCAAAATAGCAATAAAAATGAAGATATAATGTGATAAATTTAACTCAAGGTTATGAAAACAGAGGTATGAAAATATTTATTTTTAACAGTTGTTCTTATTGTAAATTTCTTGACAAAACTTTTCGAAAATTATATAATCACTAAAAGAAAGTTAAATATATTACATGAGAGGAGAATAAATATGCTAATGAAAAATGCAAGAAACATGACAGGATTGGTTTTGATTTTAATGTGTTTGTTAACTATGTTGGTTATTCCGGTTATTAGTCAAGCAGCAGATGGGGAGGAACTGATTGGAAGATGGGAAAGATTTGGAGATGGAGCAGAAGGAACAATTGTTTCTGTATCAAAAGTAGAAAACACGTATGAGGCAGCTCTTGAAAAAGTGACAGGAACACTGATTGATTTAGGATTTAAAGCAGGTGAAAAAAAGTGGAAAGGCATTACACTAATTTCGCCAAATAGTTATAAGAGTACAGATCTTTTTAAATATGAAGGCAGTGATGGATATGAATATAGGGACAGCTGGATGACTATAAATGATAAAGGTGTTTTACAAGTATCTGTGAGCAATCCTGCCGATGTTGAAGTAATCATTGGAACATATCAAACGTGGAGAAAGTTGAATACTCAGGATAATTCTATTGTTTTGCAAATTAACAATCCGCATATGATAGTTGGAGGGGTACAAAAGGAAATTGACCCAGGTAAGGGAACTTGTCCTCTGATATCAAACAATAGAACACTTGTACCTATAAGGGCAATTGTTGAAGAACTGGGTGGAAGCGTTGCTTGGAATAACGCCGACCAAAAAATCTCGGTTTTACTTGGTACAAAAGCAATTGAATTATGGATTGGAAATAAGACAACAAATGTTAACGGAATAGAGAAGATGACAGATGTTGCGCCACAAATTATTAATGAAAGAACAATGGTACCTTTGCGATATGTAATTGACAACCTCGGTTTTAATGTATCTTGGGATGAAGTCAGTAAAAAAGTGACGATAACTCATTAATTAGTAAGAAAAGTAAGAAACTTGGAGAACTGACTAATAGGAGAGTGGCAACATGAGTGAACTAATTGATGTATATGAATGGCTAGGTGATAAGTTAAAGCATATTGGCATAATGGATAAAATAGAAGCGGAGCATAAAGGGATATGGCATAAGATATCAAGAGTTCAGCCAATTAAAAAGATAAATGATGAGTACTATGTAATACTCCAAAGAAGGGGTAGGCACAAAAGAATAGGTGCATTAAATTTTGCAGTTGCAGTGAGTGAACATATAAAAACAGGAGAAAGTGACATAGATGCTAGTATAAGGGGAGTTAAAGAAGAATTAGGTATAAACATAGGAATGGATGAATTAGAAGAAGCTTATAGTATGAACTTTGAATTTGACAAAGGAAATATAAAAGAGCGAACTTATTGTACAACGCATATGTTAGAATGTAGTTTTGAGTTAAAGGACTTTATACTTCAGAAGAAAGAAGTAGAGGGTGTGTATATGGTACCAGTAAAAGATATGATAGATATGTTTGAAGGAAAGTTAGATAAGGTTGAAGTAACTGGAATTGGATTAAACCAAAATGAAACAGACTATATTTATGATGTCACTACTATAGATAAAAATAGTTTTAGCAATTATAATTTTTACAGTGAAGACTTCTTGAAGCTAAAGGAATATATTGAAAATAAAAGCTTAGATAATAAAAAAGGACAAGTTGAATATGGTGATAGTGTTGCTGATGACATAAACTTTAATCAAGAGATAGATTAGAATTATTAAAAAAATAACTAAACAAAGAAGCTAGTGCCGTTATTCAAACTGAATAAACTCTAGCTTTTTGTATTCGGTAAAGAAAGGGGGATTTAATGTCTAATATTATCGTTTGTGGTGCTAGAGAGGGAAATCTAAAAGATATTAAACTTTCGATACCTCGTGGATGAACTTACGACTGGATTGCACCCAGTGGACGTTGAAAACCTTCTTGCTCTCCTAAATCGTATTGTAGATTCTGGAAGCACAATAATAATGAACGAGGAGGAAAATATGATGGAAGAAAAGCAAAAGGCTTTAGTGGTGGGTGTAGACCTGAATGGAGAACGTGATTTTGAATACTCGATGAAAGAACTTGCGAACCTCGCAGAGGCAAATGATATAGAGGTTGTATTTGAAGTAACTCAGAAACTAGAGAGAATCAATACAGCGCATTATATAGGTACAGGAAAAATTGAAGATATAGCGAGGATAATCGACCAGAAAGATATAAAAACAGTAATTTTTAACGATGAATTATCACATACGCAAATTCGAAACTTAGAAGAAAAATTGTCATGTAGAGTAATAGATAGAACATTTCTTATTTTAAAAATTTTCGAAAGTAGAGCAAAGACGAAAGAAGCTCAGCTTCAAGTTGAAATGGCTACACTACAATATATGTTACCTAGACTGATGGGTCTAGGTAAATCACTAGGACACCAAGGCGGAGGATCGGGGCTTAAAAATAGAGGGTCAGGGGAAACAAAAATAGAGCTAGGACGTAGAAAAATAGAAGATAGGATTATCATTTTGAAGAAGCAACTTGAAGAGCTTGTTGCAGAGCGCAAAGTGCAAAGAAGAAAGCGTAACAGAAAAGAGATTAAAGTAATTGCATTGGTAGGATATACAAACGCAGGGAAGTCAACCATTATGAATAATATGCTAAATTTATGTAGTCACCCCGCAGATAAAAAGGTATTTGAAAAGGACATGTTATTTGCTACGCTAGAAACATCGGTGAGAAACATTGTGTTACCAGATAATAAAGAATTTCTTTTGACGGACACAGTAGGTTTTATTAGTAAACTGCCACATCACCTAGTAAAAGCGTTCAGATCTACGCTCGAAGAAGTGACAGAGGCTGATTTGTTAATTCATGTAGTAGATTATTCAGATGAAATGTACAAAACCCATATAGACGTTACAAATAAGACGTTAAAAGAGCTTGGTGTAGTTGATATTCCTACGATTTATGCATACAACAAAATAGATTTAGTAGAAAGCGAAGAAAAGAAAGCAGAAGAAGGATGTGTATACATTTCTGCTAAGAATAATATAGGGTTAGATGAACTTCTAAATAAAATACATGAGCAAATTTTTGCAGACTATATAAGCTTTAAAGTGCTCATTCCATATGATAAAGGGAGTATAGTATCTTATTTGAATGAGAATGCAAATATAAAAAGGGCAAGCCATGAAAATGAGGGAACTCTAATATCACTTGAATGTAGAAAATCAGATTATGAGAAATATAAGCAATATGAGGTTTAGACGAGATGATGAAATCTGATTCTATTAATTTTTAATACAATAGCAAAAGATTTACATATTTTTACAAAAGAAAAACAACACGATATATTATAATAAAATAAGCTAAAAGGTTTAAAATAACGAGGAGGATTAGTGTGAATATTTACAATTATACTAAAAAGTTAACGAATGGTGATATACAGTATTTTATAGAGCTTTTACCTGAAAAGTATAGAAGTCTAAAATGTAATATACTTGTATACGATAGTGAAAACCAAGCATTAGAGGATGTCAAGGATAATCCTCATCTTAGCCATTTTGATGAGGAAGCTAAAGAGAAATTTAAATTATCAGCAATTAAAAATGGAAGAAAGGGGTACGTTTTAGTTGGAAAAGACTTTTCAAATATAAATGTTATAATTTTTGCATACAAAGCCTCTGGACATTTCAATTTTGCATATGTTTTATATCACGAACTACATCATGTATATCAAATAGAGTATGAAAGAGAAAAATATCTGAATGATATTATTAACTATAAAAGTATTGAAGATGAGGCCAGAAAGGCATATATGAATCAACCTATTGAAATAGAAGCTGAAAATTATTCTCGTAAGTATTGTGAAGAAAATAAGGGTACTATTTTAAAAAAATATGGTGACATATCATGGAATCTATTATGTTGAATTCCAACTATGGATTTTGTAAATTAAAAAGACATAAAAAATTATTTTTGCTTTAGGATGATACAACGAGAAAAAATACAAATAGAAAAAATACAAATAAGGTCAGGATTGAAATATTCACGTATAAAAATATTGGTTAGGTAACATTTACAAAATGTAATTAATAGCAGTGATAATGTAAAATGTGAATACCAGCACTACCACCATCCGGCTTGAAAAAATATTATATATTATATTGAAAATTATAACAGCATAGTATATAATAGGTAATATATCATATATAATATATAAAATGGGAGGAGTTAGAAATATGAAATTGTTTATTGATACTGCGAATGTAGAAGAAATAAGAGAAATTAGTCAGTGGGGTGTTTTGTCTGGGGTTACAACAAATCCTAGTTTAATAGCAAAAGAAGGAAGAGATTTGAAAGAAGTAATAGAAGAAATCTGTAGTATGGTAGATGGACCTATCAGTGCTGAAGTTATGGGTGATACTGCACCAGAGATGCTTTTAGAAGCGGAAGTACTAGCAAAATTGCATAAAAACATTTATATCAAAATACCTATGAATCCTGAAGGATTAAAGGCAGTAGCACAACTATCTAAAAAAGGGATTAAAACGAATGTAACTTTAGTTTTTTCAGCAAACCAAGCGTTACTAGCAGCTAGGGCAGGAGCGACGATTGTTAGTCCTTTTGTAGGAAGATTGGATGATATAGGTTCAGAGGGAGTAAACTTGATCGAAGAAATCGCTGAAATATTTAGTATATATGAAATCAAAACAGAGATTATTTCAGCAAGTATACGTAATCCGATGCACGTGATTAAATCAGCCCAAGCAGGAGCACATATTTCAACTATTCCATATAAAGTATTTAAGCAGATGGTGGAACATCCTCTTACTGAAATAGGAATAGAAAAATTTAAAGCTGATTTTAAAAAGGTGAATAAAAAATAACAATTAAACACACTTATGCATATAAGGACAGGACCGAANNTTCGGTCCTGTCCTTATATGCATGTTTCTCCACCTATTAAAATTCATAACTCTCTGGCTTTTCGTACTAATTTGTATCAGGGTATTTTCTTTCCTGATCATAATTCTTGTATCCTGAATTTTCATACTTACTGCTACTCCCAAAAATAAGTTCTACAGTTTCATTAACTTTTTGTAGTACACTCTTGTCACTTTCAGAAAAGTCCCCCTGACTTTCTAATTTTGGTTCTTTCTCTGATTTTTCTGCTGATTGGATCTCTGTTTTTGACCAAATGTAGTTATATTCATTTTTAAAGGCACTTAGCATTTCACGTGCATTTTTTATATCTCCTCCCAATATTCTTTTGGCACAAGATATACTTTTATTCAATGCTTTATTATCTTTTAATCCTAACTCTTCTTGTATTTTCTTTTTAGGTATATTTAATATCTCACTCATTATCAGCGAATCTATTTGCTCTTCAGATAGTCCATTATACATGTTCTCACTAAAGTATGCTTTTAAATTATAACGTATCATTGGATCATACTTAGCTATTTCTGGTTCAAGCACTAATTTTTGCTCTGCAATTATGCAATCATTTTTTGCCACTAAACCACACTTACCTACCTTTGACTTTGGTGTCAATTTTGGCATGGATTTTATGCAGCATATACATCAGCACCACGCGTACCAGACTTTAGAATACGGTAGTAGCTACCGAATGGTCCATAGAGTCCTTGTGTTATAGTCACTCTCGTGCCGTGTGGAATGAGTTTGTATAGTTCCTTTACATCTTTATTATATATACGGATACAACCGTGAGATGTATTTGAGCCAATCTGTCCTTGAAAATCTCTGGTACCGTGTATGCCGTACAGTCCCCATTCAGAGTACCATATGGCACTCGGGGATAATTACTTGTCTGAGAAAAACTTTGAAGTGTCCCATATCTGGGTGCTTCAGAGCTTTTTGCATGAGCTTTGGAGGGAGTGGTTAGACATACGAATAATAAAAATTTATATGCATAAAATATAAAAAAGGCTTGACAATTTTAAAATAATCGGCTAAAATAAAGTTATATTTTAGATTAGACGGAGGCGGATGTTTTGTACATTAACCGTAACATAGAAAAAACGATAGAAAATGTGAATAAAACATTCCCAGTCCTTTTGATTACAGGACCGAGGCAAGTGGGAAAGACAACGATGCTAAAAAAACTAGCGAGTGATGATAGACAATATGTGACACTAGATGATCCTATGATTAGGGAAATGGCAGTAAATGAGCCGGCGCTTTTTTTGCAAAGATATGTGCCACCAGTGATTATTGATGAAATTCAGTATGCACCTGGGTTATTAACGTACATCAAAATGTATGTTGATGAGAAAAAGCAGAACGGACTTTTTTGGCTTACGGGATCACAGATGTTCCATATGATGAAGCATGCAAGTGAATCACTTGCGGGGAGAGTAGGAATATTACATTTGCTAGGACTATCGAATGCTGAGGTGCTAGGAAAAACAAGTGAACATTTCATCATCGATAAGGACAAACTATTACAAGAGGTGAAGACTCTTAAATCACAAACCTTGACAGAAGTATACCAAACGATATTTAAGGGTGGAATGCCAGTACTCTATACAGAGGATACAAATACAGATATCTTTTTCGCCTCTTACATGCAAACTTACTTGCAAAGAGATATAAGAGATATAACACAGGTCGGAGATGAACTGGCATTCTTTAGGTTTATCACATGTGTAGCTGCAAGGACAGCTCAAATGTTGAATTATGCGGAAATAGCAAAAGAAGTAGGCATCAGTGCACCAACAGCAAAACAATGGTTGTCTATTCTTGTATCTTCGGGTATTGTGTATTTGTTGGAACCGTATTATAATAATGCACTCAAACGAATTGTAAAAACACCAAAACTATATTTCTTGGATACGGGACTGTGTACATACTTAACAAAATGGGGCACACCGGAGACATTAGAAGCAGGTGCAATGTCAGGTGCGATATTTGAAACTTGGGTGGTTAGCGAAATCATAAAAAGCTACTATAACGAAGGAAAAAGACCGCCGCTATATTACTATAGGGATAAAGATATGAAAGAGATAGACGTGATCATATATGAAAATGGGACAGTATATCCGGTAGAGATAAAGAAAAGCGGAAATCCAGGCAAGGATGCAATCAAAAACTTTGGTGTGCTTGAAGCAAATGGACTTAAGGTAGGTATAGGAGCTGTGATTTGCATGACACAAGATTTGATACCAATCGATAAAAACAATTGGTATGTGCCAGTTTGGTTGATATGAAAGATGTGAAATGATAGATAGATTTTACCCAGCAAAGTAAAACCTGAAGAAACAATTTTACCGTTGATGATTAAATTTGGCAAGAAAGGTTACCAACCGCTAAAAGTAATTCGGTAGAAGATGTTGCAAAGTCAGGAAAATATACAGAAGTGAATGATGAAATAGCAGATGTTTTTTTATTCTTATTAAGTATGTGTAATGCATTAAGAATAAACATGTTAGAAGCATTAGTACATAAAGAGCAAGAAAATGTTGATAGGGTATGGATAAAAATATCTTTGCAATTTATGAAACTTATGGTATAATGCACTTATATACAGGCTAATATGCATATAAAGCAGGTAAAGAGGTGCAAAAAATGAGAAAAACAGATACAATGGAACGAATTTTTAACGAAAATAATGGTATAGTGCAAACATCAGTGCTAAAAGAGGCTGGTGTAACAAGCAGGCAGATTGCAAAACTAGTTGAAGACGGTGTGATTGCAAAGATCAAGCACGGATATTATGAATATACCGAACACAACGTAGACGAGAAGGTAATCATATCGAAGCTATTTCCAGATGCCATTATGTGCCTACACAGCGCACTATATATCTATGAATATACAGATCGTGTGCCTAGCTACTGGCAGTTGGCTGTTGATAAATCTACAGAAGGAAGCAAATATAACATTACATATCCAAGAGTAAAGCCAGTATATGTGAGTAAAACATATCTTAATATAGGTGCTACGATGCACGAAACAAATGGGGTTCGATTTAAAATATATGATAAAGAAAGGACCATTTGTGATTGTTTAAGATACATCAATAAAATGGACACAGAAGTATTTAACAAGGCGATAAAAGCATATATAAGTGACAGCGACAGAAATATAGGAAAACTTATAGAGTATGGGAAGTTACTTAGAGTTAGCAAAAAAATCAAGACATATGTGGAGGTTTGGCTATGAGTAAAGATTTGGTGCATCGATAATTGCAAGATTAAAGAATAAAGCAAAAGTGATGGATATTCAGCCACAAATGCTTTTGTTATCAGGACTTTCAAATGAGGAGTCAGTGGTAAAAGACATGGTAGAGAGAATCATAAGAACAAAGACTAAGAATGACTTTGTAGAAATAGAAATAAACAAGATGGGCAAAATAGCCGAACAAAGGGATTACGGAGGCTGGAGGATTAGTCTTATCGGGAAAATAAAGAATACAGTCACACCATTTACGATAGATATTGGAGTTGGAGACGTAGTATTTCCTGAAAAGGTAAAAAGGACATTAAATACATTGCTTGATGGGTTTGAACATCCTGAGATATATACATATTCTTTTGAGTCTACAATAGCAGAAAAATTTGATGCAATGTTAGATAGACTAGAAGGAAATGGTAGGATGAAATATTTCTATGATATTTATCATTTGACAATGACAAACAACTTTTTTGGCAAAGATGTAAAGGAAGCTGTAAGAGCGACGCTTGCTAATAGAAGAACACGATACAATGATGAATCTATGAAACGCATAAAAAATTTCGTTAGCGATACGGATATGGTAAATAGGTGGTCGAAATTTGTTAATGACTCTGTGAAGGTGGACTTAAGCTTTGAAATGGTAACAGAACAAATTACAAGGTTTATGGAACCGATACTGCAAGTATATTAGCGGATACACCATTCATGAAGGTGTGGGACTGCGAGAAGCGAGAATGGATTTTGTAGGGAGGCAGATAAGGATGAAAACACTGACAATTAAACAACCATATGCAAGCCTTATCATCAAAGGTTATAAAGAATATGAGTTTCGTACATGGAAGACCAAATACCGTGGAGAATTTTTCATTCATGCAGGACAAAGTATTGATAAAAAAGCACTTGAGACAAGATTTAAGGGGTATGACTTAAGTGATATGCCAACGGGAGTCATACTAGGAAAAGTAACTCTGACAGATTGCGTGAAAATTACCCCAGAACTTGCGGAAAAGTTGAATAAAGGAGATAAAAACGTGTATGGATCATGGCTAGCAGAGTATGATGGATATGGGTTTAAGTTAGAAGATGTAGTAGAATTTGAGGATAAGCCGAAGGCAAAGGGGAAGCTTAGCTTTTGGGAATATAATGAAGGAGTGAAATAGCGTGAGACATAATATGAAGTTATTACCAGAGTCATTTGAAGAAATTGTTTCAGGTGCAAAGAATAGTATCACAAATGGGGTCAGGTTTTCCAATTGGACATTTGAAACAAAAAAACTAGGGCATATCATTCAAATTGAATGAACCCCAGCTTTTTAAATTCTGTTACACCAATAGCGTTATGTACTCGCATCTTATTCTTTTTCTGAAACTTATTAATTGCATAGTCAGTATCCCTACCATATATCCCACTCACGTATCCATTGTAAAACCCGAGTTCCTTGAGTTGCTTCTGAACAGCATATACATCAGCACCACGCGTACCAGACTTTAGCAAACGGTAGTAGCTACCGAATGGTCCGTAGAGGCCTTGTGTTATAGTTACCCTCGTGCCGTGGGGAATAATCTTATACAAAGCAGCGACATCCTTATTATACATACGTATGCAACCGTGTGAGGTATTCGAACCGATCTGACTCTGATAATCTCTGGTACCGTGAATGCCGTACCGTCCCCAGGGTACGTTATTTCTGGTACACGAGATAACTACTTGCTGGATGCGGGTTTGAAGTGAATTTGAATAGTGAAAATTTTAGAAAAGTTAGACAAGTTAGGTGAGTGATTTAAAACTTGGTACACGATGAAATGTTGTATTTGTGGGATTTATAGCGATTTGGCATATGTACTGTTAACGTAGGGGGTGGTACGTTTGGCACATATTGAATAATTATGTAGAAAAGTGATGCATAATTTGTGTAATAAAATACAAAAAGTCGTTTGACTTTTGCAACTAGGTATGATACAATAAAAGAAAAAAGCAAAGTAGAGGTGTTGGTATGTACAGAAAGGCGATAGATGAATTAAAAAAATGGAAAGATAGTGGGACCAGAAAACCATTGATTATAAGAGGAGCAAGACAAGTAGGAAAGACATGGTTAATGAAAAGGTTTGGAGAAGAATGCTATAAGCAATATGCATATATAAATTTTGATAACAATGAGAGAATGGAAAATCTGTTCAAAGGAGATTTAAATATAGATAGATTAATTACTGCACTACAAATAGAGTCAGGTGTTACAATAGATGTAAGTAATACACTTATTATATTTGATGAGGTACAAGAAGTACCAAGAGCACTAACATCACTTAAATATTTTTATGAAAATGCTCCACAGTATCATATTGTGTGTGCAGGGAGCTTACTAGGCGTTGCATTACACCCGGGTACATCTTTTCCAGTAGGTAAAGTGGACTTTACAGACTTATATCCATTAAACTTTACTGAATTTATGATGGCTACAGGGAACGAAAATTTAGCAGAACTTTTGACGAAACAAGACTTTGGGTTGATTACAAGCTTTAAAGGAAGATACATAGACTTGCTGAAACAATATTATTATGTAGGAGGAATGCCAGAGGCAGTTGCAAGCTTTATAGGAAAACAAGATTACAGCGAGGTTAGAGAAATACAAAAAAAATTATTATCAGCATATGAACAGGACTTTTCTAAACATGCACCAAATGAAACAGTACCGAGAATAAGAATGCTATGGAATAGCGTTCCATCACAACTAGCCAAAGAAAATCGTAAATTTATATATGGACTTATAAGAGAAGGGGCAAGAGCAAAAGAGTATGAACTGGCTATGACATGGTTGCTTGATTGTGGGTTAATCTATAAAGTAGGTAGAGTATCAAAACCAGATATGCCACTCGCTGCTTATCAAGATATGAGTGCATTTAAACTGTTTATACTTGATGTTGGATTACTTTCAGCCTTGACTAGCCTAGATATAAAGTCAATATTAGAAGGAAATAAAATATTTGAAGAATTTAAAGGTTCACTTACAGAACAATATATACTACAACAACTAGTTGCAACAAAAGAAGTAACACCTTACTACTGGTCGACGGATAAAGGAACAGCAGAGATAGACTTCATATTCCAAAGTGAAAGTGAGATTGTACCACTCGAAGTAAAAGCAGCAGAAAATTTGCAAGCAAAGAGTTTAAAAAGTTATTGTGCAAAGTATAATCCAAAGTATGCAATAAGGACATCAATGTCAGATTATAGAAAAGAAGAATGGCTAACGAACTTGCCACTGTATGCAATTAATGTGATAGGTGAGATTGTGAAGTAATTTAATATAATCGAAAGACCTAGAAAATGATCAGAAAACAACTTGAAAAGTATGAAGAAACGCATATAAATTTTCTTACAGGACTTCTGCAATGGAAGTTCTTTTTATGTTTGGGGTGGTATTCGTATATGGCTGTGAGGTTGATGTTTAAGCTGTATGAAGGTTTTAAATAAAGGTAATATAAATTTATACGAAGGGTGGAAAGTGGGCACAGGACTAAATCTGAAATAAATTATTTTACTAAAATACTATGAGAAATTATATGAAAATGATATAATAAGATAATCTAAAAATTAGGAGGGTTATATTAGAATAGAATGTTTATATAATGAACCTGAATATGCAGGAGTGGTTGCTAATTTTATATATAATGAGTTCGTAGTTACAACAAATAACAATTCTTCATTAGAAAAGATAATAGAGAAATTTAGAAACACGAAGCAAAATGAGTTTCCAATTACATTTATAGCCATAGAGGATAATAAGTGTGTAGGAACAATTTCAATATTTAAAAATGATTTAAAAACGCAAAATGATTTAACCCCTTGGTTAAGTGCATTATATGTTGAACCAAATTACAGGAAACGTGGTATAGCAGAGAATCTGATAACTACTGTCTTACATAAGGTTAAAGATTTGGGATATAAAACAATATATTTAAGGACAGAACATACAGCAGATTACTATAAAAAACTTGGGTGGAGTTTTGAGAAGGAAGCAATAGATGAAAGAGGACAAGCGACAGAAGTATATAAGTATGATGTAGTATAAATTAGAAAGTAAACAAGGTGGTGGATAAATTGAACATTAATAAATTAAGATGTGCATGTTGTAACTCTTGGGATAATGATACATGCTTTCCCGAATGTAAGGATGATTGGAACAAAGAAAACAAATCATTAGGACAATGCGCAATTACTGCATTAATTGTTAATGATTATTTAGGTGGTAAAATAAAAAAATGTGAAGTTGAAAACTCTAAAATTTCACATTATTATAATGAAATAGAAAAACAAGATATTGATTTTACAAGAGGACAGTTTGATGAAAATGTAAAACTGATTAATGACAAATATAAAATTAGAGAAGATATGATAAAAACAGAACATACAAAAGTAAGATATGAATTGCTAAAAGAAAGGGTAAATGAATTTTTAAGTGGTTTGGACAAAATTGACCTAGAAATAAGACTATGTAATATGTGTGAAGACATGATTGAAAAATCTAATAATGATACAACGATACACTATGGCAACGATACTAAAATTATTATAGTAGGGGAGGCACCTGCAAATAACGGGTGGCGTAAGAGTGGAAAGTGTTGGTACGGATCTGATGGAAAAATTACTGGCTCGGGAAGAGTGATGGAGAAGTTACTTACCAATATAGGCTTAAAACTAGAAGATATTACATTTGTTGAAGCTGTTAAGTGTTATTCTATTGAACGTAAAAGCTTAACTAAATGCAAAGAAAATTGCTATGAATATCTACAAAGGCAATTAGCAATATTAAAACATGAATTAATTTTAACACTTGGAGATATGGCGACAAAAAGTTTATTAAGAGATATAAAATATAAGAACTATAAAGAGGTAGTAGGCAAAATACATAACATGAAAATTGATGAGTTGCAAATAAATGTACTTCCGATTTATTATCCTTCACCAATTAGTTATAAAGATAATACTAGTATATTTGAAACAGTGAGAAATTGTATAAGTAAGGAAGAATGTTTATGAAAATACGAATAGTAGGACCGTGTGGAAGTGGAAAATCTTATGTTGCGAAGCTGCTATCACAAAAATATGAGATACCATGTTACGAAATTGATGATATGGTTTGGAAGAGAGGGATAGAAAAAAACAGATTTGATGAAGACATAAGAAATAAAAATTTAGAAGATGTATTAGAAAAAGATAGTTGGATTATAGAAGGAGCACAAAGTACAAATTGGGTTCAAAACAGTTTTATTAAAGCAGATATGGTTTTTATTTTAAAGATTAGTCCACTTGTAATCGATTTTAGAATTATAATGAGATTTATAAAAGCAAAGCTTGGAATATCAAAAATGAATTATAATCAGGAATTCTCGGAATTAATAAAAATGATAGTTGAGTGGAATCATGGCTATAATTTCGAAAAAATAAAAGCATGCACAAAGGGAATAGAAAACAAAGCATATTGGGTAAAGAACATAGAAGATATATTTAAAATTATTGAAAAAGTGAATGAAAAATAAAACCTGCGTTTATTCTGGAATACAAGAATGTTGAAAATGGCGTAAATACAAGACTTTTAATAGAAATAAGGCGCATTAGGTGCTCAGGGTACATAGTAAATTGGAACACGGTGACTACTTGCTGAATGAGGACTTTCTGATAAGGGAAGTTCTTTTTTATTTGAGGTAAATATTGATGTATAACTGTGAGGTTGATGTTTAAGCTGTGTGAAAGTTTTAGAGTATGAGTATCAATTTATACATAAATACATAAATACATAAATACATCAAAGATATGATTAAAATTAAGCAGTGAATTTGTGAAAAATAATATACTAAAAATTAGAAATATGGTACAATTGCAATAACATATGTGAAAGGGGGTAATCGATTGATTAATGATGGATTTCCAAACGATTTGAAGGATGATGTGTCCAAAGTAGTGGGGATTGTTCCTCTTAAAACTTATAGCAATATTAACATTGGTATATCCAAACAAAACATTAAATACTATTAAAATGGTGTTGGAGTTATAATACCTTACAGGATAT
>DMOI01000054.1 GCA_003452395.1 Clostridiales bacterium
AACACGATGACTTGACAGCATTGGGGCTGACGGAGCTACTGGTGCGACTGGGGCGACTGGCGCAACCGGCCCACAAGGATTATCTGAATACGCTTATATTTATAATTTAGATGCTCAAGTAGTACCGTTAGAAGCTGATATATTATTTAGTACTAATGGTGTCATTATAGGTACTATTTCTCATACAGCTGGAACATCTACAATTACCCTTGGCACTGACGGAGATTATTCAATATGGTTCAATGCTGCAGGTGTAGAACCAAGTCAGTTTACTCTCTTCCTAAATGGAAATCCTGTTGCTGGCGCCACTTATGGATCTGGGGCTGGTACTCAACCTAATCCTGGTTTTGTAATCATTACTGCTGGTGCTGGTGATACATTGACTTTAAGAAATCATACCAGTGCTGCTGCAGTTACATTACAAACTCTGGCAGGTGGAACACAAATAAATGCTAACGCCTCTATATTAATTCAAAAGGTAAGTAGCTAAACTGTGGTTATTAGTACCTCTACAATCAAACTTAATAAAAGATTGATGTGCAGAATAATTAATATCTATTAGGCACCCTTTTATGAAAAAATGGGTGCCTAATAATATATATTTTATTTATACTTTTATAACAGTAAATAAATATTTAATTAAGTACTAAATTATAAATATCAAAATAAAAATAATATATACATTATATTACAAAAATATAGGAGTGATTTCATGATAACAATTAGTTTATGTATGATTGTAAAAAACGAAGAAGATGTTTTAGCTAGATGTCTAGATTCTTTAAAAGATATAGTAGATGAAATAATAATTGTAGATACAGGTTCAACAGATAAAACTAAAGAAATTGCAAAAAAATATACAAAAAAAGTTTATGATTTTGAATGGATAGATGACTTTTCAGCCGCAAGAAACTTTTCTTTTTCTAAAGCTACAATGGACTATATTCTTTGGCTAGATGCGGATGATATTATCTTTGATGTAGACCGTGAAAAATTAAAGCAATTAAAACTAGAATTAAATATTAACACAGTAGATACTGTAATGATGAAATACAATGTAGGTTTTGATAAATATGGCAATATTACTTTATCATATTTTAGAGAGCGTTTAATAAAACGAATAAACAATTGCAGATGGGTGGAGCCAATTCATGAATATATACAAGTAATAGGTAATAGTATAAACTCAGATATCTGTATTACCCATAAGAAAGAACGGAGAAATATAACTAATAGAAACCTAGCTATATATGAAAAACTTCTTTTAGAAAATAAAGAATTGAGCGTTAGGGGACTCTATTATTACGCTAGAGAGTTATATTACCATGAAAGGTATATTGATGCTATAAAGTATTTCAATAAATTTTTAGATACACAAAAAGGATGGATAGAGGACAATATTAATGCTTGTTTTCACCTTTCTGTATGTTACAATCATATAGATGACAAGAATAATATGTTAAAAATATTATTACAAAGTTTTATTTACGATTCTCCAAGAGCAGATATCTGTTGTCAATTAGGATATTATTATTTGAGTCTAAAAGAATACGAAAAAGCCATATATTGGTATCATTCTGCAACTCAACTTAAAAAACCTACTGATAATTGGGGATTCATTTCACATGACTATTATGGATATATTCCAAATATTCAACTTTGCTTATGCCATGACAAACTTGGACATCTCGATGAAGCTATTAAATATAATAATAAAGCTGCAGAATATAAACCAAATAATAGTGCAGTTATATACAATAAAAAACATTTTGAAAGTATTACTAGAAATATAAATAATCCTCTAAATACAGAATTTAAAAATCTTCTAGATACTGCGGAAAAAATATTACTTGCAGGTAATGATAAAGAGGCAATGATTTTATATATTCAACTATTAAATGATATTGAAACAGCTCCAATTGCTAATTTTAGACTTGGTGAGATTGAGAATAGGAGAAAAAATATCAAAAAAGCTTATAACTATCATAAAAAAGCATTTGAGCTTGATAATCATTTAACCAAAAGAATATTAAAAAAAGAACATCCACATTATAACTATGAATATAAAGAAATAGATGAGATAGAAGTAAAATCTTGCCCGCTCTGTAGTGGTAAAAGCCAACTACACAGTTGCTTTAATATTATAACAAACTTAGACCAAATATATGGGTTTAATCCTATTAAAATCTGGCGAATTTGCAACAAGTGTAATCACATTTTTACTGAGAGATATCCTAAAAATCTAGAAGAAATCCTTTCAAGTACTGCTCCAAATTATTATATAAATCCTAATGTACGCCTTTTTCCAATATTAAGCAGTATAGTGTCAAATTTAAAAAGCTTTGCTCCTGGTAACAAGCTTTTAGAAGTAGGTGTCGGAGCTGGAGAAATGATATCAGTAGCTAAAGAGATGCTGTTTGATGTTGCTGGTTTAGATATAAGACCAGTATACGCCAAAGCCGTATCTGATAGACTTAATGTTCCTGTATATGGTGCCGATATCATGAAGTTTGATACCGATGAATTATATGATGTTATCATATTAGGTGATATAATCGAGCATGTTAGAAACCCAATTGAAATGATAATAAAATGCTACAACTTGTTAAATCAAAATGGAGTTATTTGGATTTCTACTCCAAACTTTGAAAGCGCGTTCTCGTATATTATGAAAGATAAAGATCCAATGTGGAGAGTGTGTGAACATTTAAATTATTTCTCATATACTTCCTTAAAAAAGGTATTAAATGATATTGGTTTTGAAATAAATGATTACAAAATATCACAACATTATAACGGTTCAATGGAAATAATCGCAAAAAAGTAATTTAAAAAAGTATCTTATCTCATAATTAATAGTAAAATATGGGTGCTTTTTTTTTACCAGAAAAGTCCTCCCGATTCTGTCATCCTAAAGTATTTTCCAAAATAAAATAATTCAAAAACTAATTAATATGACACACATCCTTTTGCTTGTACATATTATATATTAAAACTAATTATCCTTAATGTTAGTAGGAGGTGAAATATGAAAGGTATTATTTTAGCTGGTGGATATGGAACTCGACTATATCCTATTACCAAATCTATTTCTAAAAACATATTGCCTATATATGATAAACCTACTGTTTATTATACTATATCCATATTAATGCTCTCAAATATACGAGATATTCTAATTATTTCTACGCCTGAAGATATTTCAGCATACAAACGACTACTCGGGGATGGCAACAAACTGGGTCTGAACTTTATATACATGATTCAGGAATCTCCACTTGGACTTGCTGATGCATTTATCATAGGTGAAGATTTTATTGGCAACGATAGCGTCGCACTTATTTTAGGTGACAATATTATATATGGCGAAACATTCCCTAATATATTACATGAAGCTGCAACTCTAAAGGAAGGTGCTATTATTTTTGGTTACTATGTTGACGATCCAAAATCATATGGGGTAGTAGAGTTTGATAAGAATGGCAAAGTAATATCTTTAGAAGAGAAGCCATCAGCTCCAAAGTCAAACTATGCAGTGCCCGGAATTTATTTTTATGACAATAAGGTTATAGAATTTGCTAAGAGTGTATTGCCTTCTGCACGTGGTGAGATAGAAATAACATCGGTCAATAAAGCATACTTAGAGCTGGATCAGCTACAAGTAAAGATATTAACTGATATATTGTGGATAGATACCGGTACATATGATAATCTGCTTGAAGCTAGTAATTTCATAAAATCAATCCAAAAAGATAAGTTATTATGCATAGGATCTATAGAACGAATAGCATACGAAAAAGGATATATAAGTAAAGAACAATTGCTTACTTTAGCCGAATCAATGTCTAAGTCTGGGTATGGAAAATACCTAAAATCTATAGCAGAGAGGAGTTGACACTATGAGTAAATTTACTAAAACCTTCATAATAGGGCTGTATGTAATAGAACCTTCTATATTTAAAGATGCGCGTGGCTATTTTTTTGAATCATATAGCCAAAAAGATTTTCATGAAAATGGAATAGATGTAAATTTCAAGCAAGACAATGAGTCATATTCAAAGAAAGGTATCTTAAGAGGATTACACTTTCAAAAAGAGCATCAGCAAGGAAAACTAATTCGAGTAATAAAGGGAACAGTATATGATGTTGCAGTTGATCTAAGAAAGGACTCCCTTACGTACGGAAAATACTACGGCATAGTTTTATCAGAAAAGAACAAAAAGCAATTTTATATCCCAGAAGGCTTTGCACATGGCTTTCTTGTGTTATCCGACGAAGCTATTTTTTCTTATAAATGCACTGATTTTTACTACAAAGATGAGCAAGGCGGAGTATTATGGAATGACCCTGATATAGGTATAGACTGGCCTGTAGATAGTATGGATGAAATTATGTTAAATGAACGAGACAGCAACTGGCCTTTGCTAAGGGAATACAGAGTGGAGTTGTGAAAGGACGGTGATAAATTATGAAAACAATTTTAGTAACTGGTGGGGCTGGATTTATTGGTAACAATTTTATAAAATATATGTTGAATAAATATCCTAAGTATAAAATAATTAATCTAGATAGTTTAACATATGCAGGTGATGAAAAAAATCTTTCTGATGTTGCAAGTAATCCTAATTATCATTTTATAAAAGGTGATATAACAGATAGTCCGTTAGTAGATAGTATCGTAAAAAATGGTGTAAGTTATATTATTAATTTTGCCGCTGAGTCTCATGTAGACAGGAGTATAGAAAGTCCTCTAATTTTTGCAATGACTAATGTTGTTGGTACTGGAGTATTGCTAGAAAGTGCACGAAAATACGGTGTTAGTAAGTTTATTCAGATTAGTACTGACGAGGTTTACGGAAGTCTTGGCCTTACTGGCTACTTTACAGAAAAAAGTATATTAGCCCCAAGTAGCCCTTATTCTGCAAGCAAGGCTTCTGCAGATTTGCTGGTGCTCGCATATCATAGGACCTATAATTTACCAGTTAACATAACTAGATGCTCCAATAATTATGGACCTTATCAATTACCAGAAAAGTTGATTCCTCTTATGATATGCAATGCCTTTATGAATAAGCCACTTCCTGTATATGGTCAAGGTACCAATATACGGGATTGGATTCATGTAGAGGACCATTGTCGCGGAATAGATTTGATATTAAATAAAGGAAAAAACGGCGAGGTTTATAATATCGGTTCAAGTAATGAAATATCTAATATAGTTATCGT
The DNA here is from genome assembly GCA_003452395.1 of Clostridiales bacterium. Taxonomy (GTDB): domain Bacteria; phylum Bacillota; class Clostridia; order Lachnospirales; family UBA12420; genus UBA12420. Next base: position 5,227 of record DMOI01000054.1, read on the forward strand.
AAAATCGATTTTAAGTATTCTAAACAGAAGTGAGAGTCTTATTGAACACGTTGAAGATAGAAAAGGTCATGATTTTAGATATGCAATTGATTTCACGAAAATAAAAACTGAATTAGGTTTTGAACCTAAGCATGAGTTTAATAGTGGTTTAAGGGAAACTGTTAATTGGTATCTAGAAAATGTTGATTGGTGGAGGAAAAAAGACCAGATATATCTGGCCACTATGTAAAGTTCAAATATATCTGAATAGAAAGGAGTTGAAAATTTATGGCAATACAATTATTTGTCCCTACTTTTAGAGTAGAGGAATGTTTAAGTGAAATAAAAGAATGTTTAGAAAAAGGTTGGACTGGAATGGGATTTAAGACGGTAGATTTCGAAAACAAATGGAAAGAATACACCAGACATCCTAACGCACATTACCTAAACTCAGCTACTGCTGGCCTACATCTTGCAGTCAAAATTTTAAAGGAACAGCTAGGTTGGGAGGATAATGACGAAATTGTTACCACTCCATTAACGTTTGTATCTACTAATCATGCTATTTTGTATGAAAATCTAAAACCAGTCTTTTCAGATATTGATGAATATCTTTGCTTAGATCCAAAAGATGTAGAGAGTAAAATAACCGAAAAGACAAAAGCAATAATGTTTGTTGGAATGGGAGGAAATATCGGAAGATATTATGATATAGCAAACCTCTGCAAAAAGTATAATTTAAAACTCATACTTGATGCTGCTCATATGAGTGGCTCGCGTTATAATGGAGACATTGTAGGTAAGGAAGCTGACGTCGTTGTATACTCTTTCCAAGCAGTTAAAAATCTGCCTACTGGTGATTCAGGTATGATATGCTTCAAAGATAAAACATACGACGATTTGGCTCGCAAATACGCTTGGCTAGGTATTAACAAAGATACGTATTCTCGTACTGATAGTAAAGGTAATTATAAATGGGAATATAATATAGATTATCTGGGATACAAATATAATGGAAACTCAATAATGGCTGCCATCGGACTAGTAGGACTAAAATATTTGGATCATGATAATGCATATAGAAGGCAAATAGCCACATGGTATAATGATAATTTTAAGGAATATGCTGATAAAATAAAAACTATACCTATACCCGATAACTGTGAATCGTCTCAGCACCTATATATTATTGAAGTTAATAACCGAGATGAGTTATTAGAAAAATTAAATGAAAACGAAATATATCCAGGGGTTCATTATAAAAATAATATAGAATATAGTTTGTATGATTATGCCAAAGGTACTTGCCCTAATACAGACAGAATATCGCACAGAATATTATCGCTACCTATTCATATGAGACTCACCAAAGCAACTGTAGATCACGTAACAGAAACTGTTATAAGGTTCGCAAAATAATGAGACATGAACATATTATAAAAGGTGATAATATTCTGCTTAGACCTCTTAATGAGAACGACCTTGAAACTTTGATGAATTGGAGAAATAAAGACAAAATACGAGAATGGTTTTTAAATAATAGAGTAATTACCAAAGAAGAACAGATTGTGTGGTTTGAAAGATATATAAGCAATAATGATGATATGATGTTTATAATAGAAGATACCACTCTTAATCTTCCTATAGGAGTAGTTGCATTGTATAATATAGATAACACAAGAAATATTGCAGAATTTGGTAGATTAATGATTGGTGAAGAAATTGCACGTGGTAAATCTATAGGATATAAAGCAAGCAAATTAATTTGCCACTTTGCGTTTTCCACTCTAAACATGAACGAAGTGTACCTAAGTGTACTTGCAAATAATACTCCTGCCATAAATATATATGAGAAAGTAGGCTTTAAAGGTACATGTAATTATATAATTAACGACAAAGACTTGATTATGATGAATATTGTAAGATAAAATGGGGTTAGGCTTGACAAATGGACATTCAAAAACATAAATGTCCGTTTGTCAAGCCTAACCCCATCGATTCTTTTACACATATTGAATCTGTCAATACAATGTTTTTTAAACCCTGTGCGTTTCACTTCGCTCAGGATGACAAAATCGGGAAAACTTTTCTGTAAACTAAAATGAGGTCACAGGCTTGACAATTGTCAAGCCTGTGACCTCATTTTAGTTTTATACTCCTGTCCCATAGTACTTAAATCCCATATCTTCTATATCTTTTTTATTATAAATGTTTCTTAAATCACATATTATATTTCCTCTCATAAGTTTTTTTACAGTTTTAAGGTTCAATATTTTGAAATCATCCCATTCTGTAATTATAATTAATGCATCTATGTCTTTTACAACATCTAGCTTATCTTCGCAATACTGTATGCTATCTTGCATATTAGTGAATATCTTCTTTGCATTTTCCATAGCAATCGGATCATACACTTTGAGCTTTGCTCCCAATTTGTATAACATGTTTATTATAGTTACTGAGGGTGCTTCTCTCATATCATCAGTATTTGGCTTAAATGATAATCCTAAAATTCCTATATACTTATCGTTTAAATTACCTAATATTTTAGAAATTTTTTTAACTACATTAATTTTTTGGCTATTATTTACCTCTATAGTTGCTTTGACCAATCTTAAATCAATCTCGTTTTTAGTAGCTATGTCAACAAGCGCTAACGTATCTTTAGGAAAGCAGCTCCCTCCATATCCAGGTCCTGGAGATAAAAATTCGGGAGATATTCTTTTGTCAGCTCCTAAAGCTTTTGCTAAATCTAATATATTAGCATTTACTTTTTCACATAGGTTTGCTATTTCGTTTATATAGCTTATTTTCATAGCCAAAAAAGCGTTTGAAGCATATTTTATAAGTTCAGACGTTTCTATATTTGTTTCAATAATGTTAGTTCCTCTTTCATAAAAACTCTTATATACTTCTTTTAAAACACTTTTCGCTTTTTCTGTTTCTGTGCCAATTACTATACGCTCTGGATTGTTAAAGTCATATATAGCTGAACCTTGCCTTAAAAATTCTGGGTTAGATACTATATCAAACTTGTCTTTCATATTTATATCACTTATATACTCTTCTATTATCTTTTTCACTTTATTTCCTGTACCAACAGGTACTGTACTTTTTATAACAATTGTTTTATACCTATTTATGTATTTTCCTATGTTTTTAGCAACTCCTTCGATATATTCTAGGTTTGCACTTCCGTCTTCTTTCTGTGGTGTTCCCACAGCAATAAATATTACATTACTTTCTTCTACTGCTTTTTTCATATCTGTGGTGAATGTCAATCTATTATTGCTCGTATTAGTTTTTATTACATCATCCAAATCTGGTTCATATATAGGGGATATATTGTTTTTAAGTTGGTTTATTTTTTCTTCATGGATATCAGCACATATAACGTCAAACCCAAGGTTTGATAAACATGCTCCTGTAACTAGTCCCACATATCCTACGCCTATTATTGAAATTTTCACTCCGCCACCTCCTTAATATTGGGTCATTATAAAAAATTAGTATCCTTCGTCATGCTCCATAATTTGCTTTATACACATCTCATATACATTAGACTTTTTATAATTTTTATACCACTCTACCGTTTTCTCTATAGCTTCATCTATACTCCACTTAGGCATCCATCCTAAAATATGCTTTGCCTTAGAAATATCTAGATTAAGCAATTTTGCTTCGTGCAATTTGCTCGCATGCTCTGGATAAACAATCTTCCCACTTCCCCAATATCTAATTATCTTCTCTACAAGTTCCCCGACAGTTACAATATTATCTGATTTCGGTCCAAAGTTCCAAGCACCAGAATATTCTACTCCATATTTCATTAGTTTAGCTCCTAAAAGCAAATATCCACTTAAAGGATCAAGTACATGCTGCCATGGCCTTATTGCATTTGGATTTCTTACTACTATTTCACGTCCGTTCTCTAGCGAACTCACCGTGTCGGGAATTATTCTATCTTTTGCAAAGTCTCCACCACCAATTACGTTGCCAGCCCTTACTGAGGCTAAAACCTTTCCGTGTTCATTATATCTATCTATTTTAAAGAACGAGTTTCTATAACTATCTACAACTAGTTCAGCACATGCTTTGCTACAACTGTAGGGATCAATCCCTCCTAATCGTTCATTTTCCCTATAACCCCATAGCCATTCTTTATTTTCATAACATTTGTCACTTGTAATGATAATTCCAACTTTTGTTTCATCTGTCCGCTTTACTGCATCTAAAACATTTACTGTTCCCATTACATTTGTTTCAAAAGTATATTTGGGCATCTCATACGAAGTTCTCACAATAGGCTGAGCCGCTAGATGAAATACAATTTCAGGCTTATATTTTTTAAATACATTATCAACCAAATCAGTATTTCTAATATCTCCTCTAATGTCCTTTATATGATCTTTGATTTGAGATAATACAAAATTATCTCGTTCAGTGTAGGGGTCTAAACTATATCCTATTACATTTGCGCCTAACTTACTCAGCCATATTGAAAGCCACGAACCCTTAAACCCTGTATGTCCTGTCACTAGGACATTTTTGCCTTTGTAGGAGTTTTCAAGTAACTTACTCATTTTATAGCCTCCTTACATAAATTATTAAATATAATGCTCCCTGTTCTCTTTAAACCATTCAACTGTTCGTTTAATACCTTCCTCAAGTCCAACCCTTGGCTTCCATCCTAATATAACTTTAATTTTAGTTATATCTGGCTCAGGATTCCACATTTCATTTTTTCTATAGGGGATTGCACCATACTTTGGCTTTTTATTAGTTTCCATATACTTAAATATTAAATCTATATAATAATTCAACGGATGTGAAATACCACTTCCAATGTTAATAACTTCATTCTTTGCCGTATCACTTAAGGCCGCAAGAAGCAGCCCATCAATAATATTTTCAACATAGCAGTAATCTCTAAACTGTTCGCATTTTGTTAATTCTACATCCTTATTTTCTAGTAAAGTTAATATTACATCGCAAAAAAACTTATGTCGTTCCTCACCTTCGCCAAATATTCCAAAAGGTCTTAAGGTTACAATATTTATATCATTGTCCCTAGCTATTTGATGGGAGATAATGGTAGCCGCTGCTTTTGTGCTACCATAAATATTTAGCGGGGTCAGGCACATGTTTTCACGCATGCTTTTTTTCTTATCCCCATACTCCGCTGAGCTCCCAATATTGATAATTTTTTTGCATCCTATGTCTCGAATAGAATTTAGAATATTTATAATTCCGATTATATTAACATTTACTGCTTTGATGTATTCATTGTTGGCGGAATTTACGCCGTATGCAGCTAAATTAAAAATATAATCTGGCTTTACTGATTTTACACAATTATTAACCAGGGAACCATTAGTTATATCGATGTTATTCAAATCAATATCATTAATTTCATCTTTTAATCTCCATGGATTAGAATTATTACTCAGTATTGAAAGATTTGCACCTAAGGCTCGAAGTCTTTTTATAAGATGAGAGCCTACAAACCCAAGTCCCCCAGTTATAAGAACATTTTTATTTTTAAAAAAACCTGTATTACAATCTCTTTCTTTGTCGTCCATTATAATCCTCCTCGTTCTGTAAAGATTTGGAAATAAATGTTTTTTTTGTATTGTCATTATACTTTTGAGTATTAAAATAATTCATAGCCTTATTTATATCATTATTACTATAAAATTCATCTATATCGTTTTCTACAGTCTTCAACTTTTTAATTGTATCTCTTACTTCATTAATGTATGGAATGTAAATATTGTCTATTATGCTATTATTAAATGTCAGAGGTTTTAGCTTCCATAAATCATACTCATTCTCATTGTAAAATATCATACTTCCAAAATGGTATAGTATAAGCTTATCATCTTCAACATATACTTCATCATTTATCTTCTCAATTTTATAATCATTATTAAAAATAACATTCCATGGAGCAGCATTAATGCCTAGGTTATTTTCTATTTTAATCCCTATAAATTTCATAGGTATCTGGTCTAAATATTTTTGATCGCCCCACCTGTCAATCTCTGGCTGTGGGGCATCAAAGCACCATTCAATACATTTTTTCCTCCACCAGTCAAGTACCCTGAAAGCTTCCGCTTCTTTTTTAAAACCTATGAAACCTGCTTGAAAACCTCCATGTACCCTTTCAAGTTCAGAAGTACCTCTTTGTCTACATATATAAATATAATAACCCTGAAAGTTTTCAAAAATGGTTTTTGGATCGTCAAAGAAAAACAAGTCAGCATCACAATAAATAACACTATCTATATCAAAGTTCTTAAGTATATAATCCACCAAAGGAGCTTTTAATGTCCAGCAAAATTCGTTTGTATTTCTTTCTTCTTTGACTGCCCTTATTTCTTCATCTTCTATATCCTGTAATGGAATAAGGGTGACATTTTCAAGTTCCATATTTGAGAGCGTACTATAGCTAATATCATCAACACAACACATCCAGAAATGAAATTTATTTGTGTTCTTCTTTATAGAATAATAAAGCGTTAATCCCCTTATTAGATACTCTTTGCTAACTATAGTGCAAAAACAGTAAGAACCATCTTCTATATCCACTCTATATTTTGGTAATGGATATTTATAATAAGTCTTCGCTTCCATTACATTATTTTTATTATATAAATATTTTATATTTGATCTTATTTTGTCTATACATTCTCTAACTACTGTCAGATAAGGTAGGTAAATCTTATTTTTTATAATGCTCTGTATTGGTATATAATTGAAATTCCATAAGTCAAATTCAGAATCATTAAATATATTAATACACGCAAAGTGGAATGCTACTAACTTGTAATTTTCTACATACATACAACTGTCTTTTTCATAAATATTATAATCATTATTATATACTAAGTTCCATGGGGCTGCATCTATACCCAAATTTCCGATAATTCTTACCCCTTCAAACATAGTAGGAACTTCATCTAAATACTTTTGATCCCCGAACCTATTATTATCAGTATCTGGAGTTCCCGAACACCACTCAAGGCATTTGCTTCTCCAGAAAGTTAAACATTTCCTAGCATTCTCATCATTTTTAAAACCTATTAATCCTGCTTGATATTTCCCATACGCGTTTTCAACCCACTCCAGATCCCTTTGTGGACATAGAAATATCGAATATCCTTCCCATTCTTGGTAGATCTCTGATGGATCAGAAAAGAAATATATATCAGAGTCACAATATATACAATCTTTTACTCCATAATTGTACAGAACATATTGAATTAATGGAGCTTTTAAAGTCCAGCAATATTCATTTGTTTTCCTTTCTTCTTTAACACTTAGTAATTCCTTATCTTCTATCTTATCTAGTGTAATAATCTCTACATTATCTAACTCCATACTTGATAAAATTGTATAAGCTATCTCATCTATACAACATATCCATAGCTTAAAGCTATCACTATTCTTTTGTAGTGATTGGTGAAATGCCAATACTTTGAACAAGTATTCCTTACCAACAATAGTACAAAAATGATGACGAGCAGAATCAATTGTATGTTTAATTTCATTATTTTCATATGTAGAATATGGTTGTACGACTGAATCTGGAGCTACATCTAAAGTTAACGTTTCATTTACATCATCCGCCATATATGCAAATATATTTTTTATATGATTTGCTACCTTAGTTACGAAATTTCCCTCTGACATCTCTATTACCTCCTTAAACCTTCCATTTCTGGTTTATATCTAGTAAATCTTTATACGTATCTACCGCCATCCATATCCCTTTATGCTCATATACCGCTAATTCTCCATCATTTGCAAGGTGACTTAGCGGCTCATTTTCCCATATGCATCCATCATCCCCATCTAAATAATCAAAAACTTTTTTATCTAATACGAAGAATCCCCCATTTATCAATCCATCAAGTGACGTTTTTTCATTAAATGACTCTGCTATACCTTCTTTGACACTTAAAACTCCATATTGAGTTTTCCTTTCAACTCCTGTGACAGTAGCAATTTTCCCCTTATTTTTATGAAAATTGATTAAACTATCAACATCTACGTCAGCTAGTCCATCACCATAGGTAAGCATAAAAGTATCACCTTTTATGTATTTCTCAATTTTTTTAATTCTTCCGCCTGTCATAGTTTCAAGTCCAGTATTTACAAATGTTATATTCCATTTTTCTGGTTTTTCAAGAAGCTCTATCCTGTTTTCACTACCTATTTTTATAAAATCATGATTCATCCAATCATAATGCATAAAATATTCTTTTATTTTATCTCCTTTGTATCCTAAAGGAAGGATAAACTCATTAAAGCCAAATTTACTGTAAATACTCATTATGTGCCATATAAGTGGTTTTCCATTTACTAAAGCCAGAGGCTTTGGAACTTCCTCACTTGTCTTTAATCTAGTTCCTTTTCCACCACACAAAATTACTACCTGCATATTTTCACCTCCTCTCATTAATCTTGTTATGAAACTCTTGATATTTTGCTCCTAAATAAGGATGTCTCCTAATATCTGTTGATTTATCATTTTCAGAGCCACATTTTAGATATTCTCTGTACATTTCAAAAAGCATAATATCCATATTTTCCTCTGATATAGTGAAATTATCAAGGATATAATTTTTCATACAAAATAAGTCCTCATAATAAAAATTGCTTCCTTTATACTTTGCTATAATACTTTCGTTATGTCTCCTATGATAATTAAGAACAGTAGAACAATAGCATATTTTGCCACCCCGCAAGGCATACACATACATAATCCAGTCATAGAAAACGTTAAATTGCTTCATATACTCGTAAACATTTTTAAGTGCATTTTTCTTAAATACAACCGAGCTAATATTGTAGACAGTATTTTTTATGCATAAATTATTTTCAACAAAGCTCTTACCATCTACACAAAAATCATCTAAAATCTCTTCCTCATCAATATAGTAATGCTTTAGTTTATTGTTACGTTCATCCACAGGAATTGACTTGCAAAAATACACATTAGTTTCATCATCTGCATACATTTTCTTAATATTTTCTAAAAAGTTTCCACTGCAATAATCATCTTGCTCAGCAATCCAAACAAAGTCACTCTTTGACTTCTTTATTCCTTTAATGATCTGCCTTGCACAACCTTCATTTCGCCAATTTTTAATTATCCGATATTTTATTTTACTAGGTTTTAGTATTTCTTTTGCTAATTTTAAACTATTATCAGTTGATGCATCATCTAGAAAAACTATCTCATCTGGCTTACTTGTCTGATTAATAATACTGCTAAGCCTGTCCCTCAGATACTTTTCGCCATTATAACACAACACAACAACACTTACCTTCATCTGTTTATCGTTGATATTTTTAAAACCAATTTTTTTCAAAAAATTACTTACCATTTTTCTCATAAAAATTCCTCCTATTTATAATTATTATATGTTAGTCATTCCCTTAAAGTTACCTTAAATAAGTGACTGAGGTCAAAATATAAGAGGTTAAAGATAGCTATTTCACAAAAAGGTTTGAGATGGGATCAAGCTTGACCCCATCTCACTTGTTCATCTCATTTTGGTTGATTTATATAGTATTTATGTACATAGAGTTTAAACGTCCAATTTCGATTATTCGTCATCATCATCATCATCCGACAAATAATAATGTATTCTTTCAGTTCCTGATGCGATTTGAATAAGAGGAATATATAAAAGTTTTATATTAACATTACTATTTTCTTGGGTAACTTCGCCATAAGGCTTGTCCGAATGATGCTTTTTGTGCTTTTTACCTGATGGCCTTGCAATGATACCTCCAAAGTCTTCACTTATTCTATCTGCCAATTTACGTGATATTTCATCAGCAAGTCTTTCAGCAGAGCCGAATTTATTTACGATTTCATCAGTACTTGTATTTCCGTAAGCTTTATCAATATATCTGATTATTTCACTTCTTAAACTGCCCTTAAATTCCTCAGGTGCATCTATTTTAGATATTAAATTATCCACATATTCCAAGGTTTCTTGATTCAACATTTCAACACCTCCTCTTTATCGATAGTTATAAACCAACCTAATATATACTATGTGAACAAGCATAAAAAGGTTCTAAAATAGCTTGTCACAATTAGAAAATATCTACATATATAATATTATACTAGCGTTAACAAAATGAAGGAGTGATTCACTATGGCAGAGCCATATATACCCTATGCTATACTAGCAAACGAAAGTGACTGTAGTCTTTACCTTATTGATTTAAACGACTACACTGTTTTTTATAACCTTAAACTCCCTTATAATCCTGTCGGTATAGATATATCACGTAAAAGTTCGGGTACACTTTCTCTGAAAGATAGTATGATTGCTATTATAAGCAGTGGGGCAAATAAAAAATTTATGACTGTAGATTTAGGATTACGTACGCCTATCCTTAAAGATACAGAAGATGTTGATTTTTCGATTACGTCCATACGAGATGTAAATTATCTTTATAATCCAACACAAGTTCGTGCTGTTGGAGTTGGTACAACTCTCGATCCAGGTATTGCAAGCTATACAATCTCTGTAAGAAACACTCTATTCACCTATTCCATTCCGGGTGAATGCGTTTTTCTAAGTGTAAATGAAGATAACTATCATCGTTTATATTTTTTTGTAACAGATTATACATCAAAAACACTTACTCTTTTTTGGCTGCACCAAAATGGAATTATCGAAAAAGACCATGTAGTCGACACATATACAGAACATCCTGTTTATGTAGACCTTGCCTATGGTTGTATATTTGTGCTAACTGAAGAAGGAACTCTCTATGGCTACAAATATAATGGACCAGGGGATATAAGTCTGGTAACGCAGACAATTACTAATAATATTGCTCATTCATTTACCCAAAATAGTAGTGTGCGGGCAATCTACGTTTTATCAGAGCACACCATAGAAGTATTTGAGTTTAACTCGAGTACATATCAATTAACCAAAGTTAATTCTTTCGAGCACAAAAGCACAGTTAATGTTCCCATCGGTATAAGAGGTATCGCTTTCAGTAATCCAGCTCAGAAGCTGGTGGTAAGCCTTGCGCCTCATGCTAAGGTGTTCGATTCAAATGGGGTACTTCTAAAAGAGCTGGATAATATTGAAGGTGGAACAAAAGGTATTGCTGTATTTGAAAAGCAGGGAATTATTGAGCCAAACGAGATTTTACTTGCTACTTCCAGTGATGATACATTATATAAGATAGATACACATACTTCCCGCGTTCTATCAACAACCTCACTTAAAGAACACCTTTATCCCCCTCTAAATGCTACAAGTATAGCAGCACAAGATAACGGAACTAACTGCATCGTTATGGGTGAAAAAGGATGGTATACAAAAGTTTTTACTGGTGCAGAACAGCCATACATTACTTTTCACTGGATGTCTTATGTTAGTGCACACAGCGTTAAATATGGTAAATACGCTTTACTTGCTAGTGGTGGATATAATGAAAATGACGGTATCGACTGGATTGATGGCTATAGCTATGTATTTGCAGATGTACAAGGCGTTGAAGAATGTCAGCTTATTTATGGGATATTTTATAAAACGGGGCGTATTAAAGCATATGCTGTTTACTATAAAGGTAACATTGGAAGTGTGTATGTAGGTGAAATACAAAACAAAAAAGCACCTGCCGAAATTATGGTAAGTGACTCCCCAATAAATATAGCCTTGACTCCTGATGAAAATTTTCTACTAGTAGCATGTTACACTAGTAACAAAGTAGACATTATTGATATAAGCAATATTGAAAATGTATGCATTCCAATGTATTATATCCCTTGTCCACCAGAACATAAATATTTCGGTGTTACCCACTCTGTACTAACCAATGAAAAACCACAAACAATAATATATAGTAAAGTAAAAGACAAAGTATTTGTTTTGACAAAAGATTTTGTGGAAGTTTATACATTTGATCCTGTAGCAAAGACTTTAAATAAATTATTTGAATTTATGCATTACCAAACTATTAACCCAATATATGGCGTAAACCAAATGGCGCTGGCCAAAGATGGTAATCGTGCATATATATTAGGTAGTGGTGTCATTAAAGTGTTTGATACTGACAATGGTCAATATATTAGAAATCTGTCAGATAGCGACTTTACAAGTATTTATATATATTAAAATGTAAAAACGAATAGAATAGGAATAGGGGGATAGGGTCATTTTTGACCCTATTATCACATTTATTGTTTATACATCATCATTTCCTTATTTTTTATCGCGCCTTCTATCATCCTGCAAAATTTCCCTAATAACTTCCCCGTTGCATACCTCTTTTTCACATTCCTGTGACATTGCTTCTTTATTCTAGCAAGCAACTTTTTATCCTCAATAAGCAATGAAATCTTTTCTTCCCATGCACTTACAGTGTTAGTAGGTACAAGTAATCCGTTTTCTCCATCTTTTACGACCTCATTATATGGATGTAAATCTGCATAAACCCCTGCTGCACCTATCGCTCCTATTTCTAGGTACTTATTGGGGCATTTAGACATGGCTGTTCTATTACCCGGTAACGGAGCAATTAAAATCTCAGGTGCCAAATCTTTTATCATCTTACAATATATTTGATACGGGATGTGCTCATATGTGATAATATCAAGACCTTCAAATAACGTTTTCTGGTTCTGGCTTAAGCCTCCAAATAACAAAACCCTTACATTTTTATATTTCCGTGCTACATTTGATAGTGCACAAAAAGCAGTATCGTCTGCTCTTAATGAGCCAACATAGCCTATCAATATTTTATCTTTCGTATTCATGCAAAAAATCTTCCGCTTACTACCTTTATATAAATTCAGATCAACATTTACCGGAAATAGTATTGTATTGCCATTGTACGCACTGATATCTGAACAGAGTAGTTTATTGTAAGTTAACACATAATCGCATATTTTTATCGCTTCTATGAAAGTGTCATACTTCGGATTACCTTTTATAAATTGTCCATAGAGTTCTGGCAGATCGTGCCCTATACTTAGCCAGTTATCATCAAGCATGTATAAGGTTCTAATATTATCTTCCTTGCATTTATTAATAATTTCAAGTATTTTAGTATTTCTGCCTCGCACTATTATTACTAAATTTGAACCTTCTACATCTTCAGGACGCAATATATCGTCTAAAATTATTTTGTATGTAGCAAATCCTTTGCCATATAATTTATCCAAATAATTAAGAAAACCCAACTGGATATGGTGATAATCCCAATATCCACCTATAATGGTAATTTTATAACCTCGCAAATCTTTATAAAAAAGCTTTTCTGTATTTTTATTTTGTTTATACGGTATTGGTCTGTTTCTTAGTACATAACGATGCACAATATCTTCACCGAAGTAAACGTTCTTTTTAAACGGATACTGTTTTATGGAAACCTCATTATTTTTCATAGCAGAACCAACTATAGTATATGTAAAATATCTTGCTAGTCTGAGCGTCCACTCCCAATCAAAGTCTTTTTGCAGAAACTCTGATTCATCAAACTCGCCTATAGTTTTCCACGCTTGTTTAGATATAATAAGGTTATTTAGCTCGAATAATTTTGTACGCTCTAACCAGCCATATATTAGCGACTGGTTTATGGTTATAGGAACTTCAAAACGATTTTGACTAGTAATAGCGTATACCTCTGAATCTAGTCTAGGATTCCTGGCAAAGTCCTGTACAAGTTTATCAATGTAACAACCTGCCCATGAAAATGATACGTACTCCGTAATTACATGATTAAAAGCTACATTTAACAGCTTTGCTGGTAAATGTAGTTCTTCATGATGCCTAATGATTTTTATATATTTAAATTGTGTCTCTAGATTTTGTATTAGCGAATATTCTAACAAACACATTCCATCTATAACTATAATAAGCATAATATAATCTTTTACTTCTCTTAAGCTCTCAATTGTTTTCATAAGTAATTCTTCTGTTTCCTTTATTTCCCCAAAGCATGCTAATATGACAGTTAATTTTATATTTTCACTCATCAATATTTTTATCACCTCTTTTTCAGATTTACGATATACCATTTTATAAAATTTTCTACACCATTATAAAATGACGTCTGCGGGTTATAATTTATAAGTCTTTTAGCCTTTTTTATATCCGCAAATGTAATATCCACGTCACCCTGTTGCATTGGCAATCTATTGATCTTAGCTTTTTTACCAATTACTTGTTCTATGGTGCTTATCATTTCATTTAACGATATTGGGCTTGAGTTCCCTATATTTATTATTTCAAATATTTTTTCTCCACTCATTGCTAATCTCATGCTACCCGCTATACCTTCCGTAATATCATCTATATAGGTATAGTCTCTCTTTGTGCTACCATCTCCAAACACGGGTATGCTTTTATCGTTTAAAATACAATCTATAAACTTATGAATCGCTAAATCTGGTCTCTGTCCTGGTCCGTATACTGTGAAAAACCTGAGGCATATACAATTGATATCGTATAGATGATGATACGTATAGCAAATTAGCTCTCCCGCCTTTTTTGTAGCACCATACGGTGAAATTTGAAAATCAACTCTGTCGTCTTCATTAAACGGCACTTTCTTATTGTTACCATATACCGATGAAGACGAAGCAGATATTATTTTTTTAACATTATATTCTTTACATTTTTCAAGCAACTTAATTGTCCCACAGATATTGACATCTTGATATAGCAATGGTTCTTGTATCGAGTATCTTACTCCCCCCATAGCTGCAAGATGAATAATTATTTTTATTTTATACTTTTTAAAGATTTCATCTAGTAAAATAGTATCTCTTATATCTCCTTTATACAAAACTAGATTATCATTTGCAAAATCATTTTGCTTTAATATATCATTTATCTCAGATATGTTTTTTTCTTTTATACTCACATCATAATAATCATTAAAGTTATCTAATATAATTATTTTCTCTCCTAGCATTAAAAGCTTTTTTGAAAGGTTTGAACCTATAAATCCTGCTCCTCCAGTTATTAATATATATCCCATTTTATACATTAACTAGTACTTATCTCTTCTAATATATTAGGAGGAGGATTGTTTTTACTTTCTTCAAATGCTTCATTGTACAGGTTTACTAATTCAGATTTTATAAAGTCATATTTGGCTACCATTCTTACAGTATTATTTGCATTGGTTAACATATCTACTTTTTCACCATTATTTAAATTTATCGCTTTTTCTAAGCCTTCTTGCAAAGATTTCTCATCATAACCCTTGCAAATAATACCACTGTAATTATCTTTTATTATTTCCAAAACTCCACCCACATCTGTAGATACTACTAGTACGCCCGCAGCCATTGCTTGAAGAATAGTTTGTGGAGTCGATTCATCCATGGATGAACATAATAAAATATTACAATTCGCATAATAATCCTCTGGGTTTTCCGTAAATCCTCTGATATTAACGTACTCTTCTAGCCTATTTTCACTTATTATTTTCTTGCATTCTTCAGCGTAGCTTACTAGCAAGTTATCGTAGCCTATTAGGTCCAAAAATACATTGTAGCCTTTTTCTCTAAGCAAAGCTACTGCTTTTATAGCATTCGATTGATTTTTTCTTTCTTGTAATGTTCCGGATAATAGAATCTTAATCTTTTCCTTACTTCTGCTTACATTATCTACATTATCATCATAATAAGAAAAGAAGTTATCATCTATCGCACAGCACATTTTTCTTGCTGGTACTAGCAAATTATCTGACCACATTTTTGCATATTTATTTGAGGATGAGTGAACTATATCAATTAATTTATTCTTTCTTATATCATCTTTTGAAACTTCATTTTTATAAAACTGATGCAGCGTTGCTACATGTGGTATTTTGTTTACTTTACATGCAATCCCAACTGATGTATTGTATGTCACAGAGTGTACAAGCCCCACGTTATTCCAACTAAACCAATTCGCTAACCCTCTTGCATCTTCTATATCTTGTGCATTAGGTTTTACTAGTTCGACGTATCTACTAAACTTTAGTATATTTACATTTAAATTGTATCTTTGAACGTACTGTGATAAATCTTTTATCTGTTCTTGAATTGTCGTTGTACAAAGTAACACTTCAAAGCCAAGCTCCCTGAGCATTAGTGCATGCTTTAATAAATGTAGCGTTGCTCCTCCTAGATAGGCATCATGAAAGAAATACGCTATTTTTTTACCTCTCATTTTAGAGTAAAGCTCTGCAGTCTCTAGTGCAGTTATAAAAGAATACACTTGTGCTTCTGTAGAGTAATTTTCTATAATGTATTTCTTAGCATTATTAAACATTTTCATTCTCTCTTCTTCTTTTAAATTTATAGCCTTATCTATTGTCTTTTCCCAATTTTCTAGTCCTTCGTCCACTTTTATACACATATTATCTGGGATATTCTTATACGGACTTACATTTGAAAATATCCCAACAGCTCCTGCAACAGTGCCTTCAAGAAACTTTATTGCACTTTTACTCAAAGCTGCATCCTTTTTGCTATTTAGCGGACATATATGATAATGAAAAAATGAATTTTTAACAGCACATAAATAATTATCATAGCTATGCGTAAATGGTCTATAATATACTTCGCAGTCTAACTCTCCAAACTCTTTCGGATTCATACCCCACAAATGAAACTCTATTTTTTTCTTATACTTTTTTGATATCTTTTTTAACAATTCCCACATTTCTTTTAGTTCATTTTTCCTTACATACCCCGAAAACATTCCAATTTTAATTTTTTTAGATTTTGCGTTCTTTTTAGTACTCACATATTCATATGGTATGTTGGTCTTAAGTTCGATTATATTTTTATTATACTTCTTACAATCATCAGTAATTATTGGATTATAACTAACTACCAAGTCACTGCCAGATACCTGCTTTTCTAATTCTATATATCCCTGTGCTGTAGGTTTTAAGTATGAAAACTCCTCTCCCAATTCATGAAACTTAAACATGTTATCATCCATTATATACATTACAGGCTTGCCTTGATTTTTATTGTCTTCGAGTAGCTTAGTAGAGTTTACACCTATTGTTCTATATAACGCCAAAATATCATGATCATAATCAGCATCAGTAAAAATACTTTGTGACCCTTCATCTAAGAAAAAGTAGTTGTACGGAAAATTGGCTATTCTATTCGTATAATTTTTAATAGTTACATCTACTGATGTTGAGAAATCGCATTTAGTAACCAATAACCTTCTAAGTCTCGGTCTCGATAAGTTTGCAATATATTTATCATTTTTTTCTAGATAGTAACTATTTTGTGTAATATATGGAGTAATCTCAAATCTTTTTAAGTAATCTATTTCTTTTTGTCTAAAGTAATGATTATATTTATTTTCTATATCATCTACATCATATTCTGATATGTTATCATACCTTAGAAAATCATTTCTAGGTATTTCGATATATTTTCTAATATTAGATAACTTTGTGACATTATAATCTATCATATCTGCAAGCGAGTTCTTTTCTCCAGCATGTACTCTTGAAATCATCTTATCCACCCATATAAACGGCACCTCTTTTCCCATTCTAAGCCACAAGTCATAATCCGAAAATCTCCTCATTAATATATGAGGGTCATATAGCCCAACTAGATCGAATATGCTCCTATCATGCATAACTGAATTATTTGCTATATAATTATAATTCATTAACAATCCATAATTAAACTCTTTGCCAAAAATTGTTTCTACTACATTACCATCTGGTGATTTTATTTCAGCTTTGCAATTTCCATATACAACGCAAGGATAATCCTTTGTTTTAATTTCGTTATATAGTACTTCTAGAAAGTTCGGGAGGTATTCATCATCATCAAATTGATAACATATATACTTCCCTCTTGCATGTATAATTCCCTCATTTACTCTAAGCGCAGGTAGACCTGAGTTTTTTTCATGTCTTATTATAACTACTCTTGAATCTTTTCTTTGATACTCCTTTAATATTTCAAAGGTACCATCTTTCGAGCCATCGTCTATTATTATGAACTCAAAATTTTTAAATGTTTGATTTAGTACGCTATCTATAGCCCTACTTAAATAAACTGCCCCTCTACAATATGTAGGCATAATTATACTTACAATAGGACTCTTCATTCTTTTATTTTTATTAATTATTTGCAAATCTTCCATCAATTTTCCTGCTTTAAGCATTTTTACCTCCTTCCTGTATTGTACGCACTTATACGCTACATGTTAACTATTAATCTCTTCTTCTCACTATTATATTTTTAAAATACAAAAAGGGTGATAATGTAAAAGGTCTGGCATGTGATTTGCGTGCCCGACCTTTTACATTATAGACTTTCTTTATTTTCGTCAATCTTTTTTTCTTCATCAATGAAGTCTTTTTTATCACATTTATCATGTTTATCATGATGTTTTTCAACAAATACAGTTAGGAGTTCTTTTTCAAAAACTATTACTTCTGCTTTAATTACAACTTTCCCTGTAATAATAGAATGTCTACCACAATTTTTAAATTTTAAGTCCTTACAGTATGCCTCTTTAATCTCTAAACAAATGTTTTCTTCATGCAATTCCTTAGACCCACAGCCATCTTCGCAGTGTTTATGTAAAGAAATTTTTTCTTCTACAACTTCTGACTTAACAACTTCTCTCTTTACTCCACAATGGTCTATATATTTTATAATATATTTATATACTATAATAACTATAATTTCTCTTCTATGTTCATCTATTCTTACACTCTTTCGAATGCATTTTACATCACAGTCTATTATATATTTTATAGTTCTATATACTTTATGGCATATTTTATTTTCTATGATGAAGCATTTCTCAAAACAAACAACATCTAGTAAAGCTTTTACTTTTTGTATTGCTTTATCTTTGCTTATGTTTTCTATTTTTTCCATATAAATCACCTCCTTTCCCTTGTCCGGATATACTTGAACCCTATGTAGTGTCCAGATATATCTGGACTATTCTTATAATACGTCAGACATAATTTTATCCAACTCACTTATTATTTTTTCTTTTTCAAGAGCTGTACTATGAGATTTTTCAGATAAAATAACGTCTCTGCAAATTTGTTTAAATAATTCCTCTTTCAGTTTCGTTTCTAACTTACTTACCTTTATACTTTTTGCTATTATTATTCCACTTCTTATTGTTGGGCTAAAGTTCATGTCTTTTAACTCTCTAAATTTTCTTATAATATCAACGATAGTCTCTGCAATTTTAGTCACGATTTTAGCTTGAGATTTTAAAATTTGTATTTCTGTTTCTCTATCTGGAAAATCTAAGCTTAATGTAATCATTCTATCTTTTAAAGCATCTTGTAATTTATGAACACCCGCATATTCCTCCGGATTACTAGTAAATATAACTCTAAAATCTGGATGTATTCTTATAACCTCTTTTCCATTCTTTCTAGAATTTGTCTCTATAATTTTTTCTTCAAGAATAGATAAAAATACATTATTAGTTTCCGGTCTAGATCTAGTAAATTCGTCATATATCAAAACATATCCATTTTTACAAGCCTCTAGAATACGTCCATCAATCCACTTCACTTCAACTTCCTCTTGTTGCTTTGCGACACTTGAAACATAGTTATCAAATACTATCTTTCTTTTTAATCCATAACTATTTCCAAGCAAATCACTTCTTTCAAACTCCTCATTTCCAAACATTATCATAACTGGTCTCTCAAGTTTGTTAGCTATATGTACTGCTAATGCTGTTTTGCCTGTGCCGGCTGGACCCTTGAAATGAATTGGAAACCCTGCTTGCAAATATATTAAACTTCTAGTTATTACATCATTAATATGAGGAGTTACAACAAACTTCTCATGAATCGACATATCTCCCATGTAAAACTCCCCTCCTTACTGAATTTTTAATGTTTATTATTTATAATAGAGAGTGGAGAACTGATAAGTTTCATCCACTCTCTATTTATGTTTATTCTCCTATTGCTTCATGATGACCATGATGATCCCCTCCTAGAAGACCTACTGCATCAGCATATATTAACCATGTTTCTACACTTGCTATAACAACCCTTGCTTCAATTGTTAAAAGCTCAATACCTACTAACGAAACAATAGCCCATACATCTATTACAATACCTTTATCTAGAATTCTATCAATAACTTCTACAAGACTTGAAGCATGAACTGATTTTTTAATAGTTTTCATTTTTTCACCCCCTCCTTTAGTTTTTTTAAGGTTATTAGGGTACCTTCCTTTATTAATTATATGTTCTCATTAACTCGATAACATAAAAAATTTATAAGGGGGTCATGGACTATTAAATCTAAAACAAGCTTTTATATATACTTTAATTAAAGCTTGAACTGGTTTTAATAGTATGCATATTTGACCCCCTCTTATTTTTTTTAAGCTATAAAGCACCCTACTTTATTATATTCGCATTTAAGTTTTTAGTGTCTGTCTACAAGATATTTTTTAATATTATTTTAAGTTTTCTACAAAATTATAAGGAGGCCATGGACCACTTAGTTTCAAAATCAAACCGTGTCCCCTCACCTTTGAACTTAACTCATTCATTTTTTCTAAAAATAAATCTTTCTCTGCATAATCTATTAGAAGTGATAAATTCATCACCATATCTTCTTCTCTCTCTGTAAGCTCTTTAGCAAGAATTTTATTAGATTTAACTTCTAAAACTAAATCTTTTAAAGTATCTGTTACTTTCCCTATTATAAAATTAACCTTATTAATTGCCTTTTTATTTAAGTTGATTTCTAGTTTCTTTTTTAGAAAATATGCCGCACCTTCTGACATATTAGTCATATTTTCCTTATCTTTTTCTTTTTCTTCATTCATATAATTATTCAGAAACCCTTTTTTATCCCAATACATTTTACATGACCATTCTTCTTTACCTTGAAGGCTACTTAAGTTTTCTATTAGCTTATCTTTGAGTTCCATGACAAATTCTTTAATCTTGCTGTCATCATAAAAAATTGTACAAAATTTCAAAGGTATAATTTGAGTATACTCCATAACGTTTTTTATTACATCCATATGAATCCTAGCCTTATTTTTTAACCAACTTACATTCTCTAAATTTTCATCAATATAAGGAGAGCCAAATTCATCTAGCTCTACTTTACTCTCTACAGCATATATACCGTCGTAATCCTCTATATATACGTTATTTCTTTCATCTATACCTTCATATTCAGGAATATCAAAAAATTCCCCGGCAAATCCATATATGTATACTGCTTGCCCTTTCATTACCATTCCTCCTCAGCCAGTCTCTCCATTTTCTTTGGTATTTTCTTTTTTTTAGGTGCTTCTAGTTGTTTAGTAGTTTCTTTATTGTCTTCTAGTTGTTTATCATATGCTCTAGATGATAATGTCGGATCACTTTTCCACCAGTCTATTCCCATTTCCATTGCTTTATCTACCGAAGCTACAACAAGTCGTATTTTAATAGTTATTAGCTCTACATCTGCAATAGCGATACTTATATCTCCAGCTATAACAACACCCTTGTCTAATACTCTTTCTAGGATGTCCCCAAGTGTAGCTCCTCCACCTGAATGTGTAATTCTATTTTGACTCATTAAATCAATCACCTCCATTTACATTAAATCACCCAAAGGTCCTAAATTAATATTTAAATCTTCCTCGGTTAAATCGAAGATTTCCATCATCTCTTTAATTTTTTCATCAAGTTTCATAAAGGTTAGTCCAAGCTCCTCAATTTCTTGATTTGACACAGAATTGTTTTCAATTCTGGTCATAGCTTGCTTTTCCATTAGTCTCCTGAGGAGTTGTATCAAAGTCAAAACTAATTGCGCTAACCCCTTATCCACATTGTCTTTGTTGGCTTCTAATCTATTCTTGGTTTTTTGAAGCCTTTCAACCTCTTTCTTAATATCTAAATCCTCCAAATTTAATCATCATCCTTTCCATCTAAGCTAACAAAACTGTAAGGTGTCCATGGCCCAGATACTATTATTTCAAAATTATCGTCATCCTCTAAATTATTAATGCATTCTCTAAACAGGTCTATATTTTCCTTTTCTATTAAATATGCACCGTTTAATACGATTTTGCTATCCTGATTATACTTTTTCTTTTCTTTATTAACTAGGTGAGATATGCTATTTTCTATGGGATATATCTTTTGTTTTATTTCTTCCAGTTTACTTTTTTTGCTTGTAAATTCCTTGAATTTTTTAATCATATAATTATATCCATTACTTTCTTTTATATCATTTTTTTCAGATTCATTAACCATATTTTCACTAGTAATAATTTTTACGCCCATCTCAATTTTTCCTGATATGTTTTCAAAATTCTTTAATATTTTATCATTATATTTATTACAAAACTTTTCTAGGCTTGCTTCTGATAATAAAATGGTTGAAAATGAAAATGGAAGCACATCAAATTTTCTCATTAGCATTTCTTGCACTCGCTCGTGCTGCATCAGGTAACTATACTCTGCTTCTACCTTTCTGCAAGAAGTCAAACTATAAATAAGCGAATAATTTTCATGTTTATAAATCAAAATAGAAGCACCCTGAACTCCTCGCTCATAAAAGTCATTTATATCTATTGAATTAATTAACCCGTATAGATAGTAATATTCTATCAACCTCAATCACCCTGACTTTCCGTATATTTCTTCATAGTTTCAACTGATGTAACTATGAGTCCGAGGCCAACATAAATCAAATCAACATTCGCCACAGAAATAGTTAAATCACCCCTAATTACAATTCCCTTATTTAGAAGTCTGTCTAATAGTTCTAAAAGCGTCATATCTTGTTGTTCTAAGACTTCATTACTCATATTAATCCTCCTGTTCATCACTTTCCTTCTGCCTAGATTCCAGTAATCGTTCTATTAAATCATCTTGAGTTTTTTCATACTCTTTTTTTAAAATTTTACCCTCTTCGTATAAAATATTTAGCTCCATTAGCTTTTTCTGTATAGCTGGTGTAGAATAGTATTCCTTCTCAGCATAATCTATAATGGTTTCAAATATTTTAATTACACCTTTTATAACCATAACATCTCACCACTAATCTATTTAAACTTTTCGTTTATAAAACTATAGGGCGGTAATGGCCCTATATATTTAAAATTGAAACTACCTATATATTTCTGATAAAGTTCATTTATAGCCTCATCAAACTTTAACTCATTTGATTTATCAACTAAAAAAGATGCCTTTAATGCCATTCTAGGGCTTATATCCTCACTAATAGTAAAATCATCAGTATACTCTTTCAGCTTACTCATTACTTCATCTTTATATTTTTTTCTTAAATCGTTAACCCTTTCTTCAACCATTTTCCCAAGTTCTATTTTATCTTGCTCTGTCACTCTTTTCTTGCCAGCTAATTGCTTTTTAAATGCAATAATTTTTTTATTTTCTACATCTTTAGAAAAACTTTCCTCGTTCCATATAAGTTTCAAGCCAACTTCAATTTTATTTTGTACTTTTCCAAATAATTTTAGTATAGGAAAATAATTTTTCATTAGAAATTCCTCTGCTTGCTCTCTTGACTCTACTACCATGCCATAACTAATAGGTATAACTTCTCGTTCCTCAAATACCTCTCTTATTATCTTATCATGTTTCAATATCCCTTCTTTTGTTGCATTAATATTTGATTTCATGTTTTCGCAAAGCAAGACTATATCTTTATAACTAATAAAACTTTTATTTTTGATTTTCAATTTTCCATTCGGATCGTTTTGATGAAAGATACAGTAACAGTAAAGTTTCGCCATTATTTCATCCTCCTAACTATTCTTCGTATAGTTCTTCAATTGAGCCTTTTTCTCTCATTCTTAACCTCTTAAATGATTTTATCACATAAGACTTATCAAGTTCTATTTCATAAGTCTCTACTAAAGGTCTTTTAGCTTTTTCTCTCATATATTCATCGTATACCATTACTTCTATTTCTATAATCCAGTTGCTATCTACAGATTTCATCCCTATAATTGCAGCATCCTGTTTAAAAAACTCCTGCGAAAATTTACTTATTGACTTTCCAATATCTGATACAGACATGCACTCACCCTCCTTATTTTTTTAGTATTATATAAAATTATATGTATAGTATTGATTATTATGCTAAGAACAAATAGGGTCACAGGCTTTTGACAAGTTGACCCCATTTGTTTTTATTTTTTCATATACCTGTTCCTTAATATTTAACCCCAATGTCTTTTAATTCTTTTTTATCATGAATATTTATTAAATCAAATATTATATTTCCCTCATACTATATTATTATATAAAAATTTTTTAGAACAGTGACAATCTTACAGCAAAAAAGCTTGAATTATTGTATAAACTAATTCAAGCTTTTTTGTAAATGTATAACAAAACTGTACTTATATATACACTAATTCAAGATTAACACTTTCTTTTTCTAAAATCATTTTCTTGTCAATATTAATTTTAAAATTGGGATTAATTTTATAATATATATTCTCTTCACCTTTTTCAAAATTATTATTTTTAGCAACTTTTTCACTAGCTATATTTCCATTGTCTATTTTTAGTTCAATTGTTTTAATACTCAAATCACTAAATATCTTTTCACATAATATTCGTAATCCTAGCGTTGCAAGTCCTTTCCCTCTGTATTTTTTATCAGTGATATACTCAATAATACATTTATTATCATCCTTCTTTATAGTCGCCCAAAATTTTGAGATAATTCTATCTTCAAACTCAAACACGTAATTCTTATAAACTTTATCTCTCAATTCTTTGTAATACATTTCTTTCAATTTCAGTGTATCCTTTTCTATTTTTATGTCTGTTACAGACATGCTCTCACCTCGTATTTTATCTAGTACAAATATTTTAATAAGAGGCATTTTATGCTCTGTTATTATTTTCAAATTTCCCTTGATACGTTACTTCCCCTGTAATCATACTATATTCTCTGCCGTAACCATGTCTATTATCATCTGAAAATTCACCTTCATATATTACTTTACCATCATGTGAAAATAATTTTCCTACACCATGTCTTTTATTGTCACAAAACTCCCCTTGATATGCAATCTTGCCATCAGTATAAAATATTTTCCCAACTCCATGAAATTTATTTTCTCTATACTCGCCTTCGTATGAGGTGTTGCCATTTTCATAAAACGATTTACCTTTTCCGTGGTATCCATTATTTTCATTAACTTCACCTGAATATCTTACTTTTCCATCTTCATAATATAATTCTTTTAAATCTGACATCTATTATACCCCCATTCCATCAATTAACAATGTACTATACATAAAGTTTTTAATCTAATCTTATTCCCGATTGCTAATTATACATTATTATATTTAAATTGTAAAGAAGTATTTTTGACTTTACCTAGCCAAACCCATTATCCTAAGCATAAGTTGCCTTATTTTATAACCTTTGCTATCGTATCTGATAATGGCTCCATTGCATTTTTCACTTCTTCTACGGTGTTATTCTGCGCCCCTACTTCAACAAGTAGCGATTTAGGTTTCATAAACAAGCTATATCTATATGGTTTAATTAATATTTTTCTCATTAAACCTGGATACATCTCATTTGCTTCAAGTTGCATTTGTAAACTAAAAGACATATTATCAGAAATAAAATTATTAGGTAGGTTACTAATTTTCTCCATTTTCCCATTTGTAATTTTCTCACATATACCATTTACAAACATTAGTTTTGCTGTTTTCTTTTTATTTACTTCTGTTATAAGTTTCAGATTATCAGGGATGCCATCTCTATGTATATCAATGACTACTTCTATTTGTGGATTATCTTTCAGCAGTTTCTTTATGTTTTCACTAGCTCTTGTGTAGCTACCATCTCTTTTTAGCTTTCCATTTACTACATCGTATTTACCTTTGTCATGAATTGCTCTTATCTTATACTTTTTATATAAAATATCTGCTAGTTTATTACCTAACCCTATGACACTATCTTCTTCATTTCCTTTTCTACTATCTACAAATGTTTCTTGTGAATGAGTATGAAATATTAGTATTTTAGGTTTTTTATCATTAATATTCACTTTTAAATCTTTATTTGCTAATTCACTCAGCTTCATATCTTGTGCATTAATAGAGACACTGCTTTCAAGTACATATAGACTCCTGACTGTCTTTTCTAAATCTTTTATATCAGAATCAATTGGTAATTTCGATATTATTTGTTCGGCATTATCAGTCTTATTTTCTTCTAACTGATCTTGTTTTATTTGATATTCCTCATCCTCCTTTACATTGCTAATAATGTTCTCAGGTAGATTCGTATCAGTATTTTTTGTAGAATAATGTTTCATCACATATACAGTTTTTACAACAACTTTTCCTACTCCTTCTATATAACTTCCTACATTTCTTATGTCTGGTACATAATTTAGATTGTATATCATTTTTAGAAAGGTTAGCCCAATTGCAATAGAAAAAAATATCACACAAAAAATGGTGAACTTATATATATGAAAACTTATGTTCATATTATTATACTTTATCAGATTTATCCCTCCTGTCTTCTTTTGTGAACGTCTTTATATCATTATATTGTAGACAGGCTGGAAATATTACAAATATTCTCTTACATCTTCGATATCAACTCCATGATGTGCATATATATTTATAGAATCTGATATTATGTTTCTTAATCTTTTTATTACCATATCTTCTTCTTTTGGTGTAACACACAGCTTTTGAAAGTCTGTTAATAAGAGTTCATTTATTATTTTGTGTTTCTCTTCTTCTGGTATACTAAGCTTACTTGAATCATTTAAAACTTTATTTACATTATCAACAACATCACTTACCAATGTCACAGCATTTACTACAGTCGGTACTCCTATTGCTATTACTGGCACACCTACTGTATCCTTGTTTATTTCTTTTCTTGCGTTACCTACTCCAGAGCCTGGGTGTATACCGGTATCTGTTATCTGTATAGTTGTATTTAGCCTTCCAACATTTCTGGCTGCTAGAGAATCAACTACTATTAATAAATCTGGGCTGGTCCTCTCCACTATACTTTTCACTAATTCACTTGTTTCCATCCCTGTAATACCCATTACGCCAGGAACAAAGGCACTTACGCATCCAAATGTTTTACTAATTTCGTCTTTCATATACTCATACAAATGTCTTGTAACTATTGTTTTTGATACAACCTTTGGACCTAGCGAATCAGCTGTTACATTCCAGTTTCCTAACCCTGCTACAAAAACTTTTTTATCTTTTTTCATATCAAAGAGTTGTTTCAGCTCACCAGAAATAATTTTTGATATCTTCCTATGCATATCCGATTCATTTTCCTTTATTAAGTCAGATTCGATAGTAATGTAATTACCTATGGGCTTACCCATGCTTTTGCTACCAGCTTCATTAAATATATTTACTCTTGTAACCTTAATATTTTTACTTTCCTTTTCCTCTATGACAACTTTTACTCCCTCTATTTCTACATCTTTTTCACTACTTACCATTTCTTTAGTTTCAATAGCAAGGTCCGTTTGTATTCTATATTTATCCATATTCATAATTTGTACCTCCTTTTCATATCTCAATTCTATTTTTCTCATCTTTTTTCCATTTATGCATTGACATTTTGCAAAAAATATATTAAAATAGGGACATCGACTTTGTATCAAAGTGCAGTCATTTAAATAAATCTTTAAGGAGGTCATGAAACGTGGCTAATATAAAATCAGCAAAAAAGAGAATCAAGATTATTGCAAGACAAACTTTAGAAAATAAAATAGTTAAATCTCAAGTTAAAGCATCTATCAAAAAAGTTACTGCTGCTACTATATCAAAAGATAAAGAAGCTGCAAACGAAGCTTTTACAAATGCTATGTCTACAATTAGTAAGGCTCGTACAAAAGGCGTTTTACACAAAAAAACTGCTGCTAGAAAAATATCTCGTTTAGCAAAAAAAGTTAATAAAATAGAAGCATAAAAAAATCGGTGCCAACCCACCGATTTTTTTTATGCTTCTATTTTTTCCATTTGGTCTTCTATTGTATATCCATCAATTTCATCTTTATTAAAAACCGACATACCATCTTCTTCATATCTTATTATTGCATTGCCTGTATTATTGTTTTCCATCGAAAAAGCAATATTTTGTTTGGCTTTCAT
Organism: Clostridiales bacterium; assembly: GCA_003452395.1. Classification (GTDB taxonomy): domain Bacteria; phylum Bacillota; class Clostridia; order Lachnospirales; family UBA12420; genus UBA12420. The sequence continues at coordinate 33,379 of DMOI01000054.1, forward strand.
GCCGTCTACTATTTCTGATAAATTCCTTTGTTCATTTATCTCAATGCCCTCTACACATTTATTAATTATACTAAACACATTATAATTTTGAACATTTATCCGTCCTAATCCCTCTGCATTTTTCGCTTTATGAATTGCACTTGTTATATAATTAAGACATATTTCTGCTTCTTTTTTTATATAATCTTCGGGATTCTTTTTTTTAGGAAAGCTAACTACACCTTTTTCTTTTTTAAAACAACTCACCAGTCTTATTAAGTATTCTTCATTATTAATAAATAAATGTTTAATATCTTTAATTCTCTTTAGTTCTATTATTTGTAATTCTTCTGTTCCAAGATTTAATATGTCTTCAACATTCATATAAAGATTATATGTCACAGACTTCCACATACTACCACCTCACAGATTTTTTTTAATTATACAGCATATGTAAAATTTTGTCAAGTGTTGTTTCGTTTTCTTCTCCTGTATGCATGTTTTTCAGTTTACAAATACCCGTTTTTAGTTCATTATCACCTATTATAACAACGTTCTTAGCACCTATTTTATCTGCATATTTCATCTGTGCCTTAACACTTCTATTCATATGTTCAACTTCAACTTTTATGTTGTAATCCCTAAAACTACTCGCCAGTTTTTGTACTTCTTCGCAAGCTTTGTCACCTATGTATCCAATAAAAATATCAATATCGTTTTTTATTATCGGTAATATATTTTCTTCCGTTAACGCTAGTAATAATCGTTCTACACCCACACCAAATCCAACAGCAGGTATGCTCTTACCGCCTATTTCTTCCACCAAATTATCATATCTTCCTCCACCACAAATAGTACTACCTCGTCTATCGATAAACTCAAATACCGTTTTTGTATAATAATCTTGACCTCTAACTATATCTTTATCTATTTCATACGCAATATTTTGTACTTCTAATAATCGTTTCAGCTTCTCAAAGTGATTTTTGCACTCATCATCCAAATAATCAAGTACCCTAGGAGCATTTTTTGCAATATCTTTGCATTGTATATTTTTGCAATCAATTACTCTCATAGGATTTTTATACATTCTCTCGCGACAAGTATCACATAAATCTTCTTTGTTTTCTTCTAAATATTTTATAAACCTTTCATTGTATTCTCGTCTACAGCTTTTGCATCCTATACTATTTATATGTAACTTTACATCAGGCAGTTTTAGTTTGCAAAACAATTTTATAAGTAAGGTTATAACCTCCACATCTGCGGTAGGCTCACTAGAACCAAAATATTCAACTCCAAACTGATGATGCTGTCTTAACCTACCTGATTGAGGCTTCTCGTATCTAAACATAGGCATTATATAAAATAATTTAGTCGGTTGAACATTTGCGTACATATTATTCTGCATAAAAGCCCTAACAGCTCCAGCAGTTCCTTCTGGCTTTAATGTTATACTCCTATCACCTTTATCCATAAACGTATACATTTCCTTCTGAACTATATCGGTAGTGTCTCCCACCCCTCTCTCAAACAACTCCGTATATTCAAAAACAGGTGTATCTAATTCCTTTATATTAAATAACCTACACAATTCCCTCTCAATATTCTCTATATACCTTCTAACCTCTATCTCATCACCAAACCAATCCTTGGTACCTCGTGGTAACTGTATCTCCATATTTTTCTCCTCCTTTAATTTATGAATAGGACATTAAGAACCGTCACTTATCTAAAACTCCGCATGCCCTACCGTTCTCGGAAACGGTATCACATCACGTATATTCCCCATCCCTGTTACATACATTACCATCCGTTCAAATCCTAATCCAAAACCTGCATGTCTTGCTGTACCAAACCTTCTAATATCTAAATACCACTCATATTCTTCCATATTAAGGTTCATCTCATCTATTCGCTTCTCTAGCTTAGCTAAATCCTCTTCCCTTTGACTACCACCTATTATTTCCCCGATGCCTGGCACTAGTAAATCCATAGCTGCAACTGTTTTATTATCATCATTTAATTTCATGTAAAAAGCCTTTATATCCTTTGGGTAATTTGTAACAAACAATGGCTTCTTAAAATGCTCTTCTGTCAAATATCTTTCATGCTCTGTTTGTAAATCACATCCCCAGTCTACTGGGTATTCAAATGTTTTTGTGGCATTTTTGAGTATTTCAACTGCCTCTGTATAAGTAACCATACCAAAATCAGAATCCACAATATAATTTAATCGTTCTAACAGTCCTTCATCTATAAATTTGTTGAAAAACTCCATTTCTTCTGGTGCATTTTCTATTACATATCTTATTATATATTTCATCATACTTTCAGCTAAGATCATATTATCTTTTAAATCAGCAAATGCTATTTCTGGCTCTATCATCCAAAACTCTGCTGCATGTCTAGCTGTATTTGAATTTTCCGATCTAAATGTCGGTCCAAAGGTATATACATTCTTAAACGACATACAAAATGTTTCTACTTCTAGCTGTCCACTAACTGTAAGGTTTGTAGGCTTTGTAAAAAAGTCCTCTTTAAAATCAACTTTGCCTTGTTCATCCCTTGGTAGCTTGTCAAAATCTAAAGTAGTGACCTTAAACATTTCTCCTGCACCCTCAGCATCACTACCTGTAATTATAGGAGTGTGAACATATACAAATCCTCTTTCTTGAAAAAATTTGTGTATAGCAAAAGCCACTAATGATCTCACTCTAAATACAGCTGAAAATGCATTAGTCCTTGGTCTTAAGTGAGCTATAGTCCTTAAATACTCAAAAGTATGCCTTTTCTTTTGTAATGGATAGCTCTCATCAGCCATACCCTCTATAATAATTTTCTCTGCCTTAACCTCTACTTTTTGTCCTGCACCTTGTGATTCTACTAATGTACCTTCAACAATTATAGCAGAACCTAATGTCAGCTTTGATACATCTTCAAAGTTACTTATCGTATCATCGAAGACTATCTGAATATTTTCAAAAAAAGTTCCATCATTCATTTCTATAAAACCAAAATTTTTAGAAAGTCTTTTAGTCCTTATCCATCCTGCAATAGTAATTTTTTTATTTGTATACTCCTCTGTATTCCTAAATATTTTTTTAATCTCTAATTGATTCATAATCATACCCCCTCATTAAAATCCTTATTACTAGGGCTTACAATATTGTTTGTTATGATGCTTTTTGAAACGTAAACTCTAGCATCTAACCTCTCTGTACTTCCAAATCCGCCCTTTCTTTCTCCGGTTGCTTCGTCGTTGTCAGCCTTTAAAAACTTTTGAAACACCGCCTGTGCTATTCTTTCACCTTTTTTTATATTTATATCAACTGGAAAAAAATTATAAAAAGGTATTAATATCTCTCCATCGTTACTTTCATTACCATAATAATCACATTCAAATACTCCTACGCCAACTGAAAGTACCAATCCCTTCTTTATAGGATTACCTGATCTATTATATATATATGCTACCTCATCTTCTTTAAAATATACCTTAACTCCAGTCTTTATAATAGTTGGCTTTACTTCCTTTCCACTAAGAACAAGCTTCCATAAAGAAGGTATCACAGCATCCTCTGCTGATTCTATATCATATCCAACGCTATGTGCAGTTTGCCTTTTAGGTACATTTATATTTTTATCTTCATATCCTTTACAAACTTCAAAACCTCTCTGTCTCATGATGAATACCTCCCCTTACCTATTTTAAAAAATAATTGTTATTCACTTCGCTTTCCACCGTCGTATATCCTCCATGTCCTGGATATACAATAGTTTTTGATGGCAAGGTAATCAGTTTCTCTTTTATATTTTTCATTAACAATTCATGACTTCCATATGAAAAACGATTTGTTATGCCTATTGTTTCTTTAAAAAGTGTGTCTCCTGTAAATACGATGTTTTCGCTTTCTATATAGTAGCATGCACTTCCTGGTGCGTGCCCTGGAACATGTAATACTTTAATTTCAATTTTGCCTAATTTTATTATATCATGTTCTTTTACTATTTTATCAGCTTTTATAGTAACATCATATCCAAAATAAAAAGAACCATTTAACGTGCTACTATCTAAAAACGGTACTGCTTCCTCGTGGCAAATCACTTTTGCGCTGTACATATCTCTTATTTTGTTTGCATCCAATAAATGATCATAATGCCCGTGAGTTAGTAGAATATATGTAGGCTTTAAATTATATCTTTCAAAAATATGTACTATATCTTCATAATCGCCACCTGGATCTATTATTGCGCATTCTTTTGTATCATCATCAGCAATTATATAACAATTTGTTTTTATTTCTCCAACCTTTATATCTATAAAAAACATATCCTCACTCCTCAATATCAAGAATTTCTCCAATTTCTATTTTATGTCCTCTCATATAGTCAACTACTTTCATAGCTCTTGAGTTTTGCATTTGTATTTTTGTAACCACTATACTCCCGTCCCCTGTTTTCACTATAAATCCTTTATCATTTATCTTTACTATTTCTCCATTTTTCTTTTTCTCATATATTTCATTCGATTTCTCCACTTCTAAAATTTTCATCATTTGTTCTTTATAATATGTATATGCACTTGGCCACGGTGTCAAACCTTTGATAAGGTTTATAATTTCATTTGATTTCTTATGCCAATTCACAAATCCCATAGATTTATCAATCATTTTAGTATATATTGCATCAAGTTCATTTTGTTTGATTCTAGTTATGGTTTCTGCTTCAAGTTGCTTTAGAGTATCAATCAGAAGATCAGCACCAAGAGTAGCAAGCTTATCGCTTAAACTGCCGGTAGTTTCGTTTTCATCTATATCAATTTGGGATGTTAGTAATATATCACCAGTATCAACCCCTTCATCCATATACATTGTAGTAACACCCGTATATTTATCACCATTTAATATTGCATGGTGTATAGGCGTTGCTCCTCTATACTTTGGTAACAACGATGGGTGAACATTTATACATCCGTATTTAGGCATCTTAATTATTTCAGAAGGAAGGATTTTTCCATAAGCTGCTACTACTATAACATCTGGATTAATTAATTTAAGTGTATTTATAAATTGAATATCTCTCAAATCTTTAGGTTGTAATATATTCAAATCTCTTTCTATTGCAATATATTTTACAGGTGTAAACTCTAGTTTATGCCCTCTTCCTTGCGGCTTGTCCTCTTTTGTAACTACTAGTTGGACATTATGCCCTGCTGTAACTATCTTTTCTAGTATAGATACTGCAAATACCGGCGTTCCCATAAATACTATTTTCATATTATTCCTCCATTCTTTCTAAATTTGTTGCTTTATCTATAAATAAAATTCCTTCTAAATGATCTAATTCATGGCATATCGCTTGTGCCATAAAATCTGTGGCTTCTAACGAAAACTCATTTCCGTTTCTATCTAATGCCTTAATATTAATTACACAAGGTCTATTTACTTGTCCATAAACATAAGGAACACTTAAGCATCCCTCCTTGCAAGGTTTTTCATTATCCTGTTCAATTATTACTGGATTGATGAGTTCTACTACGCCCTCTCCAATATCTATAACTACCACTCTCTTAAGCACTCCTACTTGGGGTGCAGCAAGACCAACACCATCATATTTGTACATGGTAGTCGCCATATCATCTAAGAGTTGTAATAATTTTTTGTCAAATTTTGTTACTTCTTTTGAAATCTTTCTCAAAATTTCATCACCTTCTATTCTTACCTTACGCAAAGCCATATAATCACACTCCTGTTTAATTCATATCAATTTGTATCTTTAAGTCTTTAACGTTTTCTTTCTCATTAAACTTGTTAATTGAATATTTAACAAAACTTTTCAACTTTTCTTCATCCGTTCCCTTGATTACTAGTCTCCATCTATAATTATCATTCATTTTTTTAATAAAGTTAGGTGCAGGACCAAGAATCTTATAGTTACCTTTTATATTATAATATTCTAAGTATTTTTTCAACCCATTTATGTAAATAATAATTTTTTTTTCATTTTCACCTACTAACGTTATTATGCAAATATTTGAAAATGGTGGATTTTCTAGTTGTTCACGTAACATTATCTCATTTTCGTAAAATCTCTCATAGTCATAATTTTTTATACACTCGAGTACATAATTTTTTTCTTCGTAGGTTTGAATATAAACAATCGAATCTTTCCCACTCCTACCTGCTCTACCTGCTACTTGTGTAAAAAGCTGAAATGCTCTCTCATATGCCCTAAAATCTTGAATGTTTAGACTCATGTCTGCCGCAAGTATTACTACCAGTGTCACATTTCTAAAATCATGCCCCTTCGCAATCATCTGTGTTCCTATCAATATATCTGCATTGCCCTCATTAAAATCAGTTAATATATTATCGTGTGAGTTCTTTTTGGATGTAGTATCCGCATCCATCCTAAGTATTCTAGCATTTTTAAACAATCCTTGTATATCATCTTCTACTTTTTCTGTTCCGAGCCCAAAGAATTTTATATATTTCGAGTTACATTCAGGACACATGTTTACATTTCTTATAGACTTACCACAATGATGACATGCTAGAGTATCTGTATCATAATGATATACATAGGGCACATCACAGTTATCACATTTCATTACATATCCGCACTTCCTACATGAAACAAATGTTGAGAATCCTCTTCTGTTTATAAAAACAAGTATCTGCTCGTTCTTATTTAGTTTATCTTGTATCTGTTTATGCACTTCGCGACTTATTATAGTAGTATTACCATTTTTTAATTCTTCTTTCATATCAACTATATGTATAGTTGGATTTTTCGCTTCGTTTACCCTTTTATTTAGCTTTATCAGTTCGATTTCGCCTTTCTCGGCTCTATAATAAGTATCTATGCTCGGTGTTGCTGAACCATATAATAAAACTGCATTATTACTCTCACAGATAAACTTTGCAACTTCTTTTGCATCATATTTAGGCGTATTTTCGGATTTATATGTAGACTCATGCTCTTCATCTATAACTATTATACCCACGTCATCAAATGGTGCAAATATCGCTGAACGTGGTCCAACCATCACACTTACTTCCTTTTTCTTAATCTTATTTAACTGATTATACTTTTCTGTGTCAGATAGTTTACTATGCATTACTACTATATATTCTCCAAAATGTTGCTTAAATCTTCGTACAATTTGAGGTGTAAGTGCTATTTCCGGTACAAGCACTATAGCCTGTCTACCTTGTTTTATTACTTCCTTGATGGCTTCTATATATACTTCTGTTTTTCCACTACTCGTCACACCAAAAATAAGTATTTCTGAAAATTTCTTAGCATATATCTTTTCTTTTATTTTTTCCACTGCAACTATCTGCTCGTTATTTAAAACAAAATCTTTCGATTTATCTTTTAATACTTTATATATGTCTAGCTTTTTATCTTGTCTTGAAACTTCGATTAATTCATTTTTTATTAAAGTTTTTATTGGTGAATCAGTAACTTTCAAGTCATCTTTCAGATCCGATGCCTTAACTATGGAGTTTTCTCTCAAATAATTCAGAACCTGTATTTGAGCTTTATACTTTTCCTTGCTCTCATTTTTTGTTATAAAACTATCTATATCATCTTTAGAAACCTTTATATTCAAATATTTCTCAGTATTACTCTCTGCTGTTACATTTTTTACTCCACCTGGTATTATTATATTTATAGCATCTATCATATTACACATATATTTTTCTTTAATAAAATCAACAAGTTTTAAAGTTTTTAAATCAAATAAAGGAAAACCATCGATAACATCAATGATTTCCTTTATTTGATATTCTATATTAACATGCTGCAACTTCTCAATGATATAACCATCCTCTGGTTTGTTTTTTACACCAAAAGGAACTAAAACCCTCTTACCTATTTCCACTTTACATTCAAGCTGTGCTGGCACTTTGTAAGAAAAGGTTTTATTAAGTTTTGAATTTGAACGATCAATTAATATATTTACATACATATAAAACACCTAAATTCTATTTTATTCTGTAGCTTCTCTTCTTACTACTATCTTTTGTGTGAATACATCTTTTATAGCTTTTGAAACAGGTTTTACTATTTTATCAGTACTTGTATCATTTTCTAATATTATTTCTCTAGCTCTCTTAGATACAGCTATAACAACAGAGTATTTACTATTAAACTTTTCCTCGCCCGTTGCTTCATTCATTTTTTCTAAAATATCTTCATATGATGGTCGTAACATTTTTTAGTTCCTCCTTTATATCATCTATCAATTTCTGATTTTTAGCAACCTTGCTTTTTGCTACATAAATTATTTTTTTTATATCTTCTACGGTGTCCTCTAATATGTCATTCACTACCACATATTCATAATGCTTTATAAGCTCCGCTTCATCTATAGATTTCTTGAGTCTTTTAGATATATATTCATCATTTTCGCCACGCTTTTTTAGTCTGCTTATAAGCTCATTCATGTTAGGTGGCAATATGAATATCAAAACAGCGTCTTTATACATTTCTTTTACTTTTATTGCTCCAACCTCTTCTAACTCCAAAATAACATTTTCATTAGCTAAAAGTTTATCTTCTATATAACTTCTCGGGGTGCCATAATAATTTCCACAAAACTCGACCCACTCTAGGAGTTCATTTCCTCTTATCATATTTTCAAACTCTTCTCTAGTTTTAAAAAAATAAGTAACTCCTTCTTCGTCATCAGGTCTTGGTACCCTTGATGTAGCAGAAACAGAAAGTATTGTATGCTCATCTTTTATTAATTCCTTAATTATTGTCCCTTTGCCTGCACCACCAAATGCAGAAATAACAATTAAAACACCTTTCTTATCTTTAGTCAAAATTTTCACCCCCCAATTACTCCAATCGACTTGCTATTGTATCAACTTGAACTGAAGAAAGTATAACGTGATCACTGTCGGTAACTATCACTGCTCTTGTTTTTCTGCCATATGTTGCATCTATTAATTTTCCGCTTTCTTTCGCATCCTGAATAATTCTCTTTATTGGAGCTGACTCCGGACTTACTATAGTAATTATCCTTTTCGTATGTACTACATTTCCAAATCCTATATTAATAACACTCATCATTCTGTAATCTCCTCTATTAACTTTCTATTGCATTCCTAGCATTCATATTGTATAATATATTTATACTCATATATATTACCATTAATCTATTAAATTGTAAAGTGAAAGGCGTGATTTTTTTGTCATTTGATGGAATAATTTTAAATAATTTAAAACATGAACTTGAATCAACTATCTTAGATGCTAGAATAGAAAAAATATATCAACCTGAGGAAGATGAATTAACGATATCCCTTAGAAGTAGTAATTCAAACTTAAAGCTGTTACTTTCTTCAAATGCCAAATACCCTAGAATTCATTTGTCGGATTCAAATAAGACAAATCCAATGACTGCTCCTCTATTTTGTATGATACTAAGAAAACATCTCACCGGAGGACGTATAATAAAATTTAATCAGCCAAATTTTGAAAGAATACTCGAAGTCTATATAGAAGTAATTGACGAATTTCGTGATTTAGTTATTAGAAAACTTATAATTGAAATCATGGGTAAACACAGTAATATAATTTTAACTGACGAAAATAATCTTATAATTGATAGTATTAAACATATTTCAGAAAATATAAGCTCTGTTAGAACTATTTTACCTCGAACCACTTATGTATATCCTCCAAATCACGGTAAAATCAATCCCATCATTGTAACAAAGGATGGCTTCCTTTCTGCGTTTACTAAAGCAGTTTCAAATGAAACTATAGAAAGATTTTTATACGGAGTATTTACGGGTATAAGCCCACTAATCGCAAATGAAATATGTATAGCTAGTGACCTATCTAAAGACACACCTATTGCAAACCTTTCTCCCATAAATTTAGACGATTTATATAAAAGTTTTGAAAAAATAATAACGCAGATTTTAAGTAAGAACTTTACAGGTTTTATAATATACGATAATCAAAAGCAACCTATGGACTTTTATTCTCTCACGCTTACTAGCATTAACGAGAAAAACAAAGTTTATTTTAAGAGTCTTTCTGAAACACTTGATACCTATTATCACCAAAAAGATAATTCGGATAGGATTAAACAAAAATACAGTGACATAAAAAAGCTAATAGAAAATTATTTGGACCGCGCAAAAAAGAAAAAAGTCATCCTAGTAAAATCAATAGACGATACTAAAAACGCAGACGAATATAAATTAATAGGAGATCTTATAATATCTTATATATATATGATAGAGCAAGGCTCAAAAGAAATAGAAGTCATAAACTTTTTTTCTGAGCAACAGGAAAAGATAAAAATAACTTTAGATAAAGACCTCTCACCATCTAAAAATGCCCAAAGGTTTTTTGCACGCTATAACAAAATGAATAGAACTAAAATAGCAGCCACTACACAGCTATGTGAGGTAAATAATGAAATTATATACCTCCAGTCTCTAATGGCATCCCTCGACTCTGTTGAGAATGAGCATGATATATCCGAAATAAAACAAGAACTACGTGACGAAGGATATTTAAAAAAATCAAAAGAAAAATCAAAAAAAATAAAATCCGAACCTCTGCACTATATATCTACTGATTGTTTTGATATTTATGTAGGTAAAAACAATTATCAAAACGACTACCTAACGATGAAGTTTGCAAAATCAAACGACCTATGGCTTCATACAAAAGAGATACCCGGTTCTCATGTCATCATTCGTGCAGACAATAAAACTATACCAGACACCACAATATACGAAGCAGCGTTGCTTGCAGCTTACTACAGTAAAGGGAGACAAGGAGGTAATGTACCTGTAGATTACACAGAAAAAAGAAATGTAAAAAAGCCTAGTGGAGCCAAGCCTGGCTTTGTGATATATTTGACTAATAAAACTATGTATGTAACCCCTGACGAGGATGAGGTTGGTAAAATAAAGGAAAATCACAAATTGTAGTTCTCTCTGATTCAGATACATCTGAACCATACATAATGTCCAGATGTATCTGGACTTATTTTACTTACACATTTTCTATCTGCCAATCAATCGGTTCTTTCCCTGATTTCACAAAAAATTCATTCACCTTTGAGAATGGCTTTGTGTAAAAAAAGCCACGACTTGCCGATAGTGGGCTCGGATGCACTGATTCTATTATATAGTGATTTTTATTTGTTATCAAAGCTTTTTTACTTCGTGCATAGTTCCCCCAGAGTATAAATACCACAGGTTCCTTTCTACTGTTTAATTTATCAATTATCACATCAGTAAGTATCTTCCAACCTATTTTCGAGTGAGATGCAGCTTCGTCTGCGCGTACTGTAAGTACTGCATTTAAAAGCAGTACTCCTTGATCCGCCCATTTTTTTAAGTACCCATTATTTGGAATGTAGCAGCCTAAATCTGTATTTAACTCTTTATATATATTTCTAAGTGACGGTGGTATTTTCACTCCTTCTTTTACAGAAAAACACAGTCCATGTGCTTCATTAAATCCATGATATGGATCCTGTCCTAATATAACTACTTTCACATCATTAAAAGCAGTAAAATGAAGAGCATTAAATATATCTTGCTCATCTGGATATATAGTTGATACACTATATTCTGTTTTTAGATATTCTTGTATTTTTTTATAATATTCCTTTTCAAATTCATCACCTATTACATTTTGCCAATCATTTTTAAATACATCTAACATAAAATCAACTCCTGTCTAATTATATCAATAACCCTAATTATGTCAATACTAAAAGAAAAAACAACCACTACCCGATTTTAAAGATGGTGGTTGATAAAGTGCTAAGATACCTTGACAATTGTGTTTATATTTTTCGTTCCACCCCTATAGTAGGGAGGTGGTCAAATGAGGTAGATTTTTTCGAGTAAATTCAAACACTCTGACCCCCTCTAGCTCCCCCTTCGCAGGGGGAGGACTTAAAAATCACGCTTCTTGTAATTCTAACTTTAATGTATCCATTAGCTCTTTAACACTAATTATCTTATCACATCTATATGCATTGCTTCCAACAAAAAGTAAAGCATTATCTACATTACCTTTTACCGCATTCACTAGTGCTTTTGTGATGCAGTACGGTATTTCTGCTGGATTACATTCACGAAGACAACCGTAGCATTTTGTTATCTTATCTTTTTCTGTTTCTACTCGTTTTATGAAATCATTTCTTATCGCCCTACCAGGCATTCCTACTGGACTTTTTATTATTTGTATGTCTTCTTTTTTAGAATTTATGTATGCTTGCTTATACTCATCGCTTGCATCACACTCATGTGTAGTGACAAATCTTGTAGCCATTTGCACGCCTGCCGCACCTATCTTTAAATATTCTGCAATATCTTTACCTGTAAATATTCCACCTGCAGCTATGACTGGTATTTGAAGTTTTAGTTCCTTTAAATACTCAATTATATCTTTTACTATGTCCTTTAAATCATGTTTTTCTATTTGATCAAGTTCTTCTTTTTTAAACCCTAGATGTCCTCCTGCTTCGGGTCCTTCAACCACTATCGCATCGGGTCTTCTATTAAATCTCTTTTCCCATACTTCAACTATTAGCTTTGCAGCTTTTCTTGATGAAACAATCGGTGCTATCTTAACATTTGAATTTTCAACCAATTTTGGTAATTCGATAGGTAGTCCCGCACCTGCAATTATTAAATCTATTTTTTCTTCAACTGCTACCTTAACATACTCTGCATAATTTTTCAGTGCAACCATTATGTTTACACCTATTATTTTATCTCCACTCATTTCTTTAGCTTTTTTTATCTCTTTTCTTAACGCTCTCTTATTTGCCTCAAAAGTATTTGTTTCAAAATCTGGTTCTTCGAATCCTATTTGCGCACCAGATATAATACCGATGCCTCCTTCTTTAGCGACAGCAGCAGCAAGATTTGAACGAGATATCCCTACTCCCATTCCACCTTGTATTATAGGCATATTTGCAATTAAATCTCCAATTTTTAGTTTAGGTATATTCATATTATCCTCCTTAAGTTTGAACATCAAAGCAATTATAGCATAATATGAAATATTATACAAGCGAAAAGTTGAAAAAGTCATGAAAATGGAAATTGGTGTAATAACTCAAGATTTACCTTAAGTTCCTACAGTAAATAAATATTGCATCACTAAAAAATTTTGCTAATCCTGGCTTATTTTTATCTATGTTTTCAGAAAAATGTAAATCGTTAATATATAACTCAGCCATTCCCAATAATATTTCTGGAGTACAGTTATAGAAATTCTCAGTAATATGCTGTCTGAATTCCTCTACCGCACTTTGAACTTCTGGATCTGCTGCTCCTTTATCCATATTATTCATAATTTTTTTGTTAATTTCTTCAGCTCTAGTAGTAATTCTATCCCAATCTTCTTTTGTATGCCTTGCAGTATTTTCCATACTTTCTTTATATTCATCTCTATTTTCGCACTCGTGGCTTATTTCCTCATCCATATTCTCAATTTCATTAATTTCACAATCTTCTAGCCTTTCTTCTTTCTCCATATCTTCACTCCTTTTACTCAAGTTTTTTATTATATATTTCATTATATTTAAGTTCAAATAAAAAAAGCCCAATGGCCTTTTTTATTTTATATTTATTTTATTCACCATCATCTGTTTTCAATTTTTTGTTTGTTTTTTTCCTAGCGTTATACATAAATTGTGGAACCAAAAATATAGATATTATTGATATTTGAGTCATCGTTTGAATATAAGTATCAAAACTGATAGTATTACGTTTTACAAATAATATAACGATAAGTGCTAACGCTGCTAACATTAAAAAGCTTTCCATTGTGTTTTCTTTAAGTTCTTTCATTTTAAAACCCCTTTCTAATATCTATTATCTAACTACTTCTTTAAATTATACCATTATCTACTTAAAATACAATAGAATTATAAAAAATATTTTCATCTAATTTCAGCTATCATTCTGTACACCTTCAGATCCACCTTGTCATTGTCATCAAAGTATACACCTTCTTCTTGCAAGAGTCTCTTTTGAATATTTGCCCCACCAAAAACAAAGCTCTTGCTTAATTCTCCTTTGTTATTTACTACTCTATGACATGGCACTATACCTTGATATGGATTATTATGTAATGCCCACCCTACAGCACGTGATGCTCTCTGATTTCCCAACATCTTTGCTATATCTCCATAAGTAGCCACTTTACCCTCTGGAATATTCTTTACTATCTCATACACCCTCTCAAAAAAGTTCATGATTATTTTTTCACCTTTCTCCACTTTCAGTTTCATATGGCCATTCCTGTATTCCACCCAAATCGTAAACATTAGTATAACCCATCTTTACTAATTCCGTTACAGCTGTACGACTTCTGTTACCACTTCTGCAATACACATAAATGGTATTTTCTTTATCTTTTATTTTCATTTCTACTTCTTTTTTTATAACATCATTAGGTATTAATATACTTCCAGGTATATGCACATCTATATACTCTTCTTTTGTCCTGACATCAAGCAATACTATATTATTATCGTTTTCCAAATTTTTCTTAGCTTCTTCTGGTTTGATACTATTAACAATTTTAACATCTTCAGTTTTAGAATTTTCCTCTTTGTAACCACTTATTATAATTACGGTATAAACTGTTACAAACATTGATATAACAAGTGCACATGATAGAAAAAATATTTTAGCCGACTTACTCATATACTCACTCCCCTTTATATCCACTTCTTAAATCTAAACATACCATATAGCCCTATTCCTATTATCCCTGATATTATCCAGAATATTAAGTATCCAGATTTATATGCAAGCTCCGGCATATTCTCAAAATTCATCCCATACACCCCTGCAAAAAAAGTAAGTGGTATAAATATTGCAGAAAATACAGTAAGTGTCGTCATGATTTGATTCATTCTATTACTTGAATTTGATAGTTGCGTATCCAAAAGTCCTGTGAGCACTTCTCGATATATAACAATAAAGTCCATAATCTGAACAATATGATCATTTACATCTTTGAAATACTCTTTTATATTTTGCGTAAACAGTTCTTCATCTCTCATCATATAATTAATGATATCTTTAAGTGGCCAAATAGATGTCTTACACAAAAGTAACTCTTTTCTTAATCCATAGATTTCTTTTAGTGATTCCGAGTTCATATTTTCCATTATATCAGCTTCTAAAGCCTCAATCTTTTCTTCTATTTCATCTAAAAGTAGATAATATTGATCTACTATTGTATCCATTATTGTATACAGCAAATAACTTTCACTTTTCTTTCTTATTCCACCAATATCATATTGTATTCTTTCCTTTACTGGTGTAAAAGTATTCAAATCAAACTCTTGAAAGGTTATTAAAATATTAGAAAATAAAATAAAAGAGAGTTGCTCATGATTTATATTTTTCTTTTCTTGATCATGCAATATCATATTAAAAACAACAAATGTATAGTCTTTAAATACTTCTATCTTAGGTCTCTGTCCTATATGAACTATATCCTCTAGTATCATAGTGTTTATTTTAAAATAATCACCTATGTACTTTATATATTCCGTATCTGCAAGCCCAGATATGTTTAGCCATTTAATATATTTTGAATCTAAATTTATTTCTTCTATGCCTTTTATTTCTCTAGTTTTATACTCTGTTTCATTATACTCTAGTAACTGCATTTTAAGGCTGGTATCATGCTTTTTCCCAGTATATATTATACTTCCTGGTGGTTTACCAATCTTATTTTTATTATGTTTTCGTTTTATCATATATTTCTCACCTCTTGTTATTTTTAGTATCTTATCTTTTCTAAATAAAGTCCGCATGCGTCAGCCATATCACCTGTCTGGTCTCGTTTTCCTGATTCAAATATTTTAGATATATCCTCTACTTTTTTTCTGCCTATCCCTATTTCTATCAGTGTACCAACTATCCTTCTTGCCATGTTATGAAGGAAACCGTCTCCTCTAAGTCGTATTTCAATGAATCCATCTACTTCATTTACTGATATACTTTCTATAGTTCTTACCTTTGATTTTGTTTTAGATTTTGCATTTGTAAATGCTGTAAAATCATGTTCTCCTATAAAGTATTTCGTTGCCAATATTATTTTCTCAAGATCAAGCTTTTCCTTAACATACATACTATATTTTCTAGCAAATGGATTGGAACATTCTTTATTCCAAATTTTATATAAATATGTTTTATTTTTTACATTAAATCTTGAATGAAAATTTTCGGAAACTTCATCTACTCCATTTACACATATATCCATAGATAAATATTTGTTTAAGTATGTTTTAACCTTATCCGGATCCAATTTTTCAGCTACTTTAAAATTTGCAATCTGCGCAAGTGCATGCACCCCTGCATCGGTCCTGCTTGCACCTATTATTTCTATCTTTCTTGCAAGCATTTCAGACAATATATGTTCTATCTTCGCTTGTATGGTATTGTCATTATCCCCAAGTCTCTGCCAACCTTTATATTTACCACCGTCGTACTGTATTTGCAATCTATAATTATTCATAATTTTCATTCTCCTCTAGTTTATTTTTAGTGTATGATATAATATCCTTCACCACTTCACTTGCTATTATCAGTCCTGCAACCGATGGCACAAATGATATGCTTCCGGGTGTTTGTCTTTTTTTACTCTCTTTATCTTGTTGTATAAATTGCTTTGCTTTTATAGGTTCCTCCTTTGAGTAAACTACCTTTAAAGAGTTTATCCCTCGTCTCCTAAGCTCTCTCCTCATAACTTTAGCTAAAGGACATACCGAAGTTTTTGATATATCGCTTACCTCTAGCATCGTTGGATAGAGTTTATTACCAGTCCCCATAGAGCTTATAATTGGTATATTTAGTCTTGCTGCTTCTAACACTAAATCAATCTTTGCAGTCACTGTATCAACAGCATCCACTATGTAATCGTATGTGTTATTTACTAACTCAGCCCTCGTTTCAGGGAGATAAAACTTTTGGTGTATAGTGACCTTTACGTTAGGATTAATATCTAATATCCTTTCTCGAGCCACCTCTACTTTTGATTTTTCCAGAGTACTTGTCGTCGCAATAATCTGCCTATTAATATTTGTGATAGACACAACATCATCATCCACTAGTACAAAACTACCTATCCCGCATCTCACAAGCCCCTCAAGTGCATATCCCCCTACTCCACCTATCCCAAATATCGCAACCTTACTTTGCTTTAGTTTTTCTAGTGCTTGTGTTCCTATTAAAATCTCCATTCTTGAAAATTCATGTAACATGTTTTTCACTCCTAGTCACTCACTATAACTTCCTATTTAACTATATCATTATTATGTATATTTTTCAATCAAAAAATATATTTTTAAATTGAAATCTTCTGTTTCATATTTGATACAAAATTAAAAAAAATAAAAAAAGTCAAGTATTTCTACCTGACCTAAATTAATTAAAAATTATTTTATGAGTTTAAAATGTTTCTTACCATTTGACTCACTCTATCATTTTCGGCTTTACCTTTAACTTTAGATATTATCGCTGTCATCACTTTACCCATTTCTTTTATTGATGTAGCTTTTTCCTCATTTATAGTATCGCTTACAATACGCCTTAGTTCATCATCTGATAATTGCTCAGGCAGATATCCTGTTATAATATCTATTTCGTTTTTCAACTCATTAATTAAGTCGTCACGAGTGCTTTTTTCATATTCAACTAATGAACTCTTACGCTTTTTTAATTCCTTGGCAATTATTTCTAATACACTTGCATCATCATCCAAGACGACCATTTTGTCTTTTTCATAGTTAAGAATGGCTGCCTTGAGCATCTGGACGGCATTTTTCCTAACTATGTCTTTTTCTTTCATGGCCAACTTCAGATCATCTTGCAACTGCTCTTTTAAACTCACAAATATCTCCACCTTATCAAATTTTTCTTTTTCTAGCAGCTTCTGATTTTTTCTTACGCTTTACGCTTGGTTTTTCATAATGCTCTTTCTTTCTGATATCCTTCAGTATACCGTCTCTTGCACATACTTTTTTAAATCTTCTCAAAGCATTATCTAGCGATTCATTTTTCTTAACCATTACTTTTGACATAGTTACTCCCCCCCCTTCGATTTTACTACTTTGGGTGGAATATCTATTATATTCACGTATGCAATTATACATCAAATATAGCGTATAGTCAATATATTTTTTGTTATTTTACTTATGTAACATAAATTTAATAATTTATATGATAACAATATAACAAATTACCTTGCTTTTAATCCCCCAGTGTAGCAACTGGCATAGACTCCAAATCTTGATATTCAAGAGCAGCTTCTATTCCTTCCATCACTTCTCCATATGCCTTTCTTATTTCAGGAGAAAAGGCTTCCAGGTTTATCCCTTCTTTATTATAAACAACATCCAAGTAAGGGTCTAAAACATTATTAAATCCTTTATAATATTCCACATCATCATTTATCATTCCACGCAATGCCAAGAGCGACCTTAAATCATGTTCCGTTGCTTCTTCTCCTATATAAAATGCTAGTTCTTCCATCATATCTAATACTTCCTTTTCTTTTTCAGTATTAATATCTGATTCCTTTTCTAAGTCTACTGCCAATTCTTTTTTAGTGTTAATTCCTAGAAAGCTTTCCATTTTATTTATCATTGGTTTGTATCCTCTTACGCCTATGCCCTTAGCCTTAATAGCAAATTCCAAATTTTCATGATCTATCCATTCACATTCATCATACACTTTACATGTCATTTTTGTCGCTTCTGTTGCTTTTATATTTACTATAGGTTCTTTTGCAGTTGACTTATCAAATCCGTCAACATACTTACCATATGTGCTTTCATATACTTCTTGTACTTTTTCACAATCTTCTATAGTCTTTCTTATCCATTCTTCGCTAATAATAGCGTTTTTACCAACTCCGTTTGCGAATGCGCATATATTAGCAATTCCTGTAGATCTTTCCAAATTCATTCCTTTTTTCTTAATTTCATTGTAATATTTTTTTATATAATACGGAGCAACCCTTTTGTCATCTTTGGCACGAGCAATGTATTCACCAACATTACATCCTTCGTGAACACTTTCATTACCCCTTTTTACTTCTTGACTAAATTCACCTAATAATTTTTTTGTAGCTTCTTTTTCCGACTCCTCTTTTTCTAATAAAGTGCTTTCTTCAATAAACCCATACGTTAACTCTTTAAATTCTAAATAATTTTCAAAAGTACTATCAAAATTTTCAAATTTATCAAAAAGCCCCTTACATAAATCACTTATTACTTGAACTTTTTTATCCTTTCCTAATGCAATATGTATATTTTCATACAACTTTGAATTCATATTACTTTCAGCGTTTTTATTGCTTTTTATAGAAAAAAATATACTGCAGATATCATATAGTATCATATTTGCAATATTAGGATCTTTATTTGCATATTCATCTGCTAATAAAATCTTTCCATACAAACTATTATATAATTCTTCTAATTGAACGTCTTGAGTTTTTTTTACTGTACTTGTATTATCCACGTTATCAACTCCATATCTTTTAATGTAAAATTCATTTAATTGTATTATCCTATTAATGCCACTCTCAACTATATTCTTATCGTCTAATTGCCTATGTATCGCTTCCGAAGAATATGATATGATTTCTAGTATTTTTCCAACTTCTTCTTCACTAATATATTTTTCTTGAATAAATTTATAAATTAATCCTTTACTTTCATTTTTCTCATGGACTGTAGGTCTTATAATTTCATCATCTGCCCGTGCCATTTCTTCTTTTGATGCTATCTTTAAAAGAAGAACATTAATATACTTTCTCATATATATTAATGAAATATTTGGATCACTTTCTTTATAGCTTTGTATTTCATCTATAATCTTATCTAAGCTATATTTTGCTGGACTTTCAAATTTAGGTATATAAATAGTTCCCTTGTATTCTTTTTCGCTAATCTTTTTATTAAAAACACCCTCAACTATTGTATAGAAAAATTTTTTTATTAATTCATAGTGCTCTTCTTTACAATTAAATGTCTTTGAAGTTCTATTAACTAACCTTATAAAATTTTTAACACTATAAGAAGGTTTCTCTTTTTCACTTTCTATAAGTTCCTGTATCTTACTTTCGAGTGTACCTCTTTTACCTGCAGTAGATAAATTTTGCTTCTCTAAGCATTCATTAACAAACATTTCCATAGCTCTTCTATATAAAATGGTCGAAATTCCCAAGTCTATTTTTTCAAATTCTTTAGCTTTCTCCAAATCTTTACATACGTTTAAAAAGCCTTTTTCATATAAATCTTTATAATTCACTCTTTCACCACCTGTCACATTCTCCCTTTTATTGCATTATATACCATTTTCCAACAATTGTCAAGTTGCTTTCCCTTTATTTCGTTAATAAATACATAAAATTAAGTAGGATCTGGTCCAATACAATCGGCTTCTATATGTTGTTCTGCTGATAATTCATATCTATCTAGCCCGTATTCAAATGCCCAAGTCCACTTGTAATTTTGTTAAGCTCGACGGGGAAATTTAACAAGCACTCTAATCTAGCAAATCCTTCTATTGTAACTTTATCTTCAAATTCATTTGTTATTTCAAAAATACTATTTTTACTAGATAAGTTTCGTAGTTGCAGGCTCAATGTTAGGGAAAAAGAGTACAAAAATAGGAGCTATACTATTGATTTTTATATCAAATAATATAGCGCCATTTTAAAGGATTTCGAAAACAACAAAAAATCCTTATAGTATTAGATACGCCAGTATAATTCCTAGCTCTCCACATGCAGTCGCTCTGTCGTATCCATGGTTGTTTTTTAGCTCTGCATTCTTTACTTCTATTTTGTAACGCTCCGAATAAACTTTGTTACATACTATTGCTTTATATCTTTGCTGAAATACATGCCCTGTTCTTTTATTCTTCTTATTATTATGTTTCGTATAGACTTGTTGAATTCCCTGCATTATTTTCGCCAGTGGATTTCCTATTTATTTACCTTTTGCTAGTTTCATATTCTCAGCAACTCTAAATTTTACTATATTTCTTATTAATTCATAAGGTAAAGGCTTTTCTATAGAAAATTGTACTGACCCTTTTGCACTTTTATATTCCGATAATTCATGTTTAAATGCCTCTATTCCACTAGGCGCTGGATAAAATCCTATATGATTCTTAAATGCAGCAAAATGCACCAAATTTCCATTCAACGCAAACGTAGGCATTTGCCAACTTATCTTTTCCTCAGCATCTGGTGCCGACTCTTTTATAACTTTTCTTAATGTTTGAAGTATTTCCTGAACCTCAGCAGGAAATTGTAAAATATATTCATCTATTGATTCAAAAACAATTTTATTTTCTTTCATAATTACCTCCCATTTTCCTCTTTTTCGCTTTGAAATATATTCCATCCCGCTAGTTATTTAGTCTCCATATCTGACACAATCAGAAACTATTTATCATATCGCGTCACAAAATGTATTACTGTGATTTCTGATGTTTGTAATAATATACTGTTTTACCTGAAATTTAACCCCTTTTACTAATTTCATCTATTATCAATGATTTCGAAATATACATTGCTTTTATCATGTTCTCGAAGCGGATATAATAAGGGGTGTACTCCTCAAACTTTAACTGTGCTTTTTCACATTTGCTAATAATTGAAGATACGGGTGGTAGCACTTCTAACAATAATTCTTCTCTTGTATATTTGTCCATAGGATTTCACCTCAAATAACGTTTGTTGTCTAGCCTCTCATAAGAGTGTTTCTAACTTTTTTTAAGTAAAACAAAATGACAATACTCTCTAAAAAATCATCTCTCCCGGTTTATAGTCGTCAGGTAATTCTTCTTCAGTTAAAAATTTGAAATTGTCATCACGCAGTACTGGTAAAAATACTTCGTATGGAATCTTGGAAAACTCACAAGCATACCTGCTTGCTCCAAACCATTTACCCTCTTTGCTGCTCAAATTTAAATCTCTAGCAAATTTTGTATAGTTTGAGCAATCATGAACTACTAAATCCCAATTTTCTTCATCGGCTATTTTCATGAATTTCAGAGTTAATTCCCTACTCCAAATTGGAGATATATAGCCATGTCTTGCAATATACATGTTTTCCCCATAATAATTGTCTATGTTATTCGCATTTAAATGTAATTCTGCACAATTGATAAAATCAAGTTTTGTCTCTAAGATCGCTTGCTTTTTCTTTAAAAAAGCTTCAAAAAACTCAGGAGTCATTGGAGTTTCAATACCTACATCTTTAATATATTTTTTCGCTATTCCAATATTTTTAATAACTTTGTCTGAACAATTAGCAGCACCCAAGTTGAAACGTATCTCGTCAAGACCGGCTTCACCTAATGCTTTCAATGTCTCTTCCGTAGCTAAAGTGCCATTTGTATATAGATGTTGATGAATCCCTGCATCCCTAAATTTCTTTATTACCGAATAGTATTTTTCAATTTCCATGAATGGCTCTAAATAAACGTAGGAAATGCCAGTAGGTTTCTGGTGGATAGAAAGAAGTAAATCAATATCCTTCTCATAAAATTTTGTGTCTCCAATTTCCCACATACCTTCGCCAACCGGAGGGATATCTTCTAGTTCTCCATAATTATAACAGAACTTACACTCTATGTTACATTTGTTCGTTTTCCTAATTGCACAGAGACCAGTGCCGAGCAAACAAGAACGACATCCTTTTGGGAATCTACCTTCATTTCCCACAAAAAAAGTTCTATTCTCCAAAGTTTTTAAACCTTTAATTTTCGACATTAACGTATCATTTCTATAATCGATTGCTTCCTCAATTTGCGCAAAAGTAGAGTAAATGATTTCTTGTTGTTTTGTCGTAATTTCCTCATCCTCAGGCAATATTGAAAAAAATTCAAACCATATCAACGCATCTTTCTTTGAAATTTTCATAATATATCCTCCTCTAGTTAATCCTCCTGTAAACTCAATTCAAGTCTTCTTGCTGTGCTTTTTAATGTAAGTACCGTCTCAGCCGTAGTCTGTATCCAATCAGATTTCGCTCACACTCATCTTCTTGGGCAGCCCTGACATAGGTAGTCGTAAAAAGCTTATTTCGTCGTTTCTCTCCTTGTAAGCTTAACGACTGCCTCAGCCGTAGACTGCTTCCAATCAGATTTCGCTCACACTCATCTTCTTGGGCAGCCCTGACATGGGTAGTCGTAAAAAGCTTATTTCACGTCGCTTCTCTCCTTGTAAGCTTAACTACCGCCTAAACATACATTGTATATAGAAACACATTCATTACCCCACCTACACACCGTCTATTTCCCCTATATCTTCACCTGCTCTGTTCTAATATCCATTATTATTACTCTACATTATATATTCACAGTCATTCCCCTAGTTTCCAATATTTATCTTTATTATATATTATTAACTATAATATGACAATAGTTTTGTATTATTATTTTCATGTTCTTACACTTTGAGGTGTTTTTTTCATATTATATACATAGTTATCAATACAAAAAAAGACTTGAATTCATCAAAATTCAAGTCTTTTTTGCTTTCTTATTTCCAATTTCCTTTATATTTTTCACACCACAATAGTGCTTTAACTTTCATTCTCCTCTCAATTTTAATAATTATAAATATTTCTATACTTTAGTATTTTTTTCTTTTCCATCTATATTCTTTTAAAGAATTCTCGTATTTTTGTATAGTATTCTTTATATTCCTCTTCTGCTTCTTCGGCACTTAGTTCTACGGTATATTTATTTCTAGCCTTTACAAACCCTATAGAACTTAAAGGGTATCCCTTACTTATTATTTCGCAAGGTTTACTCACAAAATGAATCTCATCTTCTGTTTCTAATGAATATACTTGACCAGTATCATTTACAAAGGCTAATCCTCTTTTCCAAACCGCGCGACTCTCTCCTCCTACTTTTTTTAGTTCTTCTGTGTAGTATTTTAAAGCCTCATCATCTGTTAATTCTCGTCCACCGACTCTTCTTACATGTGTACCAGGTTGTTTTTCTACTGGAAACTTATCTATAAAAAGACCATCATCCTGTGCAATAGTAGGTATTTGGGTCGCTTTATAATAGGCAGTTGCCTTTATAATGGCATTTTCTAGTGGATTATCTCCATTTTCATCAACTTCTAGTTTCAAATTAATATCCTTAAGTGATATAACTTCATATCCTATGTCCCTCAAAAGATTTCCATACCGCTCTTTTTTTGCTTGATTACCTGTCGCTAGTAAAACTTTCATAAAGTATCAGTCCTTTCTTTTTTATAATTTATACTTCCATTTGATTTTCAATATTGTTTATAAATTAATAGCTGTTTGTATTTCTTCTGAATTTTTATAAACAAGACTTTCAATATTTAATGACTCTGCCATTTTGCTGCAAAAATATGACTTCTCGGCACCATGGACTCCACATACAAATATCATATATTTTCATCTCCACTATAAATTTATCTGGTTTACACCCTCGTTGTTTTCTATCTATTATTTAATATCCATTCAATATCTTCCTTTGCTATTTTAATATTTCTCATTCCTTGTCCTACAGGGTAATAAACTGGAAAGACTTTGTAGAATAACCCTTCAATCTCGAGTATTTCATACTTCTTTCTGTATTGTGATACTTTGATATCTTTATTTAAAAGTACTGAACTTACCTGATTACCAAATGTAATAATTACTTTTGGTTTTATAATATCTATTTCTTGTTTAAATAAATCTGTGTACTTTTTAAAAACTTCATTTGGCAATGGTCTTGCATCTATTTGCGTAGCTTTTGACAAATTAGTTATGTACATAGAATTGTTATAAACTTTTTTATAAACATCCTCTGCGAACTGATAATCCCAATCTATTGGCTTTCTAAAATTTATTTCATCAATTATAGTTTTATCGATTAGCCCCAGTTGGTAAAACATGTTCCATACATTTTTAGTTGCAATCCATGGTGCCTTTATACCAGTCCAGCTTTTATTTGAAGCTACATTCCTTGAAGTCGGATTCATAAAAACTAAGCATATCTCAGGATTATTTATTTGCCCACAGCCATAAATAGAATCTAAGTTGATATCTCCATAAATAAGCTGTAGTTCATTAAATTTATCAAAAATCTCTATGATTTGCATATCATCTAAAGATTTATTATCTAAATTACACATATTTAAAAATCCTCCTTCTTAATATATCTTTTCACATCCACTCACTTTTATTAACTCCGTATAAATGGCTCCATTTGCTATTATTTATATTCTGTTTTTATTATACATAACTTTTTAAAATAATTCAACATTATACCATATTTTTTTTACAAACGATCTGGTAGTCCGTTCTAAAGCCAAAAGCTTTATGCAAAACCTCCAGTATTATATAAAATTTAATGAATATTATAACGCTGTAAAACTTGGAGTGCAATAACTGTGAGTAAAAAAGCAAAAAAGAACCTCTGAGCCTTTATCTAAATTTGGATTTTCATCCTCAGGCATCTTTTTGCCACCTAGTAAACCTTCTTTCCACATTCTGTGTAACTTGTAAACAGTTTTAATTAGCTCATCTCTTTCCAATATTACCACTATCCTAAATATCTAAGTATTGTTTTATCCCAGCGTTTATAATATTTTTTACCCATTCTATCACTTGTTCATTTGCATCTACTACAAATTCTTGCCCTTTCGTAGCAGATTGAAAATAATTTTCTTTGAAACTTTCTTTAGAGTGCTCTATATCTTCACAACTTGCCACAGTATATCCTCATAAAGGCAGGACTTTTAGGCCTTTGGGTTCATACAAAAAGAGCACATAGTTTTCATTCTACATGCTCATCTCACTCAACTATTCTATAATCGTTATATTATTGTCAGTAACTAAGATTGCCTGATTATCAGTTAATTTAATCTCATCGGTTGTTTTGATTTCACCAGCAGGCGTGCCGTCTGCACAATGTACATCAAGAATATTTTTTATAAAATTTAATCCATTTTTATATTTACCAGAAGCGGCTACACTGCCTGCACTAACCCCTATATAAATTCCACCATGGTTTATGTATTCATCTATAACCTTCTTGAATCCCACTTCATTCATTCTATCAGCTAAATATGATGTTTTTCCACCGCAGACATATACAGCATCATATTTCTTTAATTCTTCTATCTCAATCAACTTATGCATGTCATAAACTGTTATATTTTCCATTGAAATATGACAATTAAGTAAATCTTCTAAACATTTTGGCAATACCATTATTGCATCCGGCTCTATCGCAGCTGTAGTAATAAATAATACCTTAATGTCTTTAGGCTCTTTATTTATTAATCCCATAAATTTATTCTGAATGTTTTGATTTTCAAACCCTGCTGATGTTAATAAAATTTTTTTCATCTTAGTATTCCTCCTATTCTGATATATCAGATATGTCTAATATACCTAATTTTCTACATTCCTCACTTACAAAATCTTTTTCTACTTGATTTCCTATTTCATATTTTAATATTTTATTCTTAAATACAATAAATTTAGTGTTCTTATATTTAAAATCT
This sequence comes from Clostridiales bacterium, assembly GCA_003452395.1. Taxonomy (GTDB): domain Bacteria; phylum Bacillota; class Clostridia; order Lachnospirales; family UBA12420; genus UBA12420. The sequence continues at coordinate 59,953 of DMOI01000054.1, forward strand.
ACATACCAATTCCCACCCAGTTTTTCATTTGCAATCATGAGCTTTGAAAATTTATTTGGTAACTCTGGATCAGATGAGGTGAAATACAAAGCAGTCCAATACTTTGGGGAACTTTCTGTTTTCCATAATTCCACCTTGTTAATATTTAAAATATCTAATATATTCTCATCCGATATACTTTCCTTGATAAGTAGCCCTTCAAAATAGCCATTTACATTATCGTTAATAACATTATGGCATGTATGATTAGTTATTCTACTGTCAATATCTAATTCATCTTTAAGTAATATGTCTATTGGAGTTTTAAATAAATTGCTTAGCATGACTATTTTCTCTGTTTCAGGGAATGTAATATCAGATTCCCACTTTGAAATAGCTTGTCTACTAACATTGCACTTTTCAGCAAGATATTCTTGTGAGTATCCATATTTTTTTCTTAATAATTGTATTTTTTCTGATAACTTCATCTAAAACAACTCCTATGTATCATTATAAATTATATTACACATATATACTACCAACTTCAAAGTTCTTTTTAGCAACCAATGGTTGCATATAAAACATTATAACATATAACAATAAAATTTTATATACTTCATTCAAAAAATCCTTACTATATACAAAAGAACACATAGGTTCTATCCCACATACTCTATCCTACTCAAATCCTTTCACGCGACCTTATGGTCCGTGGTCAGACGCCCTACGCGTGCATATTAAATATATGCCAATCCCTTGTCTCCGTAAGCCAATGTAAGCCATTTTAGGTCCTTCAAAAAGCAAAGAAAAAGACTCCCAAAATCTCTGGAAGCCTTGCTGTTATTGTGTTTGATGTGGGTGTCCGTCATACACATCATCCCAAAAACGAGACTTATTTAGGTCTAGTTACCACGTACCTCTTGCAAGTTAGTATTTTACTAATGTAGTCCCCACAGTTGATAAACAACGGGGATTTTTTTGTCTTAATTTTAATATCTCTCGGTGTTTTTGATATATTCTGGTTATTATACTACTGCTCAAGGGCTATATATTAATTTACAGAAAGTTTTTTATAACCATATTTCTCAAGTTCTTTTTCCATCTCACCATAAGATTTTTCTAATAACGATCCATTTATGAATACTTCTTCATTGGTGACATCCATAAGACAAAAGTCTGGCATTATAAATGAATTCGCTTCTTCTTCTGATTTAAATTCGAAGTCCACAAAAACCAACCCTTCTCGATTGCCTGTTATAACGTCAATTTCTGCAATATAATTTTCATATGGATAAAGGAGCATAACAATTTATTATGCCCTTACAATCCCTGATTCTTTTCCATATTTCTTACGTTCTACTTTTCCATAGCACCTTGTCCTTGAATTTCAGATATTTTCACCATCAAGTCTCCAATATCTTGATTCTCTACCCCTAGTCGTTCATGATACTCAGTTACTTTACTTTCTTCTATTTTTAATCTTCCACTTTCATCATCACTTTGCATATCGCTAATATTACCAGTTTGGAACTTAAATCCTGCACTTGAAATTGTGTTTAAATTATTAGGAAACTTCTCCATTAATTCACAAGCTGTTTCTGCCACAGATGAAGTAGGGTTCAATTTAGTCCCTATATCGTGTACACTACACACATAACCAATCATTTCATCATCTGTTAATTTCCCTATCATATCGTCATCAGTGCTTATATCGAATGTTAATTGAACTGTTTCCGCTTTAGCCCCACTATAATATACCCCTGCTAGTAAATTACCATCCTTATCTCTCAAAAGCATTACTTCATAAGGTTTTCCACCCTCATTGGATACCTTAAAAAGAGTACCATAAGACTCATAAGTAATGTCAACCCGATTACGTTCTCCTCCTATTTCAATAACTCTCATTTCGCCTATAGCCTTAAATGTCCGAGGAATTAAGTAATTTCCAATTGTCTCAATATTCTCTTGCTCATCTCTCATCTTTAGTCCTACAATAATTTTATTTTTTGCATTATTATATACTATTTTTTTACATATATCAACCCAGTTTTTGGCATTTGCATTTCTGTATAAATTGAAAGGTAAAAAGACTTTCCCCAAAATAAAGCCAGTATCTTTCCCATGATTTAAATTCTTTCCACATCATCTGCCATACCGCTTCGTCTTTTGTTATTAAAAATTGGCTTCAAAACGACTCGCCATCGTATATCTCTCTTATTAATTTTTTAGGTAATTGCTTCAGCTCACTGTTTCGCACAATACAATGAGGTCCATTTGTCATAACAATTATAATCATTTTCCTATCAAAGTCAATCATAAAAGTCGGTCCTGTAAATCCGCTAAATATAATAGAATTATCACTTACTCTCTCTGATAACTCACTCTTTTCTTTAATTGGTTGTTTATATCTTGTGCCAAAATTATTATAACAAAATGGTATCTTGCTTAGTAAATCCTTTTTATCGTTGCATCTTTGTGTGATATACTCATACATTTCGTTTATACCATATAAAACTGATGGCATCTCTATGGAATTTTCAGTAGCATATGTATTTAAAATATTTTTTATAAAGTCTGAGTAGTCCTCACGTGTCAACATGGTTTCTATACTTTTTTTACTTAATAATGTGTATTTGTCATCAATAAAACATACTAATAATTTTAGCATATCAGCCGCAGTACTAAATACCCCCGCATGCCCCACATTCATTCCTAGTTCGCTTGCCCTGCGTGCCTTGTTATCATGAATAATTCCAGAATGTATGCTGTCAATTAATTCTCCATTTACTATTTCATAATTAGTTGATGCTACCCTAGACAAGTCTTTAGGCTTAAAAGATGTATCATCCATGCCTACCTTTTTTATAATAATATCATCTACAATTTGATGAAACGGACAAGAGTATATTTTTTCAAGCAACAATGATAACACTATGTAATGAGCATCTACATATATTTTATTTCTGCTTTTAATTTGTATATTGTACATCATTGAAAGGAATTCTTCTCTTGTATTTGCACTCCCCAAGTATCCATTTGTCCATAATTCTACTTGATGTGCTAATAGGTCTTTTATTCTCACATCATCCAAATTTACAAATCTATTATCTATGTATTTTACTTTATCATCTAAGTTAATAAGCCCTTCTTCTATAGATTTGTAAATTATAATAGCTGTAAATGATTTAGTTAATGAGGCAATATCAAAAATTGTGTTTTCTAACATCTTTACTTCAGTAGGTCTTATCAGCTGATTTCCTTCTATTTTAGTTTCCACCTGCAGCTCATTTTTAGAAAGAGTTGCCTTCTTTATTACATATCCTGTACCGTATACACCTATGTATTTTGAAAAATCTATATCCATCTCTGTTTTCACAACCTTTTTTCATTGTTTTTATTACTTATAGCTATCTTATATAATGTCTTGTAAAAAGATTAAAATGAGTGTTACATTTCCTCTGTAGTTCTTGCATAGAAATAATACCCCTTTCAAAATTAGTTTTAACTAACTCATTATTTATTTTTCACTTTCAGCACTCGTTATAGTATACTCATCCCAATCGGTGTCCCAATCTATCACGTAACCTTTATTTATATAATATACAGTATTGTTAATTTCGTTTTCTACTCTTTTTTAAATTCATCTGTCATATCCCAGTTTTCTGACTTTTTCCCCAATTGCTCGATATCAGGATATGATGAACAAATGCTATAACTAACTGTTTCTGGCATATAAGTCTTAAGAGCCAATATTGACCTCCTCATGTGTCCCCATGTTATAACAACAAGCAAATGATTAAAATTCTCATTTCCTAACTCATGTTCAAGAATAATTTTACTAAATATAGCATTCTCTTTCGTATTAGTTGATTTGTCTTCCATTATAATATCTTCTTCAGGAACTCCTAAAGCTACCGCATGATCTTTAAAATATTGTGCCTCTGTTATAGAACTTGAGCCTGTTTTATCTCCGCCCGAGAACAGTATTTTAAGTGCCCTCCCAGCTTCATGCGAACTAGGGACGGTTCGAGGCCACTGAAAAAGTGGTCTGTTTTTAATCCTTAACTATCCTCTTTTAGTTTGCACATATTTTTTGTAAATTTTTCTATGAATCAAACCGATTCTATAAAAATTCGTCTGTATATTAGATCATTAATTTGATTATTCTTTTCATATTTACTGCAAATATTGTTAATGCTCCTTGCATTTCCATACCAACAAGGCCTGATGACGATGCTATATCGTAACCATGTCTTGTTTTTAACTCTCCATTTTTTGTTTCTATTTTATAACGTTCCTTGGATTTATCTTTAAAGTACTCTGTTTCTTGAAAATCTATGTGTTCATTATGTTCCGGAGTACGTATTGTTACAGTATATACTTTAGTTTTGCTTCCTTCTTTATAACATCCTTCTTTAAAAGGACATTGTTTACATCGTGAGATATCAAAAAAATAACTTTCTTTTGTAAACTGTTTATTTGTCCTTTTATCAATTGATGTAGTTCTACTTTTGTGTATACTCATTTCACCATGTTTGCATGTGTACATTTCTGCATCCTTATTATACTCAAATTCATTTTTCCTTTTTTTCCCGTGCATAATTGCTTTACTTACCTTTGATACTAGTTGTATATTATTTTCTTTTGCATACTCTATATTATCTATTTCCGAATAAGCTCCGTCTCCTATTATTGTATCTATTGTCATTCCTGCGTTTTTACTTTTACATACTAATTCTTGTAGTTGTTTTCCGTCGTGTTTTTCACCTGTTGTTACAGTTGTTCCTGTTATTATTCTTTCTTCTGTCATAGCTATATGTGTTTTATATCCGAAAAATGATGTGTCTGCCGTTTTATGCCCTGTTTTTGCATCTTCGTCTTTTGATATTTTAATTTGCTCGATATCATCTGTTACTAATTCTTTCAATAAGTTCAGTCTAGTCTTTACTGCCGGAATATCGCTCACACCGTTTTCTGTTTGTACTACCTTTATTACTTCTTCGCAGTACTTTATCTCATCTTCAAGCATTCCACTTTTGGGCTTGTTTGGAAATTTAGTCTTTATCAATTCATCAATAGCGTAAACAGATTTTCTTAGATTCTTTGATGCTTCTACTAATATTTCTCTAGCTGATTTTCTATTGTATCTACTGTATGTATGTGTTGAATCCACAATTATTGATTTACTCTTTATTATTTCTTTTTCAATTGCAAGTTGAACTGTTTTACCAATTAGTAAGTCAAGTAATTCTAAATCCTTTAGACGAAGTTTTCTAAACTTTGTTAATGAACTTGCATTTATTACGTCTGCTTCTGGTGCAATATCAAGAAAGTATTTAAATGACATATCATATCTTGAACGCTCAACTACATCAATGTCCGATAGCGAATGAATCACTTTTAGTAACAGATATTTAAACATTTGGATTGGATCAATTGCAGTTCGCCCGTTAACCATTGAATATTTATCTTTTAGCTCTTTATAAATAAAACTGAAGTCTATTAATTCTTTGATTTTTCTCAATATATTATCTTTTGGTACTACTATATCATAAATGTTTGTATATTCGCTTATATTCAAGCTTTGTTGTGCGTTCAACATATAATCACCCTTTGTTTTCTAGTATGTCTAATTATACCAGAAAAACTTAATTTATAATATAGTTTTTTGCATTTATTCATATTTTATGCTGACTTTTTCAGTGGCCTCGATACGTCCCTGATTCGCATTTCTTGTAATATTTTCCTAAATAGTGTGTGGCTCATTTGGCTGTCTCTGGTCAATATCACTCTTGCGTTCTTACATATTAAAGGTGCTTAAAGTTATATATTTATACATTCTTATGAGAACAAAAAAGAAGCTTCCTCTAAAGAAGCTCTTACATTGTTTTAATATATCATTTTAAAAACACCTTTTCACATTCATACTTCTTTAACTTATCACGTATACTATTCCAATCACAAACATTCAAATCGTCCTTGCCAACTCTTATAAAATCTACTAAATTAATAAATTCTTTAATTATGTATTCTGCAAATTCTAAGTTCCTTATAGGTTCAAGTGACATCCAAGTATTTACTCCTTTATTTTTTGCGACTCTATACATTTGCTTTATATCAATAATTTCAGAGTTTTGTTCACAAGCTTCACTTATAGAGACTCCAACCCAATCATTTGTAGAAAAGATGTTTAAGTCTTGCATCAAACATTCAGCTCTCCTTGTTAAAAATACTATTGTATTATTTCTTTTATGGAGTTCACCAATCACTTTCACAACCCTTTTTTCATCCTCAAAACCTAATGGATATGGGTCAACACTATAACAAATTAATATCTTTTTGCTATTATATATTCCATAATCAATTTCATTCTCTTTAATTATTCTTTCACATCTAACTCTTTCAAACTTGCAATGTTTACATCCTATATTACAAGCATTATACAAGTCTATATAAGCATCACATACTACTGGAATATTATACTTCTTTTCAAACATATGTATCCACCTACTTATTATTTTATTACCTACTCTAAATCTTTATGCATTTCTGCTTGAATCAATAGGTTTTCAACAATCGGTATTACTTGCTTCAAATCATTTCCAATGACAGTGTCTGCATATTGAGCTATATCCCCCTTTGGATTGATAGCTATACTATAACCAGCTAATTCAAATATACCTTTGTCCGCAGGTGAATCTCCAATTGCAACTATTTCACTTTTCTTCAGTCCTAACTCCTCAATAACTTTCCTACAAGCCTTTACCTTAAAATCACTACTTCCAAAATCCTCTATTTCAATCCCAAGAATTGTTTTATCTTCCATTCTTGGATTCGTACCAAAAACACTGTCAATTTTTAATAATTCTTGATAATACATAAGAACTGGTGTTATATTTCCAGAATGAAGAACTGTATATATCCCTTTACTTTTTAAATACATAAACAGCTCCTGTGCACCAGAAACTCAACCACCGACCGCCTGGAGGCGGTGGGTTCAAGTTGCGGCTGAAGCCGCCTAAAGTTTTCATTTAACTCAAATTTGATCATCTAATCTAAAATTATCTGCCTTTTGATTTTCTTCAATATCTTGATTTTTTATATATTCTATAATCACTTCATCTGTCACATTTCCACTACTTGCTGCAAAATATCCTCTTGCCCACAAGTGTTGTCCCCAATATTGCTTGTCCAATTCCTTGTATTCCATTAGCAATTTTCTTGATGTTGTTCCTTTTATATGTTGGACTAGCTTGCTTACAGATATATGTGGTGGTGCTGATAACAGAAGATGTACATGGTCTTTTGACATATGACCAGCTAATATTTCCACATCATTATTTTTACATACTAACCTTATGATTTCTCTTGCTCTTTCTGCTATTTTTCCAGTCAGAACTATCTTTCTATACTTCGTTATCCATACAATATGATATTTTATATCATATATTGCATGGGACGTCTTTCGATAATTTTCCATTGCTCGTCACCCCGAGTTTAGTTTTCCACAAACTCGACGTAATTATTTTACTTTAGGCGGTTAACCTAAAGGTTTCGCCTGAAGGCGAGGGATTTAACCCCATCATACGGATATTAAATAATTATTTTCATTAAGCTTATCTTGAATATCTTCAAGTGTAACTCCATTTAAGAAGTCAATCCTCTCCTTTAGAGTAGATAATCCCTTTCTGATTCCTAAATGAAATTCTTCATTTAATTTTTTACTTTCTGAGCCACATCCATTAATATCACATATAACATCTAAAATATCTGTATTTACAAGTGTTCCATCGAAATCTATCAAAAACGCACGTATACTCATAAAGTACCTCCAAGGCTTAGTATGTTTTGTAAATTTTAATTCTTACTAGCATTATATACAATTTTTTTATATTTTTCAAGTGACTTCGTAAAATTAGAAGCTATTTTGTCATCCAATAGTAATTCCACTTTAATCCATAATGCCAACCCCTTGTCCCCGTAAGCCAATGTAAGCCATTTTAGAGCATCCAAAGCAAAGAAAAAGACCTCCATAAAATCAATGGAAGCCTATATGTATTGCGGATGACAGGAGTTGAACCTGCACACCCTGCGGCGCTAGATCCTAAGACTGACTCTGTACCTTTGAAAGTCTTATTTTACAAAGCTTTCTCGTGTAAGCCAATCTTTCATGTAAGCCGATTAGAAAGTCAATAAATTTTATGTAATTTACTACTTTTTAGGTCGATATTCGTGTTCTATTCGTACTCTATTCGTACTCTATTCGTACTCTATTTGTATTCTATTTGTATTCTATTGTTTTAAACAATATCTTATGTTTTTGCTTCCACCAGTTTTTAGAATAACTCCCCTGTCTTCGAGTCCCCTTAATATCAAACTCGACCTATTCTTCTTAACTTTTAGGAGTTCCTCGACTTCTTTCCTCGTTATGTTTCCGTTCTTACATAAATAGTCATATATAGCCTGCTCTTGCTCCGTAAATCCAAGAAACGCATTCATAAACTTTTCAGTCGAGATATCAGATCTCTTATTGTGCGCTCTTTCATAGTTCATATCATATAGTGACATTTTCACAGAGACACTCATTTCCTCAAACTTCGGCTTTTTGCTAAATCCTAGGTATGCCTCTTGTATCTTCTTCATTCCAGTTCCCCAATGCTCGATATACTCTATCTTATGGAGTGCTCTTGCCAGTATCGGGTTTCTAAGTGCTGTCTCACCGTCAAACATTTTCTCAACTGTCATCCCACCGTATAATTTGCCCGGTGATACAATCTCTACCCTATCATCAAAGAATGCTATCATAACATTTCCATTGTCGAAGTAATCTCTATGTATGATTGCATTAATAATGGCTTCTCTGACTGCAACTTCAGGATAAGATGGATATTCGTCCCTCTGTGCTTTCTTACCTGTAATCACTACATCAGTCCTGTTGTTGATTTTCACAAAGCGCATAGCCTCGTCAATTTGACTCACAACGGAGCCTTCTATCTCCTGCTTATCTAAAAACTTTATTTTATCTAGTCCTTCAAACCTTGCGCATCTTACGTCTACAGGGTTTTGGTCTGATAAAAGTAACGCTGCATAGTTATACTTGCCGTCTTCATTTACAAGTCCCAAGTTTTTAATCTTAGTCGCATCAAGCTGTATCCCTAGCTTCTTTGCTCTCTTTGTAAAATCATCAAAGGTTAAATCTTGCTCCGGACTCACAGTTTTCTCAAAGCTTATCTTGCTACTTTCAAACACCATTTTCTTAATTAGCTCAATAGACGCCTGTTTCTTAGTCGTACCCACCCTGACATACACACCTTTGGGCATGAGTCCTACGCTCTTGATAAAATATGGTCTGTCAGCACCTCTTGCAATGTGAACGACTACAATATCTTTGCCGTCTATCACTTCATTTTCCACGCTTACGTAACCCTTTATGTCAGCCTCGATAGAATCAGTGAGCATATTGGATACTCTCTGTGAAACTTCATCGGAGTCACTCACCCCAACAACAGTTCCATCGTCTTCTACCCCTATGTATATTTTACCCCCATCCGTATTTGCAAAAGCAATGATTTCGCTTGCTATATCGCTTGTTATCTCACGCTTTAGTTCTGTGTGCTGTGTTTCTGCCAGTTTCATTGTCCTTCCCCCTCATGCTTCGTTCGTTCTCTATAGTATATTTATACCATATTTACGATATTTTTTCAACGAATCTGGATAATTTCTTTTTCTTACTTTTCAAATGTAAATGCTTTAATGAATTCCTCGCTTGCCTTCTTTATTTCACCCTTGTCAATGCTATTATAGACTCTAAGTACCATCTCAATGTCTTTATCTCCCATCATTCGTGCTACTGTTTTTGGGTCAAGACCCATTCTTAAAAGTCTTGTGCAAAAATTATGTCTGAATCGATATGGATTGTAGCCTTCCTCTTTCAAACCTGCTTTTTTTATTAGTTCACGATATTGTCTTGAATAATAGTCCATAGTCTTAAGCGTACCATCCATATGAGTGAATATTCTGTCTTCGTTCCCATTTTCTTTTCTTCTTGCCACAAAGTCTTGGTCGCTTTCTATGGTTGCTTTAAAGCTTTGGATAGCATCCCAAGTTTCTTTTGTGATTCGAAGGTTTCTTCGTCCAATCAATACTCCATGTGCCCATTCGTTTTTCAATCCCTTGATTATCGGTATTTTTCTTGGTAGTTTTTTTTCCTTATTTTCTGGCTTATATGCCTCATTATTACATTTGTGGCTTAGTGCTTCTTTGACGTAGATGTAGTACCCGTCTTCATCTTGCTTTACATTTTCAAAACTCAGCCCTGCAACTTCTTGTGTTCTTGCGCCAGTGTCTCTGATTGCTAGTATGAGTATCTTTATCAGTTGATTTTTTTCAACTGCGTTGTATATCTTTATGATTTCTTCGTCCTTGAGTGCTTTATACTCTTCTTCATCATTCTTTTGCACTGCTTTACTTTCAATTTGTCCCCAATCTTCAAGTACTTCCCTGTCTATGATTTTTTCTCTAACTGCTTCTTTTAATACCCTTCGCATATACTTTTTGGTCTTGTTGATGATATTGCCTGAGTATAGCTTTCCTTCTTCATATTCTCTGCCTGTAAGCTCATACAGATAGTTTAGACAAAACTTTCGTGTAATATCTACTACTTTAATGTCACGTAAATCGTCCATACGCTTTGCATCACTTCTGTAATTTTCGTTAGAACGTTTATCACTTTTCTTGTATAGCATTTCTAAGTACTCATCTGACATCTGCCCAAATGTTATATCACTTTTTACATTCTGCTGGTTTATTGGCATTACTGCAATCGTCTGTTCCTTTCTGATTACTTCTAGGTTTTTGTTAATCATATTGTAGATAGCAATACGTACTGCCTCTTCGCTTTCTCCACTGATGATTTTTCGGATTCTCTTGCCATTTATATCATATCCGGCAGATACTGCCCCTTGCCACTTCTGTCTATCTTGATTAAAATAAACAGTTCCTTCTCCTTTTCCGTTCCTTACCATTTGCTCATACTCCTCCTCACTGATAATTTCTTCCATAATCGGTGAGTGATTGTAACGCTCCTGTAAGCCAAAGTCAAGGTTTTTTCCTGAGTTTTGTGAAATATTTTCACTAGTCTCATCATTGATGAATTTTTTTAAATTGACCTCCTTTACATAAAATTCTCCATCCACTTCAAATGCTTTTATTTGCTTGCTTTTCACAAGTTTCAACACTAAATCTGTCCTACACTCTAATCGTATTGCAACTTCCTCTACGTTTAGAAGTGCCTTACCTTTTGTTACACTGCTAGTGTTTTCTAGCTCTTGTTTTACCATAGTTTCTACCATGTTGTTCACTCCTTATAAATTCAAATTTAAATTTATAAGGTTTAAATATCTTCATGTTCAAAACCATGTTCTGAGCTATACCAATGTTCTAGTGTATCTCCAAATATCTTTTAAGATTTTTTTATTTTCCACAAGTCAACCAAGTGCACCAATAATTTTTGTCTTATTATCAACTTTTATATAATTGCTTCCAAGATTTCCAAACTTCACACTAGCCCATGGTACGTCTTCATTTTTCACCAAACTACTTGCAAACCAAACAGTACCCGTTGTCTCCTCTTTTATAAAGCCACGTATAAGAACTATATTTCTTACTGTATAAATTATTCCAACACCTTCATTGTCAATTTTTTATTTTGAAATTTACCACCAAAATTAAATTATGCTAAGAGTGCTATCATTTTTTTCAGAAAATTACTCCAATTCTGTCTTAAATAAATACTTCTATCTAAAAATATTAACCATGACCCAATTAAACTAAATTGAGTTCGTAAGTTTGCATTCACCAAAATTGTAATTTAGGGGTTATTTTCAAATCTCAATTTCCTAAATTCGTAGTCTCTCCTTAAGCTTTTTAGTGTATTAGTATCACGCTTATCTGACTTTGTGCTTTGTTTTGGTAACTCATTCCTGCTAATAACATTAATAACAAGTCTATATGGTGTAGGCAAATATCTTTTGTTTCATATAAACCATGGCTATTAATGCTTTTCCATAACCACATGTACATTATGTTTTCATTATTGAATGTAACTTTTTTTACAAGTCCTTTATAGGTAGATAAATTCCCTATTCTTCATTGAAATATTCCAATGGTGATTTGATTTTGCATGTCTATTTTAGAGGCATATCGCTACTTACAATTTATCTACTATAAACTAAACTGCAACAAAAAAGGCAGTAAGTCAATCTATATGACCTACTGCCTTTCTGTGTTATCTATTGCTTCTATTTTGTTAAATCTTCGTCATTACTTTATTTATTCTAGCTTTTTCTCTCTATAAATGCTGTGATTTTCACCCAATGCTTACCTTTACTGTATCCATAATTTTTAGACAAAAATTTTTATTATCAGATTTTTCTATTATTTTGGCTATACATGTTTACCTGCTATATTTTCCCATGCAAACTCATTTACAAACGCTTCATCCGTAATATCTTCTGCATCATTTGTACTTACTTCGTCGCCTTTAAGTACCATTAGTAGTCGATTTTTCCTTTGGCTGTCTATTTCTGATAAAATCTCGCTACCCAGTATGTATTTGCTGTATCCTACCACTTTAGGGTTAATCATTTCAGTTAATGCTTTCATGTGTGTCTTAAGGTGTGGTAATATAGTAAAATAAAAATCATCAAACTCTTCTTCGGATATCTCACCCACCATCACAGGTAATGGCAGTTTCAAAGCTAGCTTACTTTCCATAAGCCCTGCATTGTCAGAGTATTTTGCGAGTGCTGCTATTAACCTTTCCTCGTATACACTAATATCATTGTTAGTATAAACCAGTATATCTTTAATTACGTCCTTCCCTAACACACGAAGTATAGTTTCTTGATCACGCCAAATCATGCTTTGAACCGTTGAGTCACAAATATCATGTCCTTGTTTTTGTAGTTCTTTTGCTGTTTCCCTCATTGTTAAGCACTTGGTTACATAAAATCTAAACGCTTTTCTTGTAATTCTTGTATGAAGTAACAAGTCCAAGAATGAGCGTAAAAACTTTATTCTTCTTGTATCATAATTTTGTTTACCCGTTACCCCTCTTGGTTCTTCTAGTATCACCCCATTCTCATCAATAAAGTCACGTACTAGCTCTTTGATTTGCTTTGTAAATGTATTCATCTCGTACATAAGTATTACTCCCCTTTCTTTATTTAACATCTGTTTTATTCAACCTACATTCATTATTCGTTTTTAAGTTGAGTGTGAAGTACCAATATGACGTTATATTTAAACCTTCTTTCCTCTTAATTACCTTATAATTGTTTTAAATATTTGATATTAGGCATATAAAAAGAGCCTTTAGTGATTGGCTCTTAATATGCTTATTACTACTTGGAAATGCTCAAATACTTTCTTATTATTAAAATGTTTGTTTTAATGATTTATCTTATTTTGATGAGTCCATTATACATATTTGGCATGAAGTATCATCTGAATAGCTTGTGACAAACCAATATCTTGTACCTTCTATAGGTATTGATTCTTCTATACAGTGGTCTCTATCTATTTTGCGATTACATATGTCTATTAACATTTTAGCCGTAGCATCTCCATATTTTGAGGCTATTATTCTTTGTACTTTAGCTAATGCCTCTTGATTTCCTACTGCTGCAGTCAATTCTAGTTCTAGGTTTGTATAAACCTTTCCATTTTCGTCTGGTATCATACATTGAGCTACATATTTGTCTACTGCTTTGTTGATGGTGAAACCATTTACTACTATGTTTTGAACTTCTTGTGCATGCTTTTCTTTGTATTCTGCCTCTGCTTTTGCTCTTTCTATTTTTCTCTCTTGAATAAATGAATCTTTATTATTTCTATAGTCTTGAATTCTTAATGCCATTGTTGCTAATTCGGCACGAGAGCTTTCTTGGTCTAAACCAAATTTTACTTTACCATCATTGTCATATCCTATACCATCTGTTAGGTAATTATCATATGCTGTTTGTAAGTATTTTGCTGTTTCGTCGTTTACTTTTAGGTCACTGAATATAATTGTAGCACTTGTTGATGGTGTTAATCCTAGTGCTTTACAAGTATATATTATCATGTCTTGACGTTTTGCTGGTGCTAACATATCTATTTTACTGCTGTCATCTAGTATTTTTCTGTTCTTTGCACTTCTTATATACTTGTCATACCAGTTCATTCCTATATCCTGTGTTTCTACATTTGTATCTACTATTCTTGTAAGTACTGCTAAATATTCGGTATGAGATATTTTTGTTTGTGGTTCATAGTTACCGTTTCCAATACCTTTAACATATCCTGCTTTTTGTGCCTTTAATACTGATTCATAAAACCAATCCCCTCGCTTTACATCATTAAACCCTTGCTGTACCACTCCCCATGTTGTATTATTAGTTGATGTGGCTTCTGGTGAATATTTTGTCATGTTTATCGTGCCCATGCTACCCGTGGCTAAAGATAAATTCATTTGTCCTAATAGCATTATCAATGTCATCATCGGTACTACTACCTTCACACTGTGCAATAGCTTTTTTCTCATTTGTAAGCATCTCCTTTTTAAATAATTTGACCTATTTAAAACTCTATGTTTATAATACACTATTTTTATTATTTTTTGCAACTATTCATCAGAATTTTATTTGTAATCTTCACTCAAAACCCCTTTCTATACCCTTATCCTATAAAACTACCACCATACTTATGAAATTGTTTTGGTTGCATTCTGGTAACTTTGGCAACCATTTTAAACAACCACTACAAACTATTTATAAATTCAAACCTCTAAAAATAAAGCCCCCAATGCTATCAATCATAACACAGAAGGCTAATTTTTTATATTCTGTCAAGCTTATCAATAAGTACGTCTAACTCTTCTTCCTTTTTCACTGCTTTAAGTACATGTAAGAATTCATCTCGTTCTTTTTTAGTTATAGTCATTAGTTTATCTGCATTTAGCATTACCTCTACCGCCTTCACATAAACACAATAATTTTCAAATACTGTTGCTAATAAACATCTCTTACAGTTTGATTCACATTTACATTGTTCTTTGATTTCAAGTAAGTTAACTAATGTTGGTATCAAGGTTTTATAATACTTTAATTGTTGTTCCATCTTCTTCGCCTTACTAGTTTCGTTAAACAGTTTGCTCTCCATCAATGATTTTATTCCTTTAATAATATCCTTCGTTTGTTCCATAAGTTTTATTTGCCTCCTTAGTAACTTTGATTACTTTTAGAAATGCTTGGTTATCTTTTATTTTGTTATGGTTCACCTCCCCTTTTTCATATTGAATTTTTGCAAATGGTTTTTAAATTATAAATTTATATCTGCTAATACTCCACAACCAAACAAAATTTCTAAAAATTGTAGAAGGAATTGTAACGCCAAATTCTATATAATTCAATAGAAAAACTTAAAAAAGTTAAACCTTTTTCAAGCCATACTACACGCTCAAAGTCATATGCGTAAAGGCTTTTTATATTTATTAATATGTATATCTTTGTAATACTAAGAATCCATCTGCATCTTTTAGTATCTCCACCGTAGCAAATTGGTTTCTTCTTTTGTTTTCTTTGTAGTAAATATATCCCTCATGTTCCCCAACGTCTAATTTTATCGCCTCTTCAGTAATCTTTTGTAGTATCATTACCACCGTCTCACTGTCAGCTTCCCCAAATATAACGACTCCAGCAAACATTAGCTTGTTTTCGGTCATATAGCCTACCGTTTCTTCACATATTTCCCTAAGTTCCTCGCCTACTATATAGTCCAGTATCTTTGTTTCTACGTATCCCATGGTATTAAACATACTCATTACTATCGCCTCCCGAAAAATCTTTGATTTATCGTTACCACCATACGCATCAGCGTAATTTCATTCCTGTTACTTGCATTTAACGTACTAAATTCTTGCTTTACAAAAGTAACATGTACCTTTCTTTTGTAGTAGGAATAATCTAGTAATTCAAGTAACTGCTTTGCATCATAAAAAAAGTATTTCATGTCTGCCATCACAATCTCTGTCCCCTCACATAGTGTGTCAATCTTATCATACAGCTTTTTCTTTCCTTCTTGCGTTGGTGGAAAGTTATAAAATTCATCTACAATGTTCCCATCACCAATAATCCCAAGCTCTTCCTCTGCCCCATCGCCAAGTATATTTGCTACTACTACTATTCTATCCATTGTGTTTTACCTCCTAGATTCATTTTTCACTTCTATATTTATCATTCATCCTAGAGTATAGTTTTGAGTCATTATGGTGAGTTGTTTCTTGCATATATAAAATAATATACAGACGACAAAAAAGAATAAGAGACTAATCTTTAAAACTCTCTTATTCTTTTACTTATATGTAGTCTTATATTTATTTACAATGTTTCTTTTGGCTCTTATTTAATATATTTAACAATTTCGGACCATTCTTTTATTTTATCTGTAATATTCTTTACATGTTTCCCTTTCATTGAGCTAGTTGAGGGCATTTTGATATAAGTTATCTTTCTTTCATCAAAAAACTTAAATCCTACTTTACTTTTAAAAGTATCATAGGCTTTGCCACCATTAAATGCGATAGCCACTATATGCCTATATGTGTCTAAAAATTCTCTGAAGTCATTCACTTCTGGATTCTTTATATCTGAGTCAAGACTTCCTTTTCTCTCACAAGTCTTCATAACATCCCATAAAGCAATTCCATTCTCCAACAAATTTTTCTTCTTTTCTTCATATGTTCCACTTAACTCGATTCCTATAACTGCTGATGTTATAGTCCAAAACTCATTTCTAGGATTTGCATAGTATTCGTTTTTTGCCAAAGATTCCTCACCAGGCATAGAACCTAATATAAGAACTTTCGAATTTTGATTTATGATTGGATCAAATGAATGTTTTTTATTTTCACTAGTTTCTTTCACTATGCTTGTTTTCTTAGCTTCTTCTCGTGATAATCTATCACTTTCTTCACGCTTACTAATTATTTGTTGTACTTGACTCGGCAAATGCCGAGTTGCAAAATTAAATCCCATATTAATTGCCTCCTCACTTATTTCTTTAGTTCATCAGAATACATATTTTCAGGTAGTTCATTCCAAAATTGCATTAATACTTCTGCATACTCATTAACCATCTCATCGGTTATGTTCAATGCTCGTTCGCACAAACTAGATCCATACAGTTCCAACTTATCTATATCCCCTGACATAAATAAGTCATCTCTGACTTTTCTCAGATTTTCTGCTGATTTGCCATCCCCATGCTTTATAACATTATTAAGTAGACTCAATTCCTCTATCTTTTGCCAACTTTTAAGTTCTTCTAAATTCGTATTATGTTCCTTAAACCATTCCTTTATTTCCTTCATCCCGTTAGTACAAAAGTCCTTAGTATCTATTTTGTAATAATGTCTAATCTCATTATATAAAAATCCTCTAACTTGTTGCTCCCAAAATTGATACATCGTTGAAATCCACATCGCTCTTGTATTATACTTCATCAAATCTAGCATTTCATAATGTTCCAAACCTATCATTTCGGCATCATATGCTATAGCACTACAATCTATATCTGCAGGATCACCGTAAAAATCAGAAGGATTCTCATAATATTCATCTCTTACCTTGTTAGCCTCACCCTCAATATCTTTGAATACAACTGCTATTCTATTTTCGTATGTATCTAGTAATTGTTTGATTTCCTTTTTATATTTTTCTCTTAGTTGATTCCACATGTAAAGTTGACTTTTCATTTTATATCACTTCCCTATATCCTTAGTATTTTATCTTTCTAATTTATCTAACGCTAAAAACTTGTATAACTTTTCTGGTAGTATTTTCTCTGTAATTTCAAAGCCATCTTGTAGTTTTTTCTGTATTTTCATACTGTTCTTATCATCTAATTTGTATCCTACCAGTTCTTCAAGTTTATTGACATTGAAATGAATATTATTATGAGACGCTTGACTGTACAAATTCCAATTTGTAGTCAATAATCCCTTTCTATCTCCTAATCCTGTATAATCTTCACTATCTTGCACCTCTTCCAATGTTGAAAACTTTAATAGCACATCTACTGAAAGTTCCGGCAAATCCCAATCATTGATTGCAAAATAGTCAACACCCAAGTGATTACATAATCTCATTAATAATATAGCAGTTGCTTTTCCATAGTGTGACACAATCGCAATATTATAGAAATTCATGTACGTATCAGCAAACGCCATTTTGTCTTCAATTTCATCATTCTCATTTATAATTTCTAGTATTTTTTGCTTTATTATATGTTTATAGACTAAAACATCATTCGGTCCTTCAACAAGAATAACTTTCTTACTAAAGATTATTTTATTTAAACTAGGATCAATTGCCTTCACAAATTGATTATAATCTTTCATTGATATTAATCCATCTTCTGTATTGGTATTAATACTAGAAATGTCGTCCGTTTTATTATACCGCACCTCTGTTTGTTTATTACTCTCGTCAAATTCAAGCCTCACTAGCCCTCTTGTGTCAAACATATCAACCATCCTGTCAGAGTGCGTTGTGTATATTACTTGATGTCCTTTTTTAGCTAATCCACATAAAACAGTTTTATAAAAATACTCCTGATGATTTTCATGTAAAAAACTTTCAGGTTCTTCAAATAAAAATAAGCATTTATTATCTTCATCTTCGGATATAGCTTGTATAACTGCCATAACAAACATTGATATGTATCCATCTCCAAAATTGTTAAGTGGTATCAGTTTTTCGTTGTCTCCATTTAATCCAATTTTGAATATCATCTCTTGAAAAATGTCCTCATAGTTAGGCAAGCCAAATTGTACTTCACATGTATCTCTCACTTGTCTCAGGTTTACCGAATAATGTCCTCTTATTTTCTCTATGAACTTACTTAATTTTGTATTTTTCAGTATAGTTTCTGTGGCAGTTTTCGTGCATCTTTCAAAGTGCTCCTTTTTATTTAACATTGCTGTATCATTATCCACAGTCTTTTTTATATATCTACCTAAAAAAGATTTTATGTATCCCCAACTACCTTTTTGCGTTTTTATTTCTTCTTTTATAGTATGGAAATTAATATATATAATTTGGGTTTGTTGTTTCACGTGCCATTTTTTCTTATTTATATTGCCTACATCATATTTTATTACATCATCTTTTACATTTATTATTTTATCATTATCAACCTCTATTACTGTTTCAATGAAGCATTTGTTACATGGTATGATGTCTTGTCCCATTTCTGCTCTAAATCCAACTCTTATCCACGGAACGTTTTTCCATTCACAGTTATGAAAGTCTTTCAGTTCTAACATATCTTCAGATACTTTTTCATATAAACCGTATCTTATGGCATTCATCAAGTTTGTTTTTCCTGCATTATTGTATCCTACAATAGCAATCGGTTTATCATAACTTTCTGGAAAAGTGATTTTCTGCTTTTGTCCAAAGGAACGGTAATTTTCTACTTCTATTTCAGTTACTCTTATTTTTGACATACCCTATACATGCCTCCTAACTGCCCATCTTATATTTTAGTCTTCGTTCCAGTACTCAATATTGTATTTCAGATTGTAAATAGATAATGACATAGGCTCTTTATTTATCAAAAATTTAGACTGAACTATAAGTTTAAATTTTATTCCAAAATTATTTTCAAGTATGAAATTTATCTTTACATTATTATTTCTTGATATACTATCAATTAGCTCACTACTACACTTTAGCCCTATAGTTTTGCAATCTCCTACATCAATATAGATATTAGGATTATCAGTCCAATATCCATAATCAATGATATATTTACTTTCATCCCGCTTGTCATTATTATATAATTCAATGCCTGTAAAGTTTGCTACTAAATGTACATTACTCGTGTTCTTAATTTCTATATATATGGTATAATCTCTGTTTTCTTCCTCATTATTTAACCTTAAATCTAGAAACAAGTCAGTAACTGCATAGCCATCACATAATCTCCACCCTATAATATTCACAAATGGCTGTGTATTATAAATATCTCTATTCTTTTCAAGTAATAAAAGTCTTTTATTAGTACTATTAGCATTAAAACTCAAATATGCTGTTAACGCTCCAAAAACTAGGGTTCCTAAAAATCCTAAAAACGATCCCCAATATGTCAAGATATCTTTTTCGTCAAAATCCATGATAATTATAGGATGTACTTTTCCAAACGAGTATGCATTATGTATTATTATTGGCATTGATATTCCAACAAGCAACAGTATAACAAACCCTATCAGAAATAGTATTATTATTATCTTAACTTTGTTTTCTTCAAACCATTTTATTACTCTTATGTTCTTTTCATATTCTTCATTATTTCCTTTTGACATATATTCCTTCACACCTCCAAACTTTTATCTTTAGCCTTATCACTTTGCTTTCATCGCCTCGCACAGTTCCATCAACTGCACCACTTTCTCTACAATACGCTTTTGTTCCTCAAGTGGAGGAAGTGGAATTAAAAACATAGCTAGTGTATTCAAACTTATATTTGCTCTTGCAGTATCAACTTGATTGCTCATCATGTATTGGTACGCAATATAACTATTTAAATATTTTAGTATGTAATCCACACTATCAAGTTTGATAAGCCTTATAAGTGCTACTGCTTGATTTATATTACTTGTTGTAGATTGTAAGTTATATTTTGCAGCTCTTCCTATAGACCCACCTACAATGTTTGTCAATATATCATTCTGTTCTAGTATAGACCTAGGTTGTATTTCATTAAATTTATTCTCTAAATACTTTCTTTTATCAAGTAATAATTTTTCAACACCAACGTTTTCGCTAGTTATAAAAAGAGTACCATCCTCTGAGTTAATATATTGAACACCTTGCCATGAAGGTGAAGATCCTTTTGTTATTAATTTTGTTATTTCCCCCAGTCTCACCCATTCCCAACTTTCCGGTATTTCAAATGGCATCTCATCGTCTGTTATCTCTGGCAATGGCTTGTCTTTCTTTATCTTTCCGTCTTTTATCAGCTGTTCCTTCTCTTTCTTTATCCTCTCAATTAACACACTTACTGGCCCATCATTAGCATCTTGCTCTACAATTTTACCTTGTACTGCATATTGCAATATTGATTTCTTGAGCTTGTCAGGGAAGTCTTTATCCATAGTCGAAAGTTCTACTTCGTATTTCTCATATTCATCAATCATCGGCATGATTTCTTCTATCTTTGCTACAATACGCTTTTGTTCTTCTAATGGTGGAAGTGGAATTAGTAAATTATTAATACTTTCCGAGTTTAAGGTGTTCCCTTTTATGGCTGTTTTTGTTTCCCCACTTTGAGACAACACTGGTAATGTTTTAAATAAATAGTTTTTTAAAATTCCCTCATTGTCTGCAAAAGGATAAATTGATATAATAGCCTCATTGTGAAAAGCATCAATCCCGAGTATAGATACTCTTCCTACTGTCAGTTTAAAACTCATTAATAAAGTTCCCTTTTTAGATATTCTACCTTTAAAAAGATTGTCATTTGAATGCTGATTTACTTTTTCTTTTGTATCTATTATAACTCCATCAGCTATCATATCCGCTATTGATACCCAATTATATTCAGCATTACGCCAATATTCATCCTCTTTTCTTGGTGGGGTCTTACCCATGGAATAGTTACATATCTCACCTAATCTCACCCATTCCCAGCTCTCTGGTATATCAAATGGTTTCTCATCATCAGTTATCTCGGGTAACAGTTTGTCCTTCTTTATCTTCCCTTCTTTTATCAATTGCTCTTTTTCTTTCTTTATTCGTTCAAGTAATACACTTGCAGGCTCATCTGCTGGGTTTTGTGGCACAAGTTTTCCTTGTATCACTTGTTGAAGTACTGCGTTTCTTAATTGTTGCGCTTTCATTGCTCTACCCCCAGTATTGCTTGGATTTTCTCTAATATATCATCTATCTTTGCATTGAGGCTTTCTTTCTTTGTATGGTAGTCGTGTATCAACTCATTTGGCTCTAGTATTTCTTCTTCTTCATGTGGAAATCCACACAAGTCAAGATTATAGTTTCTGTTTGCTAGTTCGTCTACTGTATATTTTTTCGCCTTCTCAAATCCGTCTACAGATATTTCTTCTCTATTATTCCACCATTCCATCACTGGTGCAAAGTGCTCTAATTTCATTGGCTTTGTCTTTGAAAAGTTTTTGTATCCTTCAGGCATGTCCATACGATAGAACCAAGTTCCATTTGTTTCTCCCTTTTTATCAAAAAATAGTATATTCGTAGTAATGGATGTATATGGTGCAAAAACACTATGTGGAAGTCTTATTACCGTATGTAAATTATATTCTTTAAGTAATTTCTGCTTGATTGCTACTTTTGCATTATCTGTTCCAAACAAGAATCCATCAGGCAATATAATTCCTGCTTTTCCCTCTTTTTTCATACGATACATGATGACAGACATAAATAAATCAGCTGTTTCTGAACTTCGAAGTTCTACAGGAAAATTGATTTTTACACTTTCTTTTTCACTTCCACCATAAGGCGGATTCATTAGAATAATGTCAAACCTTTCGCTTTCTTTATATTCCCTCACATTTTTATCAAGAGAGTTTCCATGAATAACCAATGGCTCATCAATATCATGCAAAAGAAGATTTGTCACACACAACAAATGCGGCAACGCCTTCTTTTCTATTCCATAGATAGATTTATTATATTTTGCCTTATCATCAATACTTGTCACTTGTTTATCTAAATACTGAAGTGTTGAAGTTAAAAACCCTCCTGTACCACAAGCAAAGTCAGCTATACTTTGTCCAAGTTTTGGTTGTATCATTTCCACCATGAAGTCTGTAACAGCTCTAGGCGTATAGAATTCGCCCGCATTTCCTGCGCTTTGTAGATCTTTTAATATTTTCTCATATATTTCATTAAATGCATGTCTCTCTTCATATTCTGTAAAATCAACTTCATCTATGACATTGATAACTTGTCTTAAAAGTATCCCATCTTTCATGTAGTTATAGGCATCTTCAAAGGCAAACTTCACTATTGCTTTACTGATTGGTGTTTTTTCATCCACTTCTATCTCTTTCAATGCTGGTATCAATGTATTATTTATAAAGTTCAAAAAATTTTCACCTGTAAGTGCTTTTCCATCTTTGGTGTCTATTGCCCAATTTTTCCACCTACACTCCTCAGGAATTATAGATTTATAATTATTTACATGTAGCTCCCATAATTGCTCCTTCGCATCATATATTTTCAAAAATAATATCCATACGATTTGTTCTATTCTTTGTGCATCCCCATTTACCCCTGCATCATTTCTCATTATGTCTTGTAATCTCTTTACCAAGTTATTTAAACTCATCCCTTTATCCCCCTACTATGCTATATATATTTCTCGTTCTAGTTCTTCAATTGCCTTTAAATAACCATCTTTTCCGCCAAACATTTTTACAATCTTTAGTGGGCTCCCAAACTGTTCAAAATCTTTTAACTCTAGTATTTTTGTATCTTCTATCTCATACAGCCCCAAATCTTTATATTTTTCAAGTAAAGCTTCTAATACTTTTTGAGCTGTTTCTGAATACTTGTATAAGTATCCTCTCTTCTTTACATTGTTTGCTCTCTCCGACTTTGTTAGAGGTTTCTTATCATATGCAATGTGGCAAATCAAATCAAAGTCATCTGAGTCTTTATCACCTGACTCTTCTCTTAATGCCTCAAGAAGTACACCATGCTCTTTTAGTTCATCAATAATTGCTTGTTTCTTATCCCCCGAATTCCAGTCTCTAAGAAATGTTTCAAGTGTCGCAAATCGTTCCAAAATATTCCTCTTTGAATAGTCTGTAATATTTTCTGTGATAAGCTTTCCATCTCTATCATAGTACTGCACTCTTTCTGATAAGACTTTCACTTCCACATCATTTATCCTATACACCTTTGGTCTTTGTTTGCCGTCATCTTCAAACCCAAAGTCACCATGTCCCGGCTTATATCCTTCTTTGCCCTCTTCCTCATTAACATGAATATTTTCATCTATTTCTTCGTCTTCAACAATCGGATCGTTTTCTTTCGGTTCATATATTTGAACAGGCTCCCCGTCAAATGTAGGGTCTGCAAATAGTCTGCTTGCATTTCTAAAATCCATAATCGTGAAGTAAAGCTTTCCATAATCCTCTTTCAGACGTGTTCCACGACCTATGATTTGCTTAAACTCTGTCATTCCATTTTCGCCGAATATATTATCTAGCACTATAAGTTTGCAAGTTTTACAGTCAACTCCTGTTGTCATTAACTTACTCGTAGTAACAATCGTAGGATAATTACACTCTTCGTCTATAAAATTATCAAGCTGTGCTTTACCTTCTTCATTATCACCTGTAATTCTCATTATATATTTACTATTTTCTCTAACCAAATCTGAGTTTTCATTAATAAGTGCTTGCCTCATACGTTCTGCATGAGCGATATCAATACAAAATACAATTGTTTTCGAAAATCTATCTGTCTTTTTCAAAAATTCTGTAACTTTCCTTGCAATTGTCTTTGTTCTATCATCAATAATAATCTTTCTATCAAAGTCATTGATGCTGTACTCCCTATCTTCTATTTCATTTCCATACATATCTGTCTTGCCTGCTTCTGGTCTATAACCATTCAAATCTTTATCTAAACCTACACGAATCACTTTATATGGAGCAAGAAATCCATCTTCTATCCCTTGTTTTAGAGAATACGTATAAATTGGCTCTCCAAAATAATTGATATTTGATGTATCCTTCGTCTCTTTAGGTGTGGCTGTCATACCAATTTGCGTAGCTCCACTAAAATACTCAAGAATCTTTCTCCATCTTGACTCTTCCTTAGCACTTCCTCTATGACACTCGTCCACTATAATAAGGTCAAAGAAATCAGGCTTAAATTGTCTAAACACTTCCATTTCATCTTCGCCAGTCATTTGATGATATAATGACAAGTACAATTCATATGAGCTGTCCATCTTCCTATTTTCAATCTTTGTCATCACTTTTTCGAAAGGTTTAAAATCATTTGACATCGTTTGGTCTATCAATATATTTCTATCTGCTAAAAATAATATTTTCTTCTTAACACCTGACTTCCATAGTCTCCATGCAATCTGAAAGGCTGTATATGTTTTACCCGTACCAGTCGCCATCACAAGTAATATACGGTCTTTCCCTTTTGCAACTACCTCAACTGTACGATTAATTGCAACTCTCTGATAATATCTTGGCTTCTTATCTTGATAACTGTAGTAATATGGTTCTGTAACTATCTCCAGCTGTTTCTCATCAAATTCTGAAACATTTTTAAATCTTCTCCAGAGTTCTTCAGGTGAAGGAAATTCACCTATAGCTAATTCTCTCTCAGTACCATTTTTCATGTCATGTTCAATGAAACCATCCCCATTAGAGCTGTACACAAAAGGTATATCAAGAATATCAGCATACTCTATCCCCTGTTGCATACCATCTCCTACGCTATGTTTATTATCTTTGGCTTCAATAATAGCAAGTGGTATATTAGGTTTGTATGCAAGTATGTAATCTGCTCTCTTTCTTTCCCCTCTTGCAGTTACATTCCCACGAACGATAACTCTACCATCAGTAAAGTAATATTCTGCACTTATTTGCGACTCCAAATTCCAGCCTGCTTTAACCACAGCTGGCGTTATATATTTCATCTTAATGTCTTCCTCTGTCATTTTCTTTTTATCTAGTTCCACTCAATTCGCCTCCTTTGTTTTATTTATCCTTTGCTGCTATATCCATTTCTGACGTAGTTTTGTATATACGACCCTAGTCCATCCCCTAGTTCAGCATAATTTATCATATTCTTATAATGCTGTTCTCCTATTTTACGCTCCTCATACAAGTACTCCCTACACTTGCCATTTGAAAATCTTACAATTATATTCCTTGCTGTCAAATCAACCTTATATGCCTCAACTGAAGAATCTCCATCAATATCTTTGTACTTTTGCCACATAAACCCCATCTCCTTTAGTTTTTTATTTTCTTAAGTATCTCATCTGTCTTTTCTTTGGAGCATACCATATCATTTTCTAATGTTTTCAACGTTTCTATCAGTTCATCCACACTAACCTTTTCGTCATTTTCCTTAGTCTCTGATATCATATATCTATTGACAGTTAGCACATATCCATTTTCCTCTATCTCTTTGAGTCCTACAAACCTACTTGTGTCTGTGATTATCTTTTCATCATACGTGCTTACAATTTCTTTCAAGTTTTCTTCTGACATAGTTACCCCGCCCCTAATTGGCTTAAAGTAACTTTTTGCGTCAAACATGAATATATCTTTTGTCTTTCTATCCTTTTTTAGTATTAGTAAGCTTGCCGGCACAGACATACTTGGGTTCAATATCCCACTTGGTAAAGCTATAATTCCCTCTATAAGATTCTCACGTATCATACGCTCTCGTATTTCACCATCTGCACCACCTCTAAACAGTACTCCCTCAGGCACTACTACTGCTCCCCTATCGCCCATTTGCGAAACAACGAGAGATAAAAAGTTAAAGTCTAGATTTGTCTTTGCTGGTTGCCCCCATCTCAAGTAATTATTAAATTGATAATGTTCTTGAAATCCTTTCTTACCGAAGGGAGGATGGCATACCACTACATCTGCAATCCTATTGTTTCGCCCTATCAGCGAGTCCGATTGAATAATTTCACCATCTTTATTAGCTACAATCATGTTTATTTCCGCCATCTCTGCACATACGCCATCCATCTCTTGCCCTATCAGTCTATTTGCCTTTATTCCAACATCTATTAGAAGTCTCCCCGTTCCAGCGCAAATATCTAATATGCTTTCGCTTCCTTTTACATTCATTATACCTTTTAAAATGCTTATGATATTTTCAGGGGTTGTACACTCATTCATACTCCTCGTCCTTGAGAATATCGTCTCTTGTGCCTTTAAAAAACTTTCAGCTACCAACTGATAATTTCCTCTTGCAATTTCTTTTGTAAAATCTATGGTATCTAAGTAATAAAAAACTTCTTTAAATGTATCCTCTGGTAGGTTTCTTATGCTTTCAATTCCCTTTCTTGCAACATCAATTTCTCTCATCTGCATCTCAAATCCTCTTTTTATATCATATACTGAATTTTTCAGTCTTTCAATTTCAATACCTGTTGTAAGGTTCATAATTCGGTGTGGTTCACGTAAATATTCAGCTTCGCGCTTAAAATCTGCTAACAATTTATAGAGCACCATTGTATATATTGCATGCGTCGTGTCCTCATTTCTCATGTACCCACGCATCAAGTCCGCTATTCTCCAAAGCACATTTTCCATCACACTTCACCTCTTAACCTTTGGTATATTATTTCTTCAACTAGTCTTTCCTTTGTGTCTATATACTTTATCGTGTTTTCTTTCTCAGTTTTGAATGCATTGAGTAATTCCACAATCTGCTCTTGTTCTTTCAAACTTGGAAGCATAATCTGTAAGTCCTCCAAAACTTTTTTGTTTACAGATTTTATTGTTGCACCGCTCGAATTTATGTCAAAATATTTTTTAGATTCCTTGTTGTTCATTATCCAAGCCAAATACTCAGTGTTAACACTTTCACGATTCGGTATAACATTAAAATAAATTTGATTTGAAATCAGCTTATCATATTCTTTGTCAATGTATACAGCTTCAAACTTATTCCCCTTTGCTTGAAATACCAAGTCATCTTTTTTCAGAAAGAAGCCATTTATATCTTTCTTTTTGTCATTCACTGCCCACTGTAGCTTTTCTTCATTTATAACCCCATTATCCACCGCACTAGGCTTTAGCATCTTTAATTCTCCCATTTCTTCCGTACTGTTTATAATTGGGGTTAGTGTTATTGTTGCAACCTCTTTAAGTTTAACTCTTTTCATTTATTGTTCATCTCCTAACATAAAACAATATACTGCTTATATTTTGTATTATAGCACTATATTATTTTCTTGTCAATATATAACATTAAATTATTTTATGTTGTTTTTCATATTGTAAAATGTATTCTTTTTTAACCCCATTTTTTTCATAGCTTCCTTAGCTGTTATCTCTCTTCTTTCATATTCACTATATACCTCATCCCAATCTTTTGGTTTTTGTATTCTTTTTCTGCCCTTGTATACACCTCTTAATTTACCCTGTTGTATGCCTTCTGCCTGCCTCTCAAGTAAGTTTTCCCTCTCGAACTCAGCTATTGCCCCTACAAGATGTAGCATCAATTTTCCCATTGGAGTTTTTGTATCGATATTTTCTTTATTACTTACTAGGTCGATTTTCTTTTCTTTAAGCTTATCTATTATTTCTAGAAGATTTTTCAAATTTCTAGCTAGTCTCGTAAGATCGTGAATGTAAATTATATCTCCTTCCCTTGCATAATCTAACAACTTATTAAGTTCCTCTCTTTCCATATTTTTGCCCGACTTTTTTTCGATGAACCACTTATCAATATCATACTTTTTAAGTGCCTCAACTTGACGTACCTCATTTTGTTCTACACAGCTCGTCCTAACATAAGCTAGATTACTCATAGTAAATTCCCCCAATCGTTTATTTAACTTCTTAACTTAATCAAACACTTGTCCGTTTTTAAGTATTTCAACTCTATTCAAACTATTCTCGGCGCTTTTAAACTTTCTTTTTAGACTATACCCTAAATAAACAAGAGGAATAAATTATTTCATTTATCCCTCTTGTATTATATAAATATATTGCTTATTTGTATTTGTCAATTAGTAAAAATTTATTATCTTTTGTTTTCCCCACTTTACAGTCCCTGTCTATATATGGCATTACATAATCTTCAGATACTTCTAGCATAAGTACAGATAAGTCTTCTCCTTCTTCTATTTCATCTTTTTCACTAACTACTATGTATAGAAATTCAATACCATATTCTTCAACTGATGTAGTATAATAAAGCATATTAAGTCTTGCAAAAAGATTTTGTCTAATTACTCTCATTACGTTATCTAGTATTCTCTTATTTTTTATAACTTTCTTCAAGTCTAGCCTTGTATTTTTATACGTCACTTTTTGTAATACCATTTTCATATCAACAAACTCTATATCCATGTTTTCCATAATCTAATCCTCCATAATATTATATTTTGTTATTCGTAGCATACGCTTATTTATATTCCTAAATCTTCACCATTCATATATTTTTCTATGTACATCTTTAATTTGAGAGGATCTCAATTCCAGTTTGCCATAATTTTAGCCGCAGTCTCTGCATTAACTTTCATGCCATCTTCCCATAAATTATTTTCTATCAGCTTTTGTTTTAAGTTTCTATGAGCTATATTCTGAGCCCTAGTAGCAAGCTCTAAATTAAAATAATAATTATCTGTACCTTCCCAGTTGAGATGGTTTACCTCTAATTTAAGGCTCTCATCTGTATCATATTCTCCCATAGCAACCATTGCAATAACATGCGATTTGATATTCTGACCTAAATCGGGTACATTTCTCTGCCAGTATGCTCCGTCATTTGTCAATGATTCCATACTTCCATTTCTAGTAGTCCATACATTATCCTTATTATTGTAAACTATTGGTATTTCCCCTGTTCTAGGGTTATAAAATACTCGTGTATTTTTATTGCCTATAATTACTCCGTCGGGTAGGTCGGACTTTCCTAATGCCATACCTGTCAAGGGGTCTTTTACAACCCCATTCACAGATATAAGCCTTTTTAGCCTTCTTAACGATTTTATATTTTCTACCCTTGCTTGTTCATTTTCACTCAAGTCTTTGTTATCATTTTCTTGATTCATATTATTTATCCTCCTTGTGTATATTGTATTTAAGCACTGTATTCTCTGTGCTTTCTAGATGCTCTATATATTTACTTGTAATCTTACATATAACATTTTCTTTTTCTTCATTACTTATTGCTCCTTCGGATATATATATTAACTTCAATCCTTCGTTCAAAAGAGTTTCTAGCAATATGATATTGCAGTCCCCAATTTTATTAACTGCCTCAAAAGCTATTTCTGAATTTGTTATCATTTTCTTTTGTATCTTTTCTATTATCACGAGAAGTGCTTTATTTACTTCTTCAAATTCATTATTTACTCCAAGTTTCCATCTAATGGCTGGATGTAAGATTTTTTTTACGTACCAAGCTACATCTTCACTTTCTAATATCTCTAATAAATTATCTATATTGAATATTTTATTTCCTTGTTCATATAGGGCTTTGTACATCTGATTTGTAGACTCCAGATGTGCAATTTCAAAATCTCTTTTTACTTCTTTGTGGTTTATCATTTAAACCGCCTCCCTTGTTTTTAAAATTTAGTTTTTTTCTTTATGCGTTAACTTGTGGTATATCTAAGTCACTATAACCATCTCCTCTGCTCCCTCACCTAAATACAGTGTATCATATCCCACTTTTTTGTATTTTTACGTATCTCTGCATGAAAAAAAGACATGTTCTAATTATTTTTAATCAAAACATGTCTTTTCCGGTCAAAAAAGTGTTATATCATTATTTTTTAACTTTTCAATAATCGTTTTTATACGTTTATTACTTCTAACTCTTTGTATACCTTCTACGCTTTTTTCATGGTTTACAAGATGTTTCATTATTTTTTTCAATGTGAACTCTTCTGTTCCCGTTAAATCAATAGGGTCACTTAGAATATTTTTAAGTTCAGTTTTATCATTTATCTTCTTTACTTCGTCAATATGGGTTGTATCATTCTTTCCCAGTACAATTTTATTGCCTTTGTAAGTAAATCCTGTTAATATTCTGGTCTTTCCTTCCCAAATATCTGTTGCTATACCTGTTGTTATATGTAATTCTTCAATTAATTTATTTGCAGTATTACACATTTCAAAATATTTATAAATATTTCCTTCTTTTGCACCTTTAAACAATCTACGAAAGTTATCGCCTCTATAATCATTAACATCATCCCATTTTAATCCTAAAAAGCGCTCATTCTTATCCAGTACTTCTGCTATAATTTCTATTATATTATAATTTATCATTAAGTTTGCCTTAACTTCATCTTCATAATCTTCATCTGCATAATTTTTTTTAATAATTACATATTCTTTACTCACTTCTATCTTTACTTTTTCATTTGCTGAAAAAATTATTACATCCCCTGCTTTTACTTTTACCTTTAAAGATTTCACTTGTTTAATAGGAGTTATATCCATATATCCATCTATAACCAACCACGCCTCACTCTGGGGGTTTTTCCCGCCTACATTAAAAGTTCTTTCATGAATACCTGTTTCATACATAAACGGTGTTACACCGTCAAATCTGTTTTTTGTTATCCTTCTATACTTACGATTCTGCATTAACCCACTAAAGTTAGTAATCATCATAGTGATCGCCTCCAATATAATAAAATGTATTATTTATACTTTAATTATATCATATTGGTTGCATTAACTATAAAATTTGCAATGTTCTATCTCTTTTTTCAAATGGATACATACTTTTATATCAATACTTTCAGCATGTTCTATTTTAAATTAAATTATTTTGTCAAGTATTTTCTGTATTTTGTAATGATAATGTAATAATTTGCTGTATCTTTTATATTTTTTATGCAATTTACCCAGCGTTTATCAATCCTTGTATTCGGTTACAAACCGTCTTTAGTGTACACTTCACACCATTTGCTTGTAGCTGACGATGTATCTCTGCTGGCTTGTCTCCGGCTTGATATCTTTCCTTGATAAATTGATTATCTATCTTTTTGTTTTGTCGTTTGCCCTTACCTTGGTTTGCTTTCATCTTTTGCCCAATCTCTATAAGTTTCTTGTCTTCGTCTGATACTGCAGTACCCGATTTCTTAAGCCTGTATTCCATTCCTTTTATCTGACTGCTTAGTTCTTTAATTTCTTCTTTTAGCTCATATTTTTCTTGCAATTGTCTATCATATCCACGATATAATAAAGATTCTTTTAAACTTTCAGGTCTTTGTACAGAAGCTATTGCAAATCCTCTTCAAGCCCATCATTTCTCACTTTAAGTTGCTCGTTCTCCGCCAGTATCGCCTTTATCCTGTCTTGATTTTCAGGAGTGTCAGCAAACATTTCTAAATATGCAACTTTCAGTTCAAGCTCGTCTATCTTTTTGCTCAAACGCTCATTTTCTTTCTGCAAGTCCAAGTTACCTATATCCTTTGCCATAAGCCTAAGCCTCCTCTTATGCTGAAATACAACCTTATATTTCACTTGTAAACTGTAATTTAACCTTAAAATTCACTAGTAATTCAAATAAACATTTTCAACTACCCTAGATTTCATACGCTTTATAATGATATTGCCATCAGCATCGGTTACCTGCCTTTCTGTAACCTTCCCAGAACCCTTAAACGTCTCTATGCTCACCTTACGCCAATCCTTGTATAAATCATTATATACAGGATTATCATAGTGTGTCAGCATGACCTTTGCTTTGCATTGGTGTAGGCGTTCCGCCAGCTCTTTGTGATCCTTCATAGTAAATGGTGCTTCATATATACCCTTAGGCTTGTTTTCAACTATGTATGGAACATCAGCAAATATGAGAGTATCTGGGTTGTCCCCGTACTTTCTTAGTGCCCATTTCCAATCTAGGTTCTCTATTACTATATTTTGAAGTCTCTCTGATATCCAATACATTGCAGATGCCACATTTTTGATATTCTGTGGTGTATTTATCTTGTCACTGCCTCTAAACCCACCATTAGGCATCCCATAAAAAGAATTTTTAACTAAATAGAAGTACTTTGCTGCTCGCTCTACGTCGCTTAAACCCTCATCTGTTGCTTTCTTCAGCTCGTTAAACAGTTCGCGAGAACATGGAATAGATAATATAGCTTCTCGTAGTTCCATTGGCTTGTCCTTCATCGTTTTAAACATATTTATTAATCTAGAGTCAATGTCATTAAATATTTCTATCTTAGACATCTCGAATGGTTTTGCAAAGAGTACGTGTCCAGCACCTCCAAACAATTCTAGGTAAACTTCGTGCTTTGGCATCATCTCAATAAGCTTGTGCTTTAGGTAGTGCTTTCCCCCGATTTTACCCGTGGGTGCCCTTAGAGTAACCGGTTTTTTAAACGTTCCTTCTATTTTTTCATTTATGAGCGTATCAAGTATCTTGGTGATAGAATCTTCACCGTAAGCCTTCTTGAGTATCTCCACCTTGGCTGTTTCAAGTCTCACACTGTATTTAGTTGTATCAACCTTGTATTTGTTATTGGTTGTTCCGTTAGTTGGCATAGGTACCTCCATGTCCATATTTTCATAATTAAAAGTATAGCACATAAACCCACAGTTTACAACATATTACGAGTGAATTCATTTAAATTTGTAGGACAGATTTAATATAGTATTAGTAAGGGCACTTGATGGGTCAAGCATGGGTACTAAGCGTTGCTACACTGTTTTATAATGCCTATAAATGCTCTTTCTTTTGTTGTTCCTATGTATGTACTTTTGGTTGTTGTAGTATTTTATCATTTTCATGTTGTTTTATCGGTTGTATTCATTTTATTTAACATGTCGTTGTCCTAAATTTAATGTTCTTTAAGGACATTGGAATGTTGCATTCAATTTTCCAACATTTTTCACTTACACATTTAACTGCACATCACATGTTGTAACCTATTTTTAAGTATTCTTTTCGTTATATCTTAACAAATTTCATAAGCATATGTAAGTCCAGAAACTGCTTTTGATTGTAAAAAAGACTTTCAATAAATTTCCCGAAAGTCTTTTTTATTTGCTGAACATAATGTTTCTATTATACATCTACACCTAAAAATTCCAGTTGCACCTTTACCCAATAAGGTAACTCATCTTCTATTTCTTTAATTTTTAATTTTATTGAGTCTACTAACTTTTCCTCCGGTAGTTCCTCTTTACCTTTAAAATAATTATTAAATAGGTAAATAGCAGTTTCCCTAGGTATTCCTATTTCTATCATTCTTCTAGTATATGGTTGAAATGCACCTGTTTGCAAAAATGAAAGGAATACCGAATGTTTTTTAAACATATCATACATTGGTTTAAGTAGAAGTGGCATTGAAAAGGAAATAGTATTTTGTAATAATTCAATTGCTGAATCTATTTTTTCTGTTGCATTTTCATCTGAGTAATAATCAGCTTCAAATATTTCTTTTAAACTCTTCTCCTGCATCCAAGATATAGCTAACCCACACATTATGCTTCTCATCTGTCCACTTCTAAATTCTTTAGGTATATATTTTTCATACATGTGCTTTGTCTTCTCATTATCTCTCAAAAATTTAATTGCATTATCAAACTTTCCTTTCAAGCCCTTTTGAGATATACTAGTAGGTAATTCCAACTTAAATTCATTATAGATTACATCCAACACCATTGGATCCCAATATCTATTTTTAATGCATACATCATATGGAACTGATATTTTTTTTAACTGATTTGCAATTATATTAATTTGTTTTAGTGAAATATCTATTCCAACTTCCTCTAACCTTTCTTTGGCATGATTCCCATATTTTAGAACGACCTGTCTAATATAAGATATAAGATAACCATACTTTTGCATCGTATTATCAACGATTTTATTTGTATTCAACACGCTACAAATGTCTCCTTCATATTCTTCATATTTCTTACTATACCCTGTGGCTATTTCCTTTGTGACTTCATTAAATAAATCTGTTTGCTCTTTATAGTCTTCTAACTCTCCAAACTCACTTTCATCTAAAACATATGTTCTTCCAATAAAGTCTTTTAGCAGTCTACCCGCTCTCCCTCTTAGATTAGCCATTTCATAGCTTGATAATTCTCCAGAATTTGGATTCTTTTTTATATACAAATGAGGGTTTCGAATAATTACATTTTGAGCAGGCATATTAACGCCCTGCATTAATGTTGTTGTACATGCAACATTAGCAATTAATCTCTGTGATATAGCCTTTTCTAGTGTCCTTCTTATATGATTTGGTAATTTACCGTGGTGATATGCTATACCATGCTCTAACGTTTTACACATTGCATAATCAGTATGAATACTTTCACTGTAATAAGTTATTAATTCCTTTAGTTTCTCATTCAGTTTATTAATATCACTGTTATCAGCCATAAATGATGCAATTTTACTCGCTGTATCCGATGTAGGAGCAAAAATAATATTTTGTTCCTGTCCTCCTATATTATTGACTAGCTTTGCTAGATATTTCAAATATTCTTCTGTGTATGCTTTATTACCATATCCATTAATTATATCTGATTTAATAATCTCAATATATTTAGCATTATCATTAATAGCACAATATTGTTTTAAAAAATATTTTTTATTTTCCTTACTAATACTATATGTTAAATTCAACACAGGACTTATATTAGTCTGCAATTTAATTACATCTTCTTTTCCAAATAATTCTTTGCCTAATGTATCAATTTCTTCTATACGAGGTCCAGATATAATCATTTTATATACTAACTTTTCATGCCTAAATTCAATAATTGTGTCATATAGAATTTTTGACCTTGTGTCAGAATGCTCATCGACATGCTCTATATTTTGAATCTCATCTACTATTAATATGGCTTTTTTATCAAAAGGCTTATTTTCATCCATAAATGCTGCTAAAGCCTTTTCTTGAGTTAAAACAAATATCCTATTTTCAATTTTCTCCTTATCAAATACATATGAGTTATATATATTACAGTTTTGTATTGAAAATTTTTTAATCATTCTTATATAGTCCTCGGATACCTGATTAACCAAACTCAATGTAGGAACTATATATATAATATCTACTTTTTCCTTTATTAGTATATCCACTGTCTTAAGTAAAAGGGCAAATGATTTTCCAGCTGATGTTGGCGCAGAAATTCCCAAAACACTTTTAGTATCAAATGCATCCCATATCTTCATCTGAAAATCAGTTAGTAAGAATTGTTTACCCCCAACATTAACTTCATTATTATACTGGTTTAACGATGTAGTTATTTCATCTAATAGGCTATTCATATTTGAAAATCTGCAATTATCCTTTTCGAATTCAGCATCCACAATAATTGCTGACGTAGGATAACCAATCCTAGAAAGTATCTTTATAATAAAATCTTTTAAATTAAATATTTCTCTGTCAACATGTTCCCACATCAATGCAATAATAGTAATAATTAGATTGTTATCAAAAAATTCAGTGCAACTCGTCTCTCTATCTAAGCATCTAATGGTTTCATATATAAGATTAGTATCAGGCTCCTTAACTTTATCAATGAACCCTAATTTAAATCCAATTTTATAAAACTCAATTTCTAGCCATTCATTTAAAATTCCTTTTATATTCATAATATCACCCACCAATTAAATCAGAAAATTCTTGAGCTAATTTACCAAACTCCCATATTGGGAAAACAATATAAGTGATTCCCTTTAATATTGGATTTGTCTTAACATCTATTTTACTGTTATCAAAATTAGAAAATCTGTCTTCTATGATTTTTTTTATTTGCTCTCTAATCTCTGATTCACCTATAGATATATCTATTTTTTTTGTTTCATTGTACATAATAAGATTTACTAAGCGAATTTCTACTGGTGATAATGTATTATCTATATATGCGTTTGCAACATCACACATTTTTGAATCTAAAAAGTCCTCGTGAATGTATAATCTTAGCTCCTTTTCTAAATTTTCATAAGTATTTATAATACTGCCTAGTGCATCTTCAAATGCCTCATTAAACTTATATTTACTAGTATATGCCTTTGATTCACCTAAGTAAATAATGTTCTTATCATCCTCTACAGTATAATGAATTGCATCAGCACCGAATACTTCATGTTTAGGTGATGTTTTTATAACCATTTTTCTTAATATTGGAACTGCACTATAAACTTTCTGTAAAAAATGGAAAAGTATTAATTCCCCTATTTGTCCCTGTACAATTAATTCTGAACGACTTTTCCTGAATTTCAAATGAGCATCTCTATTAATTTCTGAATGTATAGCTGAATCAGTTTTAGACTTACGTGCCTTTATTTCTTTTACTAATTTTTTATACTTTTCAGTACTATATACCCACTCTACAATTGTATCATACAGTTCATCCAAAAAGCCTTCTCTACACTCTTTTAAATGTTTATAATCAATACTTGCACCTATATGATTCTTATTGTCAGGCAGTATATTAAATTTCTGTTCAATGACATAAATATTTTTAAATAATGCATCGTTATCAATTAAAAGTTTCTTTATTTCTTCTTTAGTTATCATTAGCAACACCCCATTATTTATGTTTTAATATTATTTCCTCAAAAAAAATCGTGTAGTGACAATAGGCAAATCAAACATAAGCATACTTTTTATATGCTTTGTTACAGATTTAGCTATATCGTCCCCACACGATTTTTGCTATATTTATTTAACCATATTATACCAAACATTTCTACAAATTTCAACAGTATATTAACAAATATTTCAAAAGGCTAATTCAATTCCTTTTGTAAGCCAGTGTAAGCCATTTTTTTGTCTCAAATACAAAGAAAAAGACCCCCAAGAAAACTCTTGAAAGCCTTACCATTATTGCGGATGACAGGAATTGAACCTGCAAGGTTGCCCGCTAGATCCTAAGTCTAGTGCGTCTGCCAGTTCCGCCACATCCGCAAATTTATTCGACATATGAAACCTATTCGGTCTTTCTATATCGATTAGTGAGCCATCCGGGGGTCGAACCCGGGACAACTAGATTAAAAGTCTAGTGCTCTACCAACTGAGCTAATGACCCATACTGGGTAAGAAGGATTCGAACCTTCGCGTACAGGAGTCAAAGTCCTGTGCCTTACCGCTTGGCGACTACCCAATGTATGTCTTAAAAAAAGGGTGAATAGTGGGAGTTGAACCCACGACCTCTAGAACCACAATCTAGCGTTCTAACCAACTAAACTATACCCACCATATCAATAAATAGCACATAACAATAAATAAAATAACTTTTCAGTGAGTGTAATATATATATTTTAAACCGATTAATTTCTTTTATTCTCTAATTTGTTATATGTATTATTATTTTTGTATTTATTATTGTGCCTGGAGGGATTTGAACCCCCGGCCCACGCCTTAGAAGGGCGTTGCTCTATCCAGCTGAGCTACAGACACATATTATAATTTACAAGCAGCACAGTCAATTGTAAATTGAAGCGGATGGCGGGAATCGAACCCGCATAGTCAGCTTGGAAGGCTGAAGTTTTACCACTAAACTACATCCGCAAATTTATACACTAAGTCATTTTATAATTTGTTTTTCTTGTTTCTTATTATATAATTTATTATTTTTGTAATATATGCACTAGTCACATATTTTATCGGGGTGACAGGATTCGAACCTGCGACCTCTTGGTCCCAAACCAAGCGCGATACCAAGCTACGCTACACCCCGATACTTTTTCGCCACTTTTTTCGTCAGCGACAAAAGTAATTATACAATATTTTTTATAAGTTGTCAACTGTTTTTGAATTATTTCGCGGCTAAAAAGTAATTTTTTTTTAATTTCTATCCTAAATGCTGATTTTCAAGCCATTACCTACATTAATTCCCTGCTGATTTTTGCTTATACTCTTAGTTTTTCCTTTGCTACAATTCAAATATCGATTTTTANNTAAAAATCGATATTTGAATTGTAAACCGTATTTCATATTATGATTTTTGTGTTCGCATAAACTTCATATATGGACTTTCTATTGATTTTTCTTCTTTACTTATATAAAATTCTCTATCAAATAATCCTTCTTCTACCCATTCATCTAATCCTATTCTTCTCATTTCACTATCATCTTTACTAATTTTTTTCAATTCTTCTTCATCTAGTATACAAAATTCAGTTACACCTGGTAGTCCAAACTTCATTGCTTCTTGTCCAATGGCTTTAGCTATTACCATCATATTTTCATGATCTGATTTAAATGGCAATAATGGTAGCATACCTTCTTCATTATACATATTTCGCAACTTTTGAATAGATTCTATTAGCTTTATTGTATTTTCTACTATTTCATCAAGTTCTTTGATATACATGCTACTTTCAGAAGATAAATCAATCTTAATTCCTTTATTCATTGAAACCACCCCCAAAAAGTATTATTTTATTTTATTATATCATTTTTGGGAGAAATTACAATAATTTCGTTATTAAATGTATGTTTCCACGAGGGAATGGTATAAAATTTTTATAAATTACCGTTAACTCGCTAAATCATACATTTGATTCAGACTTTTGATACATAAAAAACTCTGTATATAATCCAGAGTTTTTATTATATCTTATTAGTTCCTATTATGGAGATGGCGGGTATCGAACCCGCGTCCAAAGATCTGTTACAAAGAGCTTCTACTATTATAGTCTTTAATTTCAGCTTCCCTTCGCCCTACGTCTAAAGACAGACTTAAGTCAAAAGTATCTCTAAATCTTAAAACTTATTCGAGAAGATAAGTTTTAGTTCCTCGCTAAACCGACGCTTTATCTCAAACTGCGAGACTGTAAGAGTAAAACGATACACGCCTAATTAGGCAGCGTATGCTAAATTATTGTCTGCGTTTAAATTTAGTTAGCAGTTTTTAACGTAGATCCACTAACTACGAATAGCTACTCCAAGCTTCACAACCCCTGTCGAAACCTTTACATCCCCTTATATTTAATATGAGTTTTTTTCACTCATTGCTTGCTTTATTCTTTTTTCTGAGTCACGTTTTGCTATTGTGTCCCTTTTGTCATAAAGCTTTTTACCTTTTGCGATTGCTATTTCTATTTTTACATAACATCTTTTGAGATAAACTTTTGTTGGAACTATTGTATATCCAGTTACTTTTGATGAGCCTATAAGTTTGTTTATTTCTTTTTTACTTAAAAGTAACTTTCTAGTTCTAATAGGATCTTTATTAAATATATTTCCCTTTTCATAAGGCTTTATATTCATATTATATATAAATACTTCACCTTTGTCAACCCTTATATGACTTTCCTTTATGCTACAATTCCCCATTCTCATAGACTTTACTTCTGTGCCTACAAGTACAAGACCTGCTTCAAATGTTTGCTCAATAAAATAATCATAATATGCTTTTTTATTTTGAGCAATAGTTTTATTTTCCATTTTTTCAACCCCATCCGTAGAAATAAAGGAATCTCACCTTAGTTATATTCCTTCCATTTCTAATAGTTATTATTTTTCCTTATCCTAAGACTGCTCTTAGTTTACTTATGATTTTGCTTGCTTCTGCTCTTGTAGCAGTATTCGCAGGCTTAAATGTATTATCTGGATATCCACTGATTATATCATATTTCACAGCTATATTCAATTCATTTATATATTTTACTTTATTTGCATCAGTAAAAAAGTTTGAAAAATTATCTATATCGTTTTGTGCACCTTTTTTATATATTATTGCTCTAGCCGTTATAAATGTCATCTCTTCTCTTGATATTTTGTCATTTATTCTAAGATTTTTGTATCCTGCTCCATAATCTTTTTCTGTTATTAGTCCAATATCTTTAGCTGCTCCCAAATATCCGTCTTTTATAAACCAATTTGTTGTATTTGTTTGTTTATAAGATGTTAAGTTTACTTTTAAAATTCTAAGCGTTAATGCTAAATACTCAGCTTTTGTAATACTACTTTCTGGTTTATACGTACCGTCATCGTAACCCTTTATAGTACCACTCGCAACTAATTGTGTGATGTATTTATATGCCCAATGCGTATTTTTCATATCTTTAAATGTTGAATTTACATTTATATATATATCTCCATTGTTTGCACTGTATACTTGTTGTAAACTCCCATTATTAGCAACTGAAAAGTCTATTTTATATTCATAAGATGAAAACATAAAATTATTCTCGTCCTTTATAAATAATCTTAATAAATATTTACCTTTATAATTCTCCATTATAACTCTTGCGCCACCATTTGGCTGTTCCATCATATAACTGCCTAAATATGCGCTCATTTCTTCCCCAGTTTTTACAGTTTTGATCGGCACTGGAAAACTATTATCTCCTTCTTGATACATTACTAAATTATACTCATACTTTCTACTATCTTGCACTTCATCCCACATTATTTTATAGGATTTATATTTACTAAGTAATGTCTTTTCTTCGACAAGCTGCAGTTTTGGTCTATTAGGT
Organism: Clostridiales bacterium; assembly: GCA_003452395.1. Lineage (GTDB taxonomy): Bacteria > Bacillota > Clostridia > Lachnospirales > UBA12420 > UBA12420. The sequence goes on from DMOI01000054.1 coordinate 101,169, forward strand.
AATGTTTGTTGAGTTAAACTTAACCCTGCAAGTCCTTGCCAATACTGTTTTAGCCCTTTTACTTCCATTGCTAGCGGTATGTCTAAATTTTCCTGAGGAAGTAAATTAAATATATTTGATGCATATCTATAATCCGATATATTGTTTAATATTCTATCTTTTACATCCATATAATCTACACTCTTTTTTGAGAGAGGCGAACCAAATAGCTGAACATAGTCCTCCGCAGCTATCTCAGTAACATCCCACTTGTGTTCGTAATTATCTTGGTACAAATCCTCATAATATTTAACTTTAGAAAATTTCGTGAGACCTCTAGCTTTCGAATACCCTGTCTCTTTCCATTCAGAAAAATATTTATTCTCTTTTGTAACAAGGTAGTACATCGTAAAATGATGTCCATACTCGTGTGATAGAACTTTAGCTATGTCCGATACCTGCGTATATGAATTCATATCAAATATTTCTATATAATTATCCTTTAAGTATGTATAATTGTCTTTGCTATCTACTTGTATTGATGGTTTATAAAGCCCTGCAACTCCCTCTGGGGTATCTGGATAAAAGTATACAGTACTTAAAAATAATATTTCTTTTGACATAGAATTCTTTGAAAATTCAATATATATACTTTCTAATTTTTCTTTTGTTCCCCAGTTTTTAGAAAAGCTAACAAATCTAACTCCCATTGGAGTTTCATATGTTATTATTGGTTTGCCATACTCTGCTCTTTGTTCTGCAAAAGAAACATTTATCATTACTACTAAAAATAGTATGTTTAAAATCAATATTTTTACTCTTTTCATACCATCACCCCGTCATTACTATTATTAATACACCATGTGAAAATCTTTTATAATATTCATACAACTTATATAGTATACAACAAAATTATTGAGAAACTATTACGATAATATTAAATATCTGTAAAATTTTATTTTTCTACTCTAATAGACAAATTGTTTCAATGCTTCTCTAAGTTCTACAACATTAAATATCGTGTTAGCACATGGTCCATTTGGAGTCTTATTTAATATTCCATAAGTAGGCGCGTTTTCCGTATCAATTATACCTTCTATAAGATCTCTTTCACAAGCAATGGCTATTATAAATTTGGGCATTATATCTTTTATTTTCTTGCGTGCAGCTGTTCCACCATTTGCAACAAAAATATTTATGTCAAATTCTTTTTTAATTTTATTTAGTTCATTTATACCACATAATCCACATTTTCTACATAATTCTATATTTTCTGTTAGTTTTATTTCACATTTTGAGTTTTGGATACAATGTGGGACTAGTATCAATATATCTTTTTTATTAGTTTTTTTATTAAGACTTTCTACTGCAGTATTATTGTTCTTGATAAAAAACCTTCTTATATATTTTTTATCAATTTTTAAAAAGTCAGCTATTGCTATTATTATAAAATATTCCATCTTATTTATTATCTTTATTTGAGTATAATTTAAAAAATATATCTTTTCATTCTTGAAAATAAGAATAAGAATTTGTGTTATTATAACGAAAATTAGTGCCCATATCATTATTATTATTGAAATGACGTATAACACAAAACCATATATTGTTTCATTGCCTATATTTTTTATTGTAATAAAAGAAATAACTACACCTAAAAAGATCATTATAATCCACGTTGAAATGTTTTTTAGTACCATTAATTCATCTAATCTTTCTTTCTGCAAATTAATCACCTTGACTTTCAGTTTTTATAATAAACTCTGTGTTATATTACTATTAACCCTAAATACTAATATAATTTTACACTCATTTATAAAAAAATACAAGCTTTTGCTTGTATTTTTTTATAAATACTATTGTATTTAAGTTAGTTATGTTGTAAAATATAATTCGAGGTGATGTTATGACTAAACAAGATGATGTGATATTTACAGGTAGACCTTCACGGTCTCTAATAGTAATTGAGTTAATATTTATTGCAACTTTATTTGTATTATTATTTACTATGTTATTCTTTTTTAACCAGTTTTTTCATATCGAAGAGAATTGGGATATATTTAATTATTTATGTTATTCACTACTTGGTTTTTTTTCCTTATTTAGAATGCTTAAAGTAACTATAAAGGTTTACTCTGTACATTATACATTAACAAAACAGGTACTAGAGATAAAAACAGGCTTACTAAATATTAGAACAGACATTATTCAGCTTTATCGAATAAAGGATATTGTCGATTTTCAACCTTTTGTTTATAGATTTTATAATATTGGTGATGTTTCGATTCTTAGCACTGACATTTCACATCCAAACTTAACTTTATCTGCTATAGACGATTTCAAAACTTTGAAAAATCAAATTAGAGAATTAGTAGAAAACACAAAAGGAAATGCTGTTTTAGAGACAATATAAAATGTCCACACTTGTGGACATTTTATTTTATACTTTTTTGTAATTTAGGTCCAACATTAGAAACTGAGGGTGGTACTGATCCTTGGTAGCTACTGTTTATAATAACAATATTTACTCTTCTATTTTTAGCTTTATTTGCAGCCGTTGTATTTGGTACTTTAGGTCTAAACTCACCATAACCTACCGCAAATATCCTTTCTGGGCTTATTTTACCACCATCTACTAAAAATCTAACCACAGTTGTAGCTCGATCTGCCGACAGTTCCCAATTTGAAGGAAACTGTGCACTCCTAATGTAATCGCTATCTGTATGGCCTTCTATGCTAATTTGATTTGCATACAGTTCATTTATTATTTGTGCTATACCTAAGACTATACCCTTAGAACCTTCATTTATTTTAGCACTACCACTCTCAAACAGTATATTATCTGTTATAGATATAACTAGTCCTCTCTCTTCCTTAGTTACAGAAACAAACCCTGAAAGATTGTTTAATTTTATTAATTCATTCACCTTATTTTCAATTTCCGCCATTCGTTTCTTTTCTTCTGTATTAGCAGATTTCTTAGCTTTTTGCTCTGCTTCCATTTCTATAATCGAGGTTTTATCAAGTTCCATTTCTATCATACTTTCTGGTTTTTTACCACTCATTACATCGCTTAACGATTCTGCTAATGCCGCGTATTTAGTTTGATCTACGCTACTCATAGCATATAGTATTATAAAGAATATTAAAAGTAAATTCATCAAGTCTGCGTAAGTTAGTAACCAACGCTCAGAAGTATCTTTCTCGACTTTTGTTTTACTCATTTACCTTCCTCCTTATACTCATCATCACTCTTTGGTTTTTCAGTATGTTCTGTAAATGCTAAACTTAATTTTTCCGCTATAATTCTTGGGTTTTCTCCTGATTGTATTGATAATACCCCTTCTACTACAAGTCTACCTATATTTTGTTCTTTTTGAGATTTTGCTTTTATTCTTGTTGCAAAAGGTAAATAAAATACATTTGCAAACATAACTCCGTACATAGTAGCTACGAATGCAACAGCTATGCTATGTGCAAGTGCATTTGTATCACTTCCCATATGTGATAATATCGTTACCATACCCATAACAGTACCTAAAACTCCCATTGTAGGTGAATATCCCCCCGCAGCTTCCCATATTTTAGCAGTACTTTCATATTTAGTTTCTACAAATTCCAATTCACTAAGTAATATTTCTTTTACTAGTTCTTGATTTACACCGTCAACAACAAGTTCTATCCCTCTTTTAAGTAACTGGTTCTCTGCTGTTTGCACTTCACTCTCAAGGCTTAGTAATCCTTCTTTACGAGCTTTTTCTGACAAACTCACTATGTAATCTATTATTTCTTGTTCATTATATTCTTTTTTTGTAAAAACTACTTTGAGTGACCATATAAGTTTTTTTAATTCTTTACCTGGAAAAGATAAGGCAACAGCACCTATCGTACCACCAAATACAATAGCTGCAGATGTAGGTTGTACTAATGCTATAAATGCACCAAAGTCATATTTTGCCTCCATTAAATAGCCTAATAATATACCACCCATACCAATAAGTATCCCTATGATTGCACCTATATCCATATATTCACCTCCCAAAAACCACATTACTAGTTCCTATGTTAAGTATACACTGTAATTTTCAAAAGTCAATATTTTACGACAAAAGTTTTTATCAAATTACAATTTTACTTTCCAATTTAGATATTGATTTATAAACATATCTATTTCGCCATCCATAACGGCATTTACATTACCTGTTTCTGTATTCGTCCTATGATCTTTTACCATAGTATAAGGACAAAAAACATAAGAACGTATCTGACTTCCCCATGAAATGTCAGATAACTCACCTTGAATATTTTTTATCTTTTTTTCGTTTTCTTCTTCTTGTCTTTCATAAAGTTTTGCCTTTAACATTTTCATAGCTCTATCTTTGTTTTTGTGCTGTGATCTTTCATTTTGACATTGAACTACTATTCCTGTTGGAATATGTGTTATACGTATTGCCGAGTCTGTTTTGTTTATATGTTGCCCACCTGCTCCGCTAGCTCTATATGTATCTATTCGAATTTCATCGTCTTTTATGTCTATATTAACATCATCATTTATTTCTGGCATAACATCACATGATGCAAAAGAAGTATGACGTCTCCCCCCTGAGTCAAATGGAGATATTCTAATCAACCTATGTACACCTTTCTCACCTTTAAGGTATCCATAAACATTTTCCCCATTTATTTGTACAGTTACTGACTTTATACCAGCCTCGTCACCCTCAAGATAATCAAGTATTTCAGTGCCGTAACCTTTTTTCTCCGCCCATCTTGAGTACATTCTAAATAACATTTCTACCCAATCACAAGCTTCTGTCCCGCCTGCTCCAGAGTGTAGAGTGATTATTGCATTACTTTTATCATATTCGCCATATAAAAGTGTATTAAGACGTATTTCTTGAAAATTATTTAAAAATTTCTTATACCCTTCCTTTATTTCTGATGCCAAACTCGAGTCATTTTCTTCTATAGCCATCTCTATTAAAATGTCTAAATCTTCAAACTCACCATTTAATTTATAAAAGGTTGCTACTTTATCTTTCATTTGCTTCATTTTTTGCAAAACTTCTTGTCCCTTATCTGGCTCATTCCAAAAATCAGGATCCATTATTGTTTCTTCCACAGCTTTTACTTTTTCCTCTAAGCTGGCAATGTCAAAGTGACTCCTTAAGCTCTTTTAATTTTGCACCATATATTTTGAGCTCTTGTTTTATTTCCTCTAAATCAATCATCATAAAATCCAACTCCTAATTTTTTATTTACTAAGGTAGTACGTTTGTTTATAAATATTCTCATTTCCCACAACAATATTTATACTTTTTCCCGCTACCACATGGGCACATATCATTTCTTCCTATATTATCTTCTGCTCTATTTACTTTTGGTTTTTTCTTCACTTCTTCTCCACTATCTCCATGAGATGCTACTGCGTCTTTAGCAACTTGTTCTCTTTCTAGTGGTTTTTGCATTTGGACATTATAGAGTCCGCGAACAGTATCTTTCTGTATTTCTTCTTGCATATCTTCAAACATTTCAAATCCTAAACGTTGATACTCCATAACTGGATCCCTTTGTGCATAGCCTTGTAATCCTATTCCTTGCTTCATTTGTTCCATATTATCTATATGATCCATCCATTTTTGGTCTACTACTCTGAGGAGTATTATCCTCTCTGCTTCTCTCATATGTTCTTCTGTCAATTCTTTTTCTTTTGTTTCATAGAGTTTTAAAGCTACTTCTTTTATTTTTGTTTCTAATAAATCTTTATCTAAATTTTGTTTTTCATCCTCTGTAAAATCAATTTTACCTATAGGTATTATTGAACCTATATATTCTCTAAGACCTGCCAAATCCCACTCTTCTACATTTTTATTAGTCGTAGTGTATATATTTATTGCCTGCTCAATTATACGGTTTATTATTCTTAGTATATCTCCTTTTAAATTTTCATTATTTAGCACCTTATTTCTTTCTGTGTATATGAGTTCTCTTTGGTCGTTCATAACTCTATCATAATCCATAAGTCTTTTGCGAATAGCAAAGTTTCTACTTTCCACTTTCTTTTGAGCCTTTTCAATAGTAGAAGTTAACATTCCATGCTCAATAGCCATATCGTCTGGCATTTTCAAAGTGTTTAGTATTGTTAACATCTTATCAGAACCAAATAATCTCATTATTTCATCTTCAAGTGAAATATAAAATCTTGATTCCCCAATGTCTCCTTGACGACCTGAACGTCCTCTTAACTGATTATCTATACGTCTTGCTTCATGTCTTTCTGTACCTATAATTTTAAGTCCACCTACCGCTGGTACATCTTCCCCTAGCTTTATATCAGTACCACGTCCTGCCATATTGGTAGCAATGGTTACTGCATTTTTTTGTCCTGCAAGTGCAACTATTTCTGCTTCTTTTTCATGATATTTTGCATTAAGCACTTGATGTGGTACACCTCGCTTTTTAAGCAAAGAGCTTATTTCTTCTGAACTATCTATCGTTATCGTACCCACGAGTACTGGTTGACCTTTTTTATACGCTACTTCTATTTCGTTTATAATAGCTTCTATTTTTCCCTTTTTATTTTTATAAACTTGATCTGCTAAATCTATTCTTGCAAGCGGCATATTTGTAGGTATTACAATAACATCTAACGAATATATTTCTCTAAACTCTTCTTCTTCTGTTAGTGCGGTACCTGTCATACCAGACTTTTTATCATACTTATTAAAGTAGCTTTGGAACGTAATAGTAGCGAGAGTTTTGCTCTCTCTCATTACTTCAACGCCTTCTTTAGCTTCTATTGCTTGATGCAAACCATCAGAATAACGTCTACCTGACATAAGTCTACCGGTAAACTCGTCTACTATTATGATTTGACCATCCTTCACTATATAATCTTCTTCAATATGCATAAGATTATGGGCTCTTAGAGCTATATTTATATGATGCTGTATTTCTACATTTTCTGGATCAGCCAGATTTTCAACTTTGAAGAATTTTTCTGATTTTTCTATACCTTGTGCTGTTAAAGTAGCATGGCTAGTCTTTTCATCAACTACAAAGTCACCATCTTCTTCTACTATCGTTCTCATTAACATGCTTATATTATCCTGTGGCTTCACAATGCTACCTTTTACTAGTCCTCTTACAAAAAAATCTGCAACCTTATAAAGCTGAGTAGATTTAGCACTTTGACCAGATATTATAAGAGGTGTACGTGCTTCGTCTATAAGAACTGAGTCAACCTCATCTATAACAGCATAATGAAGATGTCTTTGAACTTTATCATGTTCATATATAGCCATATTATCTCTTAAGTAATCAAAACCGTATTCATTGTTTGTTCCATATGTTATATCCGCAGCATATGCTGCTTTTCTCTCATCATGACTCATATCTGTAAGTATAGTACCTATAGACATACCTAAAAAATTATAAATTGGTGCCATTAACTCTCCATGTAGTTTTGCTAAATAATCATTTACGGTTACAAGGTGTACACCACGACCCGTAAGTGCATTAAGATAAAGTGGCAAAGCTGCCGTTAACGTTTTACCTTCTCCTGTCTTCATTTCTGATATTCTACCTTGATGAAGAACTATACCCCCAATAAGTTGTACTCTAAAATGCTCCTCTCCTGTTGTTCTTCTAGCTGCCTCACGAACTGTAGCGAAAGCCTCAACTAGTATATCATCTAGTAGCACTCCATCGGTAAGTCTCTTTTTAAATTCTTCTGTCTTGGCTGAGAGTTCAGAATCAGATAATTTCATCATCTGGGGTCTTAAATCCTCAATATCATTTACTAAATATTCTATTTTTTTTATTTCTCTTTCACTATGAGAACCAAATATTTTCTCTAAAACCTTTTTCATATGCACAATCCTCTCTTATATAAATTATTAACTCGCAATTAGTTTATTTTAACATATTTTGTTAAAATTTGAAATAGTTTATATCAAAAAACTTTAAAACTTGCTCGCAAACCTTATTCATTTAAATCTATAGGCCTTTCCCATTCCGCATTTTGTTCTTTTAAACCGTTTCTAAATTCCGGATTAATATTATAGCTTACTAATTTAAATGTATCTAATATTGTTATTAAAATAAATGCTATAGGAACTATATTGTTAAATATTGCCTTTTTTAAACTAATACACTGAATCTTAGCGATTACTTTTGTATTTAAAATTATGTAATAAATTATTAAGATAGTATGGCTAACAGAAATAAATATATCAAAATTTAAAGAAGTGTCAACATCGCTTGCAAACATTCCTGTGAAAATGTTTTTTAGAATTAAAATCACTATTTCAAAGATTGCAATAGGTATAATCATATATGTTTGAGCTATTACCATTTGTTTAAAGCTCGCTTTTCCACCTACCATATAACCTATTACAATTATCATTGTTGTATATAAAAGAATATATGAGGTAATGACTACGTTCCACATTATCCATTCAAATAGCATCATCGCATATCCTAATCCGCTAGATAGCAACCTGTCATATTTAGCATAATCGTTACTAATGTGATTAATTAAAAGTATTAGTGCTGCAAAAAACACAATAAATAACAATCTACTATTTATTTTTTTATTTACTTTAGTATATATCACATCTTGTGGATTGTAAAATAATCTTAGAACATCTTTCATACCATCACTCCTTAAAAACACTATTTATATTTTATACCTACTAATATGTATCATTAGGTCTTTCGCCACATCATTTATATTGTTAGTAAGCTCTGTTAGGTTTTCAATTAATGCCATTTGTTCTTCTGTAGATGCATTTATTTCTTGTGTTCTTTCAAGTGACATTTTTACCGCAATTGAGATGTTATTAATACACTTCACTGCTTCATCTTTCTTTTGTTCTATATATTTCACTCTATCATTTAATACATTAACATTATCAATCACCTGTCTTGAAGACTCATTCATCTCCCCAAATACTTCCATGGCCCTTCCTAAATATGAATCAGATACCGTAAATGTACTTTGCGCCTTATCCATAGTACTATTTGTATTTTCTATTTCATTAATTATATCCTGAATTATTTCATTTATGTCTTCTGTAGATTTTCCAGATTGTTCTGCAAGTTTTCTTACCTCATCGGCAACAACTGCAAATCCCCTACCTTGCTCTCCTGCCCTTGCCGCTTCAATATTCGCGTTAAGTGCAAGTAAGTTTGTTTGCTCCGCTATATTTTTTATTGTTTCTACTATTTGGCTTATGTGTTTTGACTTATCCGCAAGATTGTTAATTTTTTCAGCAACATTTTTGTTTGCATGCTTGTTTTCCTTAAATTTTTCGGTCAACTCATGTATTGCTATTTCACCAAACTCATTTTTTTCTTTTAAATTACCTGCATATTTATTAGTTTCTTTTATATTTGCGTTTATTTTCTCTATTTCATTTGATAAAGATCCAATTATATTTACACTTTTATCTGCCTCTTCTGTTTGAATTCCCATCGTCTTTACAATGTTCTGGGTCTCCACAGCTATCTGTTCACTAGCAAGACTTATATCGTTTGAACTACTATTTAAATGATTAACATTGTCTTCAAGATTTTTCCCGCTGTTTTGCATCTTTATTATTATATCTTTATTATTATTCTTCATAACATTACAATTATCAGCTAATATCTTAAGCTCACCGTTTTCCTTAACTATAATATCATCAACTGTTAAATCAAAACTTGCAACTCGCTCAACATTACGCGTTAACTTTATAATTACACTTGACAGTTTCTTTGATATAACAAGGCCTCCAATAATTGAAACAATTATTGTTAGTATTATGCAAATCAAAAAAAGTTTTTTATAATCTTGTAAAGTTTGGTATTCGCTTTCGCAATTATAATCTACCGCTATTACTCCAACTACCGTACCGCCTACATCTTTTATAGGTTGATAAACTGAATATACAATTCCATATTCAGTTTCGGCCATACTTGCATCCTCAATTTCTGAGCCTTTATATATCTTTTCTAGTATATCTATATCCTCTTCCACTTCATCACCTATAGCTGATCTTTCTTCACTATCAATCATACCATCGACTACATATTCAAATTGCCCATCTGATACTTTTCTCATTGAATATAAAAAATATGCATTTCCAAATGTCCTTATAGAGTCTAGTTTCTCTACCATATCTGTATATGCTACTTTTTCCTCGTCATCTACGTTTTTTATTGCTTTAAAATTTTCAACATCTATGACTTTTGTTGCTGCATTTAAAATATTTTGAGCATTAGATTTAAGGCGTTCCTCTATCATGTTTTGGGTTGTAAAATAATAAGTAAGTGAATTAATAACTGCCACACCAAAAACAAATACAAACACCAATGAAGTAATTTTAACTGCCAATCTTTCTGTTAGTTTTACATTGTTCATTTTACTACTCCCCCTTATACTCTCTCCCCTGACTTATCATTACGGAGAGGATTTTTTTATTTCCCTTATTTGTCTAATCCATCTAAAGTATATTTGTTATTTGCATCCCATAAAATCCATTCTTCAAGATTTGCATCATAAACTGCTTTTTTCTGTTCACGTATTTGCTTTGCGGTATATTTTTGATATGGCTTAACCCACGAAGCAGTAAAATCTTGTAACCATGGTCTTACTATTGCTTTATGTTCGCCTTTTTTTATTGCACTTAGCTTTGCTTCCGATGCCTGCATGTATTTTAGTATTATGTCATAGGGTTGTAAATCTGGATATTTTACACCCATTGAGCCACTAGCAAAATGTGAAGGATAAACCATTGGACATATATAATCTAAATGTTTTGACATCTCTACATAGTCTTGTCCAACTATCTTGGAATCAACAGTGCTATTTATAATAGTTCCATACACATCTGCTGAGACATATACTCCTTTAGTTTTAAGCTGCTTTACAGCATATTCTGTGAATTCTGATATTATATCTTGTTTAGTTTTTTCTTTAGCTAACTCTCCAAAATCAGCTTGTTCAATCCCAATTCCTGTAGAAAATCTTATATAATCAAACTGTATTTCTTCAAATCCAACATCTGCTGCATCTTTTGCTACATTTACAACATAATCCCAAATTTCTTTGTTATAAGGGTTTACCCAAGCTTCTGCCCTTCCACTAGAGGACTTCATTCTTAAAATAGAACCATCTTTATTTTTTATTGCGAGATCTGGTCTTTTATTTGCCAGATAAGGATCTTTAAAAACAACTATTCTAGCTATAGGATATATACCATTTTCTTTTAACTCTATAATTAATTTTCGCATATCTTTTATAGGTGCATCTTTTATTGATCCTATTTCTTTTGCTAAAGGCACATTTGTGTCAAAGGAAATCATACCATCATCATTCTTTACGTTTAAAACAATTGTATTTAACTCTGTACTATTTATTATATCAATCCAGTATTTTCTCTTTGCTTTACTTGATAATGTCCACTCACTTAAAAATATGCCTTTTACTTTTACTGGTTTAGCATATTTTATATAATTTATTTCTGGTTGATTCTCGTATATTCCAAATTCATTTCCTAAAACAAGTTTCTCATCTGTTTTCACATTGCTTTTGAAATCGAATTCAAATAAATTCTTGCCATTCTCTGTGCTAAAAAAATTTACAGTTGTAAAAACAGTCGTGGCAAGTATAAATATTATACATATATATTTCCAACTTCGCTTTAATGCCAAAATATCCCAACCCCTTTATAATAATGCTTTATTTACTTTTTACAGTTTTATATTAATTTTTTTAAATTGCTTTCATCGTAGGTTAGTGGGGTTACATTGGTTTAATACCAATTATATGATCCCCTCTAGCTCCCCCCTTGACAAGGGGAGAACCTAAATATACTTCAATATGTTAACCTAAAAACGAGGAATTTGACCCTATTATATAGACATTAAAAATCTATTTATTACTCAACACTTTACTATATATTTCTACATGTTGCTTCACCATATTTTCAACTGAAAAATTCATTTTAGCATGTGTGTATAAATCTTCACCATATCTTATTGCCGTTTCTTCGTCGCTTAAAAGTTTTAAAATACATCCTGCGAATTGCTTATAGTTCCCACTTTCAAACAATAAGCCTGTTTTTTCATTTTTTATAAGCTCTGGTATTCCACCAACTGCCGAAGAAATAGTAGCTTTCTTAAATCTAGCACCTTCAAGCAAAACATACGTAAAACTCTCACTATGTGATGTTATATTATTTATGTCTATAACATTATAAAAAGAGTTCATATCTTTTATTTGCCCTAAAAATGTGATATTATTCTTTATCCCCCGATTTTCTATTAATCTTTCTAATTCATCTTTCTGCCCACCTGTACCTGCAATAAGAAAATGTATATCTTGTCTACCCTTTAAAACTTCAGCTGCACCTTTTATAAAAACATCCAACCCCTTTACCGGATCGAATCTAGCAGCTATACCTACCCACTTTTTATCAATTTGCTCAATCAAATCATATTTCTCTGCAAAACTTTTTCTATCTATACAATCTAATTTTTCATTAAAATCAACACCGTTATAGATAGAAAAAATTTTGTTTTCTTTAAATCCTCTATCAACAAGCATATTTTTATATTCTGGTGATACACCTATATAATAATCAAAAAACCTTAGTGAAATTGAATTAAGCCCTCTATATACATAGTATCTATACAGATTTCCACCTTCAAAATCTTTTCTATAATCGCTATGTACAGTTGTGATAAAAGGAACTTTTGTAAATGCCTTTGCAAAAAATGCAAAGCAATTGGCTCTTGCTCCATGACAATGAACAATATCAAACCTTTCATTTCTAATGATATTCTTTATCTTCTTTACAACTGAAAAGTCGTATCTGTTTTTCTGATTTAAAAGTTCTACTGGAAGTCCATTTTTTTTAGCTTCATTATAAAAATCGCCCGCAAAAAAACATAGAATCTTCATATCTATCTCATTCTTTAATTCTTTTGTTAGTGTTATTAAATGAGTCTTTGCTCCTCCTGAATCTCCACCACTTATTATGTGTAATACTTTCATTTTCTCAACTCTCCAATCGAGATTTTATTTTTTTTGCTGGCACCCCTGCGACAATGCTATATGATTCTACATCCTTTGTTACTACACAACCAGCAGCAAGTATTGATCCTTTTCCTATATTTACTCCTGGAAGTATTATAACCCTTGCACCAATCCATACATCGTCCGATATCATTACTTTTTTGGGTTCTAACTCACCTTGTTCTATCATTGGTACATTTGTATTATTAACATTATGGTTTTTAGTGTATATTATAACATCTGGACCCATCATTACATTTTTGCCTATCACAAGTGGACCCTGAACTCTCGCATTTATCCCAAGACCCGAATTATTGCCTAACTCTATATCCTTACCATTACCAAAAAAGACACCATGTTCAATATTACAATTTTCACCTTGCCTAGCAAATATAACCTTGCAAAGTGCACGTCTTATTATACCCGCTCCAAACGAATAATAAGCATCCGAAGCTGGCAAATTCCTAGCTATACCATAATATAAAGATAACGCTATCATTCGTAACATAAATTTCACCTACTAGTTTTTTGGGGACAGTTCCTAGAAAGAAGGAACCGTCCCCTTTAAATTCAACATTTTACTAACGCTTAATTGTATATTCCCCTCTAACCATTATATACCCATCCGTAGTAAATTTAATTCCTCGCCCATCTTCTCTAGGTATTATTATTAAATGATTTAAAGGTACCTTTTTATCTTTTTTTATGTCCACTCCATCAGTTATATCTTGCAAACCATTTTCTATACCATCTTTTATGATTGTTATCGCCTTTGTTTCTCCACTTCTGACTATTATTTCCGTACCTTGTTTTCCTAAAATCTGTACATTCTTGTTTATCTTTAGTGGTTCATAAGTAAATTTAATTGTCCCATTATTACTACTCGGTATCTCCTTTTTTAGTTCGCTTATCTTACTATCAACATAGCTTTGTGTAACTATAGGATCCTGTTCACTTCCTGGATCTATACTCGCAGCAAACGCAGTTGTAGCTAATCCAATAAATAAAACCACAATCAAGTTAATAATATTTTGTCTTTTCATTAGATTTCATCTCCTCGTCTTTTTACCAACCATGCAAACTAAATAAATTAGTTTGCTATGTATCCATACTTCATATCATTATCTTTTATCTTTATTTTAATAACTTTTTCCAGATTAATAGGTAAATATTTCAAAGTATCACTAACATTTTCTTCTTTAAATTTATTACTAATAACTAAAACTTTTTTTATCTCACTTGCCTCATTTATTATGCTCTTTAAAATAGTTTGTTTATTATTATTCTTTTCTAAATCTATTTGGTTTGTAACAATAACTACATTTTGAGGTCCAGTCTTTAATAAGGAATTCTCTAAAAATCTATACATATCACCGTTCTCTGAATTTAAATATATTACTTCAAAACCTTTATTTGTAACTTTGTAATTTATATTTTGGTTTTGAATTTTATTTTTTCTAGCAGTATTTTTTATATTTTCTGAAGCATCAGTAGTCAAAACAAGTTCATAAGAGGTATTAATATTCTTTATAATATCGCTTTGTTTCTCAGTAGTATAACTATCAAAGCCATCTAAAACTATTATATCTGTTGCATTTTCTTTAGCATCATTTTCTATTATAGTCATGTTTTCTATAGTAGTTGGTAACTTTATATCATTTATTGTATCTAATTTTACGCTATATATGTTATCTACATAAACTGTGCTCGCCGCTTTTCTATCTTTTTTTAGTGAAGCTACATAAAGCCTTTCTAACTTAATAGGATATACCATGCTTTCGTCAAGATTAATACTAATATACTTATAACCTGACCAATTTATCTTTTCTGAAAGAGTCACTGCATATTCTTTATTGCTAGCATCTATAATTTTCGCCTTAAATATATTGTTAGATTTGTCACCATATAGATCAACACCTATAGCCTGAACTTTTTCCTTTATTTCTATTGGTTCACTAAAAGAAATGTAAGCTGCTTGTGTAACATCACTTTTTTCAAAAGTATATTTAAGTTCAAATGATTTTCCTCCTTTTGCTCTTTTTGAGTTATTTGCCAAAGCTCCTTTAACTGTTTCTGGAAATGAGACAAAAGTAGTTTTATCATTCATCTTGTTAAAATCATTTGTTACAGTTTTTTTAATTCCAGATATTACAGGTATTACTGCTACATTACTTTTGTAAGTTGCTGTTATATATCCTTTAGTATATTTTGTTCCTGCTTTAAATTCACCATTTTTTATTGTTCCTAAAACTTTAGAACTAACTACCCATTTTACCTTTTTCATATCTATAGGAACATCTTGTCCTGTATTACTAAATGCTTTAAGTACAAGTTTTTCCGTTTTTGTGTTTTCTAATATTATTTTATCTTTGTCAAACTTTATACTATCAATAGCATCACTTATTTCTAATTCTATATCAGCTTTTGCAGTGCCATAAGTAGCTGTTAGTTTACATTTTCCTATAGTCTCTGCAATAAATTTTTCACCATTTATTTTCCCCTTTACTCCTACGTATGTCCATTTAATCTTTTTCATATCAGGATTCGAAACATTTCCAAACTCATCAAATCCGCTAACAGAAAGTTTAATTTCCTCATTAGGTGCAAATATTGTTCCATCTGTTTTTATTTTTATCTCCTTTGCATCCGCAACCTTAGAGTTATTTACTACAGCCAATCCATTTATAATCTTTCTTTGTGTACCGTCGGAAACTTTATTGACGACGGATAGCGTACCTTCTGATGACTTAAGCGCCATTGTGGTTGAACCACCACCATCAAAATTCATTGCATTGTATGCCCCGTAGTTTAACATAATTGTAGCAAGTTCTTCATGCGTAACACCTACACTCTCATCGCTTCTACCATCGATTGCAAGCATTATTACTTTATCATCTTTAGTAATTCCAATTGCAGTTCTAGGATGTCTACCTGTATTTGGCACACCTCTATTTACAACTTGTCCGTCTTCAAGTATTTTTACAGATCCACTTACCGAATACTCCACTTTGTCAACATTTATAGAGGTATTAATATCGAAATCAGCTTTTTGCCCAATTGCTAGTAAACTATTTTTTGAAAATATTGTTTTCTCTTTCATAACTAAAATATAACCATTTTCTGGTACATCAACAACTTCACCTTTTTCAGAAAACTTTGTTATAATACCATCTTCAATAACTATTTTATACAATCCTTTGTATTGTGTATCAATTTTACTTGTATCTTTCATAAGTTCTCTATTATCTATAAGAACTGGAACGTCAAAATTTGTAATTTTATTCAAATGCTTTATATTAAAAATCAAGTTATCATTTGCATAGAATTTCATGTTAACATCAAAAAAATCTATAAATGGATTTTCTTTGCTAAGAAAAATAGTAGCATAATTATTACATCCTTCATTTATATTTGAAGTAGACAGTAGCTTACCATTTTCAACTAATGTGCCTATTTGATATGATACATTACTACGCATGTCAAAAAAGTCAGCATTTATGCCAGCTATGTAATCTCCACCCTTCATTAGATTGGTGAGAGTGTCCCTTTTTCCATATGTGTCCTTAGAATACACAGGAACTATATCAATGTATTTTTTATTGTAATCGACTTTTAATATATGTGCGTTTAACCAACCTTTATCAGTGAGATATATATCCCTTTGATAATCAACACCATTTAAAATCTTTGTATTATACTCTTTTTTATAGTATGTTTCCAAGGCATATGCATTTGAAATCATATTAATAAAAAGTACTGCCACTACTACTCCTACGCTAGTGAATTTATTCAATCTCATCGTGCCACCCCCATAAGTATTTGTCTAATCTTCTACTCTATTACTTCTATACCTGTTGTTTGCTCTTTTTTAACTGAGTCTGGATTATAAATCGAATCTATTAGTTCCTTAGTTTTTACTGGATCATATATAAAATAAGATACACCCTTCATGGTTTGAGGTTGTCCTGGTACCATATGCATTGTTACATTTAATGCATCTACTTTGGATATCATATCTATTCCTGCTGGTACGTCACCTATACCAAAATTAGTATCCACATATTGGTATAAGGTAACCGCTATCTGTGGAAGATTGCCTATGTTTCTCACATTAAAAACTTGTTCATAAAATGCTTTTAGAAAATTTTGTTGAACTTTTATTCTATCTAAATCACCGTTTGCATATTTTCTAAATCTAACAAGTTGTTCCGCTTGCGAACCATTAAGAGTTTGTTCACCTTTAATAAGATTTATGGATAAATCTTGAACTGGATCATTATACTTTAGATTCTTTGCTACAGTAAATTTTATACCACCAACTTGATCAACTATTTTTCTAAATGCTTTGACATCTACTTTTACATAATAATCAATATTTACACCAAGAATTCTTTCTACCTCTTTTACAGAGTATTCATTTCTCTTTTTACTTGGTGCGTATGCATGTACTTCTGTTATTTTCATTACACCCGTAGAAGGTACATGCTTTCGTAAACTTTTAAGTTCTGCTTGCCTTTCAGGTGCTAGAGTGATTCTCGTATCTCGTGGCACTGAAATAACGTCTATTTTGTTGCTTTTCTTATCAATTGTTGCAACTAATATAACATCTGTTCTTACCCCTGCTTTATCAACTCCGAAGATTGCTCCAGTGATTCTATCCTTTTGAGATTTGCCTAGCATACTAAAGACCTGTCCAAATGGATTATCAGATAGTCCCTTGAGTAAATCTACTTGTCCAGTAATCAGAGCATTTAAATACATATATGTAAAAAATCCTGATATAAACAAAAAAGATAAGACAATCGTAGTAACAATTAAAATAAACTTTTTGACCTTTCTATCGTGTTGCTTTGTTCCTTTTATTTCATCTAAATCAACGGTATTGTATCTATTCTGCATTATTTTGTCCCTTTCTTCACTTCGATTATTTTGCAAATAATTATTGCCTCTAATAGTATATCAATTTTTTTCACTTTTTACAATACCTTATCGCATATTTTAACATTATTTTAACGAAATCTAATATTTAATTCTTGTTATGTAAGTATTTGTTTTTCGTTGCCATCCCTCCACGCATATGTCTTTCAGCCTTATTCATGTCTAGTATGTCCCTTACTTCTTCATACAAAAACTTATTTACATCAATCAGTCTATAAACAACATCCTTGTGCACAGTGCTTTTACTTATGCCATACTTTCTAGCTGTATCTCTCACCGTACTTTGGTTTGCAACAATGTAATTAGCAACCTCAACAACTCTTTCTTTTATATAATCTCTCATTATAAAACCTCCAATGTTTAAAGCACAAAGTACAAATAACAAAGTACAAAATAAATGATATTGCTATTTGCTTTTTGTACAATATATGAGAGATAAATAAAAAAAATTCCTCTCGCTTTTGCGAGAGGAATTTTTATACTTCCATTATTATTGGTAATATCATTGGACTTCTTTTTGTTTGTTTCCATAAAAATTCTTTAAGTTTTTCTTTTATACTAGTTTTTATATAGAACCATTCTCTAACATTCATGTTTTGACATTCATCAAGTACTTCATGTATTATGGCTTTTACATCATCCATCAAAGTTTCAGATTCTCTAACATAAACGAACCCTCTAGAAATTACATCTGGTCCTGCAAGCATTATTCCTGTTTTTTTGTCTATAGTAACAACAGCTACAATAAGTCCATCTTGTGATAGATGCTTACGATCTCTAATTACTATATTACCTACATCTCCAACTCCTAAGCCATCAACAAATACCTTGCCTGCCGGTACTATCCCTGCTTTTTTAGCTTCTGTAGCTGTAAGTTCAAGAACTTCTCCTATAGACATTATAAATATATCTTTAGAGTTCATTCCCAAGCTTTTAGCTAAATCCGAATGAGCTTTTAGATGTCTATACTCCCCATGCACAGGAATAAAAAATTTAGGTTTTATCAATGTGTGTAGAAGCTTTAATTCTTCTTGACATGCATGCCCTGATACGTGAGTATCATCAGTTACTACTTCTGCACCTTTTTTATATAATTCATTTACAACTTTAGATACAGTTTTTTCATTACCCGGTATAGGTGTAGCACTGAGTATTACTTTATCTCCTGCTTTTATCTCAATTTGTCTATGCTCTGAGTTTGCCATTCTCGATAATGCCGACATTGGCTCACCCTGACTACCTGTAGTAATTATTACTAATTGATTGTCTGAAAATCTATTAATTTCATTTACATCAATAAGTATATTTTCTGGCATATTTATATAACCAAGCTCCATAGCAGTGCTAAGAACGTTTAGCATGCTCCTACCTGATACAGCAACTTTTCTTTTATGTTTACTTGCTGCATTAATAAATTGTTGTATTCTATATACATTTGATGCAAATGTTGCAATTATAATCCTGTTAGTTTTAGATTGTACAAATATTTCATCGAAAACCTTATCAAGAGATGTTTCAGATAAATTATATCCTCTTCTTTCAGCATTTGTACTATCACACATAAAAGCAAGGACACCTTTACTACCTATCTCTGCAAACTTGGCCAAATCAATAACCTTATTTCCCTCTATCGGAGTATAGTCAATCTTGAAGTCTCCTGAATGCACTATAATACCTACTGGTGTGTATATAACTAATGCAACTGAATCTGCTATACTATGATTTGTTCTCACAAATTCAATTTTGAAATTTTTAAAGCTTATACTCTTTCCTGCCTCAACAACAATCTTTTTAAACGTCTTATCTAAATCATGTTCTTTCAACTTGTTTTCTACAAGTCCAAGTGTCAATCTCGTACCGTACACCGGAATATCTAATTCTTTTAACACATAAGGAACTGCACCTATATGATCCTCATGTCCGTGTGTAAGTATTATACCTTTAATTTTCTCTTTATTATTATTCAAATAAGTTATATCAGGTATAACTAAATCAATACCTAACATATCATCTTCTGGAAAAGCTAAGCCACAATCTATAACAAGTATTTCATCATCATACTCTATAACTGTCATGTTCTTTCCTATTTCCTCTAGTCCGCCCAATGGAATAATCTTTAATCTTGGTGTTTTTGTTAACAAAATTTCTCCCCCTTTTTAATACGTTTCTTATATTAAATTTTTATTAATACTTTTCTACAAAAAAATAAAAACTAAAAATAAAAACTAAAAATAAAATCCGCTCCATAAATTATTAAATTATTATAACACAGGAATGCAATAAAAGCAAGCACTAAACTTGTTTTTATTGAAACAAAATTATTATTTTCTCGCCAAATATCGCCTTTTGTACCAATTACAAAATATTTTAACAGTAAAAGAGCTTGATTTATCAAGCTCCACAGTTTTGTATTTCAAACTAATACTGATATTCTACACTTACTCTTGCTGTTATCTCTATATCCCCAGACTCTACTGGAGTTGCAGATTCTGCTGAATCATAAGATTTCATATTCATTACTGCATTTGAGTACATTGGTTGTGATCCTCCACCATAGCTATCTTCTGATATTCTTGATGGCTTATCTAATTTTACTCCAACTACAGTTGCTAATGCTGTAGCTTTACCTTGAGCATTTTTCATTGCATTTGCGAGTGCTTCATTGTATGAAATTGTTTCGTCTACAAGTCCAAAAGTTACACCATTTGTTATATTTGATCCCATTTTTGATGCTAAATCTATTATGTCACCAGTTTTTGCTATGTCTCTAACTTTTACAGTTATTGTATTTGTTGCTTCATATCCTGTTACTTTTGAGGTTTTCTCATCATATGTATATATTGGATTGACATAATAATTTGAAGTTTTTAAGTCTTTTGCGTCAATTCCTGCCTTTTTTATAGCATTAACAACCGCTGTCATTTTTTCTGCATTAACTTTCCCAGCTTCTGCCGCTGTTTTCCCCTCTGTACGCACACCTATGTTAACATATGCTATGTCGGGTGCAACTTTTATTTTAGCCTCTCCTGAAACTGTTATAGTGTTCTTATTTAGCGTTGCTGTATCCTCAGCATTTACAACATCAGGTTTAAAACCATACCCTATTGCTACCCCAAATAAAATTGTAAAAATTAAACTTCCTGCTATTACTGATTTTAATGCTTTATTCATAATAATCCTCTCCCTTTTTTAAGTTGAAAGTTGAAAATTGAGAGTGGAAAGTTAAAATACTTTACACCTCTTACTCTCAGCTCCAACAATTATTTTTTGAATTTTCTATAAGCTTTTTTTATTCCCACAATTATTATTATTATTAATGCTCCATATACAATAATGCTTATTACAATACCTATGAAATTACCTGCAATCCATACTGTCAAATCTTCAATATCTGTTTTTATATTATTAATTGAAGATACAAAGCTTTCTTGTATTCTCTCTGTTAGGTTTTTATCTACTGGATATATTAGTTCTTGACTTCTTACTTGTGTTAAATCAATGTATATCGTTGAAAATGCAACTAGCTTATCCCAATTTTTCACTTGACTCTTGTAGCTTTCAAGCTGTGTTCTTAATTCACTTAGTCTTTCTTCAAGTTGTATAAGTTCTTCTACCTTTGTTGCTTTTTTCATAATTTCTAACAGTCTTTCTTGTTCTATCTCTAACGTTTTTATTCTGCTTTCAGCTTCAATATAAACTTCTGTAACATTTTCTGTACCTTCACTTGTAGAAATAACTTTTCCTATATTACCTACTTGTGTTTTAATATCTTCATATTTTTCTTTTGGTACTCTTAACTTAATGTTACCCCTTTTTAGATATTCATTTTTATCAGGATGTGATTCGTATATATAGCTGCTTGAGCTTTCTACATATCCACCACTATCTGTTGTTAGATTCCTTATGGTTGCAATAACTCCATCAAAATCCAATATTTCTAAAGTCACGTTTGCTGTTTTAATTATCTTTAGATTTTCTTCTGCTTTTATAATTTGATTTTCTGGTTGTATACTTTTTGTATTATAACCATCTGTGAATCCAGTACTTGGAGCTTGTGCAAAATCAGCCTCTCTTTGTTCCATTACTCCTGCTCCACCATTAAAGCTTTTTGACATTTTCAAGTCTACACCAGCATCAGAATACATTTGGCTTCCAGTTGCCATTTCATCTGATATTTGTGATGTGTTATAATTAGGAGTTACTGTTGTATGTATAAGTGCTGCCACTAAAAGAACCGCCGCTACTGCCACACCAATTGTTTTTGGCTTTAAAAATCTAACCAGCTCATTAAATTTCATTCCCCCCTCCTCCTTAGAGTTATAGATTTTACTCATCAGACTCGAATGAAAACCTGATGGCAATTCTCTTTCTGGAAGGGATTTTAATTTTTTCTCAATTTCATCAAAACCATAAAGTTCTTCACTTTTTCGATTCATATTGATCCCCTCCTTTTATATTTATTAAACGTTCTTTATTTTCATTTTGTTCCACATTATTAAAAATTTCTTGTAATTTTTTCTTTGCCCTATTTATCCTTGATTTTACTGTACCCAAACTACACTCTAGACTCTCCGCTATCTCTTCATAATTAAGGTTATTTATATATCTTAATATTATTACTGCTCTATACTCTGGCTCAAGCATATTAATTTTCCCCTGAGTATCAATCACATCTTCTTTTTGTATATATTCTTGCTCTGGTGTTAACACTTTTTCATCCTCAAATTGTTGCTCTACCTCTCCATCATTCGAGCAGATCGGTTCATTCATATATGTAACACCCAAGCTTTTTCTATTCTTTCTAATCTCATCAATACACGTATTAACAGTTATTTTATAAACCCAAGTATAAAACTTACTTTTTTTATTATAGCTTTTTATATTTTTATATATTTTTATACAAACCTCCTGAGCCACATCCTCCGCATCATGAGAGCTTCCTAACATTTTATATGCTATATTATAAATATCCTTTTCATAGCACAATATTAGACTCTCAAAAGCTCGTATATCACCCTTCTGAGCTTTACTGATTAAATCAATATCATCATCTTTATACACCAAAACACCTCCCATATTATTTGATATTTAAATTTCATACATTATTAACAGTCGTGGTTTTGTATTTATTAATTGCCATTTCAAATTATTCTTGTGATACCACAAATGAGATAAAAGGTAGCGTAAAACTAAATAATTAATTCGTTCTTCGATTAATTATAATCATTTGCTCGATTTTTGTCAAGGTTAAATTTTTTCAAAATTCCCCTTGTCAACTACTATTTTTTATGCTATACTTATGAAGTAACTATTGTAGTTTCCACTTGCCGAAGTGGTGGAACTGGCATAAGCAGAGAAGCTAATTTCGTGTTTTTCGAAATTTGACTGAATCGCTTAGTTAAAACCAATTCACTTAAGAAAATATTCATGATTGGACAAACAATACACTGCGCCGAAGTGGTGGAACTGGCAGACGCGCTGGACTCAAAATCCAGTGTCCGCGAGGACGTACGGGTTCGATTCCCGTTTTCGGCATGCTAAAAAAGCTAGTAAATACAAGGGTTTCCTTGGTTTACTAGCTTTTTGATTTTAGTCCAGCGATTGGCTACCATAGCCAATAGTAGCCAATGGAAAGCCAAAGATTTTTACTTGAAACCATTTTAAAAGAGCCATTGCTGGCTCCTTTAAGTTGTACTGCATATATGCCCATTCAGCCGTTTCATTATCACTATGCCTACATTTGTATATTTTTTAACTATCAAAAGAGGGCAAAACCCAGGTTATCATTATTCATTGTTCTGCATCCTCGTAAAACTGTTCATAGTATTTAGTATCATTTAATAGTTCTACTACTTTTTCAGGCTCAGAATGCGCTGATTCCAGCAACTCCCTCGCTTCTTCCAAATGACCAAGCTCTTGCTTAAGTTCTCCTATTCTTGTACGCACATTCCGCTCGTTCCCCCTTGCTTTTTTCCATATTTCATAAGGTAAATCAATTATTTTATTATTTGTATTATCGATGTTTATTATATTATTAATTCCTGCATTACAACTAGAATCGACATACTTGAGTTCATCTTCATTTATTGAGTTCTCATCACTTTTATCTATCGGTACTTTTATTTCTTTCGCGTTACCCCCGTGATTGCCATTACAAATATTCGGAGGGGTTACACGTCCTTGTTTTTCCGCCACATTGAATTCCTTTACAATTTGCGAAAGCTTACCTTTCCCTCTTGCAGTACTTCCATCACCCAATGTTTTCAAAATAGTGGAGCAACAATTGGCTATTGAGCCACCAACTGAAAAACCTAAAATTTTTGCTATCTCCTCATTTTCTTTTTCCAGTATATACTTATAATATATTATTTCATAATATTTATTCTGTTGCAGACTTATGATTTGTTCTCCCTTTATCTTTGACCGCCATAATTGCGACATTAATACGTTTCTAATCAGACTTTTTTTATCTCCTATTTTTTCCTCTATTTCCACTTTACATCTACTCCTTTTCCCAATTCCAGTAACATCATGAATACCTAATTCATTGTCGTTATTCGCTACGTTACCGTCGAGCCATTATATAGCTATAACTATAAGATTAATTAGGTACCTATACAGTTAATACTTCTGCTTTTGGTTCTACAGTTTGTTCTGCACCTTCAATAAATAATTTCATTTCTTCATCTGTATAAGTTACTACTGCATCTGCATGTTCAGCCAGAGAAATAGCCAAATCCATGTTGTTTAATTTTTGCCCTTTTATCTCTATTTCCTTTTTCGGTAGTACTTCTGAGTCTAAATTACCAAATTCAACATTCACTTCACTATCGTTATTATAAACATCAATGAATGCATATGAAAACACTACTTCAGGCTTTTTACCACAAGGTACAGTATACTTAGCAGCTGATACCTCATCCTCGTAGCAATATGTACTCCATACTTCACCATTTTTTGAATAGAGCATTCCATATTCATCTTCTAATACTATGTTTCCATTCTCTTCTTTAAATTTATAAAATTCTTGTATGTTTCTCCATTGCAAATTATATACTCTATCATTTAAGTCGTCTGGAAAATCTACTTTTTCCAACGATTGAAAATTTTCATTAGCTCCTACTAAATATAAAATGCTTTTCATCATCTTTACATGTGCTACCCTATCGTATTCTCCATGATTATTTCTAACATCCTTAGTGTATAATTCAAACATGTTTTCCAACAACTCAACCTTTGCTGATTTGTCCTTATTCATAAGTAAAGCCTCCCTCGTAAAGTAACATATAACTTTCTAAAATAATATATTCTCCCTATTATATCCTATTTTTTCCATCCTGTCAATTCGTTCATGGAAATTAATTTACATTTTTCAACATAGTTTTCAATATTTTTAAAAGAGCCATCTCTGGCTCTCTTAAGTTATCCCTTATATCTTACGCTACCTTCTTACCCCTACTACCTCCCGCTTTCTTGCTAATGTACTCCCTACTTGCATTTGTAACATCTTCCCCATTCACGTTATTATAAATCGTCATTACCATAGTCAAGTCAGTATCACCCATCATAAGTGCTGCAGTTTTGGGGTCTACGCCACTTTTTATTAAATTAGTACAGAACGTATGACGAAATTTATAAAAGTTATATTGCTTATCGACAAGTCCATTCTTTCTTATATAATCTTTATACTTCTGTGAATAATGCTCTCCCTGCTTTAGCTTGCCATCAAGTCCTGTAAATATATAATCTGTCGTTTTATTTTTTCGTTTGTTTTCAACCATCTTGCTATTAGACTCTATCTCTTTTTTCCAGTCCAGTATCGCATCGATAGTGCTGTCTTGCATTACCAGTGTTCGGTGAACTATATTTACATTTTTTTCAGTCTCATTTTTAAGCCCTTTAACTATGACTCTACGCTTACTTTCACATTTATTTTCTATATCAATGTCATGTTCATAACTGATGGCTTTATTAATATCGACAGTTTTATTTTTGAAATTTATGTCGCTAAACCTTATAGCTATACTTTCACCCGGTCTAACTCCAGTATCAATATGTATTCGCACTAACGCGTTTAGTATTTTACTATCTTTCACTACTTCCAGAACTTCCTCAATCTCTTGTTCAGTCAGTGCTTTGTACGGGTCTTCTTTTAATTTGTTGCTTTTTGGTTCTTTAATCTTTTTTGAAAAGTCCTTTAGTAATAATTCCTGTTCTTCAGCTTCTCTTATCATGATTTGTAATAAGTTATAAAGCTTATGTATGACGCTTTGAGCATAGAATCCATTTTTATGTTTTTTATTTGTGAACTTGTACAAAAACTCTTGGCAAGACTCTTTATCAATCTCACTAATGCATTCATTCCCCATATCAGCTTCGATATGTCTGCCTGCTAAGATATAACACATAACAGACCTTGGTTTCTTTATTTTCGCTCTGGCTTCTAACACTTTATTTAAGAACTCTCTTACGCTCATGTTCTTGTTTACATATTTCTTCACTGAAGCTTTATCTTTCATTGCTTCCTTTTCCTTAATTAACTGCTTCAGCTTTTTTTCAGCCTCTTTCCTACTACTGCCAGCTTGAATCACTTTTCTGTTTCGTTTGCCTTCTTCATTTGTTCCATTACTTAGGGCTATGCACCATATATTTTTCTTTTTATCAAAATACACTGACCCCTCGCCTTTTTCTTTCTTTGGCATCATATACACCTCCCCATAAATATTTCCTTGTGGGTAGCCATTATAACGCTGATTCCCAGAAGATGCAAGGCTTTTTGGCATCTTTTCTTCATTTATTTTATCCCCTCCACATAGGAATACAGCTAGATCCAAACTTCTCACTAACGTATCATTTCCTACACTCATCGAGTCCAATTTTCCACTACTAATGAGCTTCTCTACTACCACTGTACTAACCCCCACATAATTTGCTACATCTTCTAAAGATAGTAGCTTCCTTCCTTTTATTGTTTCTTCGATTTTTTCAAGCGTTGCTTGAATTAAATTTCTGTCCATAATTGGCACACTCCTCTTTTTGATTTTTTACTTATGCCAATTTATAGGAGCACGCCGCTTATATACGGGGGGAGTTGGTCGTTTTCTTTTTCTCGTCTCGAAAATGCATAACATGCCCTATTACAGCTACATTTTCTGCATTTTTATTATTTATTTTTGTTTATAGATATACTGCTGATGATTTTCTTACTAGTCCGTTACCCGCCACAAATAATTTAATAAACACTCATCCATTAAACTATTTATATATGCTCTCTCTGATTTTCTTCTGGTTTCTCATCAAAGCCCATTATCATTTTTTTTAGGTATCGTATTGTTACAAAAATAATTTGTCTAAAGTTTTATATCTAATTTCAGCCCCAACATATTTATTTTTGCTACTACTCATATATTTTTTCTAATAAGCTCATTTTTTCCATGTTTTACATGCTTTCGGGGCAAAAAAATATGCCTTTCATTTTCTGGCAGTCCTGGAGTTACATTTCACCATTACTTAATTGTAGTTCAGAGTCAAAATTTCATACTTTTATTTAGGCATTTTGAGTTACTAATTTTTTACTATGGTGTCACATACTTTTGTTTTTCAAGTTTCATAGCCCATTTGCTTATACAACTTGCTTTTGCCATTGTATTCATCTTTACCAACTAGTCTTTATAATGCTATGAAAACACATCTTTACCTACAAAAAA
The DNA here is from genome assembly GCA_003452395.1 of Clostridiales bacterium. Lineage (GTDB taxonomy): Bacteria > Bacillota > Clostridia > Lachnospirales > UBA12420 > UBA12420. Next base: position 128,856 of record DMOI01000054.1, read on the forward strand.
CCTTATATTTGACGTTCAATTTTTTTCTAGATGTAAAATTCATTCTGAACAAGCTCCACTTGTTAATAACTAGTACTAATCATGCAAGCTTTCTATTGTGCATTTCAGTCTTCTAGATACAATCTTCAACTTCATCGGCGGCACCTTTAAGTACATCTCAACTTACACACATAGACTTACTATCAAACTGCATAAAAAAAAGACGAACAAGCTTTAATTCGCCTGTACCGTCTCCCACTATTTCTATTGCCATTACTTTGTACTATTGTTCATTACCTACAAGTTAAACCTTTATCGTAAAATAGTGTTCTCTCACTGCAAAGTCCCAAATCATTTCAATTGCTTGATATTTCGTTAAATATTTACTAATACGTTTTCCATTATATATTTCTATTTGTACCAGCGTTAGTGCATTTAGGATTGAATCAGCTTCTACTCGTTCTATAGGTTCAGCAAAGGTTTCTTTCGTTGTTTTAATATCCTCTACGTTTACAATCGCATACTCGTCTATCGCATAAACATATGGCATATACCACATATTTTCGCCACCAATTTTTAACCATCTCTCCATTAATTTATTTTTACTGTAACCGTCTTTATATATATCTTCCGGCATATGCATAGCTTTATAAACTAATGTCGCAAACTCCCATCGTGTTACCATTTTATGCCCGTCAAAGTTTGCCGTTACTGCTCGCACATCAAGTCTTGGGTCTAAACACAGTCCATAATATATAGCCATCGCAGCCTTATATAGATACCCTTTATTAGTTTCTTGTATCGCTATGTCACCATACTGTTGTTTCATTAAATTGCTTAAACTTGCTTGTATAGACGCATTTCTTAATTTTTCATATATCTTTTCGTCCGCTATGGCTTCCCAAAAACATCTGTTCTTGCCATTAGGGTAGAGTATGCCTAATTTCTTGTTTTTTATCTCTTTCGTTTCAAATATCTCGTCAACGCCTTTACGGAGGTAATAGCAACTCTCTTGCTTGTCTATTTCAAATAAACACAGTTTATTCTCATATCCATTTATATATTTTGGAGTAACACCTGGTAACCCTACCTGTATATCCATATAACTAATCGGTGCCATTATTTTCACCTTCTAGTAGCATCATCAAATACTTTTTTCTCTCCAAGTCCACTCCACTAAGTACATTGCTAGCAATTATGTATTTGCAATAGCCAACAGCTTTTTCATCTAGGTTCTCAGTTATATATTTCATATGTAACTTTAAGTAAGGCTTTATAGTTTGTAAGAAGTCCGTAAAGTCTTCGTCCGTTAGTTCTGTTGCCATTTCAGGCTCTGGGAATTTCAATACTATGCTGCCACATAGTAACCCCGAGTTATTGGAGTACTTGACCATTGCTTCCACAAGCCTCTTTTCATAGTTATCTAGGTTTGTATCAGTGTATTCTAAAATATCAACTAGTATTTTCTCCCCAAACACCTGCTCTAGTCGTTCTTTGTCGCGCCATATTATAGTTTGGATTGCTGATTTTCCCCAGCCCTTTCCCTGTTTTTGTAGCTTCTCGCATACTCCCCGAATGGTTATCCACCTATCAGAAACGTACAGTTTAAACGCCTCTCGTGTAAATTTTCCATTAAGTACGACATCTAGAAATAAACGTAATAGCCTCAGTCTTCTACTGCTTATGTTCTGCTTGGCTGTCAAACCCCTAGGTGCTTCCAGTATCTCCCCATCTGTAGATTAGCACATTATTTTA
>DMOI01000057.1 GCA_003452395.1 Clostridiales bacterium
GGAATTAAACCCGAAGAGATTAAACTATCTACACTATTTTTTACTGTTATATATGTATTTATAAGCGCTTTATTATTATCAATTATTACTGCTTTTTTTATATTATAATTTTGAATAAGTTCAAAAAATACAGCTCCTCCACCAACAAATGGCTCTATATAGGTATCTATTATTCCATGATGTAATTCTAGCGGATAGTGTTCATTCAACTGCCCTAATAATTGTGATTTACCTCCCACCCACTTTATAAACGGTCTAACTTTTATATTATTTTCATTATCATATTCGTATTTTCCTGCCAAATTTGCTTTCATAATGTCACCGCCTATAATTTATTTATGTTTCATATATAATATATCATTTTTTTATGTTTTTTACAAGAAAAGTACCTGAAAGTTACAATATATTTTATAAATACCTTAATTGGAAAACTAACTTCCACCCTCAGTGTATACAATAGTGAAATTTAATCTTACAAATAATGCCATGGAAATTAATCTTGCAAATTAATATACTTTAGGGTAATGACTTCATAGGTAGGAGTGTTTATCTGTGGCTACTAACAAACATTTTACTCTTCTAGAAATAATGGACATTCAACAGTATCTAAACGGCTCTTTATCATTTAAATCTATTGGCAAAGAACTGTGTCTCGACTGCACTACCATTGCAAAGGAGATTAAAAATCACATTACCGTTAGAAAACCTGGCTCCTACGGGAAACCTTTTAACAATTGCCTACATAGACTTAATTGTAACTCTATTTGTTTTTAAAAACGTATATCCGGCTATAGTAAACATTTGAGGGGCAGGACAAATTATAAGAACCGTCCCCAATGTCCCTACATATAAAACATAAGGAGTTTTTGGGGTCTTATATCATAGTTTTATCAATCCAAAGTAGTTTTGAACCGTACTACGTATGTATATCAACATTTTTCTATCTTTTCCTCTTTAAAATATATCTTTTTTTCAATGCCACGTTCTAAAACCTTTTTTAATTCTGATTTACTACTTCCATACCATTTAATTACATTTACAAACTCACTCAAATTACACCATTTATAATCAATGTTTTCTTCATTCAAAATAATATTTCCTTCATTTACAAATGCAATATAAACATATTCCACACAATTTATTTCATCATTCCGATATTTAAAAATCCAATTTAAATATAAAACATTTTCAACATCTAAGTTAGTTTCTTCTTTTATCTCTCTTTTTACCACTTCGCTACCATCGAGTTCATAACTTTCAAATTCACCCGTTACAGTATACCAAAAATCTCCTCCATGTCTAGGATCTAATGGATTATTACGAAGTAATAGAAATTCGTTATCATTATTGATTATAAACGATAATATTTTATTCATTAATTTTCACCCCTCAAATGCATTTTATAGCAAAACAGCATACCAAATAAACAAACTTTCCCCATTCGTTTTGCATGCTCCCGTACTTTTCGTGTCCCCAAACGATTTTTATTTATTTATGTTTATTTTATTATACATAACTTTTCCATATTTTTCAACATATTCTAGTATCATTTGTTTTTCAATTTATTAGCTATCATCTTCATTTCGTCTCTAAAAGAATTTTCCATTCTTACCATAGCATCTATCATAAATCTCATCATTTTTTCCCAATTATCTTTATTAAAAACATCAACATCTTTTATCTCATATTTAACTCTAGCTGCTTTTTTATCTTCTAGTCTTTCCCACTCTAATGCTTGTCCAAATTTTGCTTCAATCTCATTTTTTCTTAAATATAGATCATCAAAAATAAGCTTATTTTCTTCTTTGCTAGGTCTGCCAATGTAAACATCTGCTCTGCAATAATAACTAGATATTACTAATTCGTACGATATACCCGATACGCTTGATCCAGCAGCAAGCCAATTATCTTTTGATGGACTTATATTTTGAAATAGTTGTGTCTTTTCATTCAATCTTTTTAATATTTCTTTCCAAAATTCTATTCTTATTTTATGTCTATCTTTCAATTGTTCTTGCGACTCTGAATTCTCACTTTCTTTATCTAACATGCTTATGATATAATCCTCAGATTCTTTTACTGGTATTATTTGTTCTATATCTAAAAATAGTTGTTCATCTAATTGATATGGTGTTACCTTTACACATTTAATCTTTAGTTTGTAATTCATCAACCATAATGCGGTAGATGTAACTTCTTTTCTGAATTCTCTTGCTACCAATATAATTCTTTGACTTTGGCCTTGATTTAATATAATTTCCTTATAGTCAATATTATCGAAAAATTCAACTAACTTTTCTTCTGCATTTTCATCTTTGTTATTCTTACTTAAATATTCCTGATAAATATCCTTTATCTGATCCTTTTTGAGTGTAGAACAGTATGAAGAGTACTTTAATGACTGCCATACAGTATCTCTTCCTGAGTCGTCTAATTTATTTTCTATTATAACTAAATTCCCGTCTTTATCCAGTGCTAATAAATCTAGTCTCTCATTGGTATCGTTGAATCCGTTAAACTCTTTTTGTATTATTAGCAAATCTTTTTCCAAACACTCTGGATTTTTTTCTATCCACTCTTGTAAATGCTTTCTTTCCTTAAACCCTAGTTGGGTAAAAGTTCTTTCCTGCACCTTAGATATTGTATTTTCTTCCTTATTTATTAGGTACACCTCATCACCCCCTATTATATAATTTAACATAGAACCCTTTAACCTACTATATAATCTAACTTCTTTATCATACTCTTTCGCAAGTCATTATTTCTGTGTTTTAAATTATACACTTTCTAAATTATAACAATTTTTTATGTTTTTTACAATATTTTCAACAAAAAGATGTAAATATTTTTATTATTTACTAAACTTTAATATATAAAATAAGAAGTCATATAAAATAGACATTAAAATAAAACACCTCCTATTGTAAAATATAAATTACAATAGAGGTTGTTTTTATGAGTCCCGTTCAAATTATTGGTGTTTTCTTTTTCTTCTTAATAGCTTGCTTTTATGGATTGTATTTGGTATCATATGACTTATAACAACGTTACAAAAATATATTAAAAAAGGTGGATGAAACAATGGATAATCAAGAACAAAAACATCAGCGACGTATTCGATATAAAGGCACTCATCCTAAAACTTTTAAAGAAAAATATAAGGAACTGCAACCAGAGAAATATGCTGATGCTGTGGCAAAGGTTATCGGGAAGGGCAGTACTCCTGCTGGTATGCATCTTTCAATTTGCGTTAAAGAAATATTAGAATTTTTACAAATTACTCCTGGCCAAACGGGACTCGATGCAACTCTAGGTTATGGTGGGCATACTTTAGAGATGCTTAAATGTTTAGATTCAAAGGGTCACTTATATGCAACTGATGTAGATCCTATTGAATTACCGCGTACTAGAGAGCGTTTAGAGCTCTTAGGTTATGGTTCAGAAATTTTAACGATTAGGCAAATGAACTTTTCCTATATAGATCAAATTACTTTTGAATCAGGACCACTCGATTTTGTATTAGCAGATTTGGGTGTCTCTTCAATGCAAATAGACAATCCTGAAAGAGGATTTTCATTTAAGAATGAAGGACCACTCGACTTACGGCTGAATCCCGAGAGAGGTAACTCTGCAGCAGCTCGTTTAAAAACTATTTCACAAGATGAATTGCAAGGTATGTTGTCAGAAAACGCGGACGAGCCTAATTCCGCAGCAATCGCTCGTGCCATTATTTCCGAAATTAAAAAAGGAATAGACATATCAACAACGACTCAGCTCAAAGAGATTATCAAAGATGCTCTAAAATTTATTCCAGAAAATAAAAGGGACAATGCAATTAAAAAATCTTGCAGGCGATGCTTTCAAGCGTTGCGAATTGATGTCAATAATGAATTTGAAGTGTTATATGAATTTTTGGAAAAAATTCCTGCTACCCTTGCTGAGGGTGGGCGCGTTGCTATACTTTCATTTCATTCAGGAGAAGATCGTCTCGTTAAAAAATCTTTTCAACGCTTTTTTCGTGAAGGCGTATATAGAGAAATAGCTCCTGATGCTATTCGACCATCATTAGAAGAATGTAATAACAATAGTCGTGCTCGTTCCGCTAAATTGCGTTGGGCTATAAAAGCATGATTTTAATAATTTTACATTACTTTATCAAATATGCAAGCAGTAATGCCGATACCATGAATAGTGTATTAGATATTAAATAAAAACCACATAAAAACGTATGCTAAAAACACCTAGAAATTATAGGTGTTTTTCTCTTTTAAAAAATTAGACACCTTTTCGTGTTTTCAGGCAATAAAAAACACCAGCTAAATTGCTTCAAAGCTAGTGTTTATATGATGTGCACGAAGGGATTCGAACCCCCGGCCTTTTGGTTCGTAGGCTGAAGCCCTTGCCTTTTTTACACCCTTGAAATCCTTATTCTACAACATTCTTTTAAATATTCATACCTACTTTTCTTAGCCACATCCTTTGCCAGAATGCCACTTATTGCCGAGAGTTCAATGTTTTTGTTTATTTCTCTATGCATCTAGGAATTTTTATAAGCTATAACCTCTTTTCTATAAATCCCAATTCAACATTTCTATGTTCCACACTATATCTTATTACTCTTCCTAATATTATATCTGTTATACTATAATCTTCAGGGTTATAATTTGATATTTTTCCTTTAGGTATGAACCCATCTTGTTCAAAGTCAATCGATACAAATAGTCCAAATTCTTTTATTGCAGTAACAATACATTCTTGTTCTGTGCCTTCTGGATATAATCTTTTCTTCTCTTCAATATCTAATGTTACTTTAGAATTTGATTTCATTTTATCTAATGCATTAAAACATTCTTCTAAATTATATATGTCAAAATAGTATGATTCCATAACCTCTTTTGGTGTTGATAAATAATTATCCCTGTAGTCTTTTAAATAATTTAGCATATCTTCAACATTATATATAACACAGGCTCTACTTAAGTGTCTTGAACCCGATTTATCCGTAATCCTATTAGATATTTTTTTAGTTATATCTAAATTTTTATATAGTACATCTTCAGAGCATGCCGCTAGATATGTTATATTATTCAATAGATATATATGTAACATGCCATGTGGAGAAATACGTATTAAATCAGCGCCATTAAATTCATCACTTTGACTTTCTGATATTATAAGTTTGTTTTTTATTAAAACAACAATTTCTCTTACTATAACTTTTTCATCATGCCCTAAAATCAACAAATCTTTTATTAACTCTTCTGCTTTATGAAAGCCCTTTACTCCACTTGCTCCAGACATGTTTTTCATGTTGTCTAACCATTTTAAAATGTCAACCCTTATAAATGGGTCAACCCAATCATCAGAGTATTCAGATGAGAATAGGTTTTTTATCTTTGATTCCATATCTGAGTAAAATACCCTATTTGCTCTTAAAATTGCATTCATCATTGAGAAATTAGATATAGCATATTCTCCTCCTGTTGCTCTAATAGAAAACAGGTCTCTAGCACTTATGTGCCCACTTTTACAAAAATCTATAAATAGTTCTATTCCAGATCTAATGTCCCTGCCGGTAATACTATAGAATATTTTCTTTATCAACTCATCTTGTCTTATAGAATTTAAAATGTATTTAAAATATTCCAAATGCTCATTTTCCTTTAATATAACCTTCATTCCATTTTCAAGTATATAGTTAGTTGCCTCAAAGTCCTTCTTTTCTATTCTATAAATATATCTTAGTCTATATTGAAGTACTGTCAATAAGTCCGGAGGGTCTATTCTGAATACTAGTGCTTTTATTACTGTATCAAGAGGTGGCACAGATTTATGCATATTATATGTTGTATCTCTAAGTGGTAACACAATTAAGCATTCATATTGATTTCTAAACCACTCTGCAACTTGAAACATTAATAGCTGATCCTGAATACTTCCCTTGTCTACATTATCTAATACTACTATTCCTTCCTGTTTTTTATTTTTCCTAATATATCTGAGTAAGCACTTAAGGGTGAAATCCTTATTGGTTATAGAATCTTTTACTACTTGGTATAGTTCTTTATCATATTCAACCTTATTTTGTCTTAGATACCCACCAACACCATTTTCAAATTCCTTTATTTTATCAGCATATAGTCCAGCTAAAAAGTCCTTATTACCAAAATTGCATTCTGGATACTGTTCTATTATTTTATCAATTGCTGCTTCCGTTAACCAAGTGTAAATACTCTCCCTTGAAATTGGAGCTGGGTTCATATTAATTATAATCCAATTTATTGCATTTTTTAAATCTAATTGCTTATCCACTGCTATATTTTTTAAATATCTAATAAATGTAGTTTTGCCACTACCTACGCTACCCACCAATAAAATAAGTGAATGTCTTTTATCTTTTTTGTCTACATAACCCTCTACACCGTTAAAGAAAGGTTTAGTGTCTTGTGATGAGATTAGTGTTGTATAATCATCAATACTTGGTAATTTTATTGCTCTTATTGTTTTTAATATAGGTTCAACATGCTGTTCACGTTTTTTTGATTCAACATATGCATTTTCTACTATCATTTTGTACTCTTCTTCACTTTCAGGTATTAGAATATGATTATAGTCAAGTGAAATAGTTCTGCCAAAACTGTTTTCTTGTAGTTCTGAATTTTGTGCATTTCTACCACCTATTTGTCCCACTGGTCTAAAAAACTTCGAATCGCCTCTTATTTGTTTTAGTAAATCTTTATGAAAACTTATCATAGCTTTTTTAGATGCAAAATCTAGTAGCTCAGTAAATTTAATGCTTCCCACTTTCATATCTTCAAAGTCCACGTCAATTGTAGGTTTATCTTGGTCGCAATATCCTGCAATTGTTTTTTCTCCATTAGATGCTATAATTTTCTTACAAGGATTAATACCATGTGGATGCTTAGAATTTAGCTCGTTTGCATACATTCTTGCTTCAGAAAATGCATCATATACATTAACACCTGGCTTCTTAGCCTCTATAACTATTACTGGTAGTCCATTTATGGTTATTATGTAGTCTGGGTAATGTTGTTTTGGATTTGTTTTGCCTATAATATGCGACTTAATTCTATGCTTAGTCAGTATATCCATCGAAGAATATGAACACCCTTGTGGGTATTCTTCGTTTAGAAATTTAATTATAAATTTTTGTTCTACATCACTCTCTGTGGTTAAATCTTCAATATTACAGTATAGCGACATACTATCACCTGCCTAAACCAAATTTTATCTTATATAATCTTATATTATCAAGTTTTATAAAATTTAACAAGTGTTTTTATAAAAATAATATAAATTCTATCAATTAATATTATAACGCACCTGAAAAGTATATTAAAAATGGCAATTATCCATGATAATTGCCATTTAATAATTATAACCCTTTATGTGCCGTTCCTTCAATATTTACTACTCACCTAATATATCATCCATGGCATCTGAAAACTTTTCACTTGCTGCCAATCTGTCTTTATTGTTAATAGAATTATACACTCTTAAGACCATATCTACCGTATTGTCACCTAGATTTTGAGCTACGGTCTTAATATCTACATTCATCCTTAACTGCCTAGTGCAGTAATTATGTCTGAAACGATATAAATTTAATATTCTGCTGTCTAACCCTTGATTTCTGAGTTGTCTTTCATACATATCTTGGTAGTGCTCTGCTTTCGCAAGTTTACCATCTGCCCCAGTAAAGATTTGGTCTTCATAGCCATTTAACTTTATCTTTTCTGTAAGCCTTACTTGTGATTTTCTATGTTCTTCCCATTTACTTATTGCCCCTAATACTTTATCTGATACTTTTAGTGTACGATACGCCCATTGGTGCCTCCCATTTTTGCTGTTTTTGATTTCTTTGATGATGGGAACCCTTTTACTATAGGTCTTATCTTCTATATTTGAATCAACATCATGACTTAGTGCACGCCTTACGTGAATTGTCTTGCTTTCATAATCCACATCGCTAAATCTAAGTGCAAATGCTTCCCCCGGTCTCATTCCCGTATAGTTTAAAATCATTACTGTCGCATTTATCAATGGATTGTCCTTTACAGCTGATATTATTGCTTTTATTTCTTCATCACTAAATGCCTTTTCTTTTTCCTCTACATACTTTTTAGCTATAGGCGTTTTTAACCCTTTGATAACCTCGGGCTTTATGTATCCCTCATCTATTGCGTATCTCAGTACTGCCATTAATTGTATGTATATTTTGCGTATCGTACTTTGAGAATACAATTCATCACGTTTGCCTCTTTTATATGTCTTATCAGTCAAGGAATTTAAGAACATCACACATCTATTTCTCGTAAGCTCTGTTAAACTCACACTGCCTAATCCCTCTGCTACATGCTTTGATATACTTATTATGTTTTCAAACGACCTTTTCCTCGCCTTACCCTTTGTAGTTCTTAGATACTCGTCTTGCAGATCATTTACCGTTCCTTTTCCTACAGTCATCATTACAATTCCTTGCGGCTCATTCTTTTTTAACCCGTTATCCTCAAGATATTCGTACATCTTTCTTTCTACGTCCTCTTTCGTCTTTCCACCAAATACCTTTCTAAGTCGCTTACCATCCTCACCGTATCCCAAAGACAAAGCAGAATGCCAACTTCCGTCATTGCCAAAATAAATTGAGCCCTCTCCATTTCTTTTCTTGTCCATATCATCATCCTCTCTATTAATTATTGATGGGGAGTGATTATACATGAGATTCTTTGGTTCGTCAACGGTTGGTATTAACTTTTCTACATTTTCTTTGCCAGTTCCATAGATGAAGTCAATTACATCCACAGTCCTAACATAGACCTTATTTCCTAAAACCTTTGAGGCAATCTCTCCAAAACGGATAAACTCACTTATTCCTAACTGTACTGATACTTCCTCAGGAGTTAGTAATTTCTTTTGTGTTTCACTTTCTAATTTTGCAAGTTCTTCTTGCATTAATTGAGTTGTCATACAACAACCTCCTTCTTAAAAATATTTTTACTTACTCCCACTAAATATTTTTAAGTTGTTAGTCACGCACTCACTCATTACTTCAAGTCACACTCTATATATTATGTTTTTATTTTCTTTCACTAGCATTTGAACTGTTACCAAAATCAACATCACTTCTATCTTGTTTTACTTTATTCACAATATGCTTCCATTTTTTATACTAGTCCACTCATGGTAGTCATTTTCACATCTTCACAGCATAAATTTCATCATTCTATAAGGTCTACTTTCTATTTTGCGATGTATATACCATCATTCCTCATTTCCTGTCTGTTTTTTCATGTCTCCACTCGCCATTCATTTTGTTGCGAGTGCTTGAGTAGTACTTTCTTTTTTTAAAAACACGCATTTCGAGCCTGATAATCAATACTTTCTCTGAAAAATATCAGTACTGCGCCAAATTTAGAGGGTTCGAGTCACTTCCATTCAACTTCTCATTGTATTTTGAGTTAGTTTGGATTAAAATTGATAGCATCCGTTTAGGAAATCGAATGCCATCATGCAATGCTTACCTTTTATTTCATTCGTGATATAGTTTTCCTCATCTGCTAAAGACTTTATCAACTAGTCTACAGATAGTCAGCAAACTTTAGCTTGTTTCATTATTCACGTGACATTAGGTGTATATCAGAATAATCAACGCTACCGCTTACTTTATATCTGCTTATGTCAAATATTAACTAGCCCTATTCAGGTCGGCAACTCTTTCATTATCACTCAAACTTTAACTTCTTACCTGATAAACACGAGTCGTCTTTACACCCAAATGATTACAAACTTTGCTTCTGTATTTGCTGTTGCGACAACCCCAATAGTAAATACCCTAATGCCTCTATATAACTTACAATTCATCTAACCAAATAGAAAACTGCATAAAAATAGCGGTAAGTCGTTTTCTTTGACCTACCGCTACTCCAGTTTTTCTGTTGTTCTCAACTTCAAAATCATTTGTCATTCATTTATCAAATCAGTCTCATATTTAGTCATTCTGCTGAAAATTCAAGCCACTGCTTGCCCTAGTTTTACCCCCACTGTCCACCGAAAATTTTTCCTATATTTTTATTTTTATAAATTTCCATCTTACTAAACAAACTATCTTTACAAACAAAAATCCGCCTGTTGTCAGACGGATCGTTTGCTACCCAATATTATTTTCTAGGTCATAGTCTATCAGACTTACGACCATTTCAACTGCTTCCAGTCGTGTCAATCTACCCCATATGTTACAAGGCACTTGTTCTATTGGCAATTTTAGTATGCCTCGTTTTTTCGCAAGCTGTAATCGACTGTAAGTATCTATGTCAACTCCCCCAATGGGGATTTTTGCAAAGTATTCGTATCTTTCAAACCTCGGGCGATGCTCATAAATTTCCGATGCTTTATTTAACCCAATACCCACGTCTTCGTATTCACTTACTGGCACTCTACCTATATCGTTTGGATATAGTGTGTGCATGAGTATGTAGATAGCCGAGAATCTATCAATACCCATATTTATATACTTGATTAGCTCTTTGTTATAAACATCTCTTACCACATGCCTTTCCATTGCATAATAGTATGGAAGATATGGGTTTTGTTCTGCTAACCCATGTATTTCCTCTGCATTTGCCATGTACAACTCATTTATTCTCTTGTTGTCTATGAGGTTTTCAGCGAGGCAAAATGTAAGATAAACCATTTTCACGAATTCTCCAAGTGTCATTGGCTCATTATACCCCAAGCTTTCGGCTTTGGTATTGCTTGCTCTTTCATCATCTATCGTGCCGTAATACTGTGACATAATGACAGCTGACTTTAGTCTTTCTGTCATTTCAAATCCTGTTGGTGTTTCCCCAGTTAATTTGCTGATTTCCATTACTATATAACTGTTTTCAAGTGCGTGTGCGATGTCATAATCAGCCATTGCTTCATACAAACACTTTGCCGAGTGTAGTTTTTTCACCACGGCACTGCCTGTTTCTTCCCCTAATACGTCCTTGAGGATTTCGTCTATAGCTGTTCTTATTTTATGACAGTTGGAGTTGTCTGATAAACTCGTCAACTGGTATCTCATTTTTGTCGTCATCAGTATGCACCTCCTCTCTTTCTACAGGTTTTAGCATTTCTAAAACCCTGTCCTTTCGTTCTTTATCTTTGTCAGTGAGTAATGATGTTGATGTTATAAGCGTAAGATATCCGATGTCTCTTGGGTTTAGCTGTGTCGTTACTTTTTTTATCTGTTGCTCGGTATAAACCATAACCTTATTCATTAGTCCTTCAAAGTCCTCATCACTCATAGTTGTTGATAATTCTACGCTAGGGAGTTTTACTTTAATTCCTTCAAGTATTCGCCCGCCACCGTATATAGCAAGACATTCAAGTATCTTTTTTTCATAGATGTGTAGTTCATTCACTTTGTGTGGATTCCCTATTGCTACAATTACATCCTCCCCCAAACTGTTCAATATCTTACATTTGGCTCTATAACATATGGACTGAATGGAGTCAGAATTGCATACGCCTTTACCTAGTTTCCTAAAGTGATTTGCAGTTTCGGCATATGATGCGTAAAATTTTTGAATGTAATACTTTGCTTCTACTCGAATAAATTCAGTGTTAACAAGCAAATCAACGAGTAAACGATATAGATATGCTTGACGTGGTAGTAACTTAAGATTCCTTAGTTTACCTCGGATTTCTTCCACGATTTCTCCGTTGATATAAAAAGAATCAATTAGTTCTTTCAACTGCTTCATAAAATTATTGGTATTGTAGTTGTCTATTGCCATAGCTCTATCCTCCTTTTTTGACCATATCTGATTTTTCTAATACACTACTTTATTCAATAGCGAGATGAGTAATAAGTATAATGGCAAAAAAATAACAGCTACTACTTAGTGATTAGCTAAATAGCAACTGTTTTTTATATTTTTTATGCTTCTTGTTCATAATCAGGTGTAATCTGCGGTTCACCCATTCCATCTCCTGTTCCTGACCAACCGTGCTTATGAGTATCTGGAGCAAGTCCTTTCCACTCATCAAACGCATAAGCTGTTTCATCGAAGATTTCTCTTTGAGTTTGTATTGATTGAAATGCTTTATTGTATCCGTCTGCAATATCCTTGCAATCGCTCTTTTCATATGCTTGTCCATATATATTTTGCCCCCATTCAGGGTCATTCATAACTGACATAAAACTTGTTCTTTTCTCATTTTCCCATTTTTTATTATATATTGTATCAACATCAAATACACTTATTCCTTCATACTTTAGTGCTTCGTGCTTATCTTCAAGGGCTTCAGCCTGAACACCTATTACTGACATGACTCCTTTTAGTGCTATATTGTTTACAACATCTTTCATAGGGGCAGATCCTTCAGGTTCATTTATTCCAATTAGATTGTGAACTAAAGTACATTTTTCATTTACTCTTTTTATAAGTTCATCTGCTGTTAATGCCTGTGCATATAAAGTCACTGTATCTGCAACTGGAACAAATAAATCTTTTGCTTTACAAACATTCTCCATTCCAGCCCATTGTTTATCAAACTTTTCCATAGCCTTTGGAGACAACTGATATGTCTTTGCCTTTTCTGTTGAGTTTACTTGAACTCCTGCTACTGTTTTTGTACTTACCCCAAAATAATTTTCAATGATGGTGTCTAATGCTACACTTGCTTGAAATGCTCTTTGTTTTTGATTATCTATTTTCATTAGAATCTCCCCCTCGTATCTCTATATGCTATATTATATCCTATTTTTTCCAATTTGTCAAGCAATATGTTGCATTTTTTTACATTTATATACATTTTAAAATCTTCCTGAATCCTTTACTTTTTTAAGCGACTGTTCCATATGCCTTATTCCACTGTGCAGGCTTATAGTATTTGCACTCACAAACAGTTCCCCTTATATAAATAATGAATTCATATTATTGTTTAGAAGCTATTAAGTAATTCTCTATCATTTTTAGAAGCTCTAACCCCGTACAATGTATATCAAGCATCTTCGCATTGTTTACGTTTATAAGTTCTAACTTAGATTCGTCTCCTGTCTCATATTCTTTTTCCGTCAAAACAAACTGATTTAACTTATTTCCAAGTTCGGCAACATACATATATGCATCTATTTCCCAGATATCACCTTTATGCTCAAATACAAAGTTTTTGTGTCCAACAAAGTCATATTCACCTTGATTTAATTCATATGTAAGTTCCTCTCTAACTTCTCTTACAACTGCTTCTTCGGGTGTTTCTCCTTCTTCAATGCCTCCACCAATATAGCCAAATGTATTGCCATACCCCTTTGGTCTATGTAATAACAAGACTTTATCTCCCTCATAAAATATTATATACGATACTTGTCTTTTTTTCATTACTACTCCCCCTCTTTATTTTGGATATTCCTTTACCTACTCAACAAGTTCAAGTGTAGGCTTGTTATCTTTACTATTTTGCCACTTCGCCCATTATACCATTTTTATGTCTTATTATCAAGAAAAACCAGTTATAATCCAAACTTTTCTTACCCCCAAATTCTTTGTTTTACCCCTTTTAAACACCCTACACCTATATTCCCACACATCTACAGTCAAAATTACTTTTAACCCCATTTTGTTGCACTTGGAACACCTTCTAAACAACCGCTAAAACCACATTTTTCAGACTTATTTTTCCCATGAAAATAAGCCGACAATGTTGCTTCACTAAACATTATCAGCTCTTTCATATTTTTTTGTTTAGTCCTTCTTTTTACCAGTGCTTTTGACTTTTTCTAATTGTTCTATCAGCACATCCAACTCTTCATCCCTCTTTGCTGACTCAAACACATTGAGGAAGCCATTTCTATCTTCCTCTGTCAGTGTTACGAGAGTATCTACATTTTGTAATATTTCAATGCATTTGATATAACTAAATAGTGTTTCAACTATAAACCCTACCAAACACTTTTGACATTTAGTGTCCTCTTTACATTGCTCATGCATTTGATACGTGTTTAGCATTAAAGCGGTTATCATCTTATAATACTTTACCTGTAACTCAAGTCGTTTTGTTCTGTTGGTCTTTTTAAATAGCTTGCTTTCAAGTAATGATTTAACTCCTTTGATTACTTCTTCTGTTTCATTCATAATGCTTTCATCTGCCTCCTTTTGGTATTGACTCATTTTAGAAATGCTTGGAATCACTCCTATTCGCTATCTCTCACCTCGACTTCTGCTTATTCAATTTTTTCAGATGTTACTTTCATTTCTAACTTCACACCCGCTACTATTACTTAACCAATCGACATTTCTAAAATTTGTTGAGTGAGAATTGTAACGCCATTTCCATTATAATTCAATAGAAAATACTAAAAAAGTTATCATATTTCTTATTGCTAAGAGTGCTCAAATACATATTATAAAGGCATTAGTGGCATATTACTTGACGCACTTTGTGATTGCTTATGTGTACCTCAATATACCTAAAGCATACCTAATTATCCAGCTGTAATATCACTTATTGCGATTATTCTATCAGTAGAGGTAGAGTCCTTCAGCTTATTTTTTCTCTTTATTTTCAGGAAGCTAATATATAATACAATTCTAGTCGTTTTTTGAGTCGTAGGGAGAAATCCCCCTTGTATTCGAGGGAGAGACGGTGTTGTAGATTAGCACATTATTTTAA
>DMOI01000060.1 GCA_003452395.1 Clostridiales bacterium
ATTTGCATTTTTGCATGTTATAATACTAATTACGTTGTATGAAAAACTTTGGAGAAGTACTCAAGTGGCTAAAGAGGAGCCTCTGCTAAGGGCTTAGATCGTCTTAAAAACGGTGCGAGGGTTCAAATCCCTCCTTCTCCGTTATAAACATAGCAAATCAGATGTTAGAATTCAGAAAAGCTCTGATTTCACATCTGTTTTTTTGCGTACTTTCGTGCACATATAGCTCAACTGGATAGAGCATCAGACTTCGGATCTGAATGTTGTGGGTTCGATTCCTACTATGTGCGATTATAAAAACCAAAAAGCGGAGTCAGTTGACCTCGCTTTTTACGTCTTTTAGTCTACCAAATATACCAATTTATAAATTTTCTTAACTACATCTGGCACTTTATCAATTATTTTAAATACATATCCTTGCCGTTCTGTTTCATCCCTTATCATCATAAACTTAATATTAAGCTTTAACATGTCTTCATCTTTATAATAAATCTCAATCTGAAACTCTTTATTATCTTCAAATAATAAATACTCTTTATCCCACACTTTTAAACTGTGTGTTGCTATTTCGATTTCACTGAATTCTAATTCTTTTTCCGGTATTCTTACCTTTATTTCTTTATCTATTATAGTCCTTATAGATTGTCTATTCATTTTCTCGATATCTTCTATAATCAAAAGTCCTCCATCTTTATTCTTCTTTTCAAAATAATTCAAGACACACTTCAAATAATATATTCCATCAAAAACTTCGTAATAAGGAATATCATTATACTCTAGCTGTACATATATATATTCCAAATTAAACATACCAGTATATTCACTTATAACTAATGCTTTTATTTCTTGCTCCTGAACCTCATTTTTATATATAGAAATATCAAAGTTTTGGCTTACATTATTTCTTATATTTGCAAGTTTCACCTTATCTAGAATCTTTTTAGATGGTATCAACTGGTCATCGTATTCCACAAAATTCAACCTTGAATTTGCAGTGCTCCAACAAATACCCCAATTAATATTTGGTATTTCATCTGCCATATACTCAAAATCAGACCATGTGTCACCTACAACTCTACCTCGTGTCGGCTTTGCTCCTTGAACTTCTATAAGTATTTCAATGCCCATGTTTAATACGCTGCTTGCTAGTTCTTTGAAAAACCATACGTGTTTATCTATGTATTTTTGCGTTTCATTATCCTCACATTTTGATCCAGAAAATATAACCTTTACGCCTTGTTTTATTCCATTTTCTTCTAACACTTTATATAAGTTATACAAAAATTGTTTATGCTTAACTATCGACTTTTGATATTGTTCATCATCAATATATTCAGTATAATATCCATCAATTGGCCTCGAACGTAATATTACTTGCATATTATTATATTTTATACACTGCAGAATATTATTCATAAACATCTCTAAATATTCATCCAAGAATATATTATACTCCATATTTATAGCCTCTATACCATATTCACTCATTTTTTTAAATTCTTCATCCATCTGCTCTAATGTCATATTATAAAATCTAACTGCATCTAAATCTATGCTTATTTTATTCAAAACCTTCACCCCCGTAAAATACAGTCAAAAATTGAAAGTTGAAAGTTGAAAGTTAAGAATTAGAAATTCTTTATCTCTTTGTTTTCTACATTTCATTTTCTGTTTTCGATTTTTATGTTATTATATCAAGCAACAACCCTCGTATTTCATCAACCCTGTTTAAAATCGAGATGTGATCTTTTTCTTCTTTTATTAATTCTTGTGCAAGGTCGTCTATATCTTTATTTATTAGCTTGATTATACCGTAAACTCTATGTCGTCCTCTTTTATCTAAAAAATTTTCTCTTGAAAACTTATGTGAATGTGCTACCACTTCATTTATAAATTCAGTAACAAGAGCCCTGTATTTTTTTAAATATTTGAAATCCATATGTTCTGATAATTGCTTGCCTTGGACCGATATATCCCCCATCAATAAATTGAGTTTCTCCTTGAGTTGTCCTTCTTCTATTTTACTTAGAAGCGTAAATGAAAAGTCTTTTCCTGTATGTTCTACCCTTTTTGTTTCAATATTAGTAACATTAGTTGTATCAACTCTTTTTATATCCATAGCATCAGCCTTCTTTTTTAATAAATAGACACTCCTACCCGACGCAAAGTTCTTCGTAAGGTGCTTTCAAACCTTTTTATTACTCTATTTTTTTCTCTTCCTCGTCATTCGTCGTACTTTCACATGTAACTTTCACTACCTTTGAGGAATCTTTTCTTTTATACCCTTTACCTATAACCTCAACATTTCCTATAGTAATTAACGCTGATTCATCTATTGCTTGTACTATTGTTTTCAATTTTGATATTTCGAGTCTAGATACAACTACGTACAGAACATTTGTTGTTGCACCATCATATCCACCCTTTCCATTAAGCAACGTAAGACCCCTACCTAACTTTACTATTATCGCTTTTGATATTTCTTTATGCATACACGAAATAATCATTACTACTTTAGACCCGTCAAATCCCTCTACAACTATGTCTATGGTCTTGAATGCTATAAAATATGCTATCAGCGAATACATGGCTTTTTCCCAACCAAATACAAACCCAGCACTACTCAATATGAAAAGATTGAAAAACATTATTATTTCACCTATCGAAAAATCCGTTTTTTTATCTAATATTATTGCAACTATCTCAGTTCCATCTAGTGATCCGCCATGTTTTATTATAAGTCCGACTCCTGCTCCAATTATTATTCCCCCAAATACTGCAGCGAGCAATAAATCTTCTGTTACAACGGAACCTATTTTACTAACTACTGATACACCTATTGACAGACATATTACCGAAAAAATAGTTATTATAGTAAATATCTTACCTATGTATTTATATCCTATTATGAAAAATGGTATGTTAATTACAAATGTGAATATTCCGAGTGGCAACCCACTAAGGTAGCTGAGTATAATAGATATACCGACTACTCCACCATCTATTATCTCGTTAGGTATCAAAAACATTTCGAGTCCTATTGATGTAAGAATCGCTCCAAATATAATAAATGTAATTTTATTTGTTATAAAATATATCGAATTGTACTTCTTATGCATAGATTCATCCTCCTTTATATACCCCACACTTGTCATTGCAAAGTGTAATCCCTGTTTTATTTTTATATTCTTTAATATTTACTTTGGCACTTTACTCAATTATCTTGTACTCTGCACATCATAATAGCTTTCATCTATCCCCTCTATATAACTGTTTATCTCTCCTATATTGTACATTACAAGCTTATGTAATGGTCTCGTACACATAGTGTAGAATAATTTTTTATCTATATTTTCAATATAATTTTCTTTATTTATATTGTACAATATTACTCCGTCAAATTCAAGCCCTTTTGCAAGATAAGATGGAATAATTACAGCTTTATGTCTAAATTTTATATCATCCTTCCTTATTAGGTCAACATCTGTTTTATTTTTCAACATTTCATAAACTTCACTAGCTTGCTCAGATGATTTGCATATTATTCCCACGCTTTTCATATGCTCACTCTTAAATTCCTGTAGATTTTTTACTATTCCCTCTATTATTTGAGCGTCACTTTCCACATTAAAGATCTGAGGCTTACCATGATATCTTTCTATTTCTTGGATGGTATCATCATTTAAAATTTGCCTGCTAAACTTTGTTATTTCTGAACTTGACCTAAAACTTTTGCTGAGTTTCATTATAACTGAATTATTTTTAGTAAATATTTGCTTGATTGAATCATAGTCTTTATAATCAACAAAAGGATGTATTGACTGATTTATATCACCTAACACTGTCAATTTTGCATTAGTAAATATATTTCTTACAATCTCATATTGTATTACAGAATAATCTTGTGCTTCGTCAATCATCACATGTTTTATAGTATTTGCTTTATAAAATCCCTGCATTTTACCTTGCAAATATAAGAGTGGTGCTATGTCTTCATGATATATTTCTTTGTTATCAAGTTTACGAGTAGTATCATCGCATATTGCATCTATATCATAACCTTTTGCGCCACTTTTCTCAATTATTTTTTTGAATAATATTTTATCTTTATACAAATTTTTATACATATCAAGAGCATTCATCTTTACAATATTTTTCTTTAATCTTCTCCTTAGTTCCTCTATCTTTTTATCAGATAATCTACCATCATCATATATCATGACGGCTCTATTTATTATTTTATCAATACGCATTACAATTGGTAAATCCTTATAATCATCAAAGAACAACTTACTCATTTCACTTTTAGTAATAGCCACAACTTTCTCATCTTTTCCTGTATGTCTTGTCTGTTCTGCTTTTCTCTCTATTACTATGTCTTGCATTTTCAAAATCTCATTTCCTATGTATTCGATATAGTTGTTTATTATATCTAGCATCTGCACTGACATTTTTAGCTTTATTGCATTTAATCTTGATTCTCTTTTCCCCTCATTACTATATATGTATTCTAATTGATCATTTAAGCTTTCTATACTTTCAAACTCATCCTCTAGGAAACTTATTGAATATTCATTAAATGTGGTTTGTAGTACGTTTTCTTCACCCATTTCTGGAAGTACGCTTGATATATAATCCATAAATACTTGATTTGGCGAGAAAATTAATATATTATTATATCTCACTTGCTTGCCGTGCTTGTATAAAAGATATGCTATCCTATGTAAAGCAACTGATGTCTTTCCGCTACCTGCAGGTCCTTGCACTACCAAAACATCATGCCCCTCGTCTCTTATTATTTGATTTTGTTCTTTTTGTATAGTTGTAACAATGTTTTTCATCTTTTCATTTGTGTTTTGGCTTAATACATCTTGTAATATCTCATCTTCTATCTTTACATCACTATTAAATATATATTTTATTTTATCTTTTTCTATTTTGTACTGCCTCTTTAAAAAAATATCGCCTTCTATAGTTCCCATTGGTGCATCATAAACTGCTGGCCCTGTTTCATAATCATAATACATGCTGGCGAAAGGAGTCCTCCAGTCATAAACATAAATATCAAGCGTATTCTCATCTATTAAATTTCCAATCCCTATATAATAAGGCTTTATCTCTTTTTCAACAGTTTCTTTATAATCTAACCTACCAAAATAAGCTGATTCTTGCATCCTATGTAGAGCGATTGTCGTAGCTTTTAGATAATCTTCCATACTTTCTTTCATGGCTATCTCACCCATAAAAGATGCTTTCTCAGCACCATCTATGTTATGTGTCCAAACATATTTTTTAATTTCCAATAATTCTTCTTTTTTTATGTCATATTCGCCTGATCTTTTTTTCAATTGTTCATCTAGCTTTAGCATTACATTACTTAAATATTTTTCCTCTATCTTATATTCTTCTCTCGTTATATCCATGTTTTTTCTCCTTCCTTTAATTCAACGCGAAAAACGAGTCATAAAAGGCTCGTCCTTTATCAAAATATCAAACAAGAGCAACCAACAATATTTTCATCTTGTCACTCCTTTTGTACATCTACAATTTACAATTAGTATATCACATTTTTATCAAAAAGCAAGGTTTTTAATTGTAAAAAATAAAAGTAGATTCGTAAACTACTTTTATTTTTTACATTACTTCTATGATTTAAATTTAGAAATTAATTGTTGTAACTCAGTTGCCATACCTTCTAACGTTTCAGAACTTTTAGCAACGTTCTTACTATTATTAAATATCTTGTCAGCCATTTCAAGCACTTCTTCTGTCGTAGCTGAAAGTTCTTGTGTTGTTGCAGCCTGTTCTTCTGTAGTAGCTGATACTTCTTGTGCGGTAATTGTCATATTATTAATATTATCAAGCATTTTCATAACTAATTTATTATTATTATCTATTGCATCAAATATCTTTTTATAATTAACTCCTGCATTTTCTACAGTTACTACACCTTCTTCAATTACTTTTGTACTTTCTTTTGACTCTTCTACTGTCCTTGAAATTACATTTTCTACTTTTCCAATTAATTCAGATATATTTGTTGTAGCATGTGTTGAATTCTCTGCTAATTTTCTGATTTCATCAGCTACAACTGCAAAACCTTTCCCTGACTCACCTGCTCTTGCGGCTTCTATAGCTGCATTAAGAGCTAACAAATTTGTCTGCCCCGCTATTTCTTCTATTAATTGTACTATACTTTTTATCTGTGATGCAGAGTCTCCAACTTCATGTATTGACCCTGAGAGTCTTATGATAGAGTCACTTATAATATTTATTTTTTTGATTATTATATCCATATCTTCTTTACTTTGTGTTGAAATTAGTATTGTTTCTTCTCCCGTTTGTCTTACTAGACTTCCACTTTCATGGGTTACATTAATCATTTCCGAAAGCTTACTTATATTATCTGCTACGTCATTAATAGCGGTTGCCATTTGTTCCATGGTACTAGATGTTTCCTTCATAGAAGTAGCTTGTACTCTAGACGCGTTTGTCATATCATTTGAAATTTCTTTATTTTTTATCGCTGACTGTGCCAAATTATTAGATACACCTGTAATTGAATTGACTGTTTTTCTCATGTTCTCAGTTATTAAATTAAACCCTCTCGCAAGTGAGCCTATTTCATCCTTTCTATTTGTGTATTCTTCTTTTATATAACTTGTAAAGTCACCCTTCGCTATATCTGTGCAGTATTTCTCCATTGTTTTAACTGGACTCGATATTGAATTTGAAATAACCCAAATAATAAGAAATAGTAATCCTAATCCTATTATCATAACTATAATTAATACACCTATTATTTTATTTACCTCTTTTGTCAACTCATTTGCTGGAACAACACTTGCAATTGTCCAAGGTGTTATTGTATTCCCAAAATTAGTTGGTAAAAATACCATCGTAGATTCTTTATTGTCATTCCATAGTTTTTCATGTGCCTTATATTCTTTTCCATTTGTTATAGCATCCTTTATAGTTTCTTTATTAGTTAAATTAGTATCATAAATACTCGTTCCTACTAATTCTGCTTTAGGGTGTGCAACAAATAATCCAGTATTTGATAATACCATTCCATATCCGGTATCAAATAATTTAACTCTTGAGTTAATAGTTTGTAATGTTTCCAAAGATATATCTGCGCCTACAACCCCAACAACTTTATTATCGATTTTTATTGGTACTACGATAGACGTTATAAGTACCTGCTTTCCACCAACATTATAAAGATATGGATCCAGTATTGTTTCTTGTCCACTATCCCTCGCTAATAAATAATAATCTCCCGCTCCTGGCTCATCATAAGCCTCAAGTGGAACTAAGCTAACTTTATCTCCATCTCTAAACTGGTAAGGAACAAATCTTCCTGTATCATCATCACCTTGTTGATTTTTAAAGTGCTCATCTTTACCATCAAAGGCATTTGGTTCCCATGCTGTCCAGGTTGCTAATAAATCTGGATTGCTTTTTACTGAGTTTATCAACATTTTATTGTAAACATCCCTATCTACATATCCTTGTTGTTTTAAAACTTGAAAGTCGCTCGCCAACCCCCTCACAACAGAAAAACTAGAATTAACCTTGTCTTTTATTTCTTCCGATATCTTGTTAGCTTCTAATTTTACTACTTTCGCTGATTGCTCTGTTGCATATGTATACATTAATATCCCCACTGATAATATAGACACTACAAAAATTAAAAAAGTGCTTACTGATATCCCCAATATCATCTTACTTTTTATTGACTTCATAATTTCAACTCCCCTATATATTTTTTAACTTCACAATGTAAATTATACACTTTCAGAGTTCTTTTGTCAATGTCTTTGTCGAATTTTGTCTTGTTATATGCACATTTATCGATATAAAATACAAAGATTATTCTTTAAATATTTTTATTAAAATAAATTTAAAAAACTGAATATTTGGTTTACTTATTAAGCATAATATACTTGAAAATATTTTTTAGGAGGATAACTATATGAATTTAACGGAATGGAATCCATTTAGAGATTTCGATACATTTTCACCTTTTAGAACATTTGAAGCATCGTCAATTCCTAAGGTAGATGTGTATCAAACACAAAATGATATAGTAATCACTGCTGAGATTCCAGGTGTGAGTAAAAAAGACTTCGATATTTATGCTACAGAGACTTCCATCAAAATATCAGCTGAGCGTAGAAAAACTGATGTATATGACAACAAAAATATATACCGCTCCGAAAGATATTACGGAACATTTTACCGAACTATAGCACTCCCCACCGAAATTAATACCGATAATGTAAAGGCAAGTTACCAAGATGGTGTATTATCTATTATTGCATCAAAGACAAATAATAAAAGCGCCATACAACATAAAGTTGTGATAGACTAATGGTTAAGAGAGGGAAAAATATGAGCTACAACAATTTTGACACAGGAGTGAACGTAACCCCTGCGCCTGTAACTAGTAATGGAATTGTAGAAGTAAACTATAGTGGTATATTATCTAAAAATGGTGCAAAAGAATTATACTTGCACTATGGTTCTTCGTACTTAGAAGATTGGGCAAATGTTAGCGATATTAAGATGTCGAAAAATTCCAACGGAGCATTTTCTGCGAACTTATCAGTCCCAGTAGGAAACAAACTAAACCTTTGTTTTCGTGATACTGCATATAACTGGGATAACAATAATGGAAAAAATTATATATATGACATAAATAAATAGAAGCCTATGAAGGCTTCTATTTATTTATGTCGTTACATTTTAATTGTACTCATTATTTTACTTGCTACACTCAGGCACTCTTCTGATTTTTTATTAAATATATTTGTTCCGAATTGTTTTACAAATGTTTCATAAATCCTTTCTGCAAGTTGTTCAGTACTACTTACATCTTTTAGATACTTACACACTATTTTTATTTCCTGATCATATGTGTTTTCAGGTGCATAACTTATAACTCCTATTGGATCCCACTCATTAATTATTATTTTTACATTGTTCATGTCCTCTCCCCCTTATAAGAGTACTTCTGTTTATTATATCAGTATCTTTTATAATATTTTATTATTTATTGGGTTTTATTTACATTTGTGTTTTACCTTATAATTCTCTTATTTTAAGTATTATCCTATTTGACTATTTTATTCAAATTATTTTCGTGTTTTAAAACCATAGTCTAGCGTTGTCAAACATTTCTCATAAATATAATAATTCGGTTGCATTTTTTTGCTTTATTCTAATATACTTTACTATACTAAAAATTAGCTGATATGAGGGTGATTTTATGGCATATTCAACAAGGGAATTATTTGCAAGATTAATTAAGTGCGAAGCTGGTGGTGAAGGCGAAAATGGAATGAAAGCTGTAGCAACTTCTATAATGAATAGAGTTCATGTGTCTTATGGCGAGTATCTTAGAACTGGCGGGGGAAATCTAAGGAATGTCATTAATCAACCTTACCAGTATACATGCATGATGCCTATGGCCTATGGTGAAGTAAATCCTCAGACAATTTGGTCGAGTCCTCCTGAGCAGATTCACTATGATATAGCTGACTGGGCATTAGCTGGAAACAAACATCAAGGTGCTAATGATTCTCTTTGGTATTTCAATCCCTACTCACCCGGATGTACTGATTATTTCCCTCCAAATCGGTCAGGAAGTTATTTCAATACAGTAGGACAACATTGCTTCTATATACCGACCCCTTTATATGCAACAACTAGGTAAAAAATAATATTAATGGAGGAATGAATATGGATTCTTACAATCGTGATTTTCACTCTAATCAAACTTCACAAAGATCAAACAGGGCACCATTGCCACCTACGACGCCCATGCCATCAGAACTACCTACAGGTATGCCTTCTGGGCCCACTCCTACACCGTTACCCATGCAACAGGGTCAAAGATTACCTGGGATGTCCCCTATACCCGGAGAGCAACCACCACAGACCTTAGAAAGCACTTATTATACTCCAGGTTATTTACGTACACAAATAGGTAAAATGATGAGAATAGAGTTTCTTATCGGATCTACTGGTCCCTTGATGGATAGGATTGGAACACTTCTATCTGTAGGTGCAAGTTATGTACTGATAAGACCTATCGGTTCTCCTGATACTTTACTATGTGATATTTATTCAATTAAGTTTGTTACAATCTACGGCACTCCTTTAAGAGTAGAATAAAATTTATACCTGCGCTCGTAAAAAAGCAAGGAAACATTTTTTGTTTCCTTGCTTTTTATAGTCTTTCTATTTACTTTATTATCAGTTCTTCTCTATTTGGTCCAACTGATTTTCTTCACTCATTATTGCAACTTCTAACAAGTTTTACCCCTTAGTGCAAAAGTAATGAAGAAAAATATGGATAAAATCAAAACAATTGTGGCCCCAGTTGCTGTCTCTATGTAGTACGAAAGTATTAGTCCGCCTACTCCAGATACCATAGATATCAATATTGTTACAACATGGTATTGCCGCACGTTTGAAGTAATATTTCTTGCAGCTGCAGCAGGCAAAATAAGCAATGAATTTATTACCAAAAGTCCTATCCATGACATTGATATAGTGACTATTACAGCTATAGCCGTTGTAAAAATGACCTCAATCCAAAATGTATTAAGTCCCCTACTTGATGCAAGTGACTGATTGACACTAACAACCAATAATTTATTAAATAACAAACTCCAAAGTACTATCATAGCTATAAGTACCAAAAAAAGCAACCCTATTTCAGAAGGCTTTATACTCAAAATATCTCCTACAAGAAATGCATTAAGCTTTGTAAAGCTCCGTCCACCTAAAGTGGACAGAAAAATTCCAAGTGCAATTGCAACAGAAGAAAATACACCAATTATTGTGTCCCTGGAAATCTTGCTTTTGTTTTTTACTAACGTTATACCAAGAGAAAAAATAATAGAAAATACTACTGCTGACCATATAGGCCTTACGAAACCTAGTATTCCACCTATAACAACGCCTGTAAATGCTCCATGTCCCAAAGCATCAGAGAAAAAGGCCATCCTGTTATTTACTATCATCGTTGATAATATACCAAAAATAAATGAAACAAGTATTATCGCAAGAAGCGCATTCTTCATAAAAAACATATGATCAGCCTTTGCCCAATCAAAAGGTATGACTAATTCTACTACTTTGTACCAAATTTCCATAGTTTTTACGCCCCCCCCGCTCTCATTCCAAAGGTCTTTGAAAAGCTTTCATCCTTATATACTTCTGATGGGCTACCACTATAAAGAACTGTACCATTTAATAAAACTACACGGTCTGCATACCTACTTATAATATCAAAATCGTGTGAAACTAGTATTATAGATAAATCATATGCTTCACGTATATCTGAAACAGTTTTATAGAATAATTCCATACCATTCTGATCTACTCCTGAAACTGGCTCGTCAAGTAATAGCAAATCTGGTACAGGATCAAGTGCAAGAGCAAGTAAAACTCTTTGCATTTCTCCCCCAGAGAGTGCACCGAGTCGCCTTTTTATAAGATGTGCCACCTTCACACGTTCTAAACTTTCTTCAACATCTTTCAAGATTTTCTTTGGCGTATAAAGCCACGCAGGGAAGGATGATCTGCATGCCATAAAAAGATCAAGAACACTAGTCGGCGAACCTGCATCAAAATTCAAACTCTGTGGAACATAACCTATAGTAGGATGTCCTGTATGAATGCCCTTCGCATCAAGAAATTTTAGTTCCCCCGTATGCTTTATTTCACCAAGCAATGCCTTTAGTAGCGTACTTTTGCCCGCTCCGTTTGGACCTATCAACGCTGTAAGCTCCCCGCAGTGAATATGTATGTTTACATCTCTCAGTATGGTGTTTCTACCATAAATAACACCTATGTTTTCGATTTTTGTACAACACAGGCCGCAACAATTTTTCTCACAATTTTCCTTATGTTTATTTTCTATCATTTTAACGCCTCTTTTATCTATTTTAGATTTGTTTGATTTAAAGAATCCTTATTTCTTAAAAATACCATATGCACCATAATCGATATTAGTATCTATATAGTCTATAACTATATTATTTTGATATGCTTTTAATAATTCAATAAGTTTATGCAAGTTTTTTCTCTTAATCATCATTATTAAAAGGTGTCTCTCTTCATGCATACCTTCCCCTTTAAAAACCGTTACTGCAAAATTGTGACTTCTAATCTTAATCGCTAGCTCATGTCCATCCTTACTTTTAACTATCGCACTGACTTTTACATTACCAAACGAAAGCTTGTTACTTAATATACCACCAAAATATATACCCAAAGTGAACCCTATCGAATATATTATTGCGAGCATTGGATCCTTGTCCATATTTTTAAGTACCCCTGCTGCTACATATATCCATAATGTTATCTCAAGTAATCCTACAAGTGAACTTTTTATTTTTTCTCCCTTAGAAGAAAGTATTATCCTTAATGTACTTACCGCTACCTCTAAAACTTTAGCAAATAATATAAATGCATATAACTCTATTCCTGTTAAGCCAAACACGATACATACCCCCAACTTTATTTCTTATATTAATTTTTAGGACTATAATAGTTTATTCCTAATGCACAAAAAAGTCAATAGTCTTTTTTCAACTTATTTGCAATTAATATTAATTTTTTATACAAATAAAATCCTTCTTGTAATATATTATCACAAAAAGGATTTTATTTTATGCTTTTAATATTCTCTTATCTAAAACACCTCTTTTTATATTACTATCCACTCTCCAAGATTCACACTTTTATTGAATTAGTTTCTTTAAATATGGATATGGATTTATTGTTGACATATCTGATGTTTTATATATACCTACGTGAAGATGAGGTGCAAATTTGCCACTTGTTCCTTCTGGCCCATACCCTGTGTCACCCACGTACCCCACCAGTTCCCCTGCATAAATTTTCTTTCCAATATACATACCATCTGCATATTTCGAAAAGTGTGCATAGTATAATGAGTAGCTTATTCCATCTAATTTGATCATCAGCCTATAACCGCCATATTCGTTCCATCCAATATTTGTTATCACCCCTGCTCCCATCGCATATACTGGTGTTCCCTTATTTGCCATGATATCTTGTCCTTCGTGAACTCTCGTTGCTCCAGTAGTGCTGTAATCTCTTGCTGCTGCGTAATTATTAGTAAATGCTTGATAATCAGTTTTTGCTTTAAATGGAAATACTATAAGCTTTGAAGCAACAACAGAATCAATAGGATAAACTATGCTTGCTGGTATTTTCAATACTTGTCCTATTGTTAAATAATCACTTGTAAGACTATTTAAAGTTTTTATTCCACTAATAGTAACATCATATAAGGTACTTATACCCCATAAATTATCTCCGGCTTTAACTGTATGAGTTCTATAACTCACATATGTATTATTTGTATCTTTTTCTATTATCAACACTTGTCCTACAGTCAAATAATCGGAGGTAAGGTTGTTTAATGTCTTTATTCTATCAATAGTAGTATTATACTTTTGACTTACTTTCCACAATGCATCTCCTGACAGTACTGTATATTGTATTATTTTATCAGTTGGTATTGTAATTTTTTGATTTACATATAAATAATCTGTTGTTAAATTATTTGCAGTCTTTATGCTAGTTATTGATACAAAATAGGCTTTACTTATCAAATATAGTGTATCCCCACTCTTAACGGTATATGTAAAATCAGCATAACCCTTGCCTGGGAAAACCACCATAAAGCTCAAAAACAATATAACTAACCATCTAATTTTATGATTCCTAATCATATCACCATTCCCTTCATTATTTTTTATGTTCAATTATTACTTACCTCCCTCCTTATTTAAAATTGTTTTCATTCACAATACTTTTTCATTATACTACGAATATACCGTAATTAAAACCTGTAAATGTTGGAAGGTACACAAAAAGAGACTCTTAGTCTAAAAGAATCCCTTTTTCTTATATTATATCTGTTTACCTATTTATCGTTTACACAACCTTATTAAACAACCATGAATCCATTTTCTCAATTGCATTATTTACAATCTCAAGTACCGCTTCTGATGGCATTTCCTTTATAACCTTACCTGTCTCTGAATCCCTAAATATAACCTGTTCGACTCCTGTCTCAGTATCTTTATACCTATCTACAGTTATATTTTTGTGTGACATCATTTTTTTCAACCTCTCAAGTACCTTTTCAAAAGCTTCATCGCCTACTTCTTTAGCTCCGTTCGCTTTAATCTCTGCATTTATTTCATTTTGTTTAGAAGTCGTAATATGCTGTGGTTTCGGTATTTCAGGTGCTGGATAAGAATTTCCAGAAATTGATGTTAACGCTTCCATACTCATAATACACACCTCCTTGAATTAAGTTGAAAGTTGAAAATTAAAAGTTGAGAGTTAAAAACTTTTTTTATCTTTCAACTACTTACTGACCATACAAAATTCTACCTGCATTACTATTCATTTACTGCTTTTTTTACTTTTGACATTTCCATGGCTTCTTTCCATGTGTCCCTTAGTTCTCTAAGGTATCCTTGCACTTCTTCTAGTATTTGTTTATCTTTCTTCGTATTTGCTTCCATTAGCTTTCTATATATATAATTATACATAGCATCTAAATTTTTTCCAACATCATATTTCGTATCCACTGTCGACATAAACTCTATTATTATATTTTCAGTTTTTATAATGAAATTATGTGCTTCTACTGTTTTTTGATTTTCTAGTGCCCTTATAGCTTGATTGCAAAACTTTAACGCTCCATCATATAACATTAAAGTTAATTCCTGTGAAGATGCTGTCATTACCTTGCTACTTAGATATGTATTGCTTGCATTATTTGTTGTCATCATAATCCCCTCCTATTTTTTCTTGCCAATAGTCTTATCAATATATATTCCACCCTCGTATATATCCTGCTTATTATATCCTTGATTGATAACTTTTTTTCCAATATTTATTGATTTTACCTTCGTATACAACTCTTTTTTTAAATCATTCGCCATTTGTTGATTATCTCTATCCATTTCTTGTATTTTCTTATACTTATCCATTATTTCTTTTTTTATAGAATCTACTTCTTTATCCGTATAATTTTCGGTACAATTAATTAACAAGCTTTCCAATTCGTTAATCCTTTTTATATCATCTTCTCTCTTATCAATTAATCTTAAAAACTTTTCTGTATCTCCACTCAAAAGAGCCTCTCTTTGACGTTTCGAGTTTCTATAAATTGATTTAACTTTATCTAGTTTTTCCAAAACATGCTTTTTATAATCTTTTAACTCCATATTAATCATTCTCCTAATTAACTACCTGATGATCCACCTAGCATGTTGCTTATGTAAGATGATTGTGAATTCATTTTTTGAATAGCCACTTCAAGTGCAGCATATTTTGCGTAGTATGAATCTTCTTTGTCTGCTAGCTTATCTTCCCAATCCTCTATATCTAATTCATATTCTATTATTTGTTTTGTTAAAACATTAGTTGCTTCAGAAGAATCACCCACAATACCAGCTTTTTCAACCAAGAAACCTTTTTTTCCATTTGCATCTCTGTATGTAGACATATTATCCTCTAATATATCAAATAACCTGTTTGCTATACCTTCTTCTTCATATCTTATTTTCCTCTCATCCGCTGTAAGAGTTCTTTTATATGCTGGATGGGTTTCAGATTTTCTTGCAAATATGTCTGCTACTTTATCTGGATTACTTGTAATTGCTTCTTTTAATTTATTTTCATTAATGACAAGCTTACCTTTATCTTCATAGCCAATAGTTGATATTCCTATACTAGATAGCATTCCTGAGCCTCCACCAACAGCTTCAGCCATAGCAGTACGCATCTTATACACCATTGTTTTTAATATATTATCATTTCTAAGTAATCCAGTTTTTGCTTTTTTCTCCCACATTACAATGTCATCATCACTCATTGCTTCTCTTTCATCATCTGTAAGTGGTTGAAAACTCCTATCATATGCTTCACTTATTTTTGAGTTCACATTATCTATCAATTCGTTATATTTAGATATAAAAGTTTTAATATTTTCAAATACTTTATCTGCATCTATATTCATATTGATGTCTATAGTATTTGTGGTTATACCTTTTAGTTTATAACTAACATTGTTTACAGTAAATTCATTTGAGTTTCTTAAAATTTCTTGTCCATCTATAGTCACTTTTGCATCTACACCATTTGAGTAGCTAGTCGCTGCTATATTACTCGTTGCGCTAAAAAAACCACCTATAGTTTGATCAATTATTATATTAGCTCCAGCGCCTTTAGTTTTAGCTTCAATTGTAAACTTATCATTTACTTCATCATACTTCATAATTACATTAGCCTTTGTATCAGAATTTATTTCTGACATCATCTCTGAAAGAGTAGTATCTGTATCAAATACAAACTCATCACTACCATTGATTTTAAATCTTAGTTCATCTGAATCTACTCCGCCAAATGTTAGCTCTGTATTAAATTTTGTTTTTAAATCTCCGAGCTTTGCGGAAGTATTTAATCTATTCGAATCACCTGTAGTCAAATTTAGACTTGACAATGCATCATTTGCGGTGACATCAGCCGTTTGTAGTACCATGACACTTGCTCCATTACCTACAGTAAATTGTAGTTTCCCCGATCCTACAGAGGTCTCTGCTGCTGTTATCTTACCATTTATATCATCTATACCTTTTCCAAAAGCTGTCTTTATTTTACTATTTACATCTAATATAAGCGCATCCATATCCGCATAATTACTTAAAGTTATTGTCTTTTGTGTTCCATCTAAGCTTATTTTCAATTGCTTACCATCTAAATTAAAATCTGCAATTACTGCAGAGCTTTGTACATCCTTTGTAACTCCATCTGTACTTTCCGCTATAGCTGCAGTTGCTAGCCTATCTATTTTTATAGTATGATTAGTTACCGATGTCTCTGCGTTTGTTGTTATACTAACTGCATTGCTTGTCACTCCAGTTATTTTATCTGTCAAAGTAGATGTAATAGATTTATAACTAGACTTTGATAACATGTTTGATGTTTGATTCAGTACGTTCATATAGTCATTTTTAAACGTTGTCATCTTAGAAGTAATTTCTCTATAAGCTTCCATACTCCATGTAGCCACTTGTGATTTTTGTTTTAATTTAATCATCGGAGATTTTTCAGCATCTATTAAACCCTTTACAATGCTTTCTGTGTCCATACCTGTAGCAAGTCCTGTTATTCTATTAGTTGCCATCTCGCTCACCTTCTCTCATCAACAAAGATTCCGGCCATTTCCCACATTTTGGCCACCATGTCGAGAATTTTTTCTGGCGGTATTTCCCTTATTACTTCGCCAGTGTCCTTATTAAGCACCTTTACTGATACCTGATTTGTCGCTTCATGAACTGAAAATCTAAATTCTGTATTTGCGCCTTCCAGCTTTTTATTTGCTGTCTCAACTGCATCTATCCATGTTTTCTCTGGAATTGATGGTACGTATTCTGGATATTCTTTAAGTCTTTCATCTACGGGTAATTCTGCTTTGCTCTGCACTTGTTCAGCTACTTTTCTTGCTTCTACTCTTACCTTAGTCTCAAATTCCTGTTGTTTTACTGGCTGCACATTCGTATTTTGTGTAGTAACATTAGATCCTTCTACTTTCATACTAACACCTCCATGTGTATTTTAAAAATTAGACTTTGCCTTATTATTTATATCGGCATTTTATAAATTTATTTTACACCTTTTGCAATAATTTTGCAAATATTTTTATTCAATTATATCCTCATGCAATTTGTGCTTGTTTTTCTTATACGAGTATTGCAATAATATAGGTGTTATTACTGTTGTTACTATAACCATTATAACTACCGCAGCAAAAACTGGTTCTGTTATAAGTCCTGACGTCTTAGCCTTGGTCGCAATTATGAGTGCTACCTCTCCTCTTGCTATCATTCCAAATGATATTTTTAGCGAATCAGTTTTATTTATCTTTGATATTCTAGATCCAAAATACCCACCTATTATTTTAGAAATTATAGCAAACACTGTTAGCATTACTGCAAAAAATAAAATTTCATATGTCATACCCGTGAGCGTCGCAGCCATTCCTATACTTGCAAAAAATATCGGACCAAAAAACATATATGAAACAACTTCTACCTTTTCCCTAATATATGTTGTCTGATGCATGTTGGAGAAAATCAGCCCAGCTATATATGCTCCTGTTATATCTGCAACACCAAACCTCTCAGCAAAATATGCAAATAACAAACAAAAACCTAAAGCAAATACGGGTATCCTTCGTTTTCTTCCTTCACTCTCACTAAGCCATTTGAAAAATTTACGAAATTGTATCCCACTTAAATACGCAATTACAAAAAATATTACAATTTTCGCCAACACCATACTAATAGGTTCTGCAGCTGCATTTACCCTGCTTATTAGGACAGATAGTATAATAATTCCTATAACATCATCAACTAAGGCAGCTCCCAATATAGTTCTACCTGCGGTACTATCAAGTTTCTTCATTTCATTCAATGTCTCTACTGTTATGCTAACAGATGTGGCAGTCAAAACCGCACCAATAAATACACTAGTCATTACATCAAAGTTAAATAATGTCCCAATAGCAAATCCAAATACAAATGGAGCGATAACCCCACCCATTGCGACTATGAAATATGCTTTCATATTTTTCTTAAACCTATTTATATCCGTTTCAAGTCCTGCCTCAAACATCAATATTATTACTCCTATTTCTGCAATAACCTTCAAAATTTCATCCTCATGTATTACTCCAAGGAGCGTCGGTCCTAACACAATACCTACCATAAGCGCACCTACAACTCTTGGCATATACATTCTTTTACTTGCTATACCAAACAACTTTGATACTATCAATATTATACCTATCGTTAATATATATGACATATTAAAACCTCCAGTTTAATAACAATATAAAAGTTAGCAGAAAAGCAAAAACAAAAGTTTTTATCCGCTATCTGCTAACTGCATAGTTATTTAATTTATCTTTTCTACTTCAAGCATGAACGAACGTTTGATATTCTCCATTTTCTTTATTGCTTCTTCCTCCGTGTCACCTTTAACACCCATATAATTTTTTAGTTCTGGCTGATTTCCCGAAGGTCTTATTGCCACCCAACTTTCATCTTCTAGTTCATATACTAATATGTTAGACTTTGCTAATACTTTATATTCTTCCTTCTTGTTTTCAATCAAGTTCCATACTGTTTGTTCTTGATAGTCTGTTACTTTAACAACCTTCTTACCACCTATTTCTCTTAGTCCTTCCTTCCTTAATATATTTATTATAGTATCTATCTTTTCTAAACCTTCTTTTCCTTTAAATCTTATATAAACTAAATCGTCCATATAGTAACCATACTTTTTATATATTTCTTGTAACCCTTCATATATTGTCATGCCTTTTGTTTTGTAATATGCTGCCATTTCGCATATAAGCATTGAAGTTCCTACACCATCCTTATCTCTTATATACTTACCAGGAAGGTATCCAAATGCTTCTTCAAAACCAAAAATATAATCATATTCCTTAGTCTCATCCCATTCATTTATTTTTTCTCCAAAATACTTGAATCCAATTAATACAGGAAGTAACTTGATATCGTTATATTTTGTAATTGCATCTGCCATTCTAGTACTAACTAAATTCTTTATTACTATAGCATTTTTTGCCAAAGTATTATTCTGCCTTTTCTTGTGTATTATATACTCTAAAAGTAATACACCCAGCATATTTCCACTTAAAACCTCATACTCGCCTTTGCCATTTTTTACAATAACCCCAACTCTATCGGAGTCTGGATCAGTACCAAATATTAAATCCGCATTTTCTTTTTCTGCTAGTGGCATAGCTTCTTCAAATACTTCTTTAAATTCTGGATTTGGAAATTTCAGACCAGAAAAATTAGAATCTGGAAATTCATGTTTTGGTACTACAAATACATTTTTAAATCCCATTTCTTTAAGTCCGAGTCTAACAGGAATATTACCTGAACCATTTATAGGCGTATATACTATCTTAAACGTATCTGCTGCTTTTTTCACTAAATCTATGTCTATTAATTCCTCTATAAGCACATCTATAAATTTATTATCCATACTTTCGTCCAAGTAAATAAGCAAAGAGCTTTTCTCAAGTTCACCGTCACTTATAATTTTAATCGCTCCATAATTATTTATTTTATTTACTTCTTCTATTATCCTTTTATCTTTTGGCTCAACTACTTGGTCTCCTCTATCTCCCAATACTTTATACCCATTGTATACTGGCATATTGTGGCTCGCTGTTACCATTATTCCTGCTACACAATTAAGATGTCTTATAGCAAAGCCAAGCTCAGGAATAGGTCTTAGTTCATTAAATAAGTATGTTTTTATCCCATTTGCAATAAATACTCTTGCAGTTTCCATAGCGAACTCTTCAGACTTTGTCCTGCTATCAAAAGCAATGGCCACTCCTCTTTCCTTAGGGTTTTCCTCATGTTTTAATATATAGTTTGCAACACCTTGTGTAGCTTTTCTAATAGTATATTTATTCACATAGTTTGTCCCTGCACCTATTATACCTCTTAACCCGGCTGTTCCAAAGTCAAGTTCCTTATAAAATCTCTCTTCTATTTCCTTCTCATCATCTTTTATAGCCCTTAATTCATTTTTTGTATCCTCATCTGTAAAATCACTTGTAAGCCAAAATTCATATTTTCCTCTGTAATCCATTTTTATTTCCCCCTCAAATTTTATTGTTTTTTAGTTTTTCATTTATTGCTTTTGCCGCTTTTTTACCTGCTTTTATTGCCTCTATTACTGTCGATCCACCGGATACTACATCTCCACCTGCAAAAATATTTTCTTTACTCGTTTCCATGGTTTCATTATGTACTAGTATACCTCCACCTGTGTGTGTACTAATATTTTCTGTATCCTTTGTTGTTAAAGGGTTATCGTGATCCTGTCCTATAGCAATAATTGTAGTCTCTGCATCAATAAAAAAATTACTACCCTCGATACATTTCGACTTCATTTTTCCTGATTCATCAGGTGCTAAGGGTTCCATTTTTAAAACCTCTATTTTTTCTAATTTTCCCTCCTTCCCAATAAATCTCACTGGACTTATTAGCTCCATAATCTCTATGTTTTCCTCTTTTGCATGATTTATTTCATTATTTCTTGCAGGCATTTGTTCTCTAGTCTTTCTGTATATTATAGTAACATCTTCTGCACCAAGTCTTTTAAGTACCCTTGCTGCATCCATAGCCACATTGCCTCCACCTATTACAACGACTTTTTTACCAACTTCTAATCCATGATTTTTACCATGTAAATTAACTTTTAACAAATACTCATATGCTGAATAAATTCCTTTTAGGTCTTCACCTTCTATTTCTAGTTTTTTAGGTTTATTTGCCCCTGTACCTATAAATATTGCCTTGAATTCATTCTTGTATAGCTCATCAATTGTTATGTTTACACCTAATCTTTTATTTTTTACAAACTCTACTCCCTGTTTTTTCATATATTCTATTTCCCTGTCTACAACTTCTCTCTGCAAACGAAACTTTGGTATCCCGTATATAAGTATTCCACCTATCGTATCAAGTGCCTCATATACAGTTACTCTATATCCTTCCTCTACTAAATCTCTTGCACAAGCAAGCCCAGCCGGTCCAGAACCTATAACCGCTACTTTTATATTATTCCTCTTTATTTCTTTTTCAATCTTCATATTTTCAAGTGAATAGTCCGAACAAAATCTCTCTAATAGTCCAATCGCAAGAGGTTCCCCTTTCTTTGCCCTTACACAATTACCTTCGCATTGATCTTCCTGTGGACATACCCTACCACATATAGCTGGAAAGTTATTTCTTTTTTTCACTATTTCATATGCTTCTTCCATCTTTCCTTCTGCTATACTCGATATAAATTCAGGTATATCATTACTAACTGGACAGCCAGTCACACAAGGTCTAGTCTTACACTTTAAACATCTATTCGCTTCAAGCATAGCCTCCTCTTTTGTAAATCCATGCACTACTTCATCAAAATTTGTTAATCTAGCGTCTATGTTTTGTTCTCGTGCTTTCACCCGTTTATTTAAATCTTGCATGGTTCTGTCCTCCATAATTTTGTGGTATTATAATTTATTTACTTTTGTTTATAATTGATAAATCAAACCATTACAGATAAAGTTTTAACTTTATTACCTATTTTAACTTAATGAGTAAAAAAAATNNATTTTTTTTACTCATTAAGTTAATTTCTATTACATGAGACCTTTAAGTTTCTCTATCGACTTATCTGATATCTTATTTGCTGCTTTATTTTCTTGTTGAATTTGCAAGAAAATTTCTTTTCTATGCACTGGCACACTTCTCGGTGCATTTATAGCTATTTTTACTTGGTCCGCTTGAATATCAACTATAGTTATTTCTATATCTTCACCTATCATGATACTCTCGCCTTTCTTCCTTGAAAGGGCCAACATTATTTCGCACCCTCTTCAAAAGCCTTCTTTAGCTTTTCCATATCTTGATATAGATATTGTCTTATTCCATATTCTTGATTTTCAGAAATTACTTGTGCGCCTCTTTTTGTAGTTTGATTTATAAGTATTGGTGCTCTCAAATTTACAGTCATGTCTTTAATGTCCTCTGGAACTACTACTACATTAAATACTGATAAATCTTCTGGTGCATTATGTCCTAAGAAATCAACATATTCATCTTTTATTTCTGGACTATAGTCCGGATAAACTGCATGTGGATTAACTAAAGCAAATGCAACTTCTCCATCATCTACTGATTGTAACCAAAAGAATGGTCCTTCCTTTTGATTTTCCTCATTTGTAAGTAATACATAATTCTTCATATTTGTAAATCCCGGCATTCCATCCCTGAAAGTGATTATCTTATCCTCTTCTACATTAATTTGTCCAAAATGTCTTGTTTGTACCATCATAAATCTCCACCTCTCATAAGTACAATGCACAATATAAAATGTACACTGCCTATTTTTTTTAATTCGCACCGCGAATTCAACTTTCAACTTTCCACTTTCAACTACTTCACCGCTACTGCTAAACAAAGAGTATATACTTCACTTCCATGTGCCGTCAGGATTTCTGCACACCCTTCGAGTGTGCTCCCGGTAGTATATATATCATCAATTAGCAATACCTTCTTATATCTTACATTTTCTTTATCGACAAGTTCAAAAGATTTCTTTAGATTTTCTTTTCTTTTTTTTACACTTAAATTATTTTGAGGTTTAGTATCCTTTGACCGCCAGATATAATTTTTATCATGTTTCACATTTACTTTTTTTGATAAAACTTTCGATAAAATCTCTGATTGATTATATCCACGCACTCTAAACCTATTTTTATGAATAGGCACCGGGATCACAACATCTATATTATGTGTTTTTATTATTTGCTCAAATTTTTTCTGCATCAATATTGCAAGTACTTTACCATAATGTTCTTTCTTGCCATATTTATATCTATGTATTACTTCCTTAAAATACTCATTGTACACAACAATACCATAATTTCTTTTTACAAAAATATTTTTCTTATTAAAAAACTCATTATCACAATCAGCATTTATATAATGTATATATCTTTTACAATTGAAACAAAAAATATTCTTATCCTCAACAGGCATTATGCCATTGCAAACAAGACATTTTCTAGGATAAATAAAATCAAGTATTAAACCAAACATACTAAGCCTCCACCTAAACTCTTCTCTGTCTAACAACCTCATACATAAGTATAGCCGCAGCTACAGATGCATTTAGAGAGTTTATTTGCCCTTTCATAGGAATAGATGCAACCATATCACAATTTTCTTTAATCAGCCTGCTTACTCCTTCGCCTTCTGCTCCTATTACTATTGCTATAGGCATTTTGAAATCTATATCGTACATTTGCTTTCCATCCATATCAGCCGCAACAACCCATATTCCTTGTTTTTTTAAATCTTTTATTGTAGCATTTAAATTAGTTACTTTTGCAACCTTTGTATATTCTATCGCCCCTGCCGAAGTCTTTGCTACTATTTGAGTAAGCCCCACTGAACGCCTTTTAGGTATTATAATCCCATGCGCACCTGAAATATTGGCAGTACGAATAATGGCACCAAGATTATGCGGATCTGTCACCTCATCTAGTATAATCAAAAACGGGGTTTCATTCTTACTATAAGCTTCATTTAATAAATCTTCCACCTCAAAATACTCATATTCACTTACTATCGCCATAACCCCTTGATGATTTTTCGTCTCAGAAAGCTCATCAAGCTTAGCCCTATCAACCTCTTGAATAATTACATTCTTTTCACGAGCTATACCAAAAATAGTCTGTATACTACCTTCTTTTTGACCTTTCATCACTAATATCTTTTCTATACTTCTATCCGATCTCAAAACTTCCCTCACCGGATTTCTTCCTTCTATAATCATGCAATCACTCCATTCCTAGCGTTACCAGTAAAAATTCCTTATTTTCATATTATTCTATTTTCAGTTATTTTTAACCCTGTCTATTTTACCAGTTTCCAATAATTATAGCAATATTAATTTTTTATTATGGTTGTAATCCTATAGTCTCTACATCTTCTACATTTTCTTCATCATTATCTAATCCCGGTAAACCTACACCTTGTTTTTCTAAATGCACTTTTATTCCTTCTTTATATGCCTCATAAAAATACTTTCCTGTATCCTCATGAATTTCTTTATCTTCAAATTCTTCCTTTCCACCTTTATACTCAATAATCATTTTCTCACTTCTTAACTGTCCATCTTTATAAGAAGGATAGTAGGTAGTCTTTTGCCCATTTTCTTCATCTAAAATAATACTAATGTTATCTTTACCAACATTAGTATTATTTTCTATAACAAGAGTTCCCATTTTTCCATCAGGCATCTTAATATCTATGAGTCTCTTTTTTTTAGATTCTTCTGTAATTCTATGTTTTTCCCTAAGATCATCTAAGAATTCTTCTCCTTTTGAAACAAAAACTAAACTAGCTAATACAAAAGTAAGAAATCCAATTTCTTTTTTCATATATTATCTCCTATCATAATTATATTTTATACATATAATACCATATTTTCTATTTACTTTCAACATATTTCGTTTTTATTTTATTAACATTTTTATTTTATTGTGTATTTTTATATTTTTCTCCTTCACTCTCCCTCTCGGTAACTCCACCACATACCTTGCCTTAGACACATATTTACTTATATGACCTGTCCTTAGATTCTCCTGTATATAGCATATAGTATCATCCTTATCCACAAACACTACATCTATCTCAAACTTCATAAAAAACATATGCACATTATTGCAAGGCTCTATAACTAATGCCTCTTCATTATCTATACTTTTTCTAAACATAAGCCCCATAAACCTACTCCAAAATGTATCCGCAACCTTTACATTCTGTGATATTACAGTATTTGTGGTTTGATCTATAAGCTGCATGTCCACACCCCCTTCTATCTTTTATCTCTTAACTTTCAACTCTCAACTTTCAACTCTCAACTTACTCCTCACTCTCCGCTAAAAGCCTTTATCATCCTTAGTACCGCTGGTCCAAGTAAAATTATAAATATGCTTGGGAATATGAAAAAAATTAGTGGAAATAACATCTTTACTGGTGCTTTCATAGCTATTTCTTGTGCCCTTTGTCTTCTCTTTTCTCTCATTTGCTTTGATTGTATCTTTACTACATTACTTATACTTATACCTAGTTCATATGCTTGTATAAGGGCCCCTGTAAATGTAGTTACATCGTCAACATCTATCCTTCTTTGCATGCCTTGTAGTGCTTCCTTTCTGGTTTTTCCTATTTTCATTTCTGCTATGTACTTAGAAAATTCATCTATAAGTACTCCTTTCATTTTATCAGTTAGTTTAAGTATACTATTGTCAAAAGAAAGCCCTGCCTCTACACTAACTGTCAACAAATCAAGAACATCCGGTAATTCTTTTTCTATTTGCTTTTTTCTTTTTTGTATTATCTGCTCTAAAAACAAGTTTGGTAGTGCATATAAAATTCCTGTTACAATCACCCATATAAATAGATTTTTAGAATCAATTCCATCCTTTTGATATAACGCTATTACATATATTGAGGGAATAATTACCGCTACAATAAGCTTTATAGTTATCCATTTGTACGCGTCTACTTTATGAATTATTCCTGCTTTCTGCAGTTTAAGTTGTATTCTCTCTTTTATGTTATTTGGCATTAATCCATATATGTTCTTATTGACCTTTTCATATAGGTTTTTTATTAATTTCTTATAAAATATATACTTTAAAGCTTTACTTTCTATTTCATAACCTGACTGAAGCTTTTTCATCCTATCTTCTATAATTATTTTTTTATAAAATATTTTTTGTAGTATATATGTTATCGATATGCTTAATGTTACAAATAACAATGTTGCTAGTA
Organism: Clostridiales bacterium; assembly: GCA_003452395.1. Taxonomy (GTDB): domain Bacteria; phylum Bacillota; class Clostridia; order Lachnospirales; family UBA12420; genus UBA12420. The sequence goes on from DMOI01000060.1 coordinate 26,517, forward strand.
CGTATTTCATAGATATCACTCCCCCTACATTAGCATTCCCCCGACCTGTCATTGCGAGGAGGTTTTTTCGACGTGGCAATCTCATCTTTAAAATTATTTTACTATATAAGCATATTAAATTTGTTTTTCTATAAACATGAGATTGCCACGTCGTTCCTCCTCGCAATGACAAGCTGCGGATGTACTACACATCTATTTTTATTATCTTATTTATAAAAAACATCCCTATTAGTTCTGCAAAGATTCCCATTACTATCATAAGTATTCCTGCCTTATTTATAAATAGCTCCATTATGTAGTCAGGTGACATTACAAACATTATGCCCCCTATTGCTATTGGAAGTACTAATACTATTATAGCTGATAGTTTTCCTTGAGCTGTTAGGGTTTTTATTTCACGTGATAGTTTCAACCTTTCTCTTATGGTTTCTGATATTATATCAAGCACCTCTGCTAGGTTTCCTCCTGTTTCTCTCTGCATAAGTATCGCGGTAAGCATTAGCTCCAAATCTTTACTCGGTATTCTTTCCAATAAATTCTCCAAGCTTTTTTCTAATGTTTTACCCAGTCTTACTTCTCTGATTACTTGTCCAAACTCTGACGAAAGAGGGGCCGGCATCTCTGTAACTAACGTATCTAGTGCTTGCGTAAAGCTATGTCCTGCTTTGAGTGAGTTCGATATTATCGTGATAGCATCACCTAATTGATCATTAAATTTCCTATAATGTCTCGTTTTAGTTCTATTATGTTTAGTTATTTTTTTATTAATTCTAGTAATCAAATTTTTAATAGTGTGTATGTGTTTTCCTTTTATTACCTTCCTCTTTACTTTATTTCCTTGATCAACTTTTATATATGTGTATATTCTATTTATTACTCTTCCATTAAAAAATAATTTATTTAATATTATATATGAGATTATTACACAAAATATAAATACTAGAAATATTAATACATTAAACATAGCTATCACCGCCTTTGTACTCTACTACCTATCACTTGCCTCTAGTCCTTTTGCCCATTCATCACCTATTACACTTGTAATTTTGGGTTTTATACCAGAGTATTCGAACTTGCCAGTTATTTTACCCCTGTTGTCCGTACCTGTTTGTACAAATTTAAATATGTCCTGTAGTATTATCACTTCACCTTCCATTCCTTGCACTTCCGAAATATGCGTAATCCTTCTACTACCATCTTTTAATCTAGTTTGTTGGATTATTACATCTATAGCTGAAGCTATTTGCTCTCTTATAGCCTTTATAGGCAAATCCATCCCTGCCATGAGAACCATAGTCTCTAATCTACTCAACATATCTCTTGGGCTATTTGCATGCCCAGTCGTAAGCGAACCATCGTGTCCTGTATTCATAGCTTGCAACATATCGAGTGCTTCCCCTGATCTTACTTCCCCTACAATAATCCTATCTGGTCTCATTCTTAAGCTGTTTTTTACCAAATCTCTTATGTTTATTTCTCCTTTTCCCTCAATATTAGCTGGACGAGTTTCAAGTCTAACTATATGTTCTTGATGTAGCTGTAGCTCTGCTGCATCCTCGATAGTCACTATCCTCTCGTCATTAGGTATAAATGAAGACACAACATTAAGCATCGTAGTTTTACCACTACCCGTTCCACCAGAAACTATTATATTCATCTTTTCCCTTACACACGCCTTCAGGAATTCTGCCATAGGAGTCGTAAGCGTTCCAAACCCTATGAGATCTGATATAACAAATGGCTCTTCTGAAAATTTCCTTATTGTTATAGTTGGTCCATTTAGTGCAAGGGGTGGTATTATCGCATTTACTCTAGAGCCATTAGGAAGTCTTGCATCTACCATTGGAGAGCTTTCATCTATCCTCCTCCCAAGTGGTGCAACTATTTTTTCTATTATGTGTAAAACATGTAAGTTATCTTTAAACTTTACCTCCGTAAGTTCTAGTCTTCCTTCCTTTTCCACATAGACATGATCAAATCCATTAACCATTATCTCTGAGACATTTTTATCTTTTATAAGTGATGTTATTGGTCCTAATCCCAATATTTCATCTATCATTTGATACAATATCTTTGTTTTTGTATTTGTACTTACTTCTATATTCTTATTTTCAAAATGTTCATTCATTATAACCATAATTTCTTTTTCAAGTGTTTTACTATCTAGCTTGTCAGAATTTTCTATAATTGATAGTTTTTCTATTATGAGATTTTGTACATCATTTTTTAAACCATAAAATGAGTCCTTCTTATCATGAATTACAACTTTTTCATCATTTTCACTTTTCAAACGATTAGTTAGCGACATGTGGACCACCTCCTATTTAATCCCTTTGGCTATCTTACTAAAGCATTCCATCATGCCATTCCTCTTAGTTTCTGCCATTAGTGGCAACCCTTTATTTATTGAGTTTATTACTATTTTATCATTATTTATTATACTAAAATCTACTTCTCTTTCTAATACTTTCTTTATATCACTTAAACTTATACCGTAGTTTGCATCTGATTTATTTGCAATTAGTTTTATTTTTTCACTTGCGTAGTTTAGAGACCTCATTACATCTATGCCTAACTTTGCATTCTTTATCGAAGTTATCTCCATTGTTGTTATATAAAGTATTAAATCAACTTGATCCATTATTGCTAAATTTAAATCGGAAAATTTATTATCTAGATCAAATATTATATAATCGTAGTTTTCTTTTAATATATTTGCTATTTTCTTTGCATGCTCTACGGTTACGTAATCAGCATACTCTGGTTTCTTTGGTGCCGCTAGGATATCTACTCCTATCTCTGTTTCTATTATATAATCATGTATATTTTCACCGCTTATCATAACCATCTCTTCTATAAGTTCAATCATGGTTATACTTGGCTCCACATTTGCCATTGTACATATATCGCCAAAGTACACATCCATATCAACAATTATAACTTTTTTATTTGTTTCTTTTTTTATAGCTATAGCTGTATTTATGGCTGTTGTACTCTTCCCTACTCCACCCTTAGCACTAAAGATAGCTATGGATTTTGGTGCTCTCATATCTTTTTTTTCTTTTATTTTCTCCATTTGTTGTTTTTTATCTCTTTCTTTTTTATATGTGTTTTGTATTGTATTTATTATTTCTTCTGTATTAAATGGCTTTAGTATATAATTTTTTGCGCCTGCCTCCATTGCTTTTTTAAGGTAATCAGCTTCCTTTTGGACTGACATCATTATTATTACTGTATCCGGCAACCTATACATTATTTGTTCTGCTGCTTCAATACCTGTAAGTACTGGCATATTGATATCCATGAGTATCACATCAGGTTCGTGCTTTTGGGCCATATCTATAGCTTCTTTCCCATTCGAAGCAAGACCTACTACCTTAATACCTTCCTCGTATTCTAGTATCTTGTCTATTATTTCTCTTGTTTTATCAGAATCATCTACTATTAGAACCCTTAACTCTTTCATCTTAGTCACCACCTTTTAAGTACAGTTGAAAATTGAAAGTTGAAAGTTGAAAGTTGAAAACTATTGTGTTAGAAAATCTATTTTATAAATATAGGACTTTGTTCAGTTATTGATTTCTCATTGTTACTTCATTTACTCCATATGTAGTTACAATATTGTCGTCGTTTACCCGTCTTAGTGCTAACTTTATTGTTCCATAATTTTCTGCATATATTAATTTTTCTGCATCAGATGGGGTAACTGCAAGTGTTATGGAATATGCTGATGGGGTTTTTTCCCTTTCTTTCTCTTCTATCTCTGCTCTTTTACTTATAGCTACAACTTGTATGTTTTGTAAAACGAGTTTTGTCATATTTATATAATTAACTTTCCCCTCTGCTGTTTCTACAGTCTTTTCTTCCTGATTTAAATATATATCTACAAAATTACCTGGAATAATCAAATCTGCTACTGCTATATACTCATTAACTTGTACGCTTACTGCTCGCTTATCCTCCGGTATTTTCATAAATAATTGTTTTACATTATCTTCTACTAGTCGTTCCCTTCTTATAGGTTCATTTGCAAGTATTATTTCCTTTACGTATTTACCTATTGCCTCTTCTTCTTTAACGCTATTTTGTACTGATGCTGCTAGTGTTTTTTTTGTTTCTAATAAATCTTTTGTAATTTTTGTGTTTGCGGGTAAATCTTGCTTTGCAACAACTACTTCGATATATTTTTTGACCTCTTCTTGTTTTTCTAGCGTACTTAAATACTGATAAAATAACATTGTGCATACCAGTGATATTCCTGCCGCTATCCATAATAGCTTTAAATTTACCTTATTCATTAGAAATCACCTCCAACTAATTTCACTGCCACTAGCCCATAATCTATTTGGTTTTCACTTATTTTCCCGTTAGCTACATTTCTTATAAATCTACCTATTATTTCTCCTTTTGACCCTGTATCTTCAACAAAAAATTGTGCAAACCCTACGATTGTTACAGTTTTTCTACCATTTACTGATAATGTATCAACTACAGGTATGACCCATAGTCGAGGAGAATTTTTAGTATAATTATCAATTGTTGAATCATCATTTCTAGTTATATAATCTATTCCCTGTTCTGTAGGACCCTCCATATTTCCTGGCTCTGTATCTATATTATCGCCTACCTTCAACGTCCCAGTATATCCATATATTATATTATATCTATAGTTATTTGCTCCGCTCCCCCCTAACTCAACAGCTCCATAGTTGCCTGAATAACTGTCCGAGTCACTCTTTAGCGTTACCTCTTGCCCAAATACAAATTCTTGCCTCTCAACGGCTATAGGTCTTGTTCCTGAATAAACCTCACTAACTGCTCCAAATATGGCTCTCGATTTTACACTTGTGTTTATCTTTTCTATACCTATTATTTTTGAAAATATTGAATCCACACTATCATTAATAGCAACTATTACTCCATTACCTATAGTTATATCTACTTTTTCAACATTTATATCGTTTTTTTCGCAATACATAAGTGCAACTTCTTCTAAATTTTCGTTACCCATTGCTTGTTCACTAACTGCGGCAAGTACCGCGGCATCTGCTACGCCTGCAATATGGGCCTTTTTAACCTCTACAATTCCAACATCTATGACTAATGCGGATATTATTAACATAACAACCATACTAAAATTTGCAAGAACCACTATCGCTCCTTTCTCATCACTCCACATACTATCACCCCTCGTAGAAATAGTTGAAAGTGGAAAGTGGAAGAACTTTTTTATCTTTTATTTTTCATTTTAACTTTCAATTTTCAACTTTTACTTATTCCACTCTCATAATAATCTGACTTTTTACATTATATATATTTGGTATTATATTCTGGAAAACAGGTACTACCTGTTCTGCTGTATATTCTACCAAAACACTTACTTCCTCGCCGCTTCTCCTATTATATTCATCTGGGGTTGTTGTAACTTTTAGTGCACTACTTTCCAAACTAGGTGTTACATCCCTTACCTTTTGTAAAATTTCTACATCAGTTCCTCCAAGTGCTGCAATTCTTCCACCTTCTCTTGCTGCATTCACCACTATTACATAATTACTCATCAGAAGTCCAAACTCTATAATTCCCATAAGTATTAGTAAAAAAATAGGGAGCACTAGCGCAAATTCTGCAACCGATTGCCCCCTTTCTTCCTTTATCATATACCTCGCTCTATCCATCTCCCCCACCCCTTATTAAAGTACAAAGTTCAAAGTTAAAAATATTTTTAATACTTGTACTTTGTCCTCTGTACTTTGTCCTCTGTACTCTGTTATCTGTTATCTGTTATCTGTTATCTGTTATCTGTTTAACTAATTCCATTTGTTATGTTTGTAAATAATATTCCTAATTGGTCTCCAAATAATGTTACTCCACCTAAAACTGCTATTGCTACAAAGGCTATTACTAAAGCGTATTCTACCATTCCTTGTCCTCTTTGGTCACCCTTTAATAATTTTGCATAAACAAAGATTTGTTTTAACATATAAATTCCCCCTTTAGAGCAGATTCACAATGCGTACTGCACCAATGCATCGCACGTGTTTTTTTATTACTTTCACTGTTTGTATCATTTGGTATGATGTAATTATACTACCATTTACTTCTCTTTACCATCATACAGAAGTCATGTTTTCATAGGACTTTTGTCCTATTTTAAAAAGTAGTTACAATAAGTTAAGTTGAGAACACAATCAAATTAAATGAAATAACACTTGAATTTTAAATAAAATGTGATAAAATTAATTAATAGAGTACTATATTATTTAAAAACGAGGGATGTCTTATGTTAAGAAAAGATTTTAGAACTAATTGTATGATAGAAAAGGTTTTAGAATATACATTCTATCAAGAAGACCTAAGTCTAAAGTTTCACAAAAAGATTACAATTAAAATAATCGATATTAGCGCCACAGGTATAAAATTCAAGTCGAGTGGAGTACTTAAAATGGATGAGTGTTTTAGACTTGAATTCCTAATAAGAAACGATCTAATACATGTATTCGCAAAAATTAACAGATTAATCAAAGAAAAACAAGAAACTATATATGCAGCAAGTTTTATAAAAACCAAAGAATCGACAGAAGTAAATATGAGAAATTATATTTTTGCACTTCTAGCTCAAGAGAAAAATAAGGTGTAAACGGAGTGATATCGTGGGTAATATAAAAATTGATTCCGACAAAATCAAGGATATTTTTGAGCAAACATTGTCGACAATAAATTTAAGCAAACATCAAATGTTTGATATAGCTGAAAATGTGCGGAATGAATATAACGCTCTTAAAAAAGAGCTTAGTGTAGCTCGCGAAAAATTGCTTTTAGTTATGTCAGAAGTAAATATGTTTGAAAGTCAAGTTAGCAAAGGACGTGAACGTCTTTGTGAAGTCAACAAAAATTATGATACCTATCCTGAAGAGGTAGTTGAGCAAATATATGATAAGGTCAATAACCTTGTAATTGTTCTTGCAGAAAAAAGAGAAGAGGAAAGAAATGCAATACAGCTTAGGAATTCCCTTGAACAAAGGGTTAAAACATACTCTCAGGTTTTGGGCGATACTGAGAAGTTAATATCTCAAGTTAGTGTTGCTATAAATTTTCTTGATGGCAATTTGAGTTCTGTTATAAAAAATATTAATGATTTTAATGAAAAAAGTTTCTTAGGAATACAAATAATAGAAGCTTTAGAACTAGAAAGAGAGAGAGTAGCCCGTGATATTCATGATGGTCCTGCCCAATCCTTTGCTAATCTTTCACTCTCGATTGAGCTTATAAAGAAACTTTTAGATGTAGATAAAGATAAAGCATTATTTGAACTTGATCAAATGAAGCTCACCACAAAAGAAAATTTAACTGAAATGCGTAAAGTTATATATGATTTAAAACCTTTCGACATATCTGAACTTGGCCTTATAGATTGTATAAATCATTTAATAGAAAGCTTTTCAGAGGGTTCAGGGGTAATCTTTAATTTGAAAACACTTTCAAAAATAACATTTAAAAACGACCTCATCAATATGACCATATTTAGGATTATTCGAGAATCCCTTAATAATATAAAAAAGTACGCACATGCTAAAAATGTTGACATCATAATCGAGCAGAGTGATCAGTTTTTAAATCTTAGCATATTTGATGACGGGGTTGGATTTGATCCCAAAAAGGTTCTTACTAATAGTGAGCATGGATTTGGACTTGCAAGTATAAAACGACAATGCTCATATTTACAAGCTACATTTGATATAACCACCGAGCCCGGTAAAGGGACCAAGATAAAGATACGAATGCCACTGGAGTGATTAGGAGCGTGAATAAACATGAATAAAATTAACATCATAATAGTAGATGATCACCCTCTAATTAGGGAGGGACTCTCTAAAATACTTAGTATGGACGAAAATATAAATATCATTGCCCAAGGTAATACAGGTTTAAAGGCTATCGAGCTTATACAAAAATATAGTCCTGACGTAGCTCTTCTTGATGTAAATATGCCTGAACTTAGTGGTATCGAAGCCCTAACATATATAAAGAAACTTGAAGTTAAAACCAAAATTCTTATGCTGACTGCTTATGATGATCATAAGCATCTCAAAGATGCAATACAACTCGGTGCAGATGGCTATATATTAAAAGACTCCGATTACAATACTATAATAAATGCAATAAAAGCCTTGTACTCAGGGAGAAAATATATTCAACCTGAGCTATCTTCATATCTTATTGATAAACCTATGGCTAATTTAGATATCGACAATCTAAACAACCTGACTAAACGTGAACATGAGGTTCTCCTTCTTATAGCTGAAGGTTTAAGTAACATTGACATAGCCAGTAAATTATTTATAAGCGAAAAAACTGTAAAAAACCATGTTTCAAGTATATATCTAAAACTTAATATACAAGACCGCGCTCACGCAATACTTTTTGTACTCAATAACAATCTAAAATAAAAAAACCTACAGTCCCCCATTAAATCCTGTAGGTTTTTGTTGTAAAGCAAGCTCTGATAAATCTTTTTTTATATTATTGTATACAAATTCTATCATATCATAATTGGGCAGATTATCTTGGTAGATTTTTTGTAGTGAATAATCAAAAAATTTAACGGCATTGCTATTGAATTTTTTTAAAAAAGCATCTTGTATATCATTCTTTTGTTTCAATTCTGCTAAAACTTCGCTTTTTGCCCTCTCTACGTCATCTCTGAAAACCTTTACTAGATTTTTCATTTCACTTTCAGTTATAACTCCGTTAAAATAATTCCCCAAAAGTGTAGTTACCCTTTTTTCTTTTGTCATACAATCACTTCCCTTATTTTTGATTATATGTCGTCGTACAAAAGTTTCCTCATTTTACTATATTAAAAGACTTTTATCAATTGTCATTTGATATAATTCATCCTCATTTTTCTTTATTTTAGGTGGTATTCCTTCCTTTTACTCCTTTTTTCATATTTTTACGTATAAATCGAATTTACATTTTAATATAAGAATGCTATAATATATTTATATATATAATAAGGAGGATTTTAAGTATGACCTTAGGCGAAAAAATACGCGTATTACGTTTATCTCAGCATATGACACTTCAAAAACTTTCAGAAAAAATCGATATTTCTGTCTCTTTTTTAAGCGACATAGAACACAACAGAAGCAAACCTTCTCTTTTAAGGTTAAAAGAGATTTCATGTGGCCTAAATACATGCGTCAGTTACTTGTTAGATGAAGAAAATTCTATGAATCCAGAATATATAAAAGATTATTACCAGCTTACAACCTTTTTATACAGTAACGATTTGGTTTCTGACGAGTTAATTCAAAAAATTATTATCGAATTAATATTGTCTACAACATGGCCAGAAAACGAAAAATTAGATTTACTCTTGTATATTCAAAACAAAAATAAGCAGCTGCTAAAAAAGTAGTTGCTTATTTAAATGTAGGGAATATATTATTTTTTCTTTAACATTTTTACCTAATATACCTCTTAGCGCTTCCTCATATATTTCTAGTTGTTCTCTATACTTTTCTTTTATATTTTCTCCTGTATTATCGGCAGTATAATCCGTCTTATAATCTACTAATATAAGTTCTCCATTTTCTTCAAAGTAACAATCTATAACACCTTGTATCAATACCTTTTCATCTGTCTTTTCATTATATATATCATTTATGCTTTTTTCTAGCACAAAAGGCACTTCTTTATGTAGTTTAGAGGCACTTCTCATTCTTCTTGCTAAATCTGACATGAGAAACTCGTAGATAACATGTTTTTCAATATTTTTTATATCCTCATTTGATACAATATTCTTATTTATTAATAATTCAAGCTCATTCTCTAAGTCGGTAGTTGAGGATACTTTCTTATAATTTATATGTTTCAAGATTTTATGCACTATAATACCCTTTTCGGTATTATTATAACCTTTATCTGATACTTCAAGCAATAGCTCTAGCATTTTGCTTTCATATCTTTTTCCTACCATCTTAAACTCTTTTTTCAGATCTGTTACTGACAATTTTTTAGGATATTTATTTACTCCTTTATATTTGTAACTCCAAATTTTTTCTAGTTTGACTTGTTTCTGCATTTTTTTCTGCTCAGTTACTTCTTCTCGGAACTCACAATTAACATCTTTCTTGTTAAATATATTTATATTGAGTTTCCCTTTCAGCTCTTTTGTTTGTCCTTCATTTAGAATACAAGATGCTATCATTTGAAAATAGTTTTGGCAACCAAGTATATATCTATCAGGTAATGTACTTGTTTGTATATTGATTTTTTCTAGTATCTTTGCTTTTTCCTTTTCATAATCATTTGCTACACTAACTATATACATTTTTTCCTTGGCACGAGTTAGGGCCACATATAGAACCCTAATCTCTTCTGATACTATTTCTTTTTTTATTTGCTGCTCTATAATATATTTTGGAAAAGTTTTATACATAATATTATTTTTAACATCGACCATGTCCGTTCCAATTCCATACCTATCATGTATAAGTACAGAGTCCTTCAAACTAGTTGAAGTATTAAATTTCTTAGTAGTACCACATAAAAACACCACTGGAAACTCGAGCCCCTTACTTTTATGTATAGTCATTATCCTCACAACATCTTCATTTTCTCCTATGACTTTTGCGCCACTGACATCTTTATTACTTTCTATTACCTTATCAATAAACCTAATAAAATCAAATACTCCAGAAAAAGTAGTTTTTTCATACTGCTCTGCCTTTTTTATGAGTAGCCTCAAATTGGCATTCTTAAGTTTAACACTTTTCGAACAATAATCAAGCTCGTATATATTAGTTTCTTTATATATTTTCTCTAACAAGTCCCTTATTTTCATACATTCTGAATATGCACGCCACCTGGATATATCTTTTATAAAAACATTTATCTTCTGTTTGAGTTTTATATCTTCTACGCTTTTTAGTGCATCATAAAAGCATCCCTGCTTACTTTTATTTCTTATAATTACAAGCTCATCAAGCGTAAATCCGAATATAGGAGATTTAAGCAAAGCTATAGTAGGAATATCGTACATTGGATTATCAATAACTCTCAGTATATTTAATATTAACCTTATTTCTATGCTATCAAAATACCCCTTATCATCTTCTGAATACAGTGGTATTCCTGACTTTCTAAATATATTTATGTACTCTTCTACATAATTTTTGGTACTTCTTAAAAGTATCACTATATCCCTATACTGTACAGTCCTATATGTACCTATCTTTTTATCATATATATGTAATTCATCTTCTACTATCTTTTTAATCCTACTTGCAACATGCCTTGCTTCAATATCAGCCTTAGAAAATTCTTCTACTTCATCATCTGCACTATCCTCGTCCTTCTTATCTATTATATCAAAATCAATTTGCTTGGCTATATATTTATCAGTACTCTCATACTCTGCACCAAGATTTAGTTCTGCTCTTTGATCATAATTTATCCCAGATATTTCATATGTCATAAGCTTCTTAAAGATAAAATTTACAAAATTTATTATCGTATCTCTGCTCCTAAAGTTTTGAGTAAAGTCTACAGCTGTATTTTGTTTGTCCTGACCTTTAGCAAATGCATGGTATTTCCCTAAGAATATTTCCGGCTTAGCCTGCCTGAATTTATATATGCTTTGTTTAACATCTCCTACCATAAAAACATTAGAATAGCCTACAATTTCTTTAGATACAAGTGTAAGTATAGTGTCTTGTATAATATTTATATCTTGATATTCGTCTATAAATATATACTTATATTTTTCTTGTAGCTTAATCGCTCTACTCGAGGCTGTTACTTTTTCTAAATCACTCTTATCCCTTAAAATACTGAGGGTATAGTGCTCAATATCAGAATAATCTATTATTCCCTTCTCTTTTTTTACATTCAAAAACTTTTCTTCCACTTTTCTTATAATATCTACGAGTTTGCTTAAAATAAGATGCCACTCATCCATACTCTCAATCATTCTTTCTGGTGACAGTATAAATACTTTTTCCTTTGTGTTCTTTATAAAGCTCTTCATTACTTCTCGTACACCCTGAACCCTTGTCTTTATTGTTTCATCTGTCTTATCTTTTATTGTTGGTAGTCTAGCAAACTCCACTTCTAGAAGTTTCCTATAAAAGCACTCTATTCCTTTATCAAGCGTAGACTCAAGCTCCATAAACATATCATGTTCATATGCTATTAGTTCTCTGTATTCCTTTATATCATACGTCCTTAGTTCTACCAGTACTACCTCTGTATCATGTATAATATCTTGTATTTCTATATTTATCTGCTCTTTGATTAACTTTATCCACATATTATCATCAATCTTTTCATCTTTTCCCGTTTTGTATGAATCAACTGCATTTTCTAGCCATTTTATAGGCTCTATACTTATTTGACGTATCTTATCGTATATATTTATAATTATATCTTGAAGTTCCTTATCATCACGGCCATTTGTATAACTATTTACAAGCTTATCAAAATAATCATTTTCACTTGTTTCATATTCTGCCTCAAGCACCGTATTCACAGTGTCTATTAGTATTAAACTTATTTCCTCTTCATTTGCAACTCTAAAACTAGGTGAAAGCTCAATAAAATCGTAGTTACTCCTCATTACTTCTAAACAAAATGCATGTATTGTAGTAATCATTGCCTGTGAAAGCAAAATAAGCTGCCTCTGCAAATGCTCATTATTAGGCAACTCATCTATTTTATTAAGCAATGCTTGTATTACCCTCTCTTTCATCTCATTCGCTGCCGCCTTTGTAAATGTAACAACAAGAATTTCATTTATGTCTGTAGGGTTTTCTATATCTGTAATAATATTAATTATTCGCTCGACTAAAACAGCTGTCTTACCTGAACCCGCTGCAGCTGATACTAAAATATTTTTATCCTTTATTTCTAATGCCTTCTCTTGTTCACTTGTCCATTTCATATTTATCACCCCAAATTCTTTACGTTACATAAATTTCTACATTTCATGCCTTTTACCCATTTAGTTCCCGCACTAACCAATTTTATCTTTTCTTATTGTATCACATTTCAAAAATAAGCTCAAGCAAAATTTGCCTGAACTTACATATGGAAACTTATATCTCCACTTCCCTCTACTTCGCAAATTTGAGGCTTTTCTAATTAAAGCTCGTTATCGTGTACGCCGCTTCCGCTGTCGCTCCACTCTCAGCCCCTAACGTCATACTCGACGAGCTTAAGTACAAAGCTGGACGCACCCCGTAGTACCCGCTAAAGGCATATGCGTGGCTGACCATTCCATTGTCAGTAATATAGCGAGGACGAAATGAACCGGCTGTACTTGCGTCCCTTGTCCAGTAATCCCATGCTGTTGTATCATTTGCAGGATCACTTGCATAATTACTTTGGTTTCTTGCTTGTTGTGTTGTATATGCTATTTGATAATCTGTTACTGTGCTCGGATGCTGTAGTACTCCATCTACATAATCTGCTAATTCTCCTAAACTAGGTAAAAATACTGTGTCTGTTGTGTTTTTATAGTATGCTGTGTTATAGTTACTTCCATCTCCTACTGATACTGATTCATCTACTCCTGTATTTGTGTATCCATGTGCTGCCGTTCCTTCCCCATCATGCCCATCTAGTTCATTGTATACTATACTTCTATGTGTAACATCTACAATCTGTGCTCTTTCATCATCTGTTAAATTTGTGAGAAATCCTGCTTGTGTATTATATGGATTTACTGCTGTTCCAATCAACTGTACATTTGCTGCATCTGGTGCTTGTGTTGTCCATGCTACTGTTGCTGCGTTACTATTTAGCCATTCTCTTATGTTGCTATTGCCCCAATAATTACTTCCATAGTCGTCCCTAAAGCCATCTCCTCCTGTATTTCCTGGTTCTTTTGCGTCATATGGCTTCATTGTTATTATTCTATCTGCAAGCAGTAGTAGCTCTTCCCCTTCTTTTGTTGCGTCTATTTCTTGTTTTTTGATTACTCTCCATATTATTGGTGCTCCTTCGTACTCTCCGAATTGTATGTATGCTCCTTCTGCTATTGTTACTGGTGGTGATTCTCCTCCACCTCCGCCTCCACTTGCTATTCCTGTTACTTCTACTACTGTTCTGTTCACCTTTGCATTTCCTACTGGTCCTACTGTTACTATGTATGCTCCTGCTTCTGTGTCTCCTACTGGCAATGGATTGGTTGGTATTTCTTTTATAAATCCATTATCTACCATCAACTGTGTTATATTTGTATCCTCCGCTGGCACTGAGTCTACTGACATCAGATATGCATTCCCTTGTTGTTGTAACACTCTCACATTTTCATTATGTGCTATCTGCTTTGCTGTCCCGCTCTTACTTGTGAATATCGGTATCGCTATTGTTGCGAGTGCCGCTAGTATTACTAGTACTGCTAGTAACTCAAGTAATGTAAATCCTTTTTTGTTCTTTCTTTTTACTTTCAACTTTAATCCGCTCCTCTATCTAATTGTTCGCTTTTTATACATAATATCATTTTATTTTTCTTTTTTCAAGTGTTTTGAGTTTTTTTATTTTAGTTGTTTTTATATAGTTATCATTTTTTATAGCTCTTTTTTATCTTCCTCAATTAGCTTGTCCAACATCCTATCAAAATCCGAAACAAATCCCCTGTCTTGTATTATCCTATATTTCTCAAATTCGCTTTCAGCAAATGCTTTTGCAATTTCAGCTGTAATTTTACCTGAGTTTTCTAGTATTTCTTTTTCATTGAACTGTAAAAATGCATTTAGTTTATTCGCCCAATCTTCCATAGTAATTGGAATATTACGTTCTGCTTGTGTTTCTGCATAATCCAAATACATTGTGACAAATCTGTCTAACTGCTTTAATTCCTTTTCATTTAAATAATTTTTTGCAATAGATACATCATTTTTTACTATTTTTCCATTAGGTGCATTTTTCCATGTAGTCAGTCCCATATTTGTTTTCTTGCTATCTGCTCTACCCACTATCACTTCTGCAGCAGTTTGTCCATGTATAGCAAAATGTAGTTTGTTTTGAACTGTTTTAAAAAATGTTTTTGTTATTTCGCTATCTACATTATAATCCATAGCTGTTGCATATATATCAGTTATTTTTTGATAAAATTTACGTTCACTTGCCCTTATTTCTCGTATTTCTTCTAACAAGTGTTTGTAATATTCTTCACTAAGATACGCTCCATTTTTCAATCGTTCCTTATCTAAAACATATCCTTTTATCGTAAAGTTCTTTAGCACGCTTGTCGCCCATTGCCTAAACTGTACAGCTCTTTCAGAATTGATTCGGTATCCAATTAAAATAATAATCTCTAAGCTATAAAAAATCGGCTCTCTTGTAACATTTCTATTACCTTCTTTTTGAACTATTCGAAATTTTCGAATAGTTGCTTCTTCATCTATTTCTTTATTTTTGAGTATTTCAGTTATATGATAGTTAACAGTATTAATTCCTACATTATATAATTCTCCTAGCATTTTTTGTGTCAACCATACATTTTCATCCTGCACCATTACCTCAATCGAATTTTCATTTGATTGTGCTGTAAATATCAAAAACTCAACTGTACTATTTGTCATTTTAAATTGTATTGTTTTACCCGCATCGTTCTTTCTTTGCATTTAAAATCCTCCCGTGGTTATCACTTGGTATCATAGGTATAATAACATATTATTTATCTTCTCCCACAAAACATCTCTTCCTATTTTATCTATCGTCGAAAACAGAACGACATTATCCTCATCTACCACACCTAATGTCTTTTTAATCATTTGGATATTTTTATTCCTTTCATTTCTCCCTAGCTTATCGATTTTTGTTATTATAATTATATGGGGCATATCGAGGCTTTTAAGAAATTCAAACATCATTTTATCCTCATTATTTGGTTCGCGTCTTACGTCAAGTAAAAGCGCTAAGCACTTTAAGTTTTCTCTATTATTTAGGTAATAATCAATAACCTTCAGCCAGCCTTCTTGTATGCCTTTTGATGCACTAGCATAACCGTATCCTGGTAAATCCACAAACCTTATAACCTTATCTATGTTATAGAAATTTATAGTTCTTGTCTTACCCGGCGCCGAGCTCGTTCTGGCAAATGATTTTCTATTTATCATTGAATTTAAAAGCGATGATTTCCCTACGTTGGATCTCCCCGCAAAAGCTATTTCTGGTATCTCGTCTACAGGAAATTGACTTGCCTTTCCTGCTGTCATTTCTAATTCAACATTTTGTATATTCATATAATATCCTCCATTTATCTATTATCTAACATCTCATTCGTATACGCATTTATTAAGTATACGTCACTTTCATTGACTTGTATCCTATAATATGGTTCTGCTTTTATATTAAGGTAGTCGTTTATATCTACGCTTTCAACAAAATACCCTAAGTCTATATCCATAACGTGCAATTCTTGTGCTTCTTTATTGTATTTTTCTTTAACTTCATATAATAAATTTATAAGAACCTCATCAGATGATGATATTTCCCTCTGTTCATTAGTATACCCTTTAATATTAAAATTCGATATATCGACTTGGCTTATTTCACCTTGTTTAAAATGTATTCTTACATAATTTGATAATATTAAGCTTTTTTCATAAAAACTATTATATTCAAAAATGTACTCTTCGTTTGTAATATTTAGCTGTGTATAAATATATTTTGATTTTAAAAATCCAAGTTTATCTATATACTTATCTGCATCATTTCTGGCCTGTTCTTTATCTATACCTTTATTGCTTTGTATTATGTTTTCCTTTGTATATTTAATAAGACCGTTCTTGTATATTGCTACTTGTCCATTTCCATCCTTATCGTACACAAACTTTTCATTATCTACGTATTTTTTCATATTATTAATATCACCAAAAAATGTTTTACAAACTTCTGAATCATTTATATTATTTACACTTAGCTTTAGCATACTCATAGGATAGAATTCTTTATCTACGGTAGTATATACAGCTGCATTTTCTTTTGCAAAAACAGCTTGCATTCGTCGTATTTGTACATCCTGCATAACATATTTTTTGTTTTTATTTTCCGATATAAGAACACACAAAATAATATTTAATACTACAAAAATTGCAATAGCTATATTTTTAAACTTAGACCAATCCATATACTCAACTCCATTTTTCCTCATCATTATCTATTGCATCTATCGGATATACATTATCTGCTGTTTCTATTATCCATACTAGTTTTGGATTCTGCTCTAAATCCTCTGAGTAGTATGAAAGAAACATATTCTTTATAATTATATTTTTATTTTCTTTCAATTTATCATCTATTACTTTATTATATCTTTTTAACCTTATTTTCTCAAAGGTAGGACTAAGTCCATACTCTCTTATTAGTCTTTTATAAGAATGCACCCTATTATTCTTTACTATAACTTCTACTGGATATTTTAGTATTATATCTTTTTCTAAATTGTTTGCCATAACATACCTATAATCATCTGTTTTGAATTCAAATGATAATTTCCATTCGCTATCGCTATTTCTTTTTGCGTTCACCAAGTATAAATCTGGATATATATATTTATTATCCTTTTCTATAAAAGCCATTGCTAATTGATATGCTGCCTCAAAACTAAGATAAGCATATTTTTCAGAAAATTTTGAATTTGTATATTCCATTAGCCCTGCATCAGAAAATCTTACTGACTTTTCCCCATCTGAGTACACTGTGATTCCATTTTGCTTTTCAGATCTCCATTTTGCCGAAGGATTCTCAAAAAAAGAATTTACGTATTCTTCTACTTTTTTATCATCAATTACGTCATTAGTTTTAAATGGATTTTTCATAATTACATTTAGTTTTGTATAAATATCTGACTTTAAAAATTCTGGCAGGAAGTTAATATCTGAAAAATTTTTCAACCCAACATACTCTGGTACACTATATTTCTTAAACACTGTTTTATATTGTATAAAATTTATGTCATCAGCTATGGTTTTTGAGTTGTATTCTACTTTCACTTTTTTCATTGTTTTATTATGTTCATCAATAAAAAAACAAATAACACTCCCATCTCCTAGAATTGATGGTTGTAATATAATTTTGCTAAATTCTCCGATTAGTTTAATGTTTTTGTTGTTTTCATCGTAGTCATTATTTAAACTTTTAATACTTGATAATTGCACAGGGTACTGGTATAATACTGCTTGATTATCTAAAAATTCTTTCATATTAATTGTTTCTTCAGTAATATCCAAATCTTCAGTATTAATAAAGTTAAATATTCTTTTTAATTCAGCATCAAAATTCTTCGTTACTTCATCAGTATCTTTCAAAACCGTATACTGCTTACCAAAGCTTACAACAAGCATTATAGGCTCTAACTGATATTTATAATTAACATCGGTATTGTTTTTTGTAAAAATATTTGTAATTACACTGTAAAAAAAGTTACGGCTTGAATAATCATCAAACCATAACTCAACCATCTGACAAATAGCTATTATTATAAGTATTGCCAACACATACGTTTTCGCTCTATTATACATGTGATCACAACCAATCTTATTAAAATACTATCTTAAAAACCCAAAATCTATTTTATTACTATTAAATAGTAATGGCATTGCTTTTAATTTTAGCTTTATCCTTGCATCTTTTCTATTTAAACAATATTCTGCTGCTGTAGTTGATATATCTTTTTCTCCATGTATAAGGATATAGTTTCTACCTAAATCTAGCTCTATAAGATCTGAAAACATTTCTGATGCTCCTATTGGGTGTAATGTTATTTCATTTAATACAGGGGCATTATTTGCAGACTTCTTATACTTCCATACTGAAACATTTGTACCTTGCTTTGCTTCACCTGAAATAATTCTATATGTATCAAATGTTGGCTCATATGTACTTTCTAATCCACTCACTATATTTACCACATTTTTATTAAGTACATTTTTATCCTTAATTTGATCTAGGATTTGAACTAAATTTGCAGTTTGCTTTTCAGCTTCAATTTGATTTAACTTTTCTGCCTTGCTAACAGTTCCGCCAATCAAAATCATTGAAACAATAGCAAAAAGTAGTATTAATCTTTTCATTACAGCACCTCCTTATTTAAGTTGAAAGTTGAAAACCTGTTTTTTATCTTTCCACTGCCCATTATCATCTAATCACTATCAACTTTTATATTGTTATATTATCATATAATTATTACATCAGCGTTACAAATGACTTACTTTTAATTTACATTTTTAGTAAACTCCAAAACAACCTCTGTCCCTTTACCATAAACACTATTTATTAATATATCACCATTATGATATTCCATGATTTGCTTTGCAATAGCGAGACCTAGTCCTGTTCCTCCCATTGCTCTTGATCTTGCTTTGTCAACCCTATAAAATCTCTCAAACAATCTCGGTAAGTCTTCTTTAGGGATACCCATGCCTGTATCTTTAACTATAACTCTCGCACTATCACTATCTTCCTGTATAAATATTTTTATGGTATCGTTCTCTCCACTATATTTCACTGCATTGCTTAGAATATTATTAAGTACTTGAATTATTCTTGCTGGGTCAATCTCTATATTTATTTGCTTTTTACATTCTTCCATAATTAGTAATTGATTCTTGTTTTTTGCGTGAATTTTATATTGTTCCACTGTCTTCTTTACTATCTCAACAATATCTGCTTTTTCAATTTTAAATTTTATCTGTTGATTATCGAACCTAGACAATTCCAGTAAATCCTGTACTAAAATAGCCATTCTATCTGCTTCGCTATTTATTGTGCTTAAGAAACTTGTTACGGTTTCTTTTTCTGAAAGATCTGTATCAAGTATCGTCTCAACATAACTTTTTACCGTAGTAAGTGGTGTTCTTAGCTCGTGCGAAACATTAGCAACAAATTCCTTTCTCATGTCATCTAGTCTCTTTTGCTCTGTTACATCTTGTAACATAGCTATTACACCTTCTGGTTGTTTCTTTTCATTTAAGTAATTTATAAATATAACATTTATATGCTTTCCACTTATATTCAATTCGTTTTTTCTTACTCTGTCCGCTTCCATGTTGAGTATTTCATGAAAGTTTATATCAAGATTTAGCTTCTCAAACAAATAATAAAAATTATCTCCTAGATAGCTGTATTCTAGGATTTGATATGTCGCTGGATTAGCATGTATTATTTGTCCGGCTGCGTTAAAAGCTACCAACCCATCTTTCATATGTGCGAACACTGATTCTAGCTTGTTTTTCTCACTAGTAATGTCAGCCACCGTTTTATTAAGTTCTAACGCCATATAATTAAAGCTCTTTGTAAGCTGACCCAATTCATCATTAGACCTTACTTCTATTCTTTGGTGTAAGTCTCCTCTAGCCATTTGCCTTGCACTTCTTGTTAGTGTTTTTATAGGCTCCGTAACAGTGCTCGCAAAAATATAGCCTATAAAACTTGTCAAGACAAGAGCTATAACTATAGCTATAATGATTATCATTCTATTTTTATCAAGTGACTCTTTTACCTCATCTGTAACAATTCTTAAATAAATAATTGCCTTTACGTCATCCCCTATTTTTATAGGTTTTGCAAAACTTAATATTTCTTTCATTCTTCCTTCTCGGCTTGCCTCATTAGATATCTCGAATTCATCTTCACCGTTTATGGCCGCTATTATAGCAGTCGTATTAAATCTATTCTTTTCTTCTGTCTGCATTTGCATTGCATCGGCCAAATATTTACCCGTCTTATCAAGAATAAATATTTGCATCTCTCTATTCTTGTAAAATGATGTGTTTTTTTGTAACTGATTTTGTAATGTTTGTATTATTTCTTGTTCTGACTTATCGTTTGATATTGACTCTATCATAGGTCTTACCAAATCCCTCAAATCATCTTTAACATTTCCGTATTCGTTATTTTCTATCTGCCATAATATAAATATTCCACTACTAACCATTACTATTAAAACAACTATAATATGAATAGCTACTAGCTTCCACTGCACACTTTTCATTAATTTTCACCTTTAAAATAATACCCTATACCCCTTTTTGTCATTACATACGAAGGATTGTTTGAATTATCTTCAACTTTCTCCCTAAGTCTTCTTACTGTAACATCCACTGTTCTGACATCACCATAATACTCATAACCCCAAACTTTTTCAAGCAACGATTCTCTCGAGAATACTTGATTTTTTTGAATCATAAGGAATTTTAAGAGTTCAAACTCTCTCACTGTGAGTTCTATCACGTCAGTACCTTTCCTAACCTCATATCTATCAAGATCCACCTCAATCTTCCCAGATTTTATGATATTTTGAGGTGTTTTCTCTAATTCTTTATCTGTTAAAATTCTCCTCATATTTGCTTTAATTCTTGCCATTAATTCTCTTACACTAAATGGCTTTGTTACATAGTCATCTGCTCCGAGCTCAAGCCCAAGAACCTTGTCTACTTCCTCAGCTTTTGCTGTCAACATTATAATAGGTATACCTATATTTTTCTGTCTTAATTGCTTACACACAGCAAGTCCATCCATCTTAGGCATCATAATATCTAGTACTATTAGGTCTGGATTTTCACTTATTGCCTTTTCATATCCTTCTTGTCCATCACTCGCTGTTATAGTTAAATACCCTTCTTTTTGTAGGTTAAAAACTAGAATATCTACTATAGCTTTTTCATCATCAACTACTAATACTTTTTGTTGCATATTTATCCCTCCGATTTATACAGTGCACCATGCACATTGCTAATTACATGAATTTTTCCTGATTACAAATACATACAACCAGTATAATACTTATATTTCATTTAGTCAAGCACAAATTTGTTTTAATATTAACCAAAAGACTTTTGCATATGCAAAAGTCTTTTGGTTAATATCTTATAACTGACATTTGATAAATTATATCCTAAATACTATCTCACATAATTTAATGGATTTAACTTTTTCCCATTCTTTATAACTTCCACATGTACATGTGATCCTGTGCTTCTTCCTGTATTGCCCATTAGACCTATTTTATCTTGCTTTGTTACTTTATCACCTTGGCTAACTTTTATTTTACTCAAATGCCCATATAAGGTTTCAAAACCATTAGAATGCTTTATCTTAATGTAGTTCCCGTATCCACCTGCATCATATCCAGTTTCAGAAACTGTACCATTACCTGCAGCATATATACTAGTACCTACATCATTTGCAATATCTATTCCTTGATGTATATGTCCTTCTCTCTGTTCTCCAAACTTAGATGTTATAGCACCTACTGCAGGCATTGCATAAATCCCTGGCGAACTTCTTTCTGATATTTTTTGCGTTCCTACAATAACTACTTCAGTAATAGGCTCTACTAGCACTTGTTGCGAAATTACTTCTTTCTTTTCTTCTACTCCATTTATCTTTATTATATTAGCGGTAACTGTTTTTTTGCCTTCTTTACCTTCTTTTACGACTTTTTTATACGTTAAAGGCTTCGAATCTAGTTTGCTTATTTCTTTCGCTTTTGGGATAATTTCTTCATAAGTTTTTTCTTCTTTTGTTATTACTGATAATGGCGTTTTAGATGTACTGAGATTTAATTTTTGTCCTATTTTAAGCTTATCAAGATTAATCCCTGGATTCATATCTACTATATCTTTAAGCCCTATATCATCATAATGCGAGGCTATTTCCGATATTGTATCGCCTTCTTTTACTTCATATACTTCTACTTTTGTTCCCGATCCTGACAATTTTGCTGTTATTGTTTCTATCTTATCAATTTTATCCTTTTTTACAGACTCATTTAAAATTACTACTTCTTCCTTAAACCATAATTTTAAATTATCGCTATCGCTTACAAAATCAACTGTTTCTTTCTTATCGTCAAATTTATTTTTTAAATCGTTTAATACTTGGTTTATATCCTTTGCATTCACTAATACCCCGAAAGGTTTACTATCTATCGTTATAGTATATGCACTCAGTTCATACTCTAGATTCTCTTTTAATGCTTTTATGATTATTTCATCTTTATCAATGCCTTTACCACTAGAAACTATTTCAAAAGAAGGCTGCTCGGTTATCTTTATTTTTGTTCCTAATTCTGTTTCCAATTGCACCTTAGCTTTTTCTATCATCTCCATGGCTACATCATTATTTCTAACATATCCTATTTCAACATCTTTAACTTTTAGTAAACATTCTTTTCTTCCTGATTCTAAAAAAAATATAATTCCTGCAACAGTTACTAAAATGCCTACCACTATATACAATATTACTTTAAATTCTGCTTTCTTTTGATTTTCTCTTCTAATTGTTTCCCTCTGTACTTCTTGTAAAGATTTTACTTTGCACTGCTTGCTCATATCAATACTCCTTTTATTCTTAACATATTATTATTATATGTGAAATGTTTAATAATATTTACTTAATAATTTTGTAACAACTCTATTTTAACAAAATCATTACAAAAAGTAAAGGGTTTTTGCAAAAAATTTTTGCAAATTTGTAAAATATGTGTTAAAATCAATTATAAACTTATATCTAAAGGAGCGTGTAATTTTATGAATTCAAAAATTGTAGCTGACAGCTGCTGTGATTTGCCAAAACAAATGCAAGAAGATATGAATGTAGACTTAATTCCTTTTAAAATCATGGTAGAAGATGTTACTTATATTGATGATGATAGTCTTAATCCAATAGATCTTTTAAAAGCCATAAAATCAACTCCATCAGTTCCGAAAAGTTCTTGTCCTTCACCCGATGATTTTTATAATTGTTTCAAAAACAGCATGTCAAACAATATTTTCATTATCACTATTTCTTCTTTTTTGAGTGGTTCTTATAATAGTGCCCTGACAGCCAAAAACATATTTTTAGAGACTAACAAAGATAAATTCATACACATATTTGACTCCCTTAGTGCAGCCTCTGGTGAAGTTCTTGTTGCATTAAAAATCAATGAATGTATTGAAAAAAATTTACCAAATAACGAGCTTGTCTCTACGGTAACAGGATTTATAGAGGGAATGAAAACGTTTTTCATATTAGATTCGCTAGATAATCTAATAAAAAATGGCCGCATATCAAAACTAAAAGGATTTCTTGCTAGTATACTCAATATAGTCCCAATCATGAAGGCTGTAAAAGGTGAAATAGATATGCACGAAAAATCAAGAGGTAGCAAAAAAGCTTTCAATAGATTAGTTGAAATTATTGGTGAACACGGTTCTGATTTTAAAGACAAAATTTTAAGCATCTCTCATTGCAATGCAAAAGAAAAGGCCGAATGGCTAAAAGAAGCAGTTTTAAAAGTTTATAATTTCAAAGATATAATTATCTTGGAGACAAAAGGTCTTAGCACTATGTACGCTTATGATGGCGGGGTTATAATAGCCTTTTGATCAAAGGCACTACATTTGGTTGTAGCTTATAGTTAGTGTTACAAGCATCAACGGGCGGACACATAGATACCGCCCCTGCTGTTTCTCCCTTTAGCTTTCAAAAACTAATGGTATTAAACACCTTCTAGTAGTTCTGACCTTTCACCATTTACAAATATATCTAATGTATGTAATGCTCTTGTCATCGATACGTATAATAGTTTAGCATTCAAATCATTAACTGTATAATTTTCCCTATTCACATCTAAAAGTATAACTGAATCGAACTCTAATCCCTTTGATAAGTATGATGGTACAACAACAACTTGCCTTTTATATTCACTCTCTCTATCAGTTAATAATTGTACGTGTATTCCCTCGAATTTCCTTAAATAATCATATATACCTTCGCATTCTTGTACTAGCTTACCTATTACAGCTATTGATTTTGATGCATCTTTTAATTGTTCTATTCTTTCTTTTATCTTTAAATAAACTTGTTCTTTTGATTTATACTCCTTTACTATTATCTCACTTCCGTGTCTTAATACAGGTTTTGCGTATACTATCGCTTTATTATCTAACTTCTTTAATACTATATTTGCTGCATTCATTATCTCCACAGTTGTCCTATAACTTTGCTCTAAATTTGATATCTCACAATCACCTTTAAATGCATCTTGTTTTAATGTTTCCCAGTCCACTGTACCTCTATGTGCATTTATTCCTTGTGCAATATCACCTAATATAGTAAATGTACTATTCTTCATTAAATCTTGTAATACATAATATTGAAATGCTCCTGTATCTTGGGCTTCGTCTACTACCACATGTCTCATTTTTTCGAGTCCTTCTATCCCATGTAATTTACCCTTTAAATACATAAGTGCTGCAAAATCCTCCACTTCTATTCTATTTTTTGATAACATTTCGTTTGTATTATATCTTGCTAATTCAATAGTATCTCGATCAAACTTACTTTCTAAAATAAATTCTGTATATGCTTTCATGTCTCCTACAAAATCTTTATAATATTTAAGTATTGACTTTCCGGGTGCTACTATATATAAAGAGGCTTGTTTCTTCACATTAGTCTTAATGCTTTTTATTCTCTTTTGTTGTTCTAAATATAAATCCTGTACTATTTCACTTGCCTTTGCATTACTTTTGCACTCAGCTACCAATTTTGCTTCTCTTTGGCTTATGCTATTCTTTATACTTTTCCCTATCAAGTTTTTATCCATATCAGCTCGCGTTACTAAATAATAATGTATTAATTCTACCCTCTTGGTTATTGGATATCTTTTATAATCTTCTGTATACATCTTTTGTATCTCTTCTGCCTTTGCTAATACTATACCCTCAAATACAAAATCACCTGAAGGTATTGTATTATCATGTATTTGCTCCATATAACCTTCTAAACTTCTTTGATAATCCATACTTGATTTAAAACTTGATATGGCCTTTACTTTCTCTTTTTCTATTTCTTTTTCATCTTTCTCTAGTATTTGTATCAACTTACCATCTGGATCATACACCTTTACTTCCTTAGCTACTATATCCTTTACTAATTCCTCAAATGTAGTTTGCACTACATCATCTACACCTAATTCAGGTAGTACATTTACTATGTAATTTAAAAATAATTTATTAGGAGCTATAATCATAAACTCTTCGGGCTTTACCTTGTCCTTTAACATATACATTAAATATGCTATCCTATGTAATGCAATTGTTGTCTTCCCACTTCCTGCTGCTCCTTGTACTATTAATGACCTTTTCATGTCTGTTCTTATTATCTCATTTTGCTCAGATTGTATAGTTGCTACTATATCCCTCAATTTATTATCCTTGTTTTCTTCCAGAAATCCTATTAGCATCTCATCGATAGCCGTGACATCTATATCCGATATTTCTTCTAAGCTTCCTTCTTCAATCTTATAATTTCTCTTTATAATCAGCTCTCCATTTATTGTTCCTTCTGGACAATTATATTTTACCTTCCCCAAGTTTCCATCGTAGTATAAGCTCGATATTGGTGCTCTCCAATCCACAATTATCATGTCATTTTCATCTTTGCTGTAATTGTCCATTAATGAAACTTTACCTATATATAGTTTTTGTGTCTTTGCTTGTCCTTCCTCGTTAAAGTCAATCTTTCCAAAGTATGGATTGTATATCGACTTTTCTAATTGCCTTTGCTTTTTTGCATCCATTGCAATTATATTACCAACAACCTCAGAGTTAATCGAATTATACTTTTTATTTTTTAATATAGTTATTTCTTCTACTATACTTTCTATGGTATACGCTAAATATTTCTTCTCATCCGAATAATCTTTATGTTTATTTGCCTTCATATTTTCCCTCCATCTCACACATTTTAAAGATTATATTCATACATACCAATATATCATCTTCTTCATAAATTTGCAATTCCCTATTAGTAGTTTTTTAAATTTTAATACACCAAAAAAGCAACATAAAAGTTGCTTTTTTGGTGTTGCTCATAACCACCTATTCACAAATATCCCTGAAAACAATTCTTGTATGCCCATTTTATAACCAATATATCAAAATACATTTTCACCAGTTTGAGACATTACTTTTGTAAGTTCATTCATATTATTGAAAATTTTTATTATTCTAATTGAAATTACCTCAGCTTCTTTTACTTTTTCAAAAACAATTTTACTATTATTTTTATTTATATTCTCAATTACAATATCACCAATTTTGTGAAAGTCATGATGCTCTTTTTCAACCTCATTCCACAAAGTTAAAACTTTAGTTGATGTAGGTTTAACAACATAATAAAAATGTCCAAATCCACATTTGTGTTCATCTGTTTGGATGGGCGATACTTGCATACGTTCAGCCATTGTTTTCAAATTGCCTATCCAATTAGTATGTGCTGATATTGCAGCGTTTACAGTCATAATAAAGTCCTCATTCGATAATCTGTAAAATTCATGATTTGCTAGTTTTCCACATGAATTTGCTACACCATTAACTTTTTCTTCTATTTCACTCATTGAACTTGAAGCTTCTTGTACTAAATTACTGATATTTTCCATCTCAACTGCAATCTCTGCGACATTTTGGATGTCCGTAGCAACTGAATTTACTGCTAATGCAACTTCCTCAAACGATAAAGTTACACCCTTATTAAAATCATTAATTTCTGTTAAGTTATCAGTAATTTGATTAATGGCAGACACATTTGTATTCATAATGTTTTCCAGAGATTTAACATCTCCAGTAACCTTAACTAGTTTCTCCACAGTTTTATCTACACTTATAGAACTTTTTTGAGAAGCTTCGTTAATCTCTTCTAATACCTTATCCATAGAATTCAAAAGCGACTTAGTAGTTTCTGATAGTTTCCTTATTTCATCAGCTACTACAGCAAACCCCCTACCAGCTTCTCCCGCTCTTGCTGCTTCTATAGATGCGTTAAGAGCTAAAAGATTTGTTTTGTCCGAAATCCCATAGATACCTTGCATAGTTTCTTTTATTTTTTGTGATTTTTCAACAAAACTATTTACATCACTACTCATATAGCCTGATAGTTTTATAACTTCACTATTTTCATAAGCAACTGTATTCAAAATCGAATTGCTTTTTGTAGCATTCTCACTAAGTTTTTTTGACTCTAAGGATATTTTATTTAAAGAATTGTTAAATTCCACATTGGTCTCAACAACTTGCGTAATAGAAGCATTAGTTTCCTCAGCAGCAGTTGCAATACTTGTTGCCATTGAAGACATTTTTTGAGTAACATCTCTCATTTTTTTACTATAAAAGGAAAGCTTTAAATCAAAACTGCTTACCACTGTTGCAATTCCTAAAACTCCTTTTATAACTTCACTTATTTTTGATTTACCTTCTTTAATTTTTAATCCCAAATTAATAATTCTATTAGATAATGTGTGTTTTTTATCTAGTTTTAGATTGCTAACATCTTCAAACATCCCTTCTTGTATTTTATTAATAATACTTGCTTCCTTTTTTTCATTATTTATCAACATATTCACTCCCCCCCTTATAATAACATTTTACACTATAATTGTTTGTTTTTCAATAGATTATCAAAATATTATTTATTTTAAACACGGGTCTTTGACAGTTGTAAC
>DMOI01000014.1 GCA_003452395.1 Clostridiales bacterium
CATTTTTTTACACAATTTATATTATAAGTTGATTTACTTTACATTGACATTATATGTATTATTCATCGTTTAAAAAGCTACCATTACACTCGCAATGATAGCTTTTTAAACAATGAAACTATCTTTACTCCCGTGGAAGAGAATCTACTAGCCATTGATACTCATTGAACTTTACAACATCAACGTACATTGGTTTTCCTCTTTTCTTGGGAGTCGGTGATTCACCTGTAATATCTTCATATAACCATACATTAAAACGTATGGTCGATTCATCTACACGCTCACTACCAGTAACCTCAAATCCTTGATGATGTGGATTTGAAGTGCCCACAAAAAATGCAAACGATTCGTTAGCCGTAAGGCTATCCTTCAACCTTTTAGTTATAAATTCCAAGCCCTTTTTCTCGTCCCTCATTAACCACGCACCTAAAAACTGATCTACTGAATTTAATGCAAGTAAATAACCTTTATCTATAAGAACATCTTTTGTAATTGGTTTATTATTATTTAATAATGCACTCTGTTTTTTGTCTCCTTCTCTGGTGTACCCAATTGCAAAGAATACAGTTATTATAATTATTACTGTCAATAAAACCATCCATTTCTTCATTATAACACCTCCTATAACTATTTTATAACCTATACTCGTATATATGTATTTAAATATTAAAATACTGTCAAGCACCACGTTAAAATTTTTTCATATAATGATAATAAATCTTTTTAGTGAAAGGGTGATTATTATTATTACAATTGCAGGAAAACCGATTGATTTAAAAGTTATTATTGATAGCTTCCCTATAGATAGCATGGAAACAAAGATTGTAACTAGCTTATACGAAAGCCAGACAATCTACAGATATGCTTCCTTTGACCAACTAAAATTTGAAATAAACTTAAGAGCAAATATTGTAAGGACTGCCGTAGAGCTTTCGAAAAGTGGTTTTAAATTTAGAACTTTCAAAGACTCTATGTGTAATCCTGAGTTTTGGGAACGTACCGAGCAAGGTGGTTTCTTACTAAAGAAAAATGTGTCACCATACGATGCTATTAGTGACATTTACGCAAATAGCTCAAAATATGGTACTGAGTGTTCTACAGCTATAGTTATTATATATTATGGTGCTTTACTTAGAATGTATCCAAAAGGATTATTCGATTCTGTATTTCCGGATTTATATCTATACAGCTGGCAAAATATTGATAGTGACCTAGGTATTTCTACTAAAGAGAGTCCATCTACTCAAACACCTGGGGATTGTAGATACTTTAAAAATCCAGACTTTGACCCTAAAACACCAGAGTGGCGAGGTGAGAATGTAATTGACCTCGGTAACGGAACCTACTACGGCCATGACATAGGAATAAAAACCGCTGAAGGAATGATATCAGCACTAAACAAACACAGAAAAGATGCTACATCCGAGACGGCTTATCTCACAAACTCTGTCACAAACCCAGACTATAAACACCTATCTAACCTGTATTATAATTATCAACTATAAACATGGTATTATATAAAAAGCGACTGATTTTAATCAATCGCTTTTTTAAATTCATTGTAAAATGTAGATTTTTTTTAATATTTAAAATTTTAGTTGTATATATTTCCAAATTTAATTTCTTATGATATACTATAACTAATAATAACAATTTAAGCCAACTTTTATATTATTTAAAGTTGAGTATCTATTTAAGGAGTGACACTATGTCAATCAAAGAAGATGCTCTTCGAGCTCATAAAGAGTGGAGGGGCAAAATAGAAGTTATCAGTACTGCCCAGGTTAAAAATAAACAAGATCTAACAATAGCCTATACACCAGGTGTTGCTGAACCTTGTCTAGAAATCTCAAACAATGTTGATCTTTCATATGAATATACACGAAGATGGAACCTTGTTGGCGTTGTAACTGACGGAACAGCTGTTTTAGGTCTAGGAGATATCGGGCCCGAGGCTGGCATGCCTGTAATGGAGGGAAAATGTGTACTATTTAAAACTTTTGCCGATGTTGATGCTTTCCCTTTATGTATCCGCAGCAAAAATGTTGATGATATCGTAAACACAGTACGTTTGCTTGCAGGAAGCTTTGGAGGTATTAATTTAGAAGATATATCTGCACCTCGTTGCTTTGAGATTGAGCGAAGACTTAAAGAGGTTTGTGATATTCCTATATTTCACGATGATCAGCATGGAACTGCTATTGTAGTTCTTGCAGCCATGATTAATGCTTTAAAAGTAGTAAAAAAAGATATTAAAAATATCAGTGTTGTAATCAGTGGTGCAGGTGCAGCAGCTATTGCTATAACAAAGCTACTTATGAGCATGGGGCTTGCAAATGTCGTATTATGTGACAAAATCGGTGCTATTTATAAAGGAAGAGATAACCTTAATTCTGAAAAAGAACTTATGGCTGATATATCTAATAAAAGCATGAAGAAAGGTAGCCTTTCTGATATCTTAATAGATGCCGATGTCTTTATTGGTGTAAGTGCTCCAAACCTTGTAACCGCAGAAATGATAAAAACTATGGCGCATGATCCAATAATTTTTGCTATGGCTAATCCCGTACCTGAGATTATGCCCGAGGTAGCTTTGGCTGCTGGTGCTGCGGTTGTCGGCAGTGGCAGAAGCGACTTTCCTAATCAAATCAATAATGTATTAGCTTTCCCAGGTGTTTTCAGAGGTGCTCTAGATGCTCGTGCAAGTGACATCAATGACGAAATGAAAATTGCTGCAGCTTATGCAATAGCTGGTTTTGTAACAGCCGATAAACTAAAACCTGACTATATAATTCCATCACCATTTGAACCAGGCATAGGTAAAACAGTTGCAGCAGCCGTAGCAGAAGCAGCAAGAAAAACAGGTGTAGCAAGAATATAATATATTTCACCTCAAATCTTAAGTTATATCTACCAAAATTAATAGGNNCCTATTAATTTTGGTAGATATAATGAATTTTCCCCGCAGCAGAGCTGCGGGAAATTGACCCTTAGCGATTAACGTATATAACTACATATCTTTTAATTTTCGTTTAGTAACTTATTTGCAGTTTTCGTTATATCTTCTGTAGTACTTGTAATAATTTGAGATTGTGCAAGTATATTTTGCATATTATAATTTACTTTACCCATCTCATCAAGCAACACATTAGAAACCTCAATTATTGATTTTATCATAGGTATTGTCTTTGCGTTATTATCTCTTGTTGTTTCTGCTGAATTTTTAGTTTGTTTTGCAAGCTTTCTAACTTCGTCTGCAACTACAGCAAACCCCTTTCCACTTTCACCTGCGCGAGCTGCTTCAATAGAGGCATTTAGCGCCAGTAGGTTTGTCTTATCAGATATATCAACTATTATTTCTGAAGTCTCTGAGTACGTTTTTATGTTTTTTTCTATAGTATCAACTATACTTTTCAAATTTGATGCTACATCAGTTACATGGGCTACTTTTTTTGCTATAACATCTATACTCTCGTTAACTTGTTCATTACTTTCACTTACTCCATCTAATGAACTAATTATTGCTTGTACCTTTTCTTCTAGTTTTTTAGAAAATTCTATTTTCTCTTCTGTCACATTCTTTGCATCCGCCAATAATCCCTCAAATTCCTCTTTATGTTCTTTAAATTCAAGTTTTTCGTTTTCAACTTGTTGTTTATTATAATTTATACAGTTACTCTCATTATTATACCCTCTACACATAGCTATTGCCATGTTTTCACAACTATTGTATCCACATGCTTTACAATTTATTATTTTATCTTCTTCTGTATATTTTTCTAGCTTTTTATATTCATTTTCTATCTCTTGCTTGCTTGGATTATATATTTCCACCTTTTTATCAGAATATCTCCTGTAAAAATCCTCCACATTTAAATTTTTATCAAAATATTCAAATAAATCATACTTTTTCTTTAATATACCCTTTTCATGATCCTTTAATTTTAGTTTTTCCTTATTCATTATAACTTCAACATCATCATAATCATTTTGTTCTTCTCTTACTGTGCCTGTACCCCAGTTACAACCTTTCGGGCAGTTGAGAATATCAACTAACAAAGGTAGCTCTTTATTACCTGCCTTGACTCTTTCCTCATATCCTTCTAAATATTCACAAAACTCTTTATGTCCCTCAACTTGACGTACCCATGCAGATGGTACATGATATTCAACGTTTTGCTTGAGACCTCCGGGCATTGGGAATATAGATCCTAGCCCATATCCCATATCATCAAATTCTTCTTCTTTATAACTTGCCAAGTTTATTTTTTTATCATGTATATAATTTTTCAGATTATTATATGTAACATTATAGCTTGCATAACTACCTGTATTAATGTCATCCACTTCATTCTTTTTAGCTATACATGGCGATATAAATGCCAGTTTTTCATTAATATTATCATATTTTTTCATAAAAACTGCTGTGCACATCATAGGACTCTGTACAGGTGATAACTTGCTTATCAACTCAGGTTGGTATTTTTCTATATAATTTACTACAACCGGACATGGCTGTGAGATAGTACCTGCAACCTTATTTATAGTTATATATTTTATATAAGCCCATGTTGTAATTTCAGCTCCATAGGATGTATCATATATTTTATTTACTCCAAGGCTTTTTAGGTATGCAAAAAGTTTTTTATACTCATGTTTAAAACTCGTCCTTATTGAAGGAGCTATTACCAAAGATACTTTTTCTCCTTTTGATAAATCTAGAAAAAGCTTTTCTATATCATCATCATAATATCTTGCTCCATGTGAACAAACTTTAATACATGCTCCACAGCTTATACAGTTTTCCTCATTTAAACTTATTTTATTACCTTTTTCTGTAGATATGCTTTTATTTACAATGTCCACTGGACATTCTCGAATACAGCTGTTACACCCCACACACTTTTCATCTAGTGTTTTAATTAATCCCAATCTTATCTCCCCCATTTTTTATCTTATGTATTAGCTAATATTACTATACTTAGTATTAGATTCAGTATTTTTATTCTTAAATATTTAGTTGATTAGATTTTGTACTTTTATGACTTGTATTATCTCTTTGTACATTTCGACATAATATAAAGTTTTATTTTAAATATATCAAACTAATTTTAGTATGTCAATACGTTTTTAACGTAAGTCAGGATAAACTTATATTTGTAAAATTATAATGTATATTATTTCTATACCTTCAAAAACTAATGAACAGGAAAAGGGGGTTTTCTTATGGCAGATGATAATATTAAACAATCTTACAACAGAAGTGCAGAAAGAATGGAAGGAGCTCAAGCTAATAGTACTCTAGGGTCTCAGCTCACACAAAATGATTATAATGATCCAACTATGAATGAAGATTATTTCAATGATAAAAATATCGATTATAATACTATCGATAAACTACCAGAAGTAATGAATGAGGTTCATAAATGGCAAAGAGAGCATATTTCGAAAGGCGACCAAACTAAAGAAGGCTATCCTTTAAATGTTATTATTGACCCTGCAATGAGAGAAATGTACCAAGTTGTAAACAAGGCAGGCATTACAAATGTCTTTGATAGATTTAGTCAGCAACAACCTATTCAGTGTAAATTTTGTATTGAAGGTTTGTCATGCCAATTGTGTGCTAATGGTCCTTGCCGTATAAGTTCAAAAACACCTAGAGGAACTTGTGGAGTTGATGCACATACTATGGTTGCTAGAAACTTTATGTATAGACATGTAACGATAGGTACATCAGCAAACGTATTTCATGCTCATCAGGCAGCACGTACATTAAGAGCTGCAGGCGAGCATCCCGAAAGTGGTTTAAAAATTAGAGATCCCGAAAAACTTAAAAAGTTTGCAGATATGGCTGGACTAGATGCAAATAAGGACATAAATCAAGTAGCGGTTGATTTTGCTAATTGGGTAATCGGTGATATACACAGCGAATATCATATCCAGTCTAAAGCTGTTGAAGCTTTTGCACCAACTAAACGTAAGGAACTCTGGAAAAAACTCGGTTTATTTCCTGGAGGAGCTTATAGCGAGGTAGCTTATGCACAGACAACATGTATGACTAACTTTAGATCAGATCCCGTTGAATTTTTACTAAATAGTGTGCGTTTAGGTATAGCAAATGAATATCAAGGATTATTTTTATTAGACATTATTCAAGAAATGCTTATGGGTACACAAAGAATAGAAATGAAACAACAGAACATGGGACTACTAAAAGAAGATATGATAAATGTAATCACTAATGGTCATATGCCACTTTTGGCTCATATCGCGATTGACCTAGCCTCTACAGATGAATGGCAGCAGAAAGCAAAAGATGCAGGAGCTAGTGGATTGCAGATTTTGGGACATGTTTGTGAAGGGCAACAAATTCTTAATTACTCAGGCACTCAAAACCAAAAAGGGTATGGCGGTCAAGAGGGTGAGTGGTTATCTGAGGAATATCTTCTTGCAACAGGCGTGGTTGACTTGTTTATGTTTGATTACAACTGTACAGTGCCTACGCTTCCTCTTTATGCTAAACAGTTTGGAACAAAACTTTTGAGTACACATCCAGTTATAAAGCTGCAAGGAACTGAAACCCTTGACTTTATACCAGAAAAGATGAAGGAACAGGCAGAAAAAGCATTAGATATGGCTATTACATCATATAAGAAACGTAAAGCATCAAGTATAAAGGTTTATATACCACAATATAAATCAGATTGTATGGTGGGCTTTAGCACAGAGTCTGTCAAGGAAGCCTTAGGTGGCAGTTTTAAACCTTTGATAGAACAAATCGTAAATGGAAATATACGAGGAATTGCAACAATGGTTGGGTGTACTACTGCTAGATATGGACAAGGTGGAAGTAACATTTTCAAGATAACAAAAGGCTTAATCGAAAATAATATTTTAGTTCTTTCTGGAGGGTGTACATCCTCAGTTATGGAGTATACAGGCTTAACCAATCCAAATGCAGCCGATGAAGCGGGCGAAGGACTAAAAACAGTTTGCAAACAACTCGGAATTCCGCCAGTACTGAGCTATGGTGCTTGTGTAGATATAGGTAAAATGACACAGACAGCAATGGAAATAGCTGATGAGCTAAATGTTGACACAGATAAGCTGCCAATAGTAATAGGAGCTCCAGAATATCTTGAGCAAAAAGCGGTAGCTGATGCATGTACTGCAGTTGCGTTAGGATGGTTGGTACACATTGCACCTGTACCATCAATTACGGGAAGTGATGTAGTAGTAAAAACACTTACCGAAACTACCGAAAGTTTAGGACTTGGTAAAGTGGTAGTCGAAATGGATGCAGAAAAAACTATAGAAATATACAAAGAGCATATTGAGAAAAAAAGAAAAGAATTGGGTATCTAGTTATAAAAAATAATGCTATGAAAAAAATCATAGCATTATTTTTTAGCTTACCATTAGTTTATTTCAACTTCATATTTTATTTTCTCCCCAGTTTTTAGTGAATTCAAATATATTATTTTAACTGGTGATATTTTTATTATTTTTGTTTGATCATCCAAAAGAACTTCAGTATCATCTATATATTTGCTCGCCATATCAAATGTATCTGTGTTTTTATCATATATGCTTGCCTTCCCAAATATCTGAACTCCTTTCATTCTAAAGTTATCCTCAAATTTAGAATTAACCAGTAAGCAGACATTGTTATTAATATTTAAATTTTTAAATTTATTCCCTCCAACAGAAGGTATAAATATTTCGTTTCCATCATTTAAATAATATTCCACAGGACTAGAAAGAGGAAATCCCTCATAACTAGTTGCTAAAACTCCATAATTATTATTTTCAATTAAGTCTTTTATCTCCCTTA
The DNA here is from genome assembly GCA_003452395.1 of Clostridiales bacterium. Classification (GTDB taxonomy): domain Bacteria; phylum Bacillota; class Clostridia; order Lachnospirales; family UBA12420; genus UBA12420. The sequence goes on from DMOI01000014.1 coordinate 7,835, forward strand.
TTATCATACTTCTCCCCTCAATTCAGATACCTTTACGTTTTCCATCATATCATCCTCTAGATGTCTAACAATAGCTATATCCTTACTCTCATCAACATCTTCAATCCATACCTTTTCTTCTCCATAATAAACATTTACCATCTCATTACCGTTAAATATTTTCACAACCTTTTCTATCTCCATTTTATCACCCTTAACATATTATTTGCAACTAAGAAAACTATATACTTTTTTCAAAAAAAATATTACTCTAATTACATGCAAAGTTTTGCATAGTTTTAAACCAATCCTCAAAAACTAATTAAGAAAATATAAATATATACATGGAGGTAATTAAATGAGTAAAAATAATAGTTCACATATAAATCCTGCAAAACTTAAATCTGGTAAATTTCAGGAAGAGATTGCACATGAAGTGGGAATCGGCAAATTAGATAATGCTGGTTACAAAGACCTATCTACAACTAAACAGGGTAGTTTAATAGACCCTACAAATGGTACAAATATTGATGGGCATGTAAGACAAATGATTGGTGAGTATGATAGACGAATGTCAACAAGGAATTCAGGAAATTACGAGCGATAATGATATCAACATCATGAATAGAAGCAATAAACCACTAAAGTAGCTATCTCATGTGAGTTTAAAAAAGAACAAAATGGAAACGCAATGGGATCAGACTTTCCATTTGGACATTTGAAGTCCAAAACTTTCTACAAATCCATAAATAGCTCTCCCATCATATTCTCCTGATATCCCGCTCGTCTCTCCGTCCTCATAAGCACCGCCACTTGTCTTAGCTCGTCATCCTCTAGCGAATCCAGTTTCTTTAGTCTGCTTTCTGATATCTTTTCTTTTGAAATTGAGGTCTGGTAGGACTTAACATCGTAACACCATAACTTTAGCTTTTCTTTATATTTTTTCTTAAGACTATCTGCTATCCGCATCCCTTCGGGATCGAAGTCGCCAGAGTAATATATAGTGCTACCACCCTTTGCAATCTTGTCTAGCAAGTTTTTCGCAGCAAGCCGTAGCTGCCCGTAAGTACATATTAGCGCCACATCTTTCGCAGTATTTTTTGCCATTTCCCTAAACACCATTGGGTTCTCAACTACGTAAACTATGGAGTTTGCAGCTATTACCTCGTCCACTTCTAGCAGATTTAGAAGCGTCAGCTGCAATATTTCATTCGCCTCATAAAACCCCTGCCAGCCTTTATGTACGACATTTTTCTTGCGTGCAATAAGCCCTTTTGTATATACAAAGCTCGACAAATCGTCCCTTACCAAGCCTGCCATAAACAATATTTCATTTTTATCCTCGACGTTTTTAGGGTGTGCTATCTCAAAAATCCTGCACAAGTGGTACATCATAATCTTTTGAAGAATGGAATCATCATCAAACCCGTGCGGATCCTTTGTCATGCGTGCTGCAAATATTGGTAGCATTTCCAGTGAATTAATCTTGTACGGAAGCTGTTGCACAGCCACGTCTATACTCTTTAACACTTTCGCAAGTTTATCCATATTTTTGTTATATATCGGGGTTATCAACTTATTAAATGAGGCTATTTTGGTCTTCACACCCTCTTCATACGTATATCTAAACTCTGAATCCTTAAGTATTTCCAGCATTTCTCTATCAAATCTCTCCCTCTCACTTTTTTGAATCTCACGCACTTCTTGTTTTGACATTATGTCCTCTCCGTAGTAGTGCTCTAGAATATCAAACAAGTCAACATCAAGGAACCTAGTCCGCTCCAAAGCTTTCTTGAATTTTGCTATAGATATTCGCGCATCATTTTTACTATAAAAATCCTCACCGAATAATCCCGACAAGGCTTCTTTTTCAACCGATGTTAGATTCGTTATAGTGACTGTCCCACCAGTTTTACTAAGCGACTCATATTTCCCGCGTAAGCCTTTTATAAGACGCGAAAGTCCTGGGGTGGATTTTAGGTATTCGACTATTTCTTGGGTGTTTTTCATGCGTTTCAGCTCCTAATTGTTATCCCAGTTTACTTATTTCCGATTTTCTTGATTTCCTTACTCATACCTTCAAGTGCTTCTATAAAATGCCTCTCCACTTCAGACAAATCATTTTTCGTCCTTTCCCTGTACTTCTCATACTCAATCAAAGCCTTCTCATTTGCCTCTTCTGCCGATATTTTACCAAAATGCGTCAATATCTCTTTCCTGCTCATTTTCAAAAATTCATCTATCTGCTCTATCCAGTCTTTCATATACATTGGTACTCTATCAAGTGCTCGTATCTCAGCTATCTCCAGATAAGCTGTTACAATTCGATTCAGCATATTGAGTTCTTTCTCCGTCAAGTAGTTTTTGGCTATAATAACTTCTTCCTTCGTTAGCTTGTTTCCCTTAAAACTCGTAAGTCCCATGAAATCTTTTTCTGAATCTGCTCTATTATATACAACTTCTGCAGCCGTTTGATTATGAACAGCCCAGTGCATCTTATTTTGAACAATCTTGAAAAATTTTATCGTCATTTCTGCCTTAGAGTCATAGTCAATGCTTGTTGCATAAATATCAAGAACTTTTCGCCAGAAAACTTTTTCTGACGAGCGGATATCTCTGATTCTTTGTAGTAGCTCATCAAAGTAGTTACCACCACCAGCTTTTTTAAGCAAATCATCATTCATTGCGAACCCTTTTATTATGTACTCTTTTAGAATACTACTTGCCCATCTTCTGAATTGTACACCTCTGTGAGATTTTACTCTGTAGCCTATGGATATGATTACGTCTAGGTTGTAATATTTTTTGTTATACAATTTTCCATCTGGACCAGTAGTTCGGAAATTCCGAACTACTGAAATCTCGTCAAGTTCACCTTCTTCAAATATATGCTTTATATGTTCACTTATATTTGATTTAGTAGTCTGAAACAATTCCACAATTTCAGTTTGGGTCAGCCAAACTGTCTCATTTTCAATCCTAACATTTATTTTAGTAACTCCATCTTCTGTTTGATATATGATTATATGACCTTTGTTTAATTTATTTTCCACTTAAATGCCCCCTCGTATAATATGTTTAACAATTTTGTCTTTCTACTTGAGCCGTTAACCCTAAATATTTATTATCCCATTTTTCTGTTGGTCTTTCTGTTAAACTTTTAGATAAAATCAAAATTTTACCTATTGAATGTATAACGTCAGTTTGATTTGTATACTCTTCTGATATCATTCCTTTTTTATAATACAGTTTGATAGCATCAAGATTATCTATATCATCTGTATACAATCTAATATTCTTGTACCCTTGACTTCTAGAATAATCTTCAAAAAAATCAAAAATTTCATTACCAAATCCCATACTTCTTGAATTCGGTAATACTCCGTACCATCCCATGAAAGCATCATCGGGGTATTCTAGATAAGAGTACAGCCCTATTATACCTACAGGATTCTCATCATGCAATACAATCCAAAAAATCAACTCTTTTATATATGTATAATCACCAATACTATCAATAAAGTTTTGTGCTCCATTTTCCTCTGGGAAAATAGTATTTTGCACTTTAATTGCTAGATCAATATTATCTTTACTTACAACTTCATAATTTAAAATACTGTTTTTCATATATTATTTTTGCCCCCTATTATAAATTTTATATTCATCTTAAAATCTCTCCATTATTTCCATCAATTTTGTGACTGACCTCGTGCGGTGAGGCATAAAACCTCACCCTACACCAAAACCCGCCTACTACCATCCCACCTATATCGTATCACCGACACAAATTTCGCATTATTCGGCCGTATCAGCTCAGATATCGCCAAGCTCGGCACTGTGTCATAATCCCCGTATAGCACCTGTGAGTTTATGATAAAGCTCAAATCCAGCTCCACCATAAGCCTAAACATATCGCGAATGTTGTTTTCGTCGACCCCTGCAAACGCCTCGTCGAGTGATATTATTCTCGGGCAGTCGCTTCTTGCGCTTTCGTAGCGCGCGTAGACCGCTGAAAACAGTGGTACGTACATCGCCATCGCTTTTTCTCCTCCACTGAATGTGAAGAATGCGTTGTCAGTTAGTTCTTTTTTCTTGTCACCTTCACGAGTGTAGTGTAGCTGGAACTCGAACCACTGTCTATAGTCGAGCAGGTTCTTCATTATCGCGTGGAAGGTTTTTGTTTTCCCCTCATCCTCTAGTTTTCCCTTAGCCTCAGCTATCTTTGACCTAAAGTGTCTCGATAGCTTGTCTCTTTGCTCGCTTCCGAGTAAGTTGCCATCCATTATCAGTATCTCGACCAGTTCCTTCGTTCCTAGCTGTTCCTCAGTCTCGGCTTTTTTGTGTTTCCACGAAAGGCTAAACGATAGCCCACTTGAGGTGTTCATTGACTCCATGAGTGCATTCATCTTTTTTACCCAGTTTTCGCTGTGGAAAATCTTCACACGTATCTTCTTTGCAATAGTATTTGCTAATATATCCTCAAAAAGCTCTCTATCGTTTTCATTTAGGGTGTTTTTATTTATCTCTATTTCGTCCTCAATGTTTGACCTTAGTACATATATGCTTACTTTTTTGCCTTGCACCTGCGCAGTTATGTCTATTCTTCTTCCTCGCTTCCCGGCTTCAGCTATATCCTTATCATCCGATATATCGCTTTCCCCTAGTATATGCTCGGTTGTTATAGTGTAATCCCTCAGGTCACTGCTGTTTTTCTCAAGCGTTTGTATCAGCACATCCGAGTAATCTGTTAGCCCCTTACTACTTTTTAGCAGACTCCTCATGCCCTCCTCAAAGATTGCATACCCCAGCCTTTGTTCGGCATCAAAGCTCCTTTGATAAACAGCGGCCAGCTCCCCTGCCTTAGCCGCCTGTGGCTTTGACTCCTCTATTTTTTGTAGCATTTGTGTTGCTTTTTCCTTATAGCTTGCAGCATTCCTAGTATTTTCTAGTATCTCTAGCTCTATCTCTCGTAGTCGCCTACTGCAATAATCTATCTCTTCCTTAATCTTATCATAATTTGTGAGCTCTAGTTGCTTCTCGTAATTAGTTACTTTTTCCATTGCAACCTTTATCAGTTTTTGCACTCTTTCAGCGTCATATATTATATTATCTATGTCATCTAATATGCCTTCATGCTGAGTAGTGAGTGAGCTTGTCTGCTCCATTTTTGCTATATATTTTATATGTTTACTCTCTACCTCGAATAACTGATTGTTGTAAACCTCTATTTCTGCTATCGCTTGTGCGTATGTACTTGCATCAATGGGCCTTAAGAATATCTTTTGTGAATGCTCTATAATCTTTTCCTTTAATGCTTTTATCTCCTTGTACACGACATCTATTTCAGCCTGCATTTTATCTAGCTTTTGACACTCCTGCTCATATTCAAACTTAGCATTTTTATACATTTTATTCGCAGCCTCAAGGTCAGCTTTGCTTGGGAAAGCCTTATACTCAGCGTCAAGTAATGCTAGCTTACCCTTTATTATCTCTATCTTCGACTGTATCTCTTCCTTTTCTAAAGAAAGCTTCTTTATCTCCGCTTTCAGGTTTTCTATCATCTGCTCCTTATATCTCTTTCTCGCAGCTATTCCTATATACTTTGCATCATATATTCCAGATACCTTACCAGTCACAACCCCTAGCCTATACTCACCCTGCTCGTTTATGTACGGCACCGATTGGTCTCCATCATGCGCCATAAAGCTCTTGATTACGTTGTCTACGTATTCCTTATTTATATCATCCGCCATCATACCTTCTATCTTTAGGTACTGAGAAAGCTCTAGCTTAAAAAAATTTGGCTCAGCAAATATATACTTGTCCGCCATATCGGTATCCATCGCAAGCACCACAGCTTTATACTTTGGCTCAACAATCAAAGCATTTATTATCCCCATATCTACAAATGCTTCCTCTATAATCCCTTTATATTTTTCTTCTATATCACCCTTGTAGTCTATCGCCTTATACAAAGGTATGTGAGGTACGCCTAGACTTGTGAGCCTATCCCTATTTTTCCTCACCTTATCAAAAAGCTCAGGCTCAGGCTCTCTTTTATTTTTCCATTCCTCGATTTCATCACGTCTATCGTTTATGACTTTATCTATCCTATTAATTTCGGCTTTCCATTCATTTATGGCAGTATCAAAAACAGATGCAGTCACAGATTTATGTGTGAATAATCGCTCCCTAACCTCACCAAGTGTATCCTCTTCTCCGTAGTTTTCTATAATCTGTGCAAGTTTTACTAGATTTTCCTTTTCTATCTTGAAAATTTCATTGCCTTTCTCCCACGCATACATGTTTTCTATACTATTTTCTCTCTCATGTAATAAAAGATTATATGCCTCGCCTGACCTGCGGTTTTTCTCATCCCTTGACTTTTTTATATCCTCCAAGCCCTTTATCTTGCGTTCATAGTCAATACTAGTCCTATCTGTCTCCCTCAAAATCTCAAGTACATCCGCAATTCTCTTTTTATAGTCTATTACCGCCTTCTTCACATAGCTAAAGCTATATGCTCCGTCAATTTTCTTTAAAAGCTCATCGCTAAAAAATCTCTGCTCGTCAAATTTGAACTCATCAGATGCATCGTCCATATCACCTAAAACCTTTATTATCTCTTCCTTTATTACCTCTGAGTCGTCCGCCGTCTTCTTTATAGACATGGCTATCTGCCTTTCGCTTGCCTTTTTCTCTTCTAGTGCCCCGTCCTTCCTCTTTTTATCTGCCTCGTAGTCTACTATATTCCGTTTTGTCTTCTCTAGCTCTTCTTTTATCGCAATAATATCTTGTGCGTTTAGCTTTGCCTGCTTGTCCTCTAGAGCCTCTTTTTCTACTCCAAGCTTACCGAGATTTTCATCACACCTTTGTTCCTCTTTCTCAAACAATTCCTTACTCTTTTCATAACCTACCATATCTCGCTTTATCCGTTCAAATGTAAGCTTTGCATCCATATGCCTACTTTCCTTCTCCACGAGAACAAATTTATTGTACTGGTCATACTCCTTTATTATCCGGTCAAGCCCTTTCTTACTTTGAAGTAAATACTCAAGCTGACTTTTTATATTATCCATATTTTCTATTGCCTCAGACATAGGCATAAGATCCTCGTCTGATAGCGTTTGTAGCGAATTAGACATTATCTCGTAGCTTACCGTAGGCTTATAATCCTTAGAAAGCTTTGGACTCCTAAGCTGTACGACTAGCTTTATCAGCTCATCGTAATCATCAATTGACTCGTAGCCAAACAACAGCTTATTTACCATACTCATATACTCTTTTTGTGCCTCAAAAACCTGTCCACCCTCACTCAGCCTGTTTTGCAGTTCACGTCTCGTCAAAGGTATTTTACCGCCCATTTCTTTATACAGATACAAATCCTGCCCTATCCGCCTTCCATCAGTTACCACGAACCCCCATGAGTCAACACTCCTGCCCTTCACACCACGAAGCCCCATACCTATAGTCATATAAGCATTTGACTCGGGCTTTGCAAACTCCATATATAAATACCCTGTTCTCTCATCAATATCATCACCATCTTCTATCAGATAATTCTCGATTTTCCTAGCCTTAGTACCAAAAGGGTCAAGCCGACTAGGGCTTTTATTACCGTCAAGCAGAAGCGGAATAACACTCTGCATAGTAACAGACTTCCCCGAACCATTTGCCCCGCGCAGAAGAAGCCTCCCGTCAACAAAATCAAACTCCTCATCATCATAATACCAAAAATTTATAAACCCTATACGATTTATCTTCCATCTTTCCGTCATGCTGGTTTGCCTCCCTTGTTGATTTTATTTTACTTCTTTGTTAATTTTTGCAGGTAAATAATTTTCATCAGTAACTACATTCCTTCCAGTTTTTGTTTCTAATTCCAATCTAGCAGATTTAGCAATTCCTCCACCTGTTTTACTTGCTAATTTATTTTCTTCTATACCTGTCGCCTCAATACTTTCAGCAACTTGCCTTGTTGAAAGTTCTGCCAAAGCTGTAAAAATTAGCTCAGCTTCACTCATATGGTCTCTTAAATTTTGTGTCTTTAATCCTTTAATATTCTTGTGTTCTTTTACACTTAGTCCCGACCATTCTTGATGAATAATATTTGTGAGTGTGGCATACTCTTCGCCTTCTTTTATTTCATGTTCTTTCCAATAATCCGTAAGTTTATTCCTCGTTTCTTGTCCCATCATTCGTTGTTCTATCCACTTTTTACTTCGTCCATGCTTCTTCCATGTTTCTCTTGCTCTATCAATTGCTTGAGACGGATCTACTAGTTCCTGCATTCTCTCATAACCCACTTTTGCAAGCCAAAGCTTTATCGGCTCAGCTTTTGGGCTAGGAACTGATTGAATAAGCCTAAGTAAAGTTTCAGGGTCAGCAACATCTGTTAGTCTTAATTTACCATCTGCTGCTTCAATTTTCAACTGGTGACAATTTGTCACCGTTTCACTTCCCTCTTTATTTAAACGTTCTTTAAGTTTGTTCCAATATTTTCTAGCCGTCTGATAATCTGCCTGTTGTATCAGAACTCGAATAATGTCTATTACAGAAAAGTACCACATTTCTTTTTCTTTATCATACTGACGACGAATATCATAGTCTTCAAAAATTGCTAAATCATTTTTCATAGTAACCTCCTTATTTAATCGTTAAAGTTATGGATTGTTTTTTAACTATTTCATCCTTTAACTTGCACTATTTAACTATATCTGCCCATGTAGTTATTTTATAATCTTAATTTTTACCTTTTCATACTTTGTATTTTCAGAGAATTCCCCTGGCATCACACTTGCTGCATATTTAAGCTTATCATCATAATTATCAAAGGTTTTATTGCTTTTTTGGCAATAACGTTCAATCATTCTTGCCGCCTCGAACAAGAACTCTTTATCATCTTCATTCATTACCATAATCTCATTGCTCTCATAAGCTTGTTTTGGTGGTAACCACATATACCATTTTTTAGATTTGTCAATATCTTCGCCTAATTCTAATTTCTCATATTGCTCTTCTGTTAGCTCAAGTATTTCTTCCTCTTTCGGATCTATTCCTAATTTAAATATCATAATTAAGGCTGGTGCCACTTTAAACATCAAACTAAAAAAATCCATCTTTAGAATCTCCTTTTCAAAATATTTTTCATATCAGCCGCCGTGCTTCGCCACCGCTGATTGGCACAGGCATGCCGGTGCCCTACGAGGAGGGCTTACGCCCTCATTTATTTCCGACCTCTGACTTCTGACCTCCGACCTCTAGTTTATATCCCCCAACCACCTTACCGACCATCGGCAATATATCCACCTCAGTATCATGCATATCGATAAATCTGTAGTAGTACATATATTCCTTTACTTCCTCTACAAACTCATTTATCCCCATTTCACGGTAGCTTTTGCCGAAGTTGTGGTTGTTTTTATTTCTTGTTTCATTTATTATTCTCTCAAAGCGTGGCAGTGACACGGTTATCACGTCTCTTTCGGCTTTTATAAGCTCTCCGTTTTTCAAGCGAGCACATATATCACCATTTACTAGAAGCACTATGTCTGATATGTTTTTGTCGCTTGGGAATACCTCTTTGTAGTTTTTGTCTTCTGAAAGTAGCACCATTGCTCCGTTTTTATGTACTTGAAAGCTGGAATCAAATAGCTTTTCTATATCATTTTCTATTACACTTCTATACTTTTTTATATAAAGATAGTCCATATCCTCCGCTCCGCCGTTGTACACAACTGGCGACATAAATATTTTCCTGTATACCCTATTCCTTAGAAATATTCCCTTATCCGTATTTACATCCTCAAGCGAGCTTTTCTCAAAATCCTTAAAGCTTTCGTAGTTTAAAATGCTTTCATTAAAATGATTTAGAAAATACTTAGAAAGCCCTGTGTTTTCGTACAGAACCTCACCTGACTCACTGTTTACAAACTGTGAGTCGTCACCGTCAGTGACCTTTATCAAATACTGCTCTGTAGCATACCTTAACACCTTGATAAGTCGCCTTCTATGGGTGTATATGGTCCAGTCAACCTTAGTCTCGCCCTCATACTTACTCTCGACATAGTCAGTAAGCTGTGAAAGTATAAACTGCTCCTCCGCACCCTTATCCTCTAAGAACATCAGTATTATGGTCAGGAACTTGTATTCCTGTACCGACTCAAAATAAAGAATCCCCATAAAGCTCTCAGCCATTCCTGGCTTTTTCTCTAGCTTTATGAATTTAGGGTTAACAATTATGCTATACCCGAGCTTTTCTTTTATAAATTCCTTATAATCATCCAGCTTATTTTTCACTCTATAATACATGTCACTATCTTTCTCACGAACAACCCACCTATTTTCAAGCAATATCTCAAATTCATTCATTTTCCCACCTCCGACCTCTCACCTCTGACCTCTAGCACGTACCCCGGCATCTCTAGTTCCCCATCCTTTGATTTTAGCACACAGCGTTCTCTAGTATCTGGATTCAGTATTTCAACTCGTCTACCATCCTCAGTTTTAGTAATCTTACTTGTATTTGCAAGTGCTTTGGCCAGCCATCTTAGCAATATCTTTCGGGTGTTTTTTTCTATAACTGGCAAGACTTTAAAGTCTAGTATGCCTTCATTTATATAGCTATTGACTGTCTCCATATCACGTGCAATACCCTCAAGGTAAGCCTCTAGAGCCTCCTTTTTCTTATCCGTATTATCACGTATCACGGTCTTCTCAAAGGTTTCCCTATAAGCTCTTATTCTCGGCTTGATATCTAGTAGCATCGGCTTTTCTTCATAAATGCTGCTGTTTATACTTTCTGTATCCCTAGTCAGGTTTCCCTTTATATGTCTACTTCTCTCTATCCCAAATAAATGTGACGCAAGCTTGTGAGCCTCGTGTATGTCTTTACAACCAGAAAAAAGAGTAACTATCTTAATATACTCCTCTTTTCGATTAACCACCATTCGACTACTCTCAGCTAAATGTACAGCATATCTCGTCATCTTCCTTATGATATCATTTGTTATTTCTAGCAGCTTCTCAGACTCACTTATCATTCCTTTGCTACCTAGGAACCACTCCTTTATATTATCCCAAACCCCCGCAATGTTGTCCCTGATTTGTTCACGAGTAACCACTTCTATTTCTATTTGGGGTATTGACTTTTTATAATTTACAAGCCTTAGTATAACTTCACTTTCCATCTTAGGAGTTATATGATTTAAATATTTCTCTATCTGATGTGCATTATCCTGCAAAGACTTTATAAAATCCCGCAAATATTCCACAAATTTATCTTTATATACGATAAACTCCTTACTCTTTAATAGCTCATCAGCCTTCATGCTTTGGAAATTTCTTATGTAGTCTTGATAGTTTTGATTCAGCCTTTTAAAACTTATATTCAAGTCATCCCACCAAATGCTAAGCTCTTTTTCGCTCTTGCCGTGCATATGATCAAACTGTACTATGTACTGCTTAAGCCTTTCTATAAGGGTAGGTTCAAGCGACGCACCCTCTATAAATAAATTTTCAAGTTTTATCGTCATACGCTCTATCTCAACTGTATATTCAGAAAGCCTATATCTAAATTTTTTGTTCTTAAACTCATCTATACTCTGAACCCTAGATGTATCCTGCACAGGAACGATATTCCCCCACCGAACCAAAGCCTCCAAATCCTGCAGGCACATATCCATCGTATACTCCCGAAAAACATCATGCTTTTTAAGCTCCTCATATATTTCCTCTTTATAAAACCAGTACTTTATTTTCTCATATTGCGTAAACAAAAACCGTATTATGGTTCGATACCTATAAGCATTATCCTCTACCAAATACTTAACCTCTACTATCTGTTTTGTTACCTTACCATTTATCTCCACACTATCACACATCCTAAGCTTTTTGTTATATTCTACCATCTTTTTCTACCTTTTTCAATATATTTACTTAAATTTTATTCTACAATCTCGTCAAAACTTCTCCATTTATATCAATTACTTTTATTTCTACATTATCATCACCACGGAGATTATGTGACAAAATCTACATCCTAAATATTACTCATAATCTTCACTTCCCCTAAATATGCATCCACTTCTATTATGACATTTTAGGACCGTCCCCATTTGTCTAATGGTATCTGACCCCGTTTATTTCACTTTTTGTCTGGCACTCACTACACTCATTGTCATGTATAGAGATTATGCCACCACAAACAGAACAGGTATATTCTCTCTGTTGTAGTATCATAAACTCCACAAGTCCTATCTCTTTTACTTTGCTGCTGTTATCCATGAGACTTGCACCATAACGAGAGTTATAGCTTTTTTCAAGTGATTTAATTCGCTTACAAGGATATTCTGAACACTCAAAACAGTAAGAAATTCCTTTTTCTTTGACGCAATCTTTAATTTTACATTTTCGACAATGTTCTGGTTTGCCAATATCGCTGTTTAAGCAACCATCACACGGCTTCTTATTATAGCAATGCTTATAGCAAACCATGCAGTTCATTCCGCAAAGTGCAAACATTGCAACTTCAATTTTATCTGGCATTTCCATACTGCATAGCTCCTTTCAATTTCCTTCGTAAATTAGGCTTAAAATCTACGATGTCATCTATATTTTCGCCTATTTGCGGACCAATTTCACCATGGTCTCAGCCGTAGACTGCTTCCAATCAGATTTCGCTCACACTCATCTTCTTGGGCAGTCCTGACATGGGTAGTCGTAAAAAACTTACTTCGTCGTTTCTCTCCTTGTAAGTTTAACGACTGTCTCCACATGCATCGTATCCCTTTTCCATTTGTTATCCTATATCATACAATATCACAGAGTATCTCTCAACCCTTTGAACAGTAAGCGGATGTGCGATACTTTTTATTTTTTTATATCTATGTATATCTCAGAATATAATGGCATATTATCCTGTAGGTTATCAAATGGTTATCATAGTTACTTTCTTTTTTCACATTTTTCAGCTTCAATTACTAACTTATAATTGCTTTCTTCGAATTCACCCTAAAACCAATTGATATAATCATGTCAAGATTATAATACTTCACCTTATATTTCTGCCCTGTTTGACCCACATGTTCCAAAATGGAACATGTGCTACTTTCTATTAATTCTTGTTGTTTATAAATATTATTTATGTGCTTTGTAATCGCTGGTCTTTCTACTTCAAATAATTTAGATATAGTCTCTGCATTTAACCATACATTTTCATCACTATATATTACCTCTACCTCTGCCTTTCCATCTTCTCCAGTGTATATTAGTATATCAGATTTTTCTTTCACTAAAAGCCCTCCTTATAATATTTTATTCAATATCGCTTTTTCCCAAATTACACTTTGAGCAAAGTGTTTGTAATATATATCCAATTTCAATTAAAACCCTATATTTACAGCGTTTACCCTCATTTTTGATAATCACTTCACTTTTGGTTATCAAACGGTTATCAAATGGTTATCATGAATATAGGTTACGGTTATCATTCTAATATGTACTTGTATTGTCAAATTTCAAATCTTCAATCCATATTTCCTTTAACAATAGGCCTGTCGATGGATTTATTAGTTTCCATTTTTCTCCGTGAAATATTATTATATCTCCTGAATTTAATTCTTTTAGTATAACATCTTTAACATTTGATTCTTTTTTTACTGATTTAGAGTTTTTAGTTTTCCCATAAGTATCAATATCATCATTTTCAATCGTATATATTCCTTCTGTTACTTTATTTACAACATTAGTTTCATCTATTTTTAAAGCAGGTCTCACGCCCACGTGGTAGTAGACAAGTTGTCTATCCAAATTCCCATTGTTATTAATATACCAAATGCATTTTGGTGCACTTGAGCACGGAGTTATAAGCCACCATGGTGTATTATTTACACTATTTAAAAATAGCCCAGCCGATTTTGCAGACTCATACTCACTTTTTCTAAGTAACCCTATCTTTGCTTGTGTACTTTTTTCTATTTCGTTAGTGTCATCTCCTGTATACCATGTACTATCCTTTATTATTAACTTTTCTGCTGGCGTAAATGTATTATAGTACTGGTTATTCAGATAAATGCTATATTGTTAATATTACTTGAATTATAAGATTTCCTTTGATTCAGTAGCTCTTTTTTATAGTCATCATCTGCTTTTATACCTATCATGCATAATATACTAATTATTAATGATACAGCTAAAATAATATGAGATAGCCTCTTTGAGGTACAAAACAGGTTATACCAAATTATAGGTAACATAAATATGCCTAATATCCCGATACCCATATACCCTGGCATTAAAACTGCAATTAATCCTATAAGTCCCCAACCACTATTATGCGACAATAAAAATAATACAGAACCTATAATAATTACAATTATACTTATTACCCAATATTGTCTTAAAAACTTATTAGCTATCACTTTACAAGCTTTATCAGTAATCATAAAAAACATTAAACAAGCTGCAATATTAGAACTTATTAGTATCGTAGATAACAATATCTGCTTATTGCTCCAATTTGTTCCCTCAAGCATAGTATAGTAATATAGAATACTAGAACCTATTCCTATTAATACTAAAAATAAAGCTATAATGAAATTATTTTGGTTGTGTATTTCACCATCACAACTGCACATTTGTATTTCTTTTAGTGACTCCTCTGTAACTTTGTTTTTTCTTTTGTTAATTTCCATAACACCAACTCTCCTTTGTAATCATTTAACTTTTTAAGGTCTCCATGCTTGGCACACTCACCCGCCGCTCACCACCAGTGAAACTGGTGGGTTGATATGAGCACCTATAAGGCGCACCCTCATTTCGCTAAAGCGAGTATTATTATTTTGCGGCAGCATAGGTTTTATTCTACCATTTCTTCTGCTCGCTGTTCTCTTATATATTTTTTGATTGTTTCTTCGTCAGCTCCTACTGTTGTTACAAAATAACCTCTTGCCCAGAATATTTTGGATTTGCTGTATTTCCATTATTGTTTGTTTTCGATATTTTGGTATAAATACTACATGGTACTTGCATTCCCACTTCGCGTGTGATAAACTATTAATCACAAACATCACTCCTTTTTTGGTATTTTCCATAGCTGCCGCTATTAGATTATACCAATTTCCGTGATGTTTGTCTTTAGTTGTCGAAAAACTTTCTGTATAACACTGTCCACGCATCCAAGCTTAGCTTGGAGGTAACTTCAATTCACTTTCAAGTGCTTCCTGAATATTAATGCTTATAGTTTTATAGTGCTTTTTTGCACTTTCAAAACATTGATTAATTTTAATCAATAATTCTCTTGATATCATTCAATCACCCCAGTAAAGTTAATCTGTATCTTTAGTATTTAACTTTGTAATAATCTCAAGAATTCGTTTTCATCTATAATTTGCAACTCACTTCCTGATGCAATTAACTGCTTTGCTTTTTTAGTTTTACTACTTTCTTTCCCGTCAGCAAACTTTGAGTAATCCTGCATCCCCATGACTAGATAATTCACATCACTAGTCATTGAATCTCCTATCAGACCACCAACATTCACTACTTTTTGCATTGCTTCTTTTCTTTCCATGCTAGATAGTGTTCCTGTAAATACTACTTTTCTATTATAAAATTCATGTTCAGGATCAAAATTATACGTCTCCGCTTTTATCCCTTTAACATCTATTCCATGCTTATCTTTTGCAACACTGCAAGGGGTATATCCTGCTGCAAATAACCTACCTATTTTTAATCCTACACAGTTAGAAAGTTCTGTTATCGAATTCACATTCTTCTCTTTCATACAGTGAATAAGAACATTTCCGCAGGCTTTTGCATCCTCTTCTGCATTATGATGCGAAAATTCAAAGTTTAAATGTTTACTTACCGTATCCAACTTATAATTCTCTAATCCTATCCAAAACTTTGTTGCTAACTTATATGTACATACATAATCTATTTCAGGGTACTTAATATCATATAAATCTAAAACATGCCTCAGTGCTGACATATCAAAAGCAGCATTATGGGCTACTAAAACTGAGTCAGCTAACAACTCCTTGATTTGGCTATAAACATCTTTAAAATTCGGAGCATCTTTTATATCCTTTTCTGTAATACCATGAATCATCACATTAAACGGATCAAAGTAACTATAGTCCCTATGTGGCTTCACTAGCCAACTTTTAGTTTCTAATATTTTGTCATCTTCAATAATTGCCAACCCTACAGAACATATACTGCCAATAAAACTATTAGCTGTTTCAAAATCAATACATACAAACTTCACACTACCACTCCTTAGCCTTTTAATTATTATATTACTACTTTTTCTAATCTTTTTCAACTAATTTATTTATTTATTCTTTACTGCAAAATAAAAGCACTCGTTTGAGTGCCTATTAAAATCATCCTATATTCTTACATACCCATTTCATATTCATTTTCTTCCTCTTGTTCTTGAACATTTTCCACTATCTGCTTTTTCGTTTCTTTCACTTCTTTTTTTGAATACCCAAATGGTGTCATTTCATTTTTCTGTTCAAATTCCCCAAATGCTAATGTATCTGCCATAC
The DNA here is from genome assembly GCA_003452395.1 of Clostridiales bacterium. GTDB lineage: Bacteria > Bacillota > Clostridia > Lachnospirales > UBA12420 > UBA12420. Next base: position 24,370 of record DMOI01000014.1, read on the forward strand.
CTCTTATCATATCCATAGATGTTAATCTATCAGTTTCAGCTACCTTACAAATATCATTAGGATTAAATACTAAATCTCCAACATTTTGCTGTATATTGAATAAAGTACCATTTGCATACGACCATTCACTTTCAGCCGCTCCTTCAATTCCTACACCATTAATTTGGTCTATCATGCTGCCTATTTTCCCAATCTGTTCAACTGGAATATCAGATTTCAACTCGCTATCAGCCGAAGAAATTGTACCTAAAACTGCTCCTGTCTTAGTCCCTATATCTATATCGCATCTTATTTGGTCTGGATTATTTTTATTATATGTAGCTTCTACTTTATAATGTTGACCCTTATGTTCTACTACTCTTGTTTCAACAACTGTTCCGTCAGACTTACTATCAACAGTGAACAACATACTCTTTTGGTTTTCACCTATTCCTGTTTTAGCAAATAACTTCTCAAATCTAGAACCATCTTCATAGTTTTTCATACTATATCTACATGTATTTGTTCCATGATTTCCGAAATATATGATTCCATTTGGGTCTGTCTGTATTTTTGCTTTTCCTTTTTCACTATCAACTGACAATTCGCTCTTTGTAATTTTACCATCATAATCAGTCGCTACTACCAAATTTTGTCTTGAGTCTCTTAAGTGTGGTTGTGTTGATTCTAATTGATATTGATTATCTTTTTGTTGTATATGATATTCTATTCCTTCTGCTATATCTTTAACATCAATGTCTACTCTTTCATCCAAATTAGTATCTGACAATCCAAGACCACATACTTGATTTTCTACATTAACTAAATCTACATAATTACCCTTAGTATTAACTATTTTTACACTACTGCTCCCTCTATCTGTATAAATTAATGCCATCTCAAACTCCCCCTTTATCTTTTGCTATGAATAAATTATATCCCATATTTTTACATTTGTCAATGGTTTGGAGAAAATTAATGGTATAAATTGTAATATTTTGAAGGCTTTTTAGTTATTAATTATATCACTAGAATACATAAAGTAAGCTCACTAATTCGTTTATTTCTCTTGCGGCATATCTATTTACATTACCTATTTATTTCTTGTCAGCAACTCTAGTAACTCTTCAATCGAATCTGCCAGTACTCCATTTGGGTCTTTATTCAAATCACCGAATTGACCATACTCAAAATCAATCCATTCAATCTCTCCAGTATCGTTATTAAAAACTAAAATCATGTCTCCTCTTGTATCTTCAATAGTTCCTAACTCTATTCTCTTACCAAAATCTATTCCACCTGTCCATGATGATAACCTTGTATGTACAATCTTACTTATATCGTCATCTACTTTAATACCTAATAATGTTATAAGAATTTCCTCATTCTGCCCTTCATAGTCAAACCAATTTCCCCACTTTTCAGTTAGTTTTATTTGACTCGGATGCAAAATTCCGTCAATTTGATTAAAACAAAAACTATTCCAAAATTCCTTTAAGTTCCTATGTAATTCAAATCCTATCGATTCTTCAACATTTTTAAATTCAATTTGAGCTGGTTCTTTTGACCCTATAAATTCCCTAACAAATTCTTTAATTTTCATATCCTTTGTCTCCCTATTCTTCTCCATGGTACTAAATTATGAATTATTCTTTAGTTGTTCTTCTTTTCTATAAACTGCCATTCGAAGCAATGGCATCAAAGTTTTGCTCTCATCATATCTAGTACTATCTTCCTTATACTTTAAATATTCTTCATAAGAAACTGAATTTAGTTCTTCTACTGAATATATATTGTAAAAATATTTTTTAGGCATAACGAGATTGCCAGTAAAGTCAATTACATTCTCACTATTATCTATACAAAAAGAATGATAATACTTTTGACCTAAATCTTTCATACATATCGATGTAATTGCATGATATTCTTTACTATTTTCAATTAAAAACAATGCACTTTCATGGCACCTTTCTTCGATATACTCTTTCTGTAAAAAAGTTTTTATCTTCTCCTCATTAAACTTTTCCGAGGCTTTACTAAAAGTAATTGTCCCAAACAAATGTGAATCTATTATAAAATTTCCATTGTCAGCTTTAGATACTGATTTGATAACTTCTCCTTTTATTAATGCATCTATAATAACATTAACATTTGATTTTTCTCTTGTTATTACCAAAACAAGAGAATTTAGCATTTCTTTATGATATGTTTCTATTTGTATATTGGAGTGCTCTAATGCGCTCATTAATAAATCTTTATAATATACTAGCAGCCAAACCTTTAAGCTTTTAAAAAGTTCTCTTGGATTATTTTTGTTATACTTTACATATAAATCAGTTTTCATTTCTTCATTTAAAAAATCAATTATTTTCTTAGCATTTGATTCAGATTCTATTATCCATGATTTTTCAGATAATTCAATATATTCCGATAACTTTATTTCACCCATACTAATCCCCTCTTTTATGTAGCCTTAAAATTCTTCATATATTCTTCTATCATTTCTAGAAGCTCTAATCCTGTCCAGTGTATATTAAGCATCTTTGCATTCTTTATACTGACTAACTCCAGTTTGCTTTCCTTTCCCGTATCGTATTCTTTTTCTGTTAAAACAAATTTATTCAGCTTATCACCAAGATTAGCAACGTACATATGCGCATCTACTTCCCAAGTTTCACCTTTTTTATCAAATACAAAGTTTTTATGTCCAATTAAGTCATACTCTCCTTGTTTCAAGTCATAGCAAAGTTCCTCTTTTACTTCTCTTACAACAGCTTCATCTGGTGTCTCTCCTTTTTCAATACCGCCCCCAATATAACTGTATTCGTTAGTATATCCGTCTGGTCTATGCAACAATAAAATTTTATCTCCTTCATAAAATACAATATACGATCCTGGTCTCTTTTTCATCACTTCATCCCCTGTTCTAAGTTAATATGTTCTAGTGAATACAACTTTTCATCTTCAAATACCAATTTCCACATATCAGGTGTCTTCATTTTCCCTCTATCTTCAAATCTATAATCTGGATCAAAATATCTGAACAGTGTGGAGATAGCTGTACCATGACTTGATACAATAATTATTTTACCTCTATGATTGCCGATAATACTATTAATTGCCGTAACCATTCGGTCTTGCGTTTCTCTTAGCGAGTCTCCACATTCATACTTGTAGTCCATATCTTGTCCTTGCTTCGAATCGTATTCTTTATCATCATCAGGTCTATTACCAACCAATCGTTCTCGTAAGTTTTCGTCAAAATTACTTTTAAATTATGCTTTTCGACTATGTGCTTAACTGTTTCAATAGTTCGCATATAGGGGCTAGAGTATACACATTCTGCTTACTCAAATTCTTTTCTTTCTGCCAACTTCATCGCAAGTAACGTTCCTTCTGTGCTAAGTGGCATATATGAATCGTCTTGCTTTGACACTCCATCCCTAGACCATTCCCACATTCTTTTTGAATGTCTAATTAAATAAATTGTTGTTTGCATATCATTTCTCCTGCTTGTTTTTTAAACAGTAGCAGGGTCAGGTTTGATTTATTCACTTACTCTATCTTCCAATTACCTCGTCCATATAAACCGTCATCATAATCTCTCCTGCTCTTATCTTAAAGAAGTAACAACAAATGGTGTCAGGTTTATTTAACAAATGGTAACAAATGGTGTCGGTTTATTTTATTCACTTATTCCACCTTCCTATTACTTCATCCATATAAACCGTCATCATAATTTCTCCTGCTCTTATCTTAGATATCCTAGATATCGGGATGTTTAATTTATTTGCGAGTTCTGTACTAGAAGTTTTACAGTTTTTTTCAGCTAATATAACTATTACTTTTCTTATATCAGATATTTTTTGCTTTTTTGTTTTTTCTCTTATTTGTTCAAATGTTACTTTTTCTTGTTCTAATATTTCTTCTATTAGTTTATCTAATCCTATATACTTTGTCTTATCTATGTTCCCTTTTTGTGCTTCTGTAACCTCGTATTCTACTTGTTCTATGTCTCCATCTTCTTCTTTCATATATATATTGTATTCTCCTATTGCTTTAGACTTATTATTCGATAATATTTTCAGTACAAAATCGGTATCAACTAAACCATTCTTTCCATTTGCATATTCTTTATAACTACTCCATTCGTAATTTACATCTTCCGTCATATGTGCTTTTACTGGATTCATATGTATGTATTTTGTTAAGTGCAATAAATATCCATCTTTATTACACACAACTGCTTTATATCTTTGCTGAAATACATGTCCTGTTCTTTTGTTTTTTCTATTATATATTTGTGTATAAACAAGTTGTATGCCTTGCATTATCTTGTTTAATGGAACTTTTTCAACTTCTACCAACATATGTATGTGGTTATCCATTATACAATATGCATATAGCTTGAACCCATATCTTTCTTTATATCTCTGAATTAGTTCTATATATTTTGTTTTATCTTCGTCGTTTTTTAATATATATTCACCATTATTTCCTCTGGCTATTACATGGTACAATGCACCATCATAATGTATCCTTTGCTTTCTTGGCATTTTTATCACCTCGAAAACATTTTAACATATATTTTATGATGTTTCAATAGATTTTAATATAATATATGAATAAATCAAACCTGACCCCACTCTACTTTTTACTCTTTATTATTTCTTTTTCAATTGCAAGTTGAACTGTTTTACCAATTAGTAAGTCAAGTAATTCTAAATCCTTTAGACGAAGTTTTCTAAACTTTGTTAATGAACTTGCATTTATTACGTCTGCTTCTGGTGCAATATCAAGAAAGTATTTAAATGACATATCATATCTTGAACGCTCAACTACATCAATATCCGATAGCAAATGAATCACTTTTAGTAACAGATATTTAAACATTTGGATTGGATCAATTGCAGTTCGCCCGTTAACCATTGAATATTTATCTTTTAGCTCTTTATAAATAAAACTGAAGTTTATTAATTCTTTGATTTTTCTCAATATATTATCTTTTGGTACTACTATATCATAAATGTTTGTATATTCGCTTATATTCAAGCTTTGTTGTGCGTTCAACATATAATCACCCTTTGTTTTCTAGTATGTCTAATTATACCAAAAAAACTTAATTTATAATATAGTTTTTTGCATTTATTCATATTTTATGCTGACTTTTTCAGTGGCCTCGATACGTCCCCGATTCGCAGTCTCTGTATGCATCGTACTAATCTTCCGTTTGTTTTCCTATATCTCACAATGTCACACAGTGTCTCACAGTCCTTTGACTTCTAAGTGGATGGGGATACTGTTTATTTTTTTGTATCTCAGTGTATCTCAGAATGTTGTGGTGTGTTTTACTCACGGTTATCATAGTTTTGCGGGGTAGGTTTGTCAAAGCGGTTATCATTTGGTTATCAATCTTTTTAAGATATCATTTATTAATCTCTTTCTACATATATTAAATTGTAACTTTATTTTTAAATCTAACTCTTTCCAAAATACTTAGTAAACCATTGTTCACTCATATTTATTAAAATATCATAATAATGTTCTTGAAAACTATGCGTTGCACCATCAATAACTTCAATTCTTGACTCGGTAGATAAATATTTAACTGCATTCTTTGAATTCTTCAAAAGTAGCCTTTCTTCTTCATCGTTATTACCATGAATTATTAAAACTGGGCATGCTACATTTCTTAACATTTCTTCTGAATTAACCTGCTCAAAATCCAAAAGTGTTTGAGCAGTAATTTTTATATATTGCCTCCAGTTAGATGCAGCTTCATATAAAGTATATCCTTTATCTCTTAATTCGCTCATTTGTTGTTCTGAAAGATATTGGTTCCAATCGTAATACACAGGAGCAGTACAAGCACCAGATAATACCATTGTTATAATATCATTAGAATAACAATTTAAACAAATCAAAGTTCCAAGACTATGACCATAAAAAGCAAGTTTTTCATAACCTAAGGATCTAACATGATCAATAGCGTTTTTTAAATCATCAATTTGATTACTAACAGTTATAACTTCATCTTCACTTTCACCACATCCGCTAAAATCAAAAGCCAATACATCAATTTCTAATTCATTTAATTTTTTTGCCATTTTTTCAAATCTTCCACTTGAATGTTTATCGGAAGTAAATCCATGACACATAATCACAATAACTTTAGAATTACATGTATATAAGTTTCCGATTAAATCTAAGTTTCCGATTAAATCTAAGTTTCTAGAATTTTTAAATATAACTCTTTTCATAATGTATGCCCCCTAATTTTATTTAATCTCCACATCTGACACAATCAGAAACTATATCATATTGTGTTGCACAATGTATTACTGTGTTTCCTGAAGTTTGTAATATATATCCTTTTTATGTAAAACCCTTTATCTACAGGATTTATATGCATTTTGATAACCGCCTCAGCCGTAGACTGCTTCCAATCAGATTTCGCTCACACTCATCTTCTTGGGCAGTCCTGACATGGGTAGTCGTAAAAAACTTACTTCGTCGTTTCTCTCCTTGTAAGTTTAACGACTGTCTCCACATGCATCGTATTCTACCACCGTTTATCTTCCTATATCTCACAATATCTCATAGTATCTCACAGACCTTTGAACAGTAAGCGGATGTGGGATACTATTTATTTTTTTATATCTATGTATATCTCATTATATCACACAGTATTTTCTCCCACGGTGGCAAACGGGTGGCAGAGTTTACAGTTTTTTACTGGTAACTATATTTCTAAATCTTTGCATTATCTCGTTATTGTAATCCTACTCTATTTCAATTAGCATACAAGTGACAAAATTTTCGCTTCTAATTTCTATTTTTCTTTTTTCTCTTACCCTTCATTTTATATACTTTACTGTTATCTTTTAAATTAAATTTGTAATTTACAAAGCATTTTAAATTGACCAATGTCTTTAGATATTCTTTTTGTTTATCTAGACCCTCTATTTCATTTAACCATTCTGGTTTGCTCTTAATAAGCTCTTCCATTAATTCTGTTTCTTCCCCATCTTCCATAAATGTTAAAATCTTAATACATATTTTCCCTACTTCATAATTTGCATCTTCTACCTTTGATTTAAACATTTCAAGCTCAATATCTTTTTCATTTAGAATATATATATATTCTTCTTCAGAGGCAAATACATAATATACATTCACATATACATCTTCATTTAAAATTTGCCCTATGAATGTCCCTTCGTACTTGTTATCCCTTATATTTATTTCATTAACCCTAACTTCTCTATTTATTCTGTAGAATGGTTCAAAATTAGCGCCGAAAATATCTCTTAAATCCTCTGTCCACATATTCGTCACTAAAATATTATTGTGTCCTATATTTTTTAGAAATATCGACTTTGACATTATTTCTGCTCTTCCACTTATCAATTTATAGAAATCTTTATTTAATTGATCATAGAATCCTCTTACATAACCTGCAGCATACTGGCTATATCCAACGCTTGAATCTACGAATATTTCTTTTTTCTGCATCGTATTCATTATTTTCTGGTTTTCTTCAATTCCATATTGATCTTTTTCTTCATAATTACCATACAACTTTAGTATCTTTAGTAAATCAGAGCTTTTATTATATTCATCAAAAAACTCTTTATAAAATCTCTCTAAATATTTCGTTGATAATTCACTCGATTTTACCCTTTCGATTTCGGCTATTTTTTGTTTTTCCTTTTCCGATTTTAATATTTCTAGCAATGAGTTTATACACTCTTCTAAATTTTTATTATATATCTGTGCTATATCGATAATATATTGCTTATACTCTTTTTCAGTGTAATATTTTATAACACCTTCTATCATACTTATAAGCATGTCATTACTTTCTATAGTTAATGTGGTTTCTATTTTCTCATAGTTTACTAAGCATCCAATAAGAAGTAAGTCTTTTATATAATTATGTGTTTCACACCACCATGTTTCTACCCACATATTGTATTCTCTTTCTCCAAAATCTTCCCAATAATCAGTCATACTTCCAAATTTACTGTCTTCACACAATAGTTCCAGTAAGTCCTGAATATATGTGCTTAGAGATATATCTTTCAGAAAATACATTATTTGCTCTTTTAGATCTGGTTGCTCTTGTTTACGTGATAGATATAAGCAAACTCCATATCTGATATATCTTGACTTTCTATCTGTATGTTTTTTAACTTGTTTCAATAAATTATCGTATTGAATATGTACATTTATATTTATTATATTTTGAGAAAACTTAATAACTTTGTTGCTAAGTTTTTTATTTTTCACTTTAATTGTCCATATTAGTAATTTTTGTAAAAGTAGATATATCGTATCAATCTTATTGATTAATCTCTCTTTTAACTGCACATCCTTTTGCTTGCTAATACTATCAATATCATCCTCTATAGAATAATGTAGACTAGAATATAAAATATCTAATAGTTGTTCTATTACTGTGACACTATCTTCTATGCTTTTGCCTTTATACAATGTCTCACACCATAAAAATGCATCACTAAAAGATTCACTATTATACTCTTCGCTAATGTATTTACACCATATATTTGTTAGTTTTCTAATCATATTCATATTCTTAATATCCTTACTTTTAAGTAATACACCCTCTAGTCCTATTATTAAATATTCTTTAACAACTTCCCCTTGTGATAGTATTTCCTTTTTTACATATTTTGCTAATATATCTATATATAATTCAAAATATTCAAAATCATTCAATAGCATCTTCTCAGATATTATTGCAATTAAATCATTCTTATACACATATGGTTTTTTTACTTTTCGTATTTCTATTAAGTCATCAAAGTCCGATAATTTAATAGACTTATGAATTAAAACCACACTTTCATTATTGTTAACATAGTCTCCTATCTCTTTTTGAATAATTACATAATACTCTGGATTTTCTTTTTGATTAGTGTTATTATTGAAAGGTTTATCTACCAAATTAATAATTTTATTAATTTTTTTATAATTAATCTTTTCAAATATTCCTTCCTTATTATATTTTACTTCCCTATAATCATCTGCATTATTAAATATAATAAATCCATACTTGTCAATTGTACATTTCTTATTAAGCTTGTGTTCGTAGTCAATACTATTTTTCAGTATTTTTGCATTTATTAGTTCTTTATATCTTTTTTGAAAGTATTCTTCAGCTGATTTTTTATATAATTCCATTGCCATCTCATTATTGCACAAATCTCGCACTGCCTTAATTATAAATCCACCAAGTAGCACTAATGCTAAGAAAGATATTAGTTTCACACGTATGAAGCAAAAAAATATTGATAGCACTACTATTCCCACAGTGATTTCCTTAACTTTTGTAATATTAAAGTATACCTGTTTCTTATATCTATCCTTCACTTGAGCAATATAAATATATAGTGAAATTGCAACAGTAGCAAATATACCTAATATTGTTGTAGCATCAACATCAAGTATTCCATCAATGTACGTATAATAAATCACAACAGCATTAACAAAATTATTGATGCCTACAAAAAATGTGCTAGTATCAATAAAATTAATTATAATCGTGACTACTAAAACATATAATGCCTTTTTATCATTTGTCATACTTTTCATAACCTCACCCACCTATATAAGTTTCTTGTTATTGTTTACATATCCGTATGTGGAGACCTTCATCTAATCTCAATATCCAAAACACTTTACAGTTTTTTACTGATAGTTGCAGTGTCTGTCCCTATTACGGATAACTCCGCCAATACACTATTTTTAAAGTCCAGCACTTCCTTTACATCCCTCTGCTTTTTCAAATCATCTATGTAATATAATATTCCTTCAGATATGTCAGGTCTCGTTATTAAATAATTATACTCTTCAATAAATTCCGCATATAATTTACTTGCATGAGATTGAAACTTCTCTTTATACTCTTTTTGCAAAACCCCTGTAGACTCATGACCTGTAAAAGGGTCCATTACTTTAGGTACGAAAGCTATATTCCATGGTGCTTCAAAAAGAAAAATATTTTTAGTCCTTCCAAAGATATGTGACACTTGATAATTAAATATATTTTCATTACGAATATAATTTGTTAATTCTGATATTATCTTTTGAGGTTCTGAATTATTAGTAGGATCCTTTTTTACATTATTATTTTTAAATAAGTACTTATACAAGTCAATATACAAACTCGTTCCTTTTGCATCCCTCCCATACCCTCGGATTTTAACTGCGCCATCATTAAATATTCTATTTTTAAGATCTTTCCAATTTTCAGAAACCGAGTCAATTGGCGGCAAGATAGTTTCATCTATACCAAATTTATATAACTCTTCCTTGTTAATATTAAACTTCTTTATAAATTTCTCATATGAATCTTTTTTCTCCAACTCCAACATTAATATCACCTCAATTTTCTATTCAATCTAATCTTTCGTAATGGTCATGGTTAACTAAATTATTACTTTTTCAATACTACCCTTTTTCATTTCATAATCTAACTTAATTTCAAACCCATGTTTTTTGTAAAAAGCTTTTAGCCTATCAATGTGATCCCAATCAACACCTGATATTTCCCCATTCACTTTTAAATATCCGACTTTTTTAATAATCTCTAAAGCTTCTTTAATTAGTATACTTCCATAACCCTTATTTATATTATTACCCATAATTCTTATATCAGTTATAGTTGCAATCCCATCTGCCCCATTAACACTTAGAAATATGTCTCCTTTACTTACCCCATTGTGGGTTATAACTATTAGTCTTAATATAAATGCATCTGGTTTATTTGATGTACCACTTAAAACATGACATCTAATAATATAGCAGCGACTTTCTTCCTTAGCTGTTTTTGTAACAAAGCTATCTTCTGTTGCGACTATATTATTATACTTCTCGTATAGCATTAACATCTTTTTCTTTCTTTTCTCGCCTAACATTTTAATTAATAACATCATCTTACCTCCACTTAATCCACTCTTATTTATCTATTTTTTTAAGTTTTGATACGTACATTTCCACTATATCTTGCATGATTTGCTGAAATTCTTTTCCATTATTATTATATACTCTCTCTACTTGAATTAGGCGTTTCGTATCGACACCCTTTTTTTCTATACTTACCATTTTCCCTTTAGTTTTCAACATGGTCTACCCCCTATATATCTCACCTTTATTTACATTTTAAAAGAATAAAATCTTAAAATTACCTAACATTTACTAATTATATCATAATATTATTTTTTTTACTATATTAAACCTACCTAAATTTAACAATTAACTTGATTTAAAACGAATTTTATGGTATATTCTACTAGTGTAATTGAGTGATACAAGCAATATTAGTTACTAAAATTTCAAAACATAAAATGAGGATGATGGCTATGGAAAACAATGAATTAATTACAAATATTAGAAAAAGCTTAGATATTACTAGAAAAGAGTTCTCAGATGCTCTTCGCCTTCCAAAAGAGCATGAAAAATTATTAAAGCATTGGGAAGAAGGTACAATGGAAGTTCCTAAAGATGTTTTAAACAAAGTTTTATCATTTCCTACAGATCCACCATTTAAAAATAGGTCCTTAAGTGAAAGTAAATTTACAACTATTGACTTATTTGCCGGAATAGGTGGAATTAGACAAGCATTCTACAAATTAGGTGGTCATACTGTTTTCTCTTCAGAATGGGATAAGTTTTCTCAAAAAACATATCGTATCAATTACGGTGAAGTACCATCTGGAGATATAACTAAAATAAATGAAAATGAGATTCCAGACCATGATATATTACTAGGCGGTTTTCCATGCCAACCTTTTTCACAAGCAGGCCTTAAAAGAGGGTTCGAGGATTCTAGAGGGACATTGTTTTTCGATGTAGCTAGAATAATAAAAGCAAAAAGGCCCAAAGCATTTTTATTAGAAAACGTGAAGCAGCTCAGAGGACATGATGGTGGAAATACACTTAAAACTATACTTAATATCTTAGAAGAATTAAACTATTATGTACCAACACCTCAAGTTTTAAATGCTGTAAATTTCGGTGTGCCACAAAATAGAGAGAGAATTATAATTGTTGGATTTGACAGAAGTCTTTTACCTCCAATGCCTATACCTTTTGAATATCCTGAGGGGAATAAATGTGTAACACCTATAAAAGTCGGAGCAATATTAGAAAAAGAAGTTCCACATAAATTTACTATTTCTGATGCTTTATATAAAGGTCATCTTGAAAGAAAAGCTCAACATAAAGAAAAGGGAAACGGATTTGGATTTTGTCTTTTTAATGAAGAAAGCCGCTATACTAATACAATAAGTGCAAGGTACTATAAGGATGGTAGTGAAGCTCTTATTGAACAAAAAGGGAAAAATCCCCGTATGCTCACCCCTCGTGAATGTGCACGTTTACAAGGATTTCCTGATTCTTTTATTATTCCTGTATCAAATACTCAGGCTTATAAACAATTCGGTAATTCTGTAGCCATACCTGTAATGGAAGCTGTCGCTAAAGAAATGATAATCTTTATGGAATCACACGGTATGTTAAAATAAAAAAAGTGTCTCATCATTTTAATTGAATTTGATGAGACACTTTTTTAGTCTTATTCGTGCACTTCTGTAATTAAACTATTCCAGAAATTATTGTTAGCTCTCCATTGAGAATATGGTCGTACATTACCCTCATACATTCCACTATCAAAAAAGACTATACCCTGTTCAACAAGTCTTAACCATTCATCATAATTTACTGGCTTACCAAAGCATATTTTAGTGTATGCACCTGAAGCATCTTTTTTACATGTAAACCAACCCTCGTGATTAAATTTATCTTCCAACTTTTCTTTTAAACACTTGTCCGTACGTCTTGTAGAAGGTGAAGAAATACCATACCATCTTGCAATAACTAGATGTTCTATCTGTAAAGCAATTGGAACAATTAAAGATTTATCTGTTCTCTGATCATGACTGTAAGAATAAACAGCAATAATATCCTTAGTATCAGTTATTTCAAGTCTTTGGCCATATGCATTATAGTGTCCTATTTTAGGACATGGAGTTCCTGACCAAGAATAACGCTCATTTTTTTCAGGATTTGGTCTTCCGAATATTTTCAAAAAGCTATCTTGCTTTTGGTATTTTGCACTTCCAATAAATAATTGACTATATTCGGGCATAGTAAACACATATTGATTCGCAGACCAATCACCGAAAGTTGTTTTAGATGTTGTTTCATCCTTCAATTCATATCCCATAAAATCAGACTCATTATTTGCATTAGCAGTAATACCAAACTGTTGTTCTAACCAATGTCCCTCTCTACCATCATGTCGTGTGTTCCTTCCTTCAGTATCAGATATTCTTCCTTTAACGTTTCTGTAAAACAATTCTAAAATTTTCTCTTTTGCAGTCATAATATATTTCTCCTTTCCGCTCAATAGAGCCACTTAAGTAATCTCATTACTTGCTTACTTTTTATCTGAAAATAAACTTCTAAAAACTGCCTCTAATACTGATACTACAATACTATTTCCAGCCTGCTTGTATAGGCTTGTATTACTAACCAATTGGCTTGCTTTATAAAAGTCATTATCACTGCACCCCATTAATCTCCACGTCTCTACAGGTTTTAGCCTTCTTACCATAAACTTTCCCTCAGCATTTTTCTTGTCAGTAACTAATTGCCTTCTATGTTTTGCTAAAAAGTCTTGCAATGTAACACCTTTCCAATAATTAGCATCTAAGCAGTAGCTTACTACTTGATTAATTTCGTTATCCATAACCTGACCCTTTTTCAAATAGAAAGAATCTTCTACATTTTCCTCTAGGACATCCTTTAAGACTTTTTTTAGTTGTACTGGTTCAGGGAATTTGAAATCAATGGAATGATCCAAAACACTAATACAAAAAACTCTTTCTCGGTTCTGTGGTATTCCAAAATTACGTGCATTCAAAATTCCCCATGTATTTTTGTATCCAATAGACTCAAGATATTCCAAGAATTTTTCAAAGTTTTTTTTATGATTGCATCCAATCAAATTCTTAACATTTTCCATCATAAGATACTTTGGTTTTTTTGTCTCAATAATTTTGCAGCATTCCCAAAGTAAAGATGATCTGGTGCCTGAATCAGCATTAAACCCATTCTGATAACCTGCTACAGAAATATCTTGGCAAGGAAACGAGTAAGTAAATAAATCAAAATCTGGCAGTTTAGCTGGATCAATACGTAGAATATCACCATAATTATTTATTAGCTTATTAGCCAAATACATCTCTTGTAATTTATCTTTTTTTAGCTTCCTTGCCCTGTTTTCAAATGTCTTATAATCTAATGGCACATTAATCTCTTCTAAATATTTATATATTTCTTCATCATCATCTGGAATCCACTTATTGATCTCTTTTCTTAAATTTAAGAAATCACTATGAATCGCTGCATATGATAATAGCACATCTCCTTCAATTTCTGATATACCTACTACTTCATGAGGTATTTGCAAATTTCTTAATGCCATCCTCTGACTCCCATAACCCGCAAATGCTTCAAATACTTTCAACATAATATGCTCCTTTTAATATAATATCTTCCACCTATCTATAATTAACAAACTCACTCATTGAAACACTATCTGCCGATAACATTTCTTCTGTAACAGCATCATTTAAAATATATCCTGAAAACTCATCATTCAGGTGCCATTCAATTTTACCTTTATGTTCATACTTCCTATATACTTTTTTAGGTATCGAATTTTCAAGTGTGCAGAAAAACAAAATATCTTTGATTCGGAGACCCTTTTCAGTAATAACTTTACTAATTTCACTTGCCTCTACATCTCCAGAGTGCAATACTACTTTAGCTGTATTACATTTACTCAATCCAACACATGTCCCCTTTAATTTACATTCGCAACATGCGATTGGATTTATTCCTCTTAAATCTGAATTTCCTATTGTTCCATACCTTTGGCACCATAAGACATCAAAGAAAGCCTTCATATTTGTTTTGTTAGCCTGACTAGCTAACCATATAACCCTCTCTATTTTCCCAAGTTTATCAAAGCTATTATAAAAATCGTTTCTATCAACAATTCCCAGTGCATATTGATGAAATGTTTCAATCCATGTGTCTATAGGTATTATTTCATCTTTTTCAAAGCCTTGTTGTAAAAAGCAGGCAATTACCTTTTCTGAATAGCCTTTCAACTTATTACCATTAGAATAAACCTCTTTAAAAAAGTCCTTTTCCCATGTTTTATAATCATTTGTAATTATATTTATAGCTGCGCTTGTATAAAATGCTGCTCTCCATCCGTGACGATTAAATGCATCTACCAAGGTATCTAAAGATCTCTTATCTTCTGCATCTATATCGTTCGTTGCTAAATATTTATTAGTTACGCCTTGCATAAAGTCCTCTTTATTTTGTGGCCAAGCACTAATTTGAGATTTAAAACTATGCCCTGATATTTCCACGTTTTTTGTAAAGTCTAGATTAAACACTTTTTTCATTGCATTAAATAACCTTTTATATATTGGAAATTCATCTAATGTATTTGTAGCTATATCTTGGTATGTAGGCAAAAGATAGTACTCTAGATGTTCCCATTTTTGATTAAATTCTACCCTTTCCCCAAATGCACTCATAAAATTATATAACATCCTCATTTCACTTTGTCTACCAGTTTTGGGTTGCCAAGCTGAAACAAACCTTATCATTGAGTAGACTTCTTCATAAAACTGACCAAATGGAATATAATCTCCGTAAGACAACTTAATGTATGTCCATAAATCTTCAAAGAATGCCTCATACTCCCTATTTCCTTTGCAATATGATAATATATCTTCCTTTGATATTTTATGAGAATAACCTATTCTTTCACTTAATTCGCTTTTTAAAATATTGCAAGCAAACTCATCCCCTGTTTCTACATTAGTTAGAACTGTAAATTGTGCATCACAACAATCCTCTTTAATGTCGAAACTTACGGAAACTGGACAACCAATTATCCGCATTCCATTTTTAACAACGTGTATATACATAATTGGAAATTGTGGCAAATCAGTATAGTAAACCTCAATTTTAGGTATCCACTGTAGTGGTACATTTGCTATTGTGATTTTCATTTCATTTTTAAGTTCCACTATAAATCACTCCTTTATCTTTAGTTTCTAAATTTCTATGGTGCTATAGCTAAATTAACTTTTTTAGTACATCCCAATCTTCTCTAACAAACATTAACTTTACTTTTGCTGCGTTATCTACATTGTCTTTTATGTATGTATAATAGTTAACGTAAATCTTATATATCAATCTTAATGTATTTTCATCCATATGTTTATTAAATTCTGTCTTCATTACATCTTCATAAAAAATTGTACTTATTTCTGAAGCTTTTTCATATTTCTTTTGTTCTAAAATTTCTTTAACATTCTCGTAATTTTTACTTGCTTCATCTTTAAGAAAATTTAACTTAATGTTCATTATTTTTTTCTCATTTTTTATTTTATCGTTCTGTTCTCTTTTATAAAAAATGTAGGCAACTAAATATCCAAAACTAAACCCAAATATACTACCTATAAACTGAACCAATAAATCTACAACAACTTTTTCCATTGTATGCACCTCATCCGTTTAAAATATTTTTATCATTTTACCATTCTTATTAAGATAATTCATTAATTCCTCATACTTTTTACTATATGCAAAACTTTGTGGTGGAGTAAACCCAAACTCTGTCTTTAATCTCTCCAAGGGAATTGGTTCGACCAACTCAAACATATGCAATATTGGATATGCATATTTACCTTTTCTTTCTCCTTTATTAAATTCTACATTTCCTATACCATTTTCTTCTATCTTATTAGGGTATACTACTGGTGTTTCTACTTCAAATAAATACATTAGCTTCGCCACTGGAACCGTAACATATGTTAGCAATAAGGATGGAATGTCCTTTGGTATTCTACTTCTAAATTCATGATTTTTTTTTCCATCTTTAATCATCTTTGCATACTTAGGTTTCAAACTTATTATCACTTCGCTCATAATGCACTTCCTTTCATGTAAGAATTATAGCATAAAATAATTTATTTTGAAATACTTTAGAAATTTAAAAATAGCATATTTTTAAATATGCTATTTTTTACTAAATATTAGACTTCCACTATATTATTTTGGTATATACAATTTTCAGGTAAAACATCATCTCTTAACCCTTTAAAAACAGGCTGTCTTAATCCTCCACTTTCAGTTTCCTCCATATACTGTACATTACATACAAGTACAGGTTGTAACCAAACTACATTCTCAAAATTGGGAAATTCGGGATAAACTAAGTTCGATGCTCTAGATGTTGATTGCATTATTCCATAATCTACCCTAGATATTCCCAAACTTATATGACCTCTATATACAATATTCTTTTCACTGTAGCTACCTATTAAAACACTAATTATAGAATCACTTTTTTGAAAGTATCCGCACACAATAAAATCCTCATCAATAAGGGCTTTTATTTTTATCCAATCCTTAGATCGTTTGCCAAAGTAATACTTGCTATCCTTTTTCTTTGCAACAATACCTTCTAATCCCTGTTGTTCAGCAGCATTGTACAAAGCTATACCTTCTTTTTTAAATACTCTTGAGACCACCAAAAAGGGAGTTTCATTAACTAAGTCAGAAAGAATTTTTTTACGTTCAGATAATGGTCTATCCGTAATTTGCTCGTTACCAGCATAAAGTACATCATATGCGGCAAAGCAAACAGGTAGCCTTCCTGCAGCGAGAGATATTTTTATTTTATTTGTCATAAGGCTTCTACGCTGCACCTCAAAAAAGTTAGGTCTACCCTTTTCCATCACAAAAACTTCTCCATCAAGAATGCAACGTTTTTTTACTTGCTTATGAATTGAATTTAATTCAGGATAAGTATCTGTTACTCTTTTATTCCGTTTATTTCTAAGTTCAACACCCTCATCTGATAAATAAGCTAAACAACGTATACCATCAAATTTTAATTCAAAATAAAATTCATCTGAATTAAAAGGTTTTTGATTTTTATCAAAAATTAACATCGGGGCGATATCTTTAGTTTCAAAAATATCCATTAGCCTACTACCGCCGTCCTTTTAGTTGTCTTTGTTTTCGTTGATGATGATGTTTTTGTTGACGGTTTATTTTTTTCTATACTTAGCTTTAATGCATCCATTAAATTTATAACGTTATTAAATTTCTCATCTTTTCTAACGACGATCTCTTGACCTGCGATCTTTTTCGATATCATGTCTTTAAGCTTTTCTTGATACCTGTCTTTGTATTGTTCGGGCTCAAAAGGTTTGACCATTGATGTAATTAGGGTTTTAGCCATATTAAGTTCAGGTTCTGATATGTCTTGCTTAGAGTATGTTTTAGGTATCTCTTTTATCTCATCATTATAAAACATCGTTTGTATAAGCAAACCGTCTTCCCGAGGTATTAACGCAAGTAATGTTTCTTTTGTACCAAGAACTGTTTGAGCGATTGCTATTTTTTGTTCATCCATCATTGCTCGTCTTAATAACTCAAACGCTTTATCTCCATTTAGTTCTGGTACGGCATGATAAGTTTTTTCATAAAAAATAGGACTAATTTGATCTATATTAGTGAAATGTAATATTTCTATTGTTTTGTCTTTTTCAGTTTTTATCTTTTCAATATCGTCTTCATCTATAATTACATACTTATCTTTATCATATTCAAAGCCTTTTACAATATCATCTTCTTTTATTTCTTCTCCACAATTACCGCATGTCTTTTTATATCTAACACGACTATTGTCCTCTTTACAAAGCTGATTGAAATGAATGTCATTATCGGTTGTAGCAATGTGTAAACTTATCGGTATATGAACAAGACCGAAAGATATTGCTGTTTTAGTTCTAGCTGCCATTTTATCACCCCTTTTTTGTTATTATGTGATGAAATTTGAGTTAATATTACATGCAGCAAACATCTGTTGTGTTTTAAAGTAAAAAAAGCAGAAATTGTTTTCTACTTTTTTTATTCATCTTTATTAAAAAACTTGTATATGTAAATTTACTTTATTTCTTTTTATTTGGATTTAAATCTATAACCATTCTTTCTTCTTGTTTTTTTAACTTTCTTTCATATTCTTCTTCAGCTTTATATGAAAATCCCACATTAGATTCTTCAATATCGTCGAAATCTACCGCCCCACCGTATCCATCTAACGCTGAAAAGCATAAGCAATTTGGTAAATCATCTTCATCTTTATTATCTAATATACTAACCTCAACATAATCATAGCCATCTTTCTCTAATTCCTTTACCATAGACTTTAGTTCTGATACTTTTACTATTATCATTTTCCTTCCCCCTATAACTCATTTGTTTCATAAGGCTTTCTTAGTACATATAAGATATTAGTTACTTGTTCATAATCTCCCACTAAATCTTTTGACATAATTATCATTAATATACTATGACTCAAATTATGTCCCATCTCATTTGTCCCCCATATTGTAGGGTCTCCATCTTCATTTTTATACTTTTGTTTTTCAAACCATCCTTCAGATTCTAAATATTCAATCTCATCTTTATTATCTTTAGCTTTAAATGCTACATTCAAGTAATGATTTATTTTACTACCTTTCTTGATACCGTTAGTGTATATATCATAATCTGAGTCTAATTTCCACCCTTTTTCACTAAAATGTTTTAGTACTTTTTCAATATCATTTTTCATAATTATCCTCCGTATTTTTTCTGAATCCTTTTATTATTTAATTTATTCAGTCACTTTCTTTAGTGCCAAGAAAACAGATAAAGCTTCTTCTATAATATCATTTGTATTTTTGCCATGTATAACTGCATATATTTTTGCTTGTTTTAGTAACTCCTCGTCTACTGTTGTAGTATAGTTTTTTCTGATCCTTGTTTTTTCTTTAATTGGTCTTCCAGCCATATTATCACTCCTTTATTCATATTTTCTTCTATAAACTTCTATAGCTTGCTTAACTTCTTTTATTTCCTTTTCAGAATTTTTACCCTTCATATTCTTAATTGCTATATCTAAAGTCTTAATCATTTCTTTATCAGTAGCAGTTTTTCTGCTTTCCTCTAAAAACTTTAAATCTTCATTTTCCACTACTCGTTTTTCTATAAAATCTATAAAATCACTGCATTTAAATATATCTGCATCTATGGATGCACCAATAGCTATTAGATTTTCACTCATATCAGAATATATTAAATTCATTATATAGCTCTTGAACGATTCTGAACGTTTTATATACTTAGTATATATATCTAACACCTCTTTTTCTTCATCTTCTAGTTTTAATAAATATGTTTTCATAGAAAACCTCCTCGGTATATACTGATATATACAGTATATACCGATTTGTAAATATTGTCAATAGTTTTAATATTTTTTTTACGCAAAAATTACTAGAGTGAATTTCTTATAAATAAAAAATAAGGGATTAAACTCATTTTACTGAGCTAATCCCTTGTTATTTATCTACTTTAAATAAATCCTGCTACCTTATGTATTAATGCTTGTACATACTCTATTTTATATTCTGATCCTCTTTTCCAATACTCTGGGCTATCTATAATCCCTGCACTTGCAAGTATATCTATATCTCGGCTTAATTGTGTATATGCTTGTTCAACATATGCTACTCCAAAGAAATCACATATTACTTTTGCTTGTATTTTTGCAATTAACTTCAAATTATTATCCTTCAGCAAAAATGCTTCATCAATCAAATTATCATGAAATCCATTCTCAACTAATACCACATTCTTGCACCCTACATCCTGTGCTGTATCTATGACTGTATAGTAGTCTTCTCCTTTTTCTACTGTGCTTTCTCTTATCTTTGCACCTCTATTTATGTTTCCCATTAATGAGGATATTGATTTAGATAGGTTTCCTGCCAATATCTTATCATCTGGCAAGTCTATGCTATAAAACACTTCCACACCTCTGCAAGTTCCATCATTAGCATTTGAATGCTCACTTATAAATAAATCTGCACCAGCTGCCATTTTCCCTCTTGTAGTTAGGGATACTTCTTGCGTTGTGTCTTGCCTTGTCAATATGGTAACAAAACCATGCCTATCTAACTCTTGTTTTAAATATGTACTTATTTTAAATACTCCATTTCCTTCATTATAACCATTCCTTCCTTTGTTCGGGCAATTTTTATAATGCCCTGGATCGATTATTATTTTTTTACTCATTTTTAACGCCCTCCTTCTTGTTCATTTTTTAATTTTAACAACGCATCCTTTACTTGCTTTGGTACAGGCACTCCCATTTTTGCTGCATTTTCTAGGATGCTTATTCCTTCATTTGCTATCCAAAAGAATATCGTCCCTGTTCTAAGTGCATTATCTGTACCTACAAGCGCATCTATCTGGCAGGCAATTACTACAACTAAAAGCATCACCACTTTTTTGATTATGCCTTTGTATCCTATTTCACTTGATAACTCTTTAAGATATATTGCTTTGAGTACTCCTGTGGCATAGTCAATTATTATCATTAAGAGCAATGCCTTTAAAAACATATCCCACCCTCCCATCAGCTCACTTACAAACATTCCTGTAGTTCCTGCTAATATTTTTATTGTGTTGAGTATTTCGTTTTGCTTGTCCACACTCTCAACTCCCTTTTAGCAAAATAAAAAAGACTAGTGTAAGTCTTTAGATTTTATAATTTCTTGTTTTTGTACTTCTGTAATTAGGTTATTAATCACTGCTTCTTCTAGATGTCTTTCGGTTATTTTATCTCTTTGATATAAATATTTTAATCTACTGTACCACACCATTATCACCTCCAAGGGATATCACTGCTAAATCGTTTATCATCATACTTTGTTCAAGATTCATAATTAGTAATTCATCTATTTGATCTTGCATTATTTCTGTTTCACTTTTTTCATTCTTAAAATAAATAATTCCATCTTTTATCTTTTCAATAACCTTCATATTCACTCCTCCCTTGTAGCAGTCATCAATACTTTTTTACCTGCGGTTGTTCTTGTTGTAGCACCAAAAGTGTTCCACACTTGTTTAATTCTAATATTTTTGATTCCGCTTTGAGTAATTTTATAAGTATATACGTCTTCCGTGTACGATGTGTCATAAACATATGCATGGTTTTCTTTTTTTATCATTGGTAACCATACAGTCCCTCCATTTATACTTATATAAGGTATAACATCACCAATTGTATATCCAGTTGGTGCTTTCTTTGTCATCAAGAAGGTTAATTCCTTTATATCAAAATCAAAGGTTTTATTAAATACTACGTTTTCAAATTCTTGTATGGCATATGATGTTACTCCAGTTGCATAAATTTCCGTAAATCTAACCCACCAGTCCGTGTATCCTGAACTTCCACCTGTATGTTCTATTACTATGTATTTCACATTTCTCACACTACCAAAACTTATATTATTTTGATGAATACTCTGGCTTGTAATTGTATCATTTTGAGTTGTTCCTACTTGAACATTGTTACTATCATAAGCTTTATATGTTAAAGTTGGACTTCTTGCACCATACCTCCATGTTACTAAAGTTGAAAAATTTATAGGAGTTGGGAATACAATTTTAAAGCTACCCAATACCCCTCCAGGATTGTAATATGTACCTCCTGTTGTTGTTGTATCCCCATCATATAATGAGCTTGGAGTACCATTCCATGTTCCAGTCAATGGAACTACACTATTTGGTCTAATATCTCCCATTGCGGTTGATGTTTCATTATTAGTTTGTATTGTTGTATTAATTGCTAAAGTTTCTGCATTATCTAAGTATGTAGAGTTTACAAGCGATTGTGCGAATAGAGTTTCATATAACTTTTCAACATCATACATGAGTCCATCAACATTATTGTCGAGCTTTGTTACTGCATGTTTAACCTTTAAAGAAGTCATATACTTTGTATCATCTATTCCAGCTTCAGCCTCTACTTGAGTTGCTTTATCTGGCATTACAGCTAGTGCCTGTTCAATTTGATTCATGTTTGCTGCACTTACAGGAGTTCCTTCAGTACCTTTATATATTAGTTTAACATCCGATTGTATTACATTCCCTAATTGGTCAGTTATATCGTATTTATTCTGTCCATCTTTCCAAACTCTTGGTGTATACGGCATCACTGTTTCACCTCCACAGTCCAGTCTATATTTAGACTTTGAGTATTATCTTTATTTATTATTAGCGATTGTGTTGCATAGCACATACCACTGCCTAGAGTAGTTGTTGCTCCATTTCCATGTAAGCCTACTTCTACAATATTTCCATTGCCTTCATTTTCATTTAAATAGAAGGTATAAACATTTTTTACTCCACTTACCTCTGTTATATCTGTTGCTAGCTTTCTAAAAAACTCACCATTTTTATCTCTCAAGCTCATAATAGTTATCTTGTCTATTGTTTCTGCTATAACTTCATTAAGGACTAGAGCATTGCCTTGACTCGTTATCAAATCGATCACCTCTAAATTACAAAATTACCTACCATCATATTTGCTCCACCAACTAAATAATTGTGTAGATTATAGTTCATTTTCTCTTCAAGTTTCGGTACATTTATTGCATCATAATATACATTGTATTTTTCTACTAGCGTATCACCGCTTGTACCGAATAACGCTGTCTCTATTTTAGCTATCCGTTTGTTCATGTTCTTTAGAATGCTTGCGATATCCATCTGTGTACTCTCGAGTGTTATTTTTCTGTTCACCATTGCGATCTTGTTGATTGATTCGTAAGTTACATCTTTTATCAGTAGGTAGTCGTTGATATTTAGACTTGGTATTTCAATTTTTACTAGTTCCCCTACTCTGTATATTCCGTTAAAAGGCTCTAGACTTCCATTGATAACTGGTTTTGAATACTTTTCAAGATAGTTTGCTCCCGTTTCCTTCGCTAGAAATTTATTATCAGTTTCTACGTCAAGGATATCTTCATATAAACCATACTGTCCTTGACTTACTTTATCCTCGAGCAATATTTTAATAGGATACTCATATCGATACACTATCGTTCCAGATCCCGATACACATAAATCAGGAACCAAGAGCTTTTCGTTTGAGTTTACCAAAAAGTCTTTAGTCCCTGCTTGAGTTATGTTTTGTATTCCAAGTGTCTTTTGAATTCCACCAATCGTCACTGTTATTGTTTCATCATCTGCAACTCTCGGTGTATAGTGTAGTGATATTGGAATAGTTCCGCTTACAGTTATGTTTTGTGTGTATGGTAAGCTTAGTTTCTTCGAGCCTTTCACCCATAGCTTATTCACTAGCTTTTCAGCACTATGTGTAAATGTAGTAGTACCTCTCTTGTATTTATCAACTGTAAGTACATTTTCATTAATAGAATTGGCTGTTTTGGAGAAGTTGAGATCTAGATTTTCATCTATGCACCAGTCATATCCTGTCAGGTTGCATATCTGTTCCATTGCATCCCAAAGGTAAGTATCAGCAAATCGTATCGTTAGATTACGTGTATTTCCTTGTATCTTGTTTCTCGTAACCCAAGGAACATATTTAGCAAATAGACTATTCACCACTGTACTCACTGGGATATTTGAATAGCTTTCAGATACTATTATTTTCTGTGTTTTTGCTGTATAGTCAAAGCCTTCAAGGGTAACTGATTTTACTAGATAATTACTTTTCTTCGGTGGGTTGGTAACATAACCTCTGAACTTATGACCGTCTTGATTTATTTGTACATCTGTTCCGATAGTGTATTTACTGATATCATCATCTTTCTTGAATGGAAGTATTATGCTGAAACTTCCTGCTCTTTCTGTTTTAGAACTATTTACTCTGCACGAGTCATAGTAAACTATGGTTTCAGCTTCTTGCTGCCCTGTTGGCTTTATCTTTATTTCAGTCATTACCTACCACCACCTATACTAAGTGAAAACCGAGTGCCTATCTTTCTACTAATAAAGTCCGTAAACTCTTCCATTCCACTACTTCCGACTATCGTCCCTTGATTGATTATTGTCAGGCTGTTTCCTGAACTACCTACCCCTGTCCCTGATACATTGATGTCTCCTGCTGTCCTCGTGACATCACTTGCAAGTGCTCCCATCGCCTTCGTTACCCTATTTTTATTTTGGTCAATACCAATCGCCATACCTTCTGCTGTGTATCTACCTATTTCCATCATTACACGGGATGGTGAGTGTATTCCTAATGCTGAACGTATTTTACCAGTAATTTGATCAGCTAGGTCTGAGACTACTTTTGCTACTTTGCTTATCATTGATTTAATACCGTCAATTAGCCCTTGGATGATATTTACCCCGTAATTGAATAGTGTGCTTGGCAGGTTTTTGATCCAGTCTATCGCTTTCGTTATACCATCAGTGATTGCATCCCATATTCCTTTTGATACATTTTTAATGCCTTCCCAAATGTTAGCGAACATGGACTTTATGCCTTCCCATGCAGAACCTGCTACACTCTTTATCGTTGTCCATACTCCTGCCAAGTATCCTGCTATGGCTTGGAGTGCTCCTGTAAATACAAGTTTGATACCTTCCCATATCTTCCCGAGCGCACCCTTGATATTCTCCCATATTCCTTTTGAATCTTCGCCTAACTTTGTGAAGTTACCAGTCACCAAGTCAATGAGTAGCAATATTGATCCTAGGAATATGTTTTTTATTAGTTCCCATACACCTGAGAAATAGAGTTTCATACCATCAAATATCATAAGAATTCCCTTGAAGAATCCGCCAAAGTTTTCTGCTATAACCTTTACGAAACCTATTACGATTTTTATTACTGACGAAGATAAGTCTTGCCATATCTTACTTACAGTTGATAGTATTACATTAAATATTTCAGCTATCTTTTGCCCTGATTCTGTAAAAGATTGTGCTACCCAGTTCCACAAATTCGTGAAGAATTCCTGAATTGAACTCCAATTATTAATGATCAGGTACACCCCTGCTGCAAGTGCTGCTATCGCTGCTATTGCTATTCCAATTGGTCCAGTGATAACAGCCATTACTCCACCTGCTACAGCTATCGCACTAGAGACGGCTGTGAATGCGGTAATGAGTGCGGATATTCCTGTGACCATCTGCCCTATAATGATCAAGACAGGCCCAATTGCGGCAACTATCCCAGCAATCACAAGTATTGTATTTTGGGTTGCAGGTGATAGTTTTGAAAACCAATCAGCAAGTTCTTGTATCTTCTTTGCTACTGCAGTAATTGCAGGTGCGAGTGCTTGCTGTATTTTGATTCCTGCTGTCTCAAGGCTTCCTGTCATTTGTTCAATGCTTGATTTTGTATTATCTTGCATTGTCTTAGCCATTTGTTTCGCTGCTCCATCACTTGTCTGTAAACTCTTAGTTAAATTGTCTAAATCCTTCGCGCCTGCTTGCATTAGTACCATCATACCCGACATAGCTTCCTGACCAAATATCTGCGATACTACTTGCTGCTTTTGTTCATTTGTTAAGCCTGCTGTCGATTTGCTTAAGCTGTTTATGATCTGACTTAAAGATAGCATATTTCCCTTTGCATCAAATGCAGAAAAGTTAATAGATGCCATTGCTGTAGCCGCTTCTTTGCTTGGATCAGATAGTCTCGATAGCGCACCTCTCAGTGTTGTGCCTGCTTGGCTTCCTTGTATCCCTGCATTCGCCATGATACCTATAGATGCGGTGACTTCTTCAAGCGATATTCCTGCTTGGTGAGCAATAGGAGCAACGTACTTCATTGCTTCTCCAATACTTGAAACGGATGCATTTGTGTCTGCGGAGGTTTTTGCAAGTACGTCTGCTACGTGACCCGAATTACTTGCTTCAAGTCCGAACCCTCTTAGTGTACTGGCTGCTATATCTGCACTACTTGCTAGGTCTTCACCGCTACTAGCCGCTAAATCTAACATTCCATCCATCGCTGACATAATTTCAGTAGTAGAGAATCCTGCAGAGGCTAGGTTTTCCATACCTTCTGCTGCCTGTTTAGCACTAAAGGCTGTATCTGATCCAAGTTGTAGTGCTTGGTCATTTAGTTTCTGAAACTCTTCCCCTGTCGCACCTGAGATTGCTTTCACTCTACTCATCTGTGCTTCAAAGTCATTTCCCACCATTACTGCCGCAGCCCCCAGACCTAATATGGGAGCTGTTACTTTTGTACTGAACTCTTTTCCTGCATCGGTCATTCCTTTGCCGAATTTATCGAGTTTCTTTGCTGCTTCTTCGGCTTGTTGACCGAATGATGAAAATCCATTTGCATCTCTTAACTGTTGTTCTAAGTTTTGCAATTCTTGTTCTGTCCTTGTTACTTCACGTTGGAATGCCCGATACTGCCCTTCATTAATTTCACCATTTGCAAATTGCTGGTTAACTTGCTGTTGTGATAACTTTAATGTATCTAGCTTGTCCTTAGTATTTTCTATTGCCTTTGCTAGTAATTGTTGTTTCTGCAACACCATTTCTGTATTACCAGGGTCTAGTTTAAGCAACTTATCAACTTGTTTTAATTCTGATTGTAGGTCTCTAGATTGCTTATTTACACCGCTTAGTGCTTTGTCAAGTCCTGTGGTTTCAGCACCTATAACAATATTGAGTCCTTTGATTGTTTCAGCCATTGTTCTATCACCCCCTAGGCATAGAATGTATCAATATCTGTTTGATTTGCTTGTCTGCTTTTTTGTGTACTGTTTCCGTTGTAGATTCTAGCAAACTTTAAAATGTCACCAACTCGTAATTGATTTATTTCCTCAAAGTTAAGTCCTGACTTTTTCCCTATCACCAAGATTGTTAGTTCTATATTTTCATCTACTTCATTACTATTTGCTTCTTGTTGGTGTGTACTTTCCACGAAAAAAGCCTGCTGCCGCTTCCTCCATAGTCACTTCATAAAGTGCTGTATCTGATAAATCGATACTCTCAAACGAACCTAACCAGTCCATAAAGTTTGGGAACGACTGTGGATACGAGTCTGATTTATTCATTGCCCATATCATCTGTAAGAACAGTGTCGTGTCTAAGTTCACCATACTGTCTTTTATCTTTTCTAGCTTTGCCATGTCCCCCATGAAGTCGCTTTTAAATTCTTGTTTATAAAACAAAAGAGTTAGAGGTGTCGCCCTAACTCTTATCTCCTTATCTCCTATTTTTAAATCTCTAGCCATATGTATTTCCCTCCATCTTATTCGAATATTGGTTTATAAACTGAATTGAAGAACGCATTATATGTTGTCGCATTTGTTGCATTCAGTTCAAGTGTTCCTTTTGTTATTTTCTTACCTGCGATATCTACTGGAACTATCGTGAGTGACAGTGTATCTGTTGCAGGATCAAGATTTTCTCCCTTGGTATTATGTTCCTTTGATGGTCTTTGTGCTGTGCATGAATAGTACACAAATCTTCTGCTCTTTTGATCTCCCTGAACTTGTCCGAGTAATGCAAATTCCTTTGGTGTTGCATCTGCTTCCTCAACTAACATTCCATTATCATCAACTGACCATCCCATCATTTCCTGCAATATTGCATCTGGAATTAAAGCCATTTCTAGTTCTGCCTGATATCCATTGTTTGCTGTGACAACGAAGTATGCAGAGTTATCGGCATAGAATGTATTGCTATCACCTTGTGCCTGTGGTGAAAATTTTACTGCACCTGCTATCGCTACTGGTGTTTTCCATATTGGCTGAGTTCCCACCTCAGTATAGTCTCTAAATGCGATATGTACGTTTTGTAACCCATAAACTACTTTGTTTTCTGACATTTGCATGCCCTCCTTATATTAATTGAATTGTGTAAACAATTTGATATAGCTTTTCTTCACTGATTCTCGATTCGTATTTCGAATATACCAAACCGTTTAACTTGAATACATCCTGCACCAATTTCTCGGTAACAGGACTCTTTTTGTCTGTATAAAGTTCCACTTGATACCCGCTGATGTCTACATAGTTTTGATTGTCAGCCTTGATATCTGCTGAACTAGAAAATTGATAGGTTATAAATGGCGCATTCACTTCCTCTTCAAACTCTCCATATACTATGGGTATGCTTGTTGTTTCAAGTGCTGTAACTAGCTCTTCTTGTGTCATCTATCTACCACCTGACCTTATAATTTGTTTTAGTCTATCGGTTAGAGTTACTCCATACTTTTCATAAGCCTTTGCCATGTGTGGGAATGCTCTTGTCCTTCCTCCACCTCTTTTTGCATGTCCGAATTCTAGCAAGTGTACAAGTCTATAGTATTTTTTGTTCCATACTACTGCTCTATTAATATGTGGAGCTGTTATGTTTGACTTTTTAAAGCCTTTAACATAGTTTCCATGTTTTTTTGGTGCTGTTATCTCAACTTCTGCAAGTATTTTTTCTGCTGTTTCATTTACCTCTTCAGCTATCCCGTTTGACACATCCTCGGTATACTCTTTCATCGCACTTACGATTTCATTTGCTAGATTACCAATTGATATATTTATCATGGCTATCTAATCCTTTCACATACGAGTTCTACTTCTTCAAAGTCAGTAGCGTATGTACGGATCACGTTATATACCACATCTTCAAAGTTTACTTGCTTTTCCTCATTGTACTCATATCCATGAACTACAAAAATAATTTCAGGCTTTAATCCTGATTTTGCACTGTTATAAAATTCACTCCTACTTACCGATTTAATTTTGCATAAGACCGTTGTTTCTTTTAATGTTGGTATCTGATTTCCTATAGAATCTTTTGTGTAACCTTCGCTTCCCATTAGTTTTAACTCATAGTCATATGTCATTCCGTACCACCTCCCGTGTGTATTACGAGGTTATGTAATCTAAACTGCAAATGCCTTGGTATTGCATCACTATCTTTGTTTTCATATCGCCACGCTGTATAGTCAACTATAAACATTTGATGATAGGAATTGGTCAAATTAATGACCAACCCTTTCTCATCTTCTAGTTCTGTTTTTATGCCACTTGCTATAGCAGCTATATATGTATCTCTTACGTTAGTGGTTATCCCCAGTTTGCTTTTTATCAAGCTAACGATTAACTCCATTTATACCACCTCTTATTCATTGGCTGCGTCTGTTGCAAACGTTGCAGCTACTGTCGGAGCTGTATTGTTTAGTCCTATCAACACGAATGCACCCTTTCTTACTGGTTTTCCATCGTATCTTGCTGTTGCTTTAAATACTGTCTTGTCACTTGTAAACAAGAACTCTGTTGAACTTGCTGTTTTAACATCTGCTCTTTCTGCAAGCAAGTATTTTGTGAAGTCTCCTGCGATGATGTTATTTTCAGGTATTTCTTCACTAAATACTACTTTATATCCGACACCAGGGAATGCTTGTCCACTCACTGTGACAAATGCACCAGAAGCATTGCTCGCTAATGACATTGGTACGATTGTACCTAACCATGTTGCTTCGTTCATTGCTATTGTTATTGGCCCTCTTCCTCTTCTACCTCTTTTGATGAACTTCATTGCTTCAATTATCTTTGCAAACTTGGTATCAGCTACTGATAAAGTTATAATGTTTGTAGTTCTAAGTCCCTTGTCTGGATCATCATCAACAAAGTCTGCATGAATTGCTGGTACAATACCTAGAGGCATCTTCGTTCCTGTTCCGTATAGAATTGCTTTGTCTAGTGCTATTGCTATTGATTCTTTTAATAGTTCCTCAACATGTGAAGCTAAGTTGACCATTGAATCTTCAATTAATGAATTGTCTAGTGGAATGAATCCTCCAACTTTATATCCATCAACTTCAACATCTGTAAACAATGAAGCTAATTCATTCAGTTTTCCAACCATCTCTGTCCATATTGCTTCTGGAGCTTCTCCTGAGATAATTGCTCTTCCTTCTCCTGTTAGTTTTGCTTTCCTTACTAAATCGTAGAACACAGAGTATCTTCCTAGATCATCTGTAATTGTATCTAGTAAGATTTGTGGGATTGTTAGGTCTAGTCCACTTATGCTTCTCTTTTGCACTGCCTGACTTAAGTTTGTATAGAAGCTTCTTACATCTTCTTTGTTTAGTCTTTCAATCACTAGCTCTCTTGCATTTAGTTTATTTTCTCTCATTCTTGTATTCCCCCTATCGATATTTGATTTTTTTCTTTCTTCTGAATTTTCAGAAGTTTTATTTTTTTCAGGTCCCTTTGTGATGATCTCATTTAGTTCATCCTCTAGTCCTGCTATTTCTCTTTCAAGTGCTGTCTTCTTCTCTTCATTTTCTGTCTTTTCAGTTTCTAGTTTTGTTATTTCTTCTTCGATCACTGTAATTTCCTCATCTGTTTTAGCCTCATCAATAGATGTTGACAATTCTTGATTCCTCACTTTAAATTCATTTTCTTTTTCTATCAACCCACCAAGAATTGATTTTCTTTGCTGGATCTTTTTATTAAGCATTAATTGTTTTAGCATATCTTCAACCTCTCTTTCAAATTTAGTTTTTTGTGTTCAAGTCTTTTTTCTAAGAAGCTTGCATAATCTTTTTTTCTTGCTTGTACTCCTGTCTCTGCATAAGCAGGAAATGTACATACACTCACTTCGTGTAGATCAACTTCTGTAATTCTCCATTTAATAGTTCCGTCATCTCTGTAGTCAGTTTCCTCCGCTAATATGTTGAACCCAAAGCTACACTGACTTACATCCCCACGTTTTACTCTCTCATAAATATTGACTGCATCGGTATCGTTTTCGTTGATTACAATTCTCCCCCATAGTCCTCTGCTATCAACTTTGAGTTCTAGCGTTCCAGCCTTGTTTCTACCTAATACTAGTGTTGTATCATGGTTTATAAGAGCTCTTATGTCATTGCTTAATGTCTTATCAAATGCCCTTGCTTCTAGTTCTTCAAATGCACCTTTCCACAACTCTGTTTCTGCATTAAATACTGCGAAGTACCCTTCAATAACTTTCTGTTCTGTCTCTCCTCTAACCTTTAGTTCTGACTGCAAACTTCTTGTTTGAATCTCTTCTCTATTCACCCTTATCACCCCCTTGCAGTAGTTTCTTTTGATCTCCTAGCTTATCTACAGGGATATAGTTTTCAAGTGCTAGTAGCTCTTTCATTCTTACATCTGGTCCTAGACCTACCCAGTCTCTCCACTCGTTCCTATCCATTGCCATCCTGTCCACCATTTGTGAGCCTGCATCTATTAGTTCACCTAGATCATAGGCATACAAACTTCTTGGATTAAACTTAAAGTACATATCAGGACTGTATAGAATCTTCCTTGTAAGTTCTTGCTGTATTCCTTGGGCAATAGGTAAGATTGTTGTATTGATAAAGTTGTTGTATTCATCTTTTTTAAATTCACCAACACCCAACAAAAAAGCAGGTACTCCGAAGATTCCCGCTACTGTTCGTTTATCAATATTGACTGCATCATTGATAGCTAAGTCATTGAGGCTTAGTGGTTTTACTTGCTCCACCTTTACAAGTTCTGCAGGTATGACCCACGGTTTTCCACCTCCTGTTTCTGAGATGTATTTTTTGAGTATTGCATCTCTTCCTTCTTCACTTGCTAGTTCCTCCGTCATTGCATCTACTGCTACAATGATACTTGGTTTCCATTTGTCAGACATAAAACTATTTTTGGTTTTTGCTGCTTGCTTCAGATTATTTATGATATCCTTTAGCACTACTTTGTATCCCGTACCCATATAAGGCTTTTCAGGATCGGGATTGATAACAAAGTGGATTATCTCATCATAGTCATACGTTCTGCTTTTGTAGACGACTTGATAAGCTTCATCTGTATCAATAAATTGTATCTTGGATGGTTTAAGTGGAATCAGGTCATCGATAAGTCCATCTGTCGTTATTTTAGGATATACCACGCTGTTACCGCTACCGTCTAAGAGTAAGGTGTAAACAATGTTATATACCCAAGCCTTTCGTGTCATTAAGCTATAAGGTGCAATGTCTATCTTTCGTGATAGCTCGTTTTTTACTCTTATGTCGCCATCCTCTGTATTCTGAACTAGATGAATTGTCATGGATGATACAAGTTCAGCGATTTTATGTACTGCTATTCTTACTTCTGGGTTGTCCGATAGTTTCGTATATCCTTGCACACATAATGTTGTATGTGCTTCGTCAGACAAAAACCAACTGATTGTACTTGATGGAGCTTCTCTTACCCTAACACTTTTATTTTTCCTTTTGCTCAACCTTTTCACCTCCCTTCAGCCATTGTGCTGCGCTCGTTCCTTTCTCTGTTTCTTCTAACATTCTTATTGCTCCAAAGACTGAGGCGTCAAAGTAGTCTATTCTTTGGTTTGGCATCACCTTTTCATATTGAATCATGTCATCTGTTTTTTCGATTGCTCTTACGTTCTGTACGCAATATTCATATGCTTGTGAATGTAGGTAATACAGTTCTCCATCCTTTGCTTTCTTCTCTATCCTTCTAAAGCCTTCTGACTTTTTGTAGAAATATTGTGGCTGGTCAATCATCTTAAATCCCTTCTTCTTCATCTGTAAGAAGAACTCCCTACTAAACTTCCTATCGAATCCAACTTGCTTGATTTTAAATCCCTTTTGCTTCATCTTCACAAACCAGTTAACGATGTCACTGTAATTTACTGTTGGTGTGTTACACATATCAAGCCAACCATCTTCCCTCCATCCGAACAAAGGAATTCCATCTTCATCAGCTTTAAGGTGCGCTGCTACTATCGGGAACCAACCATGTGTGATGATAATATCTACACCTTTATAATTTCCATATAATGCTGATGATGTTAAGTCATGTGCTTTTGATAAGTCAGCCCCTCCAAACCATTCAATAGGTAATTTTGCAAGTTCATCCAAAGTCCATTTATATTTCTTATCTGAGTTTTTAAACTCATTGATATTAAAGTATGCTTTCATTGCACTGGTATAAATATTGAGTGACTTTGAAAAGTAATCTTTTCTTTGTTGTGGATCATTCTGTGCTTGCATAGCATCATTTAAAATATCATCAGGTCTTATTGTCACTCCGTAACTCGGATTTGCTTTTTGATGCTCTATCGGATTTAAATAATCTACATCTCCATTCTCATCCTCATCAGCTTTACAAATGAAAACTAGGTATGTCTCATCTGTTACCGTTTTATCAAGTATCTTTTTACAATACTGTAGCCTTTGGTAGCAGAATGAAGTCATGTTATCACCTGCTGTTGTAATTCCTATCATCAGCTTGTTTGTATAGGCCTTCATGGCTTCCTTTATGATGTTGTATTGCTTTGGTGTTTTGTACGCATGTATCTCATCCGCTATTGCTATATTACAGTTAAGTGAGTCCTGTCTATCAGGGTTTGCGGCTAATGCTTTTATGTAGATTGATCCGTCATCTAATCCTCCATCTATGCTATGTTCTTGATTGTTATCAAGTATCCTGAAACTCCCCTTCTCACCTATTTGCTCGATGTTAAAATTAATAAATCTAAAACTCTGTAATGATTGTTCAAGTGCAGCACCTACAATATAGCATTTAGCACCTGACTTTCTTTCGAGTAGTCCGAGTGCCCACGATAGTGCAGCAACAAATGAGGTCTTGCCATTCTTTCTAGGTACGAATATAAATACTTCTTTAAACCTTCTTATCTTTGTTCCTTTGATATAAAATCCTAGAGCATTGTAAATAATAAACTTCTGCCAATCTTCAAGTAAAAAAGGCATACCTCTAAGTGGCATACCTTGTATGTTCTCTCCTTGCATATGTACAATTGTCTTTTCAATAATTCCTATTACAAACTCTGCATCTTTTGGATTAAACTCATACTTTTCGTTTTTTAAATCATTTAAAAATCTTTCACAACCTTGAATTTGTTCTCTACATGCGACTTTACTTCCTTCACCTATGTTTTTGGCATATTCCATGACTTTGTCATAGTTTTTATAATGCCCTTTTGCTTCTGGTTTTCTCATTCCAACATACTCAATGCTTCCGATAGTCTTGACTTCTTAGGGTTTTCTGTTGTCACACTTTCAAGAGATTTAGGGTTAAGACATAACCGATCTGAATATGCTAGGATATCTTTTCTTAGGGTTTCAAGTGTAGCAAGGATCGGTGACTTCTTTGCTCCGCCTTGCATGGTTTCTGTTTGATACCTGTATCCACCATCTACGAACTTTTTTGTGAACTTTTCATACTGTTCACAGAGCTCAGAATAAATATCAATAACCCTATCATATTCAGGCTTATAAACACCAAGCTTAGTCATGTCTGAAATAGTGTTTTTCTTAATTGTTTCCTTGTTTATTGCCTTTCTCGGCATACCCCCCACCTCCTTCAAAAAAGTTTTTTCAAGGTCGCTCTATTGGAAATGTCTCCCCTAACCGTTCCCAAGCGATTAAAATTTCTCACTCAGGGGTAGGGGGGGCTACTCTCTCAAGTAATCTCAATCCATCTTCTGATAATCCACTCGTTTGTCTATTATGCATTCCTTCATGGCACTTGTTACACAGGCTTATCAAGTTTTTATTTATCAGTCCCATCTCTGGTCTTATTTCCAACGGATGTATGTGGTGAACAGTCTTAGCTTCTATGGTCTTTCCATACCTTTTACATTCTTGACATTCATACTTGTCACGTCTTAATATCTTTTCACGTTTATGTATCCACTTAGTTGACTTATAAAAGTTCATCTATGTCTCCTTCGTCTCTTAAGCGATTTCATTGTGGCATCATAACTATTACGATTCTTGATTCCTTTTTCGCTTGCACTTGCTACACACGTTCTGCATATGTAATAAAAATCATCGGTATCTATATTATGTACTGGCATCAACTCTTTATGGTCTTGGTACTCTTTCTTACAATCTTTACATTTCAACATTTCCTACACCTCTAGTCATCATTATAAAGAAACCTCATCTTTCCTCTAGAGCTTGGTGTCATTCCGAACTCTGTCAAGAAGTCTTGGCATATCTTCATGTACTTCTGTGCTATTGCTATCTGCGGCAACTGTTGTACATAGTTTCCTTTCCCTGATTTAAATACTGTACTTCCTACGCTATCTATTTGTTTCTCTGCTTCTTTCCAACGTGAGTATGATTTGCAATACAATTCAATCGCTGTTACATCACCTTCGCTTAATATTTTTCTCTTTCCCAGCTCTGTCGCTACCCTATTCCATTCTTCTTTGGCTGTATCATCTAGCCACTCAGGTGGAGTTAGTATCTTCTTGTTTTCTGTCTTTTTCATTCCATCACCTTTCTTTATTTTTTTATGTCCTCATATTTTAATGTCATTCCATCCCTTATCACAAACACATCTTCAATTGATTTTTTGAATTCTATGTATCTGTTGACTATGGCATCACAGTAGCATTCATCGTATTCCATTGTAAAGCACGTTCTACCTAACTGCTCTGCACTCATTAGTGTACTTCCGCTTCCTCCGAATGGATCAAACACGTTATCACCTTTTCTACTTGAATTACTCATTAGCTTGCCTATTAGTTTTAATGGTTTCATTGTTGGATGTATATCGTTCTTCGTTGGCTTCTCGTTATATATTACAGTGGTTTCCTCCGCCATCGTTTGTCTTATCGCTTTTACTAAACTTACGAGCTCCTGCTTATTTAACTTCTTTATATCCACACTGTCATCATTCAAATCTAAGATTGTATCTTTATTTCTATGACCATACCACGAATGAGCTGCACCCTCTTTCCATCCGTAAAGTATCGGCTCATGTCTCCAGTGATAATCTTGTCTGCACATAACAAACGCATTTTTTACCCATATCAAACATTGAGTCAACTTAAATCCTGCATCTGTAAAGGCTTTCCTAAAACTTACCCCCTCACCATCTGCATGGAATACATAAATCGGAGCACCTTCTTCTGACACCTCAAACATTCTCTTATATGCATCAAATAAAAAAAGATAGAATTGGTTTGACTCCATGTTATCATTCTGGATTTTCATACCGTTGCTACCTTCATAATTTACGTTATATGGTGGATCAGTTATAGTGAGTTTCGTTTTTTGCCCATTCATTAGGTCAGTTACATCATTTTCGTTTGTACTATCCCCACACTTTAATCTATGCCTACCAAGTAACCATACATCACCTTTCTGACTAATTGGCTCTTCAGGTATATTTTCTTCTAGATTAAAGTCATCTTCCTGAACCTCTCCCTCTTCTCCTAGGATATCGTTTATTTCAGCAATATCAAATCCTGTTATCTCAGCCATGTTGACTATGCTAAGTTCCCTTAGTAGCTCCTCTAGCTTTTCATTATCCCATTCACCTGTTATTTTATTTAGTGCTATGTTCAATGCCTTTTCTCTGTCCTTATCCACATCTACAATTACACAATCAATTTCATCATATCCTAAGTCTTTCAATACCTTAACTCTTTGATGTCCCCCAATTATCGTTAAGTCCGAGTTAATTATTACCGGATCCACGTACCCGAATACCTGAATGCTATTTTTTATTTTCTCATATTCGATATCACCAGGTCTTAAATTTTTTCGTGGGTTGTATGTTGCCGCTTTCAGTTGTTCAACTTTTATTTTCTTTGTTTCTACATTTGTTTGCATTTTAAACTCCTCCTAATTTTGTAAACAAAAAAATA
The DNA here is from genome assembly GCA_003452395.1 of Clostridiales bacterium. Classification (GTDB taxonomy): domain Bacteria; phylum Bacillota; class Clostridia; order Lachnospirales; family UBA12420; genus UBA12420. Next base: position 61,951 of record DMOI01000014.1, read on the forward strand.
GTCGCCTTTGTGAGTTATCACATGGTCGACTACCATAGCTTCTCTTACTAATCCTGTCTTGCTACATTCTTCACACAGTGGATGCTCTGCAAGAAATATTTCTCTTGCCTTTCTCCATCTGCTATTATACCCTCTTTCTGTTGGTGTACCTCTTTTGTTATCGTAATGCTTATCGTATATCTTTTTGTCATGGACACTGTAATTTATGTGGCATAAAGAATTCTTCACTTTTGTTTCTAACCCTTATAATATTTTAATGCTGATTCACCTATAACTTTAGTTCCAATTAAATTAATGCCACCACCTATAGGAGCCCCTATAATAGGTCCTAATTTAAAAAAACTTGTAAGACTCTTTTCCCCATTCTTTGTAATTAACTTTCTACTTATAACTTGATTAATTTTTTTCATTACTTCTCTATTTATATATTTATTCATTGCTTTTTTTGCAAATTCTTGACCTACTTTTATACCAGCTTTTGCTAAAGTTTCAACTGCTCCGCTGCCACCCATAACTAATAACACATCTGTAGTAATTTCTTTATCATGGATATCCCAACCATATAGGTATGCTATAGCTAAAACCATTCTAGCTTGGATACGAAAAGTTAAATATAAATCTGCAGGCATTGTTATAGGCATTGTTATTATCCCTCCAACATTTAAAACTGCCCCTATTCCTCCTGCTTTCAATGCTCCTCTTGATATAATTTTTTTCGCTAATTCTTCCCTTTCAATACCACTATTTAATCTTTTTAAATGTTCAACATAGTCTTCTATGTATTGAGCTTCTTTATCTACTTCGTTTCTTAAAACGTTTATTAATTCTTCCGAATATTTTTGTATTTGTTCTTTAGAAAAACCTTTTATAATATTATCAACTTTAATTATTTTCATAGCCTCTCCCCCAATTACTCTTATCTTATAATTTTGTATAACTAAAATTATACCATTTGTCCCTTATTATGACAATGGTTTTAGACAATTTAGTTTCCAAAGTTACACCTATTGTTTTTCTGAGTAATTACAGAGGGTATAAAAAAATAAATGCTATATTCTGAATTTCTTCATAGCATCATCTATACTTTCTTGGTTTATTCCTATGTACCTGAGTGTTACTGATGGATGTGAGTGATTAAATATTTGTTGTAATGTCACTATATCCTTTGTCTGCTTATAAAAATGATACCCGAATGTCTTTCTCATTGTATGTGTTCCTATACATTCAAGCTCAAACTTTTTACCTACCTCATTTATTATCTTATATGCCATACTTCGTTTAATTGCCTTGTTAAAGCCTTCTCTTGACTTTATAAGATAATCATCATCATCTTTACCTTCGATGTACTTCTGTAGTTCTTTTTTTAGTACTGGGTTTATTTTAAAAGTTCTTTGCTTACCAGTTTTCTTTTCTCTTATATTTATGGTGTTACGATCTTTGATATCTTTCACTCTAAGTCTTAATATGTCTGATATCCTAAGCCCTGAGTAAATACCTAAAACAAACATAATATAATTTCTTTCACTTTTCTTTCTCAACTGGTTCGCAATATCAAGAACTTTTTCTCTTTCTCTTATTGGCTCTACTACATTTATTTTAATCACCCTCTTTACATACAAAAAGAGCAAGATTTTCTCTCGCTCTATAGTTTTATCTATTATAAAGTATATCATATCTTTTTACTTAGTTAAATAGAATTTTCACTGAATTTTAATAGAATTTAACATGATTATGCTTTTATCTATCGCTTTTGCTATCGTTGTGACATCTTTTCTCATTTCTGATGCTATGTCTACTATCTTCCTGCCATTTATAAATCTCTCAATAATTACTGTACGCTTGTTGTCATCCAAAATGCGAATCAATGAATCTAGTACATCTATCTTGCTCTGATGTTCTTTGATTTCTTTCTCTATATCCTGACGTTCATCAGCAATCTTCACTGCCTGCTTCTCTATCTTGCTTTCTTGAAATGTGGTCTTAGCAGGAATTCCATCATAACTTACAGCTCCAAGTGTCATATGTATTTCGTACAACTCGCTTTTTCTCTTCTCAAGCATTATCAATTTTGCTTTATATGTATTATAATTAAATAGCTCTTTTTTAACGTCCACCGTCAATCCCCCTCTTCCTGATTCGTTAGTGCTAACATCTTTATTCTGTTTATATCAGCTTGGAACTTTAGCGGAAGTAACTGTTCATTTTTCTTTGTTTCTTTGAGCTCATTGTACATGCTTTTCACGCAATTCAACCATACTCCCATATTTGTCATGCCAAGATTCCTAAAGCCTAAACTCTTAACTATCTGATATGTCTTTTCATCTTGTTCCTTTATGTATTCCAGTGCTTCCACCGTTTTATAAAATCCGTAATTGTTTATTGCTTTATTTATCAGTTGTATTGATTCGTCTACTGTTAATTCCTTATTTGTTGTTAAGATAACACTTTCCTGTCTTATATTTGCTGGTGTCGGAAAGTATTTCTCTTTGGCACTTATGTTTTTTATTACTTGTGTTAAAACTCTTATATCTATATCTTTTAATAATTCAAAATATATTTTTACCCTTTCTTTTGATACCTCAGTTCCATATACTGTCGAAAGGTATCCCATGACTTCTGCAAACTCAATTAGCTGAATTATAATCACCTTCTTGCATTTCGTTTAGCCATTCATTTATTCCTGAATACTTTTGTTTCTCTGATGAATACTTGCCTTCTAAGACTTTCAGCATATTTGTCTCTTTTAGTAACCAGTCAAAGTCAGCCTTCCATCCTCTATCATTATCCCCATTTAAAAATGGTATCTCAGCTACTGTAGCAAAATATTGATTGTATCCTACATTCAGTTTCTCTAGTGTTTTTACTCTTAATCTTATTAATTGCTTTCTTTGATCTGACAACACTCGTATTCCATTTAGCTTACAGCAAATAGTATTGAATATCTTGCGTACCTCTTCATAGTTTAGTTTATCATTCTCTTGAATGTCAGGTACTATAGTATTTTCTTTCTCTATTTCTAAATCTAGCTCTTTTTCTAATTCTAACTCTTTCTCTGGTGTACAAATGTAACAAGCCACTTCTTCTGTTACATTTGTCGTTACATTTGTAACATCTGTTAGCAAAGGTTTATGCCTGTTATCATCTATTTCTTTTCTCCATTTTCTTACCCTATCAGCTTCTGTGGTGCTTGTGCCTATAAAATGCTGTATGTCAAGGATATAAATTGCTCCATTGTCTATAACCTCGATAAAATTCATTTGCTTTAGCACCTTTAGTCCAACTCTAACTGTATCAATATCTAGATTTGTAACTTGGCTTATCATTTTGGCATCATAAGGTATAGCATCAGTCACCATGAGCTTTCCATTTTGCTTTAACGCTTTCAAATATAGCTTTAGTAATAAATTGCTGTAGAAAACTCCTTTATCACTTGATTCTAGTATTTTCACCCTATCATCATCAAAGAAAGTCTCTTTCAACTTCAAGTAATAGTATTTTTTATTATCGGACATCATCTCACCTCTAACTTCTAGTTTTTTCGTAGTATTCTCTGTATAATAGGTGTCTTATTTTGTGTAATTTCATATTATACTTGGCTGTAAGTTCCATTTTAGCCAAAGTATATCCTGTTAATAGACATATAACTATAAGCACATATACTCCTATTTGTATCATACCTACCCCTCCTATTCATCACAGTTTCTGTGAATTGGTTTAATATCACATATATCAGTTATATCCATTCCTGCATATGTTTCTAAAAAGGATTCTAAGTCTTTTTTTCTCACTTTTAGGTTTCCTACCTTTATACCGATTAGTAATCCTTCATTTATCAAATCATATATTCTATTTGTATTTGTCATTAGTATCTCTGCAACTTCTAAAATAGTGTACAGATATTTATTGTGAAACTTTAATGCTTCCACTATTTGTTCCATAGTTTCCTTCATTTTCATCATCCTCCATTACAAATAATTCCTCATACTTGCAGTCAGGTTCAAACTCTAGCAAACAGTTAATAAAATTTGTACCAGGTGTTACTCCTTTGTTTAGTATTCTCCAGATGTTACTCCTAGAGTATCCTAGTTTCTCGGCTAATTCTGTGTTACCTAGTTTCTTCTTTTGCATAATTTCTTTCATCTTGTCTATGTTGAACTTTTGTTTCATTTGGTACCTCCGTCACTCGACTTATTTGTTGATTTTTCGACACACTCTTATTTTAATATCTCGGTGTCAAAATGTCAACCAGTTATTCAAAAATAGTTGTTGCATTTACGACACATGTATGTTATAATGCACTACATGGAGGTGAGAACATTGACCAAAGCTGAAATACTAGCTGATGTTATCAATTCTGCTAGAGAAAAAAAGAACTACTCTTTAAGACAATTAGGTGCTATGACTGGTATTAATTTTTCTGCTATTTCTAGATTAGAAGGTGGTGCTGTAAAAGCTCCATCACCTTTAAATTTGAAGAAACTTGCTGAAGTGCTTGATCTCAAATTTGAGGACTTACTTGAATATGCAGGTTATATTGGTCCAGATGAATCTGATGCAAGAAGCATCTTAGCTAATAATGCTAATTTTTTATCTGAAAAGGATAGAGATTTTATTGTTAATTCTCTCTATAAAGAATGGGAAGATTCGGCTACTAATAATCTTAAAAAGATGGCTACATCTAAATCCGATATAAAAAATTTGATTTTTAGTTCTATTCCTAAAATTGTTAAGAATATCAAGATACCTATTCTTGGGGAAGTCGTTGCTGGTGTACCCCTTGAGGCTATCGAATGTATAGATGGTTATGTTGATATTTCTGAAGAAATGGCTAGGCAGGGTGAACACTTTGCACTTAGGGTTAAAGGTGATAGTATGGAACCACGTATGGTTGCAGGCGACATCGTAATTGTTAGACGTCAATCTGATGCCAATACTGGTGATATAGCTATTGCTCTTGTAAAGGGTGGTGAAGCTACTGTTAAAAAAGTCTATAAAAACAAAAGTGGCTTAACACTTCAAGCATTTAATCCAAAGTATCAGCCAATGTTTTTTACTATTGAGGAAATTGAAACTTTGCCTGTGGAGATATTAGGTAAAGTTGTTCAAATCCGAGTAGATATTTAAAACTCTTTTGTTTATATCAAATCATAAGAAAGGATGTGATTGACACATGACAGGAACTGTTAGAAAACGTGGTTCTTCATGGTCTTATGTGTTTGATATAGGAAAGGTAAACGGCAATCGTAAAAAAGTTGAAAAAGGTGGATTTAAAACAAAGAAAGATGCACAAGTAGCACTTCGTACTGCTATTGATGAATTTGAAAGTGGTGGAGAGGTATTTAACCCAGAGGAGATTTCTGTTAGCGATTATTTTGACTATTGGATGGAGAACTATGTAAAATCTAATCTAAAGTTTACTACGTATGAGCACTATGAGCGTGATATAAGAAACCATATTCGCCCTGCTCTCGGCAATTACTATTTAAATAGATTGTCGATTCAGCGTTTGCAAGACTTCTTCACTACTAAGTCTAGGGAAGGTTATTCTGCTAACTCACTTAAAGGTTTTTATGGAATATTATCAGGTGCGTTTGAAGGAGCAATTAAATGGGGTTACTTAAAATCTAACCCTATCCAAAGAATTATCATTCCTTCTGGTGATGACGGTCCAAAAGATGTTGCAGTTTTAACTCCTCAAGAAATTGGTATCATCCTTAAAAAGTTAAATAAAAAAACTAGCTTTTACATTCCGCTAGTAATTGCACTTAACACTGGTATGAGAGCTGCAGAAGTTACTGGACTTACTTGGGATAATGTTAACTTCACAAATAACACAATTCAAGTTACCAAGATTCTTCAACGAAAAGATGGCGAATGGATTTTTACAACTCCAAAAACAAAAACAAGTACTCGTAACATGGTGATGCCTAATAATTTAAGATTAGATCTCCTTGAGTGGAAAGAACAACAACGTCAGAACAAGCAAAGGTACGAAAATCATTACCATGAAGGTAATAACATCTGCACTAAAGAAACTGGGGAACTCATAACTACAGATTCCTTCAAATACTTAAGTCGTGTTATAAATAGACAACTTAAGATCAGATTTTACTTTCACATGTTAAGACATACCCATGCTACTATGTTACTCGGGCAAGGTATACATCCAAAGATTGTTCAAGAAAGATTAGGGCACAAAAAAATAACTACCACTCTGGATACTTATAGTCACGTTAGCATGAACATGCAAACCGAAGCTATTAGTGCCTTTGATAGTTATTTGACATCTGCCTTGCCACCCACTTAATATTTAGGGTGGCAAACGGGTGGCAAATGCCCTATTTTATAGCTTTGAATCCCTTGAAAACCTTATACTTTCTGGGTTAGCTTGACCACAGTCTCCACATGCATCGTGTGTGGGAACATGTCCACCGGTTGAACCATCTCAACCTCATATCCCCCATCACACAAATACCTCAAGTCCCTCGCAAGTGTCGCTGGATTGCACGAAACGTATACCACTCTATCCGGCTTCATCTCCACTATCGCCCGCAGTAACTTATCGTCACAGCCTTTTCTCGGTGGGTCTACCACTATCACATCTGGTTTCACACCTGTTTCCTTAAAATGCCTTGGTATCACTTCCTCAGCAGCCCCTACAAAAAACTCCACGTTTTCAATCCCGTTCTCCTTAGCGTTTTCTATGGCATCGTTTATCGCTTCTTCTATTATTTCCACTCCGTATACTTCCTTTGCTTTCTTAGCTAAAAATAGTGAGATGCTGCCTGTTCCGCAGTATGCATCCCATACTATTTCGTTGCCTGTTAGTTCTGCATATTCTAGTGCTTTTTCGTATAGTTTTTCGGTTTGTAGTGGGTTTATTTGAAAGAATGATCTAGCTGATATTTTGTATTTTATGTCTCCAATGTAGTCTGTTATATGGTCTTGTCCGTCTATTACTCTTGTTTTATCTCCTAGTACTGAGTTGCCTTTGTTGGTGTTTATGTTTAGTACTATGCTTTTTATTTTTTTTATGCTTTTTAGTTTATATACTAGTTCATTTTTATCTATTATGCTTTCTCCATTTATTATGATGCAAACCATTATTTCTCCTGTTTTATAGCCGTTTCTGATCATAATGTTGCGAATTAGTCCTGTATGTGTTTTATCGTCGTAAATTAGCGACTCATAGTCGCTCTTACCTTTTTCTTTCTGTGTAATAACAAGATACTTATTTTGTAGATAGTTTCTTATTATTTTTAGTATTTTTTCTGTTGTTCTATCTTGTATTATACATTTGTCAGTGTCGACTATCTCGTGACTTGCATGCTTATAGCAGCCTATGGCTAACTTGCCATTTACTATACCTACTGGGAACATTGCTTTATTGCGGTAGTGATATGGATCATCCATTCTTATAATAGTTGAAAGTTGAAAGTTGAAAGTTGAAAGTTTCCCTATTCGTTCGAGTGCATCTTTTACTATTTTTTCTTTTATCTTGAGTTGTTCTTCGTATTTTATTTGTTGTATTTGGCAACCTCCGCATTTATTGGCTACTTTGCATGATGCAGGGTGTCTTATCTCTGACTCTTTTATTAGCTTTATTATTTTCCCTGAAACGTAGTTTTTACTTACCTTAGTTATTTTGACTTTTACTGTATCGCCTTTAACTCCACCATTTACAAAGATAGTTATCCCATCTATCTTTCCTATTCCTTCACCTTCTGTTCCCATATCTATTATTTCTACTTCATAGTCTTCATTTAATTTTATATTCATTTTGTCTCCTTTTCAAGATATTCATCAATTGCTTCTATATCCTTCAAATCTTTTTCCCTACCTAACTCTTGCTTCTTCTTTTTAATACTTTCGAGTGATGCAACTGGTATGCCTTCTATCATTTTAATTTCATCAGTATACCAATTATCTATAAATTCTATATTTGTGTTTTGTATTGATATTTGTCTGACATTACCGTCTAATAAATTTATTATACAATCTTTTTGCTTTATTAATTCCTCATATAATTTTTCTGTAAACCCTAGGTCTATATCTTTAGTTTGTTCTTTTACTCCGTACATAACTAAAGCTGTACCGCCTGTTACCCAATATTCATTTTTATCATATTTTAGTTCCGACATTATTTTTATTACATTTTCCCTTGATAACATGTCAACCATCCTTTGTAAATGATTCTCAAATACTATAATATCTCCTCTATCTTCGTATCTGGCTCTTTGTATCTCTTCATATAATGTGTTAAACTCGTATATGTAAAAAATTTATTGATTAGCTTATTCCTGTTTAAAATAAATAATAGATAATTCGTTATATACGTAAATCCTAACGCTAAAATCACTTGTGCCACTGAAGACACGACATTATTCAAGTCCGGTATAGTTATTATTGGTTTTAGTCTCAAATATATTATGTCAAATATTTCTCCTGTTAAACCTATGAACATGGCGAATATTAATATTATATGATGCGCTTCTACAGCATTATTAGGACAAAATGCTGTACAACGCATGCAGCTTTCACAGCTAAATTTCCAGTATGGTCGTTTTTCTTCTTTTCCAAGCATCTTTATAGCACCCACCGGGCAAGATTTGGCACAGAGTCCACAGCCTGTACATTTATGATTTGAGAATAACATTTTGGGTAAGAAAAATCTTCCTGCAAATAGGTATGCAAGGGATAAAGGCAAACATACTAGTCCTATCAAAAATGATATAAAACCTCCGTAAACCTTTTTTCCCGATAATATCTTTTCTGACAATTCATTTACAAATGTATTTGATACTCCTATAATATATTCATTCTTTTTAACTGTATATGTTGGCAGCATTACATTCCAGTTTGGTGGCATATCTATAGCCTCTACACTTACTATATTGTAGCCTTTAAGCGCTAGTATTAGCCCTATAAGATAGCTTCCTGTACCTTCACAGCCCGGCATATCTTTTAGAAAAGCCCCTCCACTTCTAGTTGCAGTAATCATAACCTTTTGTCCTTTAGCTTTAGGCAGTTCTCGTACAAATTTTATTACGCTAAATGGCGCGGTAAGAGCATGCGTGGGAAAAGTGATATGTATTATGGTATCAGCATCAGTGTCATCTAGCTGTTTCTTATCATACTTACCAACCGGTATCATTTTTACTTCTAACGCTTTTCTACTTGCTTTATCTGCCACCCAACTCGCAACCCTATATGAATTACCCGTTCCCGTATAATAATATGATATAAGCTTCTTATACATTTCTACTCCTCCAATAAAAAATTGCTTGTTATGATAAAATTATATCATTTCAAGCAGAAAAAGCAAGGAAAACGGGTATTATTTTCATATATTTCAAAATAACCCTTATAAGTTGTATTAAAATTAAAATCTCTATTTGTTTAGTGAAGTATTATCCCTTCTTTACTGTTTATTGCATCGACACTTTTTATCGCATTGACACTTTTTACTGTATCAACACTTTTTATCGCATCGACTGCAATAAAGTGTGTTCCTTCCATAGTCACCTTTGATTCTTTGAATGTCTCCTCCACATAACCTCTGATACATCTATTTCCCATCATTCCGTACAGTGTTGATGTATCAAACAAATTATCTATTACGCCAGCTATGAAATTTATCTCTGTATCTCCATTTAGATATTTATTAGATAGGTAATATATATCTTTTGCTTGATTTAGATTATTTTTCATAGAATTCCCTACTATAGTCATTCCTAAATTATTATGGTTTAACTTAAAAGCTTCTATAACCTGTATACCCAGGAGTGTGCAATTATTAGGTTTTTCAGATGCTTCTGCCAATTCTTTAAACAACTTAACATCATGTATTCTTTTTTGAGGATTACCAACACCCCATTTAGCATCTACAGTATATATACCATCATATATTATATTGCCATTTATAATGCCTGCTCTTTCCTTTATTTCTTGTTTTTCGATTACTTCTCCATATGATTTTTTTCTAGAATACTTAATAGTTGTCTTCGCAGTTTTAGGCCCTTCCTCAGCTTTTATCTCTGTATATTCAGTTTCTGAACCTTTTTCTTTAATTATTTGTAAATAACAATTTTTTTTGCCTATATAGTAAAGACTACCCATATCCAGACTATCATAAATTGTTACTTTTTTGCCACCATTTTCAGATAAAAAGGTTTGTTGAATAATAATACCTTTATTGTCTGTTTTTATTGTTATTGTTTCTCCATCTTGTTTCTTAAAATAAATAGTATATATCTTATCTAATACGTCTGATTCATATCCACTTAAAATGAGCTTTTCTTTAATAGATTCTATATTACGCCCAATACTCCAACTTATACTTTCACCATTAACATCTTCATAAAATGTTTGTGTACTAAATTCATATAATGTGCCTATAATAAATCAACTCCCATACAAATATAACTTTTATCTTAGATACATTATATACTATATTATTTTATTCGCATCTTCTCAATTAATTTCACAAAATACTCAGGCAGCTCTGACACAAACTCCACATATTCTCCCGTTCTTGGATGCATAAATCCCAACACTTTTGCGTGTAATGCTTGTCCCCTTAGGTTATATGGTTGTTTCGTTGGTCCATATACTTCATCCCCAAGTAGTGGGTGCTTTTTATGTGCCATGTGTACCCGTATTTGATGGGTTCTGCCTGTTTCCAACTTGCACTCAACATATGTGAAGTCTCCGAAACGTTCTAGGACCTTATAATATGTTATCGCCCTTCTACTATTTCTATCCGTCACTGTCATTTTCATTCTATCAACAGGATGCCTACCTATTGGCAAGTCTATTGTCCCTTTATCTTCTATAAAATTATTAAATACTATTGCGTGATATTTTCTATTTATCGTGTGTTCCTTAAATTGTTCAGCTAGTTTAGAGTGAGCTGCATTATTTTTTGCAACTACTATTACTCCAGAAGTTTCTTTATCGATTCTATGCACTATTCCAGGTCTAATCACACCATTGATTTGCGAGAGATTTCCCTTGCAGTGATATAGTAGCGCATTTACAAGTGTACCTGTATAATTCCCTGGTGCGGGATGAACTATCATCCCTTGCCCTTTATTTATAATTATGATATCTTCATCTTCGTATCTGATATCAAGTTTTATATCCTCAGGAAGTATTTGTAGCTCCTGTGGTTCCTGTATTTGCATTAAGATTTCATCATTAGCTTTTACTTTATAATTTTGTTTTACTTGCATGCCGTTCACTGTTACATTACCATCTATTATAGTTTTTTTTATGTATTCTCGTGAATACTCTTCATATTGTTCTGATATATACTTATCTATTCTCTCACCTTCGTCATCTTTATCTACTGTTAATTCATATTCGTTCATATTGTTTTCTCCTCTTTGTATTGCTTTCTCTCTATTTCGTGGTTACCTCGCCTTCTGGGTGCCTTATCACCATTATACCTAATGCTACACATGCAATACATATATAACTATCAGCAATATTAAATACTGGGTAATTTATACCATAAAAGCTGATAAAATCCACAACATATTTGTTCAAAATTCTATCTATTAGATTTCCTATTGCACCAGCCATAATTAGTATATATATTATGTTATACATTTTATTTTTCTGTTGTTTAATCTTCTTTTCATAGTATATAGCCCCAATTACAACAAATGATATTGTAAGTATTATAAATATGATTTGAGCATTTTTCATTATTCCAAAAGCTGCCCCTGTATTCTCTACATACTCAAGTCTCAGTATATTAGGTATAATTTCTATACTTTCTTTATATTTTAGCCCTAGAGTTGCCAAATATTTTGAAAATTGATCAATTAAAAGTAAAGCTATAATAATAAAATATCTCATGTTCAAATCTCCTTTACAAAAAAAATCAAGCTTCACTGCTTGATTTTTATTTTATTATATTGTACTTAATAATGTCATGAGTATCCTTCTGATAATATCTAAAAAGAATAATGCTATAATAGGTGAAAAATCCATCATTATCCCTGATTGCCATTTACTTAATAGCTTTCTAAAAGGTTCAAGTATCGGCTCAGTTGTATCAAATAAAAATTTAAACTTTTTATCCTTTTCGTAATCAATTCCAACCCACGACAATATGACCCTTATAAAAATTAGTATACTTAAAACTGTAAAGAAACCATCTACTGCTTGCACTATAATATTTATCATATAATACCACCTATTTCATAGCTTTCATCCATGGCAATGTGTTTGGCTTTTCAGTGCTAAACTGTCCAGATGTTTCAGACGATATATCCACATTGTCTGGTGCAAAAACAAATATATTTTTTGTAACTCTTTTTATGTCCCCATTTAAAGAATAACATGAACCACTTAAGAAATCCATTACTCTTTGTCCTACAGTATGATCCATGTTTTCCAAGTTTACAACAACTGGTTTTCTTGCTCTTACATAATCACATACTTCTCTAGCCTCTTCATACGATTGTGGACATACAACAACCATTTTAATCTGAGCGTTATTATGTATATTAACTATTTTCGAGTTATTATTCAAACCATATGCTTTTAGATTACTTTCATCAATAATACTACCTGTGTTAAATCCAAAACCTATAGAGTCACCTTTCTCTTCAGTACGCTTATTGTCATGCATATCATAATCATCTTCATACTCAACCATTCCCATTGCACCCATAATCTTATTAAATATTTTTTTCATTGTATACCTCCGTCTCCTTATTTAAGCTACACTTATACGCTTTTATATATTTTTTCGTACTCTTTTACTTCCATTTTTATATTTTACTACATATTTGGAAATTTTACAAGTATAAATCTGTAAATTAATTAACAAATTTTATTATTTTATAAACTCACCCTGTTTTATATTCTTGGGATACGTTATAACATTGTCATACATTTTGACAGAATACTCACTATCACTCTTTACAATACAGTAATTCTCATTTGAATTTTCTATCTCAATTTTAATAAATTTCGCAAGATTTCCAAGTATGACATATACACCTTGTATTTTACCTGAATTCTTTATCTTGAATATATTATCTTTTTTTGAAATAATTCTGTCGCTTATATGAACTGTTTCATCTTCTACTTTTATATAAACATTTTGTGAATCTTCACAAAAAATATCTATATCTTGCCTTACATTCGAACCACTTATTTTCTTAGTAATGAATCTCTTTTTAGTATCACTTGATATACATTCCTTTGGAATCACAAATACATTTACATTACATACAGAAGAATTAGGAACTTTAATTCCTGCTGTTGCACTTTCAATAATTTCTATATCTATATTTCTAAATTGAAGAAAATTTTGCATTTGTTCTGTTATTCTAAATAGTATTGTATTTGTGTCCTTATTTTTTATTATATCCTGTATCTCAGCCTTTTGGGTTGCATGCATATTTACAAATCTAATTTTTTTATTCTCACCAACTAGCCAATTTTCTGACTGCTTCGTACCTACTTTACAAGCAATATACCAATCATATGTACTTATGATTTTAAAAGCTGGGTCCCCTTTGTTAATCACTTCTTTTTTAGCAGAATTAATCATCTTTTTTAAATCAATATCCTTGTTGTCAAAAACGGTTAAAAAATTATCTTTCTTATATATATCTTCAAATCCATCTATATAATATGAAACAATACCAGATTCTTGGGATTTCACTGTTTTCTCATTTTCACTTAATTCTTTTTCATAAACTACTCTCTCGTCTTTATATCCTACTGTAGTGTCTGTATTTTCATTAATTACTAACGTATTTTTCAGATTTATTTTGCTTTCTATTTCATTTCTTAAAGAATATATATCAAAACTATAATTAGTGCCTAATAACCTTTGATATTTCTTAATTGAATTATCTATATCTTTATTAATTTCTTCAAATTCTGGTTTATAGTATGAAACATCTTCTCTCTTCGTTTGAATTGTTTTTATTTCTTGATCTATTTTATCTATTTTTTCTGTTAAATTTGTTTCCGTATTTTTATCTTTTATTTTGAATACAACAAAATCTTTTGGCACCTTATCTCCCTCAGCAGAAAAGTATTCTATATTTCCAGAATAAGTTGAATAAACAACGGTTTCATTCCTTATTATTTTTCCAATTGTACTTATTTTATTTTCTATTTGACCAGGCTCTGCAATGCTAACAGGAATGTTTTTATGAAACACATTTACTGATAAACCATAAAAAGAATATATTAGTATTATAATAATTAAAAATCCAATAAATCTATTTAACATAATGTTAGATTTTTTTCTTTTTCTTTTTTGTTTTCTATCTTTTTCATATTTCTCACTTTTATGTCTTTCAATATCATATCTATTATTTATTGCCATGTTTTCAACTCCATTCTAACAGTGCGATATTTATATAATCTCAATTTTATTATAACAATATTATCTTATCACACCTATATAATTCATTTTAATATAAAACATAAAAAAATTCAAGCATAAAGCTTGAATTTTTTTATGTTTTATATAGTACCTTTGTTTGCTCCGTTTATTACATAGTAGCATTTTCCATCTTCTAATTTATAAAACAGCTCCATACTCTCGATGTCTTTTACCATCTTTCCTTCATTTTTCCAAGCTTCTTTTACCGCATTAACCATTTGTTCTTGAGTTACTTCGGTACCGTTTGCTTGTACAACAAAATTTACTTTCATCCTTATCTCCCCTTAATCATAATATTTTAAATGTATTCTACTTTTATTATAATATATGTTTTTAATTTGTCAATAAAAATTTAAAAATGTTATTTATCTGTAACAATTAATATATAATTTAAGTGTAAGTGAAAACGCCTTACTTTTCATTTACACTTAAATCATGATAATTATTCTTATACTATAGGAAGTACATTATTTACTACATCTCCGATGTCTTCAAAAAATCCTGTTATTGGTTTATTATTTTTTATATCACTCGCTAGTTTTTCTAATCTTTTAAATAAATCGTCCGTAGTAATTATAGTTATATCTCTCGTGTTTCCATATTGATTTATTACTTCTTGCTTTACTTTATCCTTAAAATCATAAATATTAGCTGTAGTATTTAAACTTCTTAATTTCGTTCCTACCAATATATTATTTCCTGTCTTTATAATAATTACTTTATCAACATCATCATTTTTTAATATCGTTTGTGCTAATATATTTGTATTATTATCATATATTTGTACATTTTCATTCTGTACATATTCTGTTTTACTTATCTCTTCTGCTGAAATCCTTGTTTGAATTTTTTCAGAATTTTTAGCACAACCTGTATAAAATAATAAACAACTTGTAAATACTAATAGTATAAAATATTTTTTCACAAAATCACCCCGCTTTAGTTAACATTAAGCAGTTAGCACTCACAAAAGGCGAGTAAAGATTTATCATCTGCTAACCGCAACTGTTAACTGATATCTATACTCTTATTTTGTCCGAAAAAATCTTTATTATATTAGTAATGTATGTTGTTTATTGCTATATTTAATATATATTATATTTTTTCTTTTGTAAAGAAACTTATGACATACCCTAGTTTATACACTATAAAATTACAGTTTTTTATTGCAATGCCCTTTCCTATAGCTTTACCACTTACCATAATTGCAGCAAGTATTGAAGCAATTAATATATCTAACCAAGATTTATCAAAGGTAGTAAAATTTTCTACAATCTTTATAACTATAATAGCCGATGCCGCTCCCGAGATTATACTTGCTATGTCTCCAATAACATCATTAAAAAAATTTGATACAACACTTGCATTTCTTATTATAATTATAGCTTCTTTTGCACCTCTAACCTTACTCGCTGCCATTGAGTGAATAGGTATTTCTCCTGCTGATGTGACAGCAATACCTATTGCATCACATATTATAGAGAATAACACTATTGCAAACAGAATAAAAAAAGACGCCAATATACTCATCTTTTCCATTAAAATATTAGAAATAAAATTGAGAACAAGTGCTATAATAAAAGTCCATACAGTAATTGTAATTATCCATTTATAACTTGTAGTATTAGTGTTTTTCTTTTTAAACTTTATATGATACTTTGCCAAGTGTAAATCACATCCTATGTAAAAAATAACTAAAGACAGCATGTTAAGTAAATTTTATGGCATATGGTCCAGCAGGTTTTCCCGAATTCGTACTAATTTGTCACCAAATTAGAGGTTTCCCTTTAATCAAATTCCCACTATGTCACCATAAATGGAGCTAGATCACCTTAAAGTCATACTGTAATCCTTAACATGCTTGCATGCAACAGTCTAGGGGCTTTCCCTAAAAATATATTCATTCCCTATCCTCTTTTGCAAAAAAGGTTTCATGCCCTTAAGCATTCCTCCCTTTCTTTACTCAAGGAAGGCTACACTGTTCGCAGCCTACTTTGACCGCATAACAGGTTTAATCTTACATAAAATGCGTTCACATTTTAAACGTAAGCCTCCACAGAAAAAGGGTCAACGCCCACATGCCATTGTGGATCGCCCTTTTCCCTATCCCCCAGCAACAGCCCATGACTGGGCGTCACATGCCATAACCAGAGGCTTCATCGATATGCCCTTAAACGGATTTTTAGCCCCGCCTTTAGGAATAAATATATTAACTAGAATACTGCGTCTTTAGCATTACATATTATATCACATTTTTTTTTAAATGTAAATGTCAAATAAAGATTATTGCAAGTGCAGCTCCTAATATGGCTCCAATAACAACTTCTACTGGAGTATGTCCAATAAGTTCTTTCAATCTCTCTCCACTCAGATCCTCATCTATCTCGTATACTAGTTTATTAAGTACTTCTGCTTGCTTCCCTGCAGCACGTCTAACACCTGAAGCATCATACATTACAACCATACTAATAATTATAGATACAGCGAATAGAGGATCCTCATAACCAAGCATCTCACCGACTCCAAAGCTCATTGCACAAACAAAAGCAGAATGCGAGCTAGGCATCCCCCCAGAACTAACAAACTTAGTAAAATCAATTTTCTTATCTTTTATTATCACTATAATAACCTTTATAAGCTGTGCCACAAACCAAGCTAATACAGACACAACCAAAATTTCATTACTAAATATAAGTTCAATCTTATTAAAGCTATTCAAATGTTATCTCCTCCATACTCTACGTCCTTGCTAACTGGTCTTCTACCTTTATTTTGTTCTGCTTTTTAAATACTCAGCAAGTTCCACTAAAAATTTTATTTTTTCTTCATCGAACTCATTTTTTATTATACCAATCGCACCATTTGTAAGTCTTTCTACTTCTTTTTTTGATTCCTCAAGTCCTACAATTTTCACATAAGTCGCTTTGTCATTTTTTTCATCACTACCTACTGGTTTACCTAATTCCTCAGAGTCACCTATAACATCTAATATATCATCTTGTATTTGAAATGCAAGACCGATATTGTAACCATACTTATCTATAGCATCTATTTGCTTTTCGTTTCCTCCTGCAAGTATAACTCCCACCTTTAGGCACGCACGTATAAATATAGTAGTCTTGTACTCATGAATGAATCTTAGTGTTTCTATACTTACGTCTTTATTGTTTTCATTTATCAGATCTGCTGTTTGTCCAGCCATAATACCAAAAGGTCCTATAGCATTCATAAGCACATCCAAAGCTTCAATACACCTATCTTTATATTTAGACTTCTTAATATTACTAATTATATTCTCATACGCATAATTTAATAACGCATCTCCTGCAAGAATCGCTACTCCATCTCCATATATTTTATGATTAGTAAGCTTACCTCGTCTATAGTCGTCATCATCCATAGCTGGCAAATCATCATGTATAAGTGAAAAGGTGTGTATCATCTCCGTAGCTACAGCATAAGTTTCTGCTATTTCTACATCTTCTCCATTTAATAAATGGAAGCCTTC
This sequence comes from Clostridiales bacterium, assembly GCA_003452395.1. Classification (GTDB taxonomy): domain Bacteria; phylum Bacillota; class Clostridia; order Lachnospirales; family UBA12420; genus UBA12420. The sequence continues at coordinate 79,881 of DMOI01000014.1, forward strand.
TAGAACCATCATGGGTCTTAGTCTTTTTCCCCCAGCAAACAAGCTATAATCCATAGCTTCGAATAATATCTTTGCCTCATTATCTCGTAAAATAGTATAGTTTTTAAGCAAGTTTTCAACGTACTCCTGTCTTTTTTGTAACTCATCTTTAAACATATATTTCTCCTTTAATTACCTCACTATATCTCCGAGCAGTGCGTTAACAAAGCCTGGAGAGTCATCATTAGAATATTTCTTTGCTAACTCTACCGCTTCATTTATCGAAATATTTACTGGAACATCTTTCAGAAATAACATCTCATATACCGAAATCCTAAGTATAGTAACATCTGTATTAGACATTCTTGTGGTTTTCCAACCTTTAGATTTTTTATTTATTACTTTATCTATTTCATCTATGTTTTTTGCTACACCATTTACATAACTAATAACAAAGTCCTTCATTTCTTCATCCAATGAATCATTGTTTTCTAAATACAGTTTGACCTTTTCTGCAAACTCTTCTCTCGGGTGAAAGTTTATTTGAAATAGTATTTGCAGAATATGCTCTCTTGATTCTCTTCTCTTCATATCTATTTCACTCCATTTGCAAATACACCTGCAATATTTATGTTTACAGTAGTAACTTCGAGTCCTGACATTGTCTCAACTTCTGTTTTAATTTTAGTTTGAAGTTCACTCGCTAATTTTGGTATTTCATATCCAAACCTTACAATAACAAAAACCTCAAGCTTTACTTTCCTTTCTTCAACATCTACCTTAACCCCTTGAGCTAAATTTTTAACACCAATAAGCTTCATTAAATCTCCAGTAACATTACCAGCCATCCCGTAAACTCCGTCTACTTCAATAGCTGCTATGCTTGCAATTGATTCTATAACCTCATTCGCTATTTGAACTTGCCCTAACACTTTTTCTTCCTTATTCATATCGTATCTCCTCCTTAAAGTACATGTATATTTATTATTACCCTTTTATTAATTATTATAGTTAATAAATAGTTTCTAGACTATATTATACCAAATAAAATAAAAAATGCAATACTTACTCAGTTTTTAAAAAATAAATATTAAAAGAATATTACCAATTATGTGACCCGGGTCTTTGACAGTTGTAA
>DMOI01000020.1 GCA_003452395.1 Clostridiales bacterium
GTGCAAAATGCTTCCGAAACGGATTTTATGGAGCGACTGATATGGGGAGCAAGTAATGCGATATCCGAAAGTATACAAGAAGGGCAAGAATATGAAGATATCGCAAAGGTAATAAGTATAAGCATCGTGTATTTTCACGTAGTAGAGGGTAACCACTATATATATAAATCGTATACAAATTTATATCCTGAATATTACGGGGATTTTAAATTTGTATCGGAAAATGAAGTAATTAGTTGGTATGGAAAAGAAAATAAATTTCCAGAATATTATATACTTGACTTAACGACATATAAAAACGAGTTAGAAACAGATATAGACGAGTGGATTTATATGTTAAAAAATAGCGAAGTAAAGCCAGAGTTTAAATCAAAAAACATAGACAAAGCAAGAGAAAAGTTAAATAAACTAAAAANNAACTAAAAATGACAGTAGAAGAAAGAAGTGAATATAGAGATTATATGATGAATCAAGTGGTACTAAAAGATAACATAAAAACTGCAACAAGAGAAGGACATGAGTTAGGATTGGAACAAGGATTAGAGGAAGGACATAAGCAAGGACATAAGCAAGGACTAGAGCAAGGCTTAGAGCAAGGAATCAAAAAAGGAAAACTAGAAATTGCAAAAAATCTGATAGGGGTATTGGATATAAATACTATTTCAGAAAAAACAGGACTAAGTGTAGAAGAAGTAATAAAATTGGAAGATAAATAATGTGATATTGCTAGACACTAATGAAAGGAAGGGATAAAATGATTAAGGAAGCANNTCATTGCAAGGAACGAAGCAATCTCGTAGTTGCAGGCGATTGTTTAATAATAGCCACAAGATAACTGCATACATACTTATTATAGCTATATTATTCACGCTAGTCTTGCCCTTTTCGGTGTCATATGCAGCAGGGGTAGGTACCAAACTTGAGGATTTGGCAGATGGGGATTATGTAAAAGGCCCCAATGGTACTACTGATTTATCATTATCACAGAAAATAGGAGGAATCGGTGCAACCTCTGTTTTAAGTAGAACAAGTTTTAGCACAAACGAAAGTTGGACTAGTATAGAAAATACTACTTCCAAAGGATGGGTAAGTGATAGATATGGAAAAAATATGTACAGTTTTGTTGTAAAAAGTTATATACCAAGTAAAACTCAAGCTGAAAGTTATCCTCTTTCTGTTAGGGATAATGATACTAGCTGGTGGACTAGTACATACAAAAACTTTTCTACTCCATATTATTACTCGTGGGTGATAGCATCAGATGGAAGTTCTATAGGAATTAGATATGACATGACAAACTATCAAACTAGAGCAGTTCATATACTTAAATCAGGACTTGAAGTCACTAGTGGTTCAGGAACAGCGGGTGATCCTTATATACTAACTAGTAGTAATGTAAAACTAGTACAGGGTGTAAATATCGGTAATTATGTAAAAGGTCAAGATGGTATAAATGATTTACCAGTCTCGCAATATTTAGGTAATAATACAGTATTGATTAGAAATAATTTTAATAGCGAACAGTATAATTTGACAAGAGATGCTGGCTTTGGGGGTAGGTGGCACCAAGGATATTCATTAGCGACTGAGAGTTATATACCCAATTATGATGAAGTTTCCGGATATACTCAAGCAACTATTAGGGGAAATAATACGATATGGTATGCTAGCTCTAAACAAGGTGCGGGTCAACCATGGGTAACTGAAGAAAATGGTAATTTTACATATTATAACATAGACACTTTGGTATATGGGATAAGACCAGTTTTACAATTACAATCGGGATTAGTCAAATTGAATGGTACAGGTACATCAGTAGACCCATACATAGTGGGCGCTGACATCACCCCACCAATCCTTACCATTACTTCAACGCCAGCCAGCCCAACAAATGCGGATAGTGTAACCTACACATTCCAGTTCACTGAAGCAGTAACAGGCTTCACAGCAAGCGACATCACAGTTACAAATGGAACAAGAAATGATGGCACGTTCGTGGCAGTTGATGGGGATACTTACACGATAGATGTAACAAAAGTAGCAGATGGAAATCAAGTAGTAACTGTAGCAGCAGGCGCATGTCAAGACACAGCAGCTAACCTAAATGAAGAAGGGACCGTAACAGTTATAATGACTACAATCGCCACATCACCTGGATATTCACTTGGCACTGTAAAAGGCGATCGAAAATGGTTTAAGTATTACATAGGACTAGATGCAAACAATATATCAAGAGTGATGTTGGTAGCCCCTAAAGACGTAAATGGGGTAAAGCAGGGCACATTTATAAGAGATGAGATACTAAATCCAGCTACACATCAGTTTATATCTGGAAGTGTGTATTATATAGATAGAGAAGGGAAGATACAACTTTACAACTAATACAAAATAAGTAATTATAAAATATATATTTCTTTGTAGCGGATTGATATAATTATTTAGGAAAGAAACTTATAAAAGGTTAGGAGGGCATTAAGATGGCAAAAGAAACTGATGAAAATGAAAAACCCGTTAAGGTAATAAGATTCGATTGGGCAATAAAACATATACTTAGAAATAAGGCGAATTTTGACGTGCTGGAAGGTTTTCTTTCTGCATTATTAAAGGAAGATATGCAGGTTATAGAGATTTTAGAAAGTGAATCAAATAAAAATAGTGCTGAGCATAAATTTAATAGAGTAGATTTATTGGTGAAAGATAAGAGTGGGAGAAAGATAATAATTGAGGTGCAAAATGCTTCCGAAACGGACTTTATGGAGCGATTGATATGGGGCGCGAGTACTGTCATATCAGAAAGCATAGGAGAGGGGCGAAAATATAAAGATATTGCAAAAGTAATTAGTATAAGTATTGTATATTTTCATGTTATACAAGGAAATGACTATATATACAAAGCGTACACAGACATAAAGCCCGAATACTATGGAGATTTTGAATTTGCAAGAGAAAATGAAGTAATCAGCTGGTACGGTAAAGAAAACAAATTTCCAGAATACTATATATTGGATCTAACAACATATAAAGACGAGGTAAAGTCTGATATAGATGAATGGGTATATATGCTGAAAAACAGTGAAGTAAGACCAGAATTCAAATCAAAAAATATAGATAAGGCAAGAGAAAAATTGAACAAGCTAAAGATGACTATAGCAGAAAGAAATGAATATAGAAGCTATATGATGGATCAAGTAGTGCTAAAAGACAACATAGAAACTGCAATAAGAGAAGGACATGAGCAAGGATTAGAAGAGGGAATAGAGAAAGGAATAGAGAA
>DMOI01000019.1 GCA_003452395.1 Clostridiales bacterium
ATAGAGAAAGGAATAGAGAAAGGTAGATTAGAAATTGCAAAGAAACTGATTGGAGTATTAGATATACATACGATTGCAGAAAAAACAGGGCTAAGTGTAGATGAAGTAAGAAAATTGTAAGATAAATAAGGTATATGTTACTAGACAAGAATGAAAGGAAGGGATAAAATGCTTAGGAAGCAGGAAGCAGGAAGCAGGAAACTAGAGGATAAACTAGAATATTTGTCATCGCGAGGAACGAAGCAATTTCACTTTTTTATTAGTATCATTTCAATATTGCTACTTGGTATATTCATAACAACAACCTATGCACAAGCCGTATATTATATAGTATCAGGGAACTCTATGTATCCAACACTAAAAGATGGAGATATCGTAAAAGTAGAAAAGCAAGAAAGTTACAATGATGGGGACACCGTAGTAGCTGAAGTGGGTGGTAAGAAGGTAATAAAGAGGATAAATGGGGATGTGCTCGAGGGAGATAATAAAGGGAATACAGCGAGGTATAATTTGAAAACAGCAGATATACTAGGTAAAGCGGAGTATAGGACGAATAAATTGACGGAGGATGAGAAAAAGGCATTTGAGAGAGTATTTGCAAGTGGAGTAGAGATGGTTAGTGGGGGTACTGATTATACGATAGCACTTAAATCTGATGGAACAGTGTGGGGATGGGGAAATAATACTTATGGTGAGTTAGGAGATAATACAACAATACAAAGACTTACTCCTGTACAAGTACACGGAGTAGGAGATGTAGGTTATTTAACAGGAGTTAGCCAAGTATCAGCAGGGTCATATTTTTCTGGGGGACATTTTGTAATGGCATTAATGAATGATGGAACAGTATATGCATGGGGGTATAATGCATTGGGACGATTGGGGGATAATACAACAACGGATAGACACACCCCCGTACAAGTGCATGGAGTAGAAAATGTAGGTTATTTAACAGGAATAAGCCAAGTATCAGCTGGAGATAGTAGTACAGTAGCATTAAAATCAGATGGAACAGTATATGCATGGGGAAATAATACTGATGGACAATTGGGGAAAAATACAAGTGGAGCAGGATCATATATTAAAACACCTATACAAGTACATGGAGTAGGAGACATAGGTTATTTAACAGGAGTAAGTCAAGTGGTAGCGGGATATGCTTGTTCAGTAGCATTAAAAACAGATGGAACAGTATATGCGTGGGGATGGAATCCACATGGAGAGATTGGAGACAATACAACTACGAGCAGGTTGACTCCTGTACAAGTACACGGAGTAGGAAATGTAGGTTATTTAACAGGAGTAAGCCAAGTTGCAGTAGGAACAAATCATACATTAGCATTAAAAACTGACGGAACGGTATATACATGGGGATGGAATTTATATGGAGAAATCGGAGACAATACAACGACGAACAAGTTGACCCCTGTACAAGTACACGGAGAAGGAAATGTAGGTTATTTAACAGGAGTAAGCCAGGTATCGGCAGGACAATATAGTACAGTAGCATTAAAAACAGATGGAACAGTATATGCGTGGGGATGGAATAATTTTGGACAATTAGGAGATAATACAACAACGGATAGGCTTACTCCTGTACAAGTACACGGAGTAGGAAATGTAGGTTATTTAACAGGAGTAAGCCAAGTATCAGCTGGAAAAGCTCATGTAGTAATATTAAAAACGGGTGGGGCAGTATACGCATGGGGGCATAATGGTGTTGGAGAATTGGGAGACAATACAACAACAGAAGGGCATACGTCTGTACAAGTACATGGAGTGGGAAATTTAGGTTATTTTCTTTGTATTATAGATAACACCCCACCAACCCTCACAATAAACGCATCCCCAGTCAGCCCAACAAACGCAACTACTATAACTTACACATTCCAATTTAGCGAAGACGTAACAGGATTCGATGCAAGCGACATATCAATCACAAATGGTACTAGGAATGATGGAACATTCACGGGAAGTGGGGCAACCTATACAATTACAGTAACCAAAGTAGCAGATGGTGATCAGGTATTAACGGTAGTAGCGAACGCATGTCAAGATGCAGCAACCAATCTTAACACAGAGGGCACGATAACCGTGTTAATGACATCGCTAATCACAGATCAAGGCTACTCACTCGGAACAGTAGCAGGTGACCGCAAGTGGTTTAAGTACTACATAGGCAAGGATGGAAACAACATTACGAAGGTGATGCTAGTAGCTCCTAAAGATGGAGATGGAGTAAAACAAGGTACGTTTTCAAGAGATGATATACTTGACCAAGGAGATAATAAGTTTATATCTGGTAGTATATATTATATAGATAGAGAAGGGAAGATACAACTTTATAATTAAGAATTTAGAATAAAAACTCACTTTATAAAATATGTTAGCTCGACAAAAAAAGGTTGACAAAAATGTATATTGGTGATAACATTATATTCAAAATAATGTGAGGTGAATACACTAAATGGAACGAAGAATAGAAAAAATGCTAGAAAAATGGAAAAATTCAAGCGGTAGAAAGCCACTTATATTACAAGGGGCAAGACAAGTAGGAAAAACGTATACTACTTTGCAATTTGGCAAAAAGTACTATAAGAATGTTGCATATTTTAATATGGAAAATAAAAACATAGCATCTATATTTGAAATAGATCTAAACCCTCAAAGGATAATTGATAACTTATCATATATAACCAATCAGACCATAACAGCTGGAGAGACTTTGATATTTTTTGACGAAATACAGAACTCGGAGAGGGCTTTAACGTCGCTCAAATACTTTAATGAAATGGCTAATGAGTATCACATAATAGCTGCAGGAAGTCTGCTTGGCGTATTTGTTAATAGAGAAAAGTATTCATTTCCAGTTGGTAAAGTAGATATGCAAACGATGTATCCTATGAATTTTGAGGAGTTTCTTATGGCGCTTGGACAAGATTTCTTGATAAAGGAAATAAAAGTAAGCTATTACAAGAATACTGCATTACCATCTATAATTCATGATAAGGCAATGGACTTTTATAAAAAGTATATTACAATAGGTGGAATGCCAGCGGTAATAAATGAATATATGTCAAATGATGATATGAATCTTGTTCTTACAGTCCAAAACAATATAAATACTGCATACATAGCTGACATGGCAAAGCATGCAACACCAAATACAACTACGAAAATAATGGCAGCATACAATAGCATACCAGCACAACTCGCTAAGGATAATCGGAAATTTCAGTATAGGATTATAAAAAGCGGTGCGAGGGCTTACGAATATGAAACCCCTATTGACTGGCTAAGGACTTCGGGAATAATAGAAAAATGCATAAAGGCAGCAGAGGGAAAGGGACCACTTACGGCATATGCAGACTATAATTGTTTTAAGGTTTATATAACTGATATAGGACTTCTTTGTTCTAAATTTGGAGTACCTTATAATGCTATACTTTATAATGCAAAAGCTTTTGAAGACTTTAAGGGCCCTCTTACAGAAAACTATGTTGCAGCAAGTCTAGCTATAAAAGGATATAGCCTATACTATTGGGAATCAAATGGTATTGCAGAAGTGGATTTTCTTATTCAAGACGATATGGGAAATATAATACCTATAGAAGTTAAGTCAAGTGAAAATGTGAAATCAAAAAGTTTAAACCAATATATATCGAAATATAAACCACCATACGCAATAAGAGTATCTACAAAAAACTTTGGATTTGAAAACAATATAAAGTCAGTGCCACTGTATGCAGTGTTCTTGATATAAATGCTTGACAATATACAAGACTACATTAATCTCAAATTTTTTTAAAAATAAAAAGTGTATATTTTTTGTAGCGGAAGAATCTAGAGTTAAATAAAAAAAAATCCTTTCATGATTGAGAAGATAGGAAAATGGTGGGGAGGAAATTCAAAAACTAAAAAACAAGAAGAAATAGATATTGTTGCAATTGGTGAAGATAGTATAATACTGGGTGAATGTAAATATAGAAAAGAAAAAACGGATATAGACATACTAGAAGATCTAATAAGAAAAGGTGAGATTTTTAATTATAAAAACAAATACTATTATATTTTTTCAAAAGGTGGGTTCACTATAAAACTTCAAAGATATGCAGAACAAAATGATAACATTCGTTTAGTTGAAGATATCATTATAGGAGTGGACGATAAAATATAAAGAAAGTAATCTATAAATAATTTTAATAAAAGGAGCAACGTGCGTTGCTTTTTTTGTGTTTGTATGGTAAAATCGAACAAAGAATATAAATAAAAAGGAGAAGACATATGGCAGATAAATTTAAATCAGGTTTTATAACAATAATAGGTAGACCAAATGTGGGTAAGTCTACACTTATGAATTATGTGGTGGGGGAGAAAATTTCCATCATATCAAACAAGCCACAAACTACAAGGAATAAGATAACGGCTGTTCATACGACAGATGAGTGCCAGATGATTTTTATTGATACACCAGGGATACACAAGCCTAAGAATAAATTGGGTGAGTATATGATGCAAGCGGTTAATAGCAATTTGAATGAAGTTGATGTTGTGCTTTTTCTGATAGATGCGGGAGACGATAGAGATAGGGAAGAGATGATAGCACATATAAAAGGTATACAAAGTACAGTGATTTTAGTTATAAATAAGATAGATACTGTAAAAAAAGAAGAGCTTCTTAGTCTGATTTATAAGTATAAAGAGTTATATCCATTTAAAGAGGTTGTGCCTATTTCAGCTATAAAGGGCGAGAATGTTGATGCACTACTTGATGTAATAAAAAACTATCTAGAAGAGGGCCCAAAATACTTCCCAGATGATATGTTGACAGATCAACCGGAGAGACAAATAATCTCTGAGATTATAAGAGAGAAGGCGTTACAGCTTTTAGATAAAGAAATACCTCACGGAATAGCTATTGGGATTGAAAAAATGAAGAAAAGAGATAATAAAGATTTGATAGATATAAGTGCCACAATATATTGCGAAAAGAAATCACACAAAGCTATAATAATAGGTAAAGATGGAATTATGCTTAAAAAAATAGGAATGTATGCAAGACAGGATATGGAGAGAATATTAGGTAGCAAAATATATTTAGAATTATGGATAAAGATAAAAGATAATTGGAGAGAAAATGAATTTTTGCTGAAAAATTTTGGATATGACATAAAAAACAAGTAAAAGGGAATAATATAGGTAGTGTTAATAACTTTTGACACCGATATTTAATCCGGAGTTGATTTTATGGAAAATTTTGTATGGAGCATTTTTAATAAAACAGGTTCACTAGAAGCTTATTTGCTTTGTAATGATTATAACAGTATTGTGAGTAATCAAGTGGAAGATGGTAATGTAGAAAAAATAAACTTAAAAGAGGCCGAGAATAATGAGTGTATCTAAAATAACAGGAATAGTTATAAAAGAGGTAAACTTAAAAGAATCAGACAAAATAATAACTATTTTTTCAAGCGAAATTGGCAAGGTACAGCTATATGTAAAGAGGGCTCGAGAGATTAAGAGCCCTTTTTTAGCAGGAACACAGCTTTTAACTCATGCTAGTTTTGTATATACCCCTAAAAATAATATAAACTTTTTGAACCAAATCAGCATAACTTGTGGGTTTGAAAAAATAAAATTTGATATAGAGAAAATTTATTATGCAATGTACTTTTTAGAGTTTTTAGATAAGACAGTTGAACTAGAAAGTCCTGCGGAGGATATGTTTATCTTTTTAGTAAAAATTCTAAATAGGTTTAATGATGGTAATGACGACATTAAACTAATACGTCTAATATATGAGTTGAAAATGTTAGCACTTTTAGGCTATGCGCCAGAAGTTACTAAATGTATAAGGTGTGAGAGTGGAGTGACGGAAGAAAATAATTATTTTAACTTTGAAGATTGTGGGGTAGTGTGTGAAAAATGTTTAGAGAGTGATGCTACTGTAATGAAGCTAAATAAAGAATCATTGCATGCCATGCAATATATATTATACATAGAGATAGATAAAATATTCTCATTCGAAATATCACCTAAAATAATTAAAGAATTAAGAGAAATAGTAGATAAATTGGTAAAAATAAATATTGGTCAAAGCTTTAGAACACTTGATTTTTTAAATAAAATATGATAAAATGTATTAATTACTATTTTCCAAGTAAGCCAGATGATCGCGGAGATAAAACTCTGAGGAAAGTCCGGGCTCCATAGGGCAAGGGTGCTGGTTAACGACCAGTGGAGGCAACTCTAAGGATAGTGCAACAGAAATAAACCGCCTGGCGTAAGTTAGGTAAGGATGGAAAGGTGGTGTAAGAGACCACCGCTTCTTTGGTGACAAAGAGGGCTCTGTAAACCCCACCTGGAGCAAGATGGTGAGTTGAGTTAAAACGGCCCGTTTCAACTCACGATAGTATCGCATGAGTATATTGGTAACAGTATGCCTAGATAGATGATCATCAAATACAGAACTCGGCTTATAGACTTGCTTGGATTAGTAATTAATTAAGTTGAAAATTAAGATGTAGAGAAATGCTTGAGGGTGGGTCAATTGCTTTTTTAGAAATGATCCTTTTTATTATACTTCTAAAATATTAAAAAGAATAAAATATAAAAAGTAAAATATGCTTGATTATATGTGAAAATAATGATAAAATAACAGTTGGATTGCGGTCGTTTTTTGGTAGAAAGGGTCGCTAAGAAAAAATAATTGGGGGTACGACAGTGGAAATAAAAAATGAAGATAATAATCAAAAGGAAAATATACCTGAGTTAACGCAACCTATGAATATATTTGGTAAAACGGCGTATTTTTTTATAAAAAATACTAAAATAACAATATTTCTCATAATTCTTACTTTGTTTTGGGGAGTGAGTTCTTTTGGTAACTTATCAAGAGAGCTAAGTCCGGAGGTGGTATTGCCGTATGGTATGGTGACGACAATATACACAGGAGCAGCCCCAAAAGAGGTAGAGACACTTGTTACAGATAAGATAGAAGCCAAGCTTGATGAACTTGAGCATGTAAAAAATATAACTTCAAACTCTGGTTTTGGATACTCTTCTGTTATGGTTGAGTTTGAGACAGGCGTAGATATAGATGATATGGTACAAAAAATGCAAGAAAAGGTTTCATCAGTAGAGTCAGAGCTACCTGATGGAACAACTGCACCTATGGTATCTAGCATAAAGACTAATAATTCTCCAATTCTTGTATTTAATATAGGTGGGGAATATGATTTTATTCAGCTTAAAAATATAGCTAAAGATATGCAAAAGGAAATAGAAAAGGTACAAGGAACTTCTGATGTACAGATAATAGGAGGGCTTGATCGTGAAATAAAAATCAAGGTTAGTCCAGAAAAATTAGCTGTTTACGGGATATCGCTCGAAGATATAAAAAATGCTATTATCTCGTCTGATATAAATTTTCCGGGTGGAAATATAGAACTCGACAAGAAAAATTATAATATTCGTACGGTGGCTAAAATAGAAGACCCTAAAGAATTTGAAACTATAGTAATAAAATATGTCGGGAATAGTCCACTGTACCTAAGAGATATCGCGGTAGTTGTGGATGGTTATAGTGAACTTGATGCTTATTCGAGGTTATATGAAAACGTAGAGGGGGCAGAAAAAAATATTCAAAATACTATTGCTATAGCAATAAAAAAGAAAGATACGGCAGATATAATAGATGTAACTAAAGAAATAAAAAAAGTTGTAGCAGAAGGAAAGGGTAAATTTTATCCTGATAATCTTAAGGTTGAAGTAACTGGAGATATGGCTCAATATGTAGACGACCAGCTAACAAGTGTTATTCACGACGCAGGAGCAGGTCTTATAATAGTTGTAATTGTATTATTTATATTTATAGAGCTTTCAGAGTCTCTAATTGTTGCGATGGTTATTCCACTCACGTTACTACTCACATTTGGTTTGATGAAAGTTACTGATATGACTCTAAATACTATAACATTATTCTCATTGATACTTGCAGTTGGTATGGTTGTTGATGATGGTATAGTAATCATGCAAAATATAGATAGATTAAAGAAAAAGGGAGTAGACTCAGATACAGCGGCAAAGGTTGGTACAAACCAGATTTCACCGGCGGTTTTCTCGTCTACTATAACAACGTTAGGCTCATTTTTCCCCCTTATGCTTACATCGGGTATAATGGGAGAGTACATAAAAGGAATACCACTTACAGTTATATATGCGCTGTCAGCCTCATTTTTTGTAGCTATAACTACAACGCCTGCACTTTCAGCGATATTTCTAAAAGGGAATAAGCACAAACAAGAAGAAGTAAACAGGAAAGTTAAAGGGTTTGGCAAGAATGTAAGAAAGATTCTTGCAATTTCACTTGTTATAGCACTTTCGATGTATGCATTTATGGATACTGAAACCCCAGGATTTAACCCAACGTTATTTTCGTGGTTATCAGCAGCTCTGTTTGGCGGGCTAATGTACTTTAAACTATATGTTGCAAGGAATAACGAAGAAGGAGACTCAGCACTGGTTGCAAGCTACGGAAAGATTCTTAGATGGATTATCACTAGTAGGAAACGTAGATGGACTACTATATTTGTAGCGGTTGTAGCATTTGTCGCGAGTATGTCACTAATTCCTTTAGGAATACTTAAGATAGAAATGTTTACACCGGATGACTACACCAAGTTTACTGTCAATGTAGAAGCACAGAAAGGTACAAATATAGAAACGACAAAGAAAGTAGTGGAGGATATAGAAAAAGAATTATTTAAAATACCAGAAATAAAAGATTTCGTTTCCAACATAGGTGTTACAGGTATAGACATAACTAGTGAGTTTGGTACTGGAGGCGGAGGAGCTACACCTAACATAGCGGCGATATCTGTTGACCTGGTAGAAAAGAAGGACAGAAAAAAATCGAGTATGCAGATAGCTGAGGAAGTGAGGGGTATAGTTAAAGAGATACCGGGGGCTAAGATAACTGTAACCGAGACTCAAAGTGGACCACCATCTAGCAACCCAATTTATATACAATTTGTATCAGACAATCTTGATAGCTTAAAACAAGTTGCTGACAGCACAGAAGAAATATTAAGCAATATGAAAGAGGTACAAAACATAGATAATACAATGCAAGAAGGGGATCCAGAAATACAAATAAAAATAAATAAAGAGAAAGCAGCAGCTTATGGACTTAACAGTGCCATGATTGCTATGGAAGTTAGAAACGTAGTAAACGGCCTCAAAGCTACTACATTTAAAAAGGATAAGGAAGAAATAAACGTTATAATCAAACCTATTGCCTCAGACTTAACTAGAGTAGAAGACCTAAATAAAATAACATTTAAGTCATATACGGGAAGTCAAATACCACTAAACCAAGTAGTTGAGATCATACCGGGTAAGAGCTACAGTGCGATAAATCATAAAAACTTAAAGAAAATAGCAGTAGTTTCATCTGATGTAAAAAAAGGCGTAAATGCACTTGAATTAACACAAGTAATACAAAACAAAATAATACAACAAGGTGTTCCGAATGATGTTGAAGTCATATATGGTGGAGAAACAGAAGAACTTCAAAATACATTTACAGATATGTTCGTAAACATGATAGTAGCTATACTTATAATTTTCGCAGTACTAGTTGTGCAGTTTAATTCATTTTCGCAACCAGTAATCATTCTAGTGTCAGTTCCACTTGCAATGATTGGTGTTATGCCAGGGCTAGCTTTAACGGGATGCACATTCAACTTTGTTGCATTCATTGGGGTAGTGGCTCTTATAGGTATAGTAGTTAAGAATGGTATAATATTAATCGACTACATAAACTATCTACGAGAAGGTGGAATAGAAAGGGAAGAAGCAATAGTTAGAACAGGTAAAGCAAGATTTATACCTGTGCTCGCGACAACGATAACAGCAGTCGGAGGTATAATACCAATGACTCTCAAAGCAGACTTCTTTGCACCACTTGGATACACGATTATATTTGGACTTTTGGTATCAACTATGCTTACATTAGTCGTAGTACCAATTATATACATAATGTTTGACAAAAAAAGTAAAAGGTTAAAGGAGGTAGATTAAATGAGAATTAGAATAATAACTTTGTTAATTGTGAGTATTCTCCTTGCAGGATGCGGAGCAAAAGCAGAAGAAAATAAAACAGAGGAAAAGGTAGGATATGTTAAAGTAACAGCCGTACAATCTAAAGACTTTGATAGTACTATAACTCTTTCAGGTAAAATAAATCCAAAGGAAGATGTGAGTGTAACGTCAAAGGTTGCAGGAACAATGAAATTGATAAATGTTGAGTTAGGACAAAACGTAGTAAAAGGTCAAATAATTGCAAAAATAGACGATACAATCTACAAAAGTCAATACAGCTCAGCAAAAGCTGGATATGAAAGTGCTCAGCAAGGACTTGATAGAATGACAAAATTCAGCGATGGAACAATGAAATCTCAAGATATACAAATGGCAGAGGCAGGACAAAAATCAGCTCAAATTAACTTTGAAAATGTTGAAAAAAATTATTTAAACATGAAAAAATTATATGAGCAAGGAGCTATTGCAAAATCTGAGTTTGATTCACTTGAAACTGGATATAGTCTTGCAAAAGAAGGACTAAATACTGCAAATGATGCTCTAAAGCAAGCAATAAGAGGAAACGGATACAATGAAAAAAGTGCTCAAACTGCTGTAGATGTGGCAAAAAACGGATATGATATGGCAAGTGAGAATCTAAACTACACGAACATAATAGCGCCTATATCAGGAATTATAAGTATGAAAAATACCGCAGTAGGTGAGAATGTAAACCCAGGAGCACCAATATTTGAAATAATAAATGTTAACGAAATGTACGCTGATGCGGGAGTTTCAGAAGTGGATATAGCAAAAATAACAGTTGGACAAAAAGTAAAAGTAAAAGTAGATGCCTTAAATAGTGAGGTAGTTTTAGGCGAAGTAGCAAATGTAAGTCCATCAATCAACGAAATGTCAAAAACTTATCCAGTGAAGGTAATAATAACAAACACAGATAAGAAACTAAAAGCAGGCATGTTTGCTCAACTGGAGATCGTAACAGATGAACACAAGGGAGCACTTGCTATACCGAAGGAAATTGTAGTTAAAGAAGGAACAACAAGCTATGTGTATGTAGTGGATAACAATACAGCTAAAAAACAAAAAATAGAAACAGGATATAACTCAGATGACTACATAGAGGTTGTATCTGGACTTACAGGAACTGAGAAGGTAGTAAGTGTAGGATATGATGCAATAAAAGATGGAGAAAAAGTAGTAGTGAAGGAGTAAAACAAATAAAAAATGTTTTCCAATCGGAAAACATTTTTTATTTGAATAAAATGATTGTATTTTAGAACTTGACTAATGTAAAAAAATGTAATATGATAATAGCAAAAGTTTTGAAAAGCTAGGTGTTGAATTAGCAAAAAGGAGCATGTATGTCTAAAAAAACGATATATGATATAGATATACGAGGAAAAAGGGTATTGGTTAGATGTGATTTTAATGTTAAAATTAGAGATGGTGTTATTGTTGACGATAGTAAACTAAAAAAATCATTAAATACAATAGAGAAATTAGTAAGCGATGGAGCAAAAGTTATTTTATGCTCTCATTTAGGAAGGCCTGATGGGAAACCAGTACCAAATTTGTCTTTGAGTATAGTTGCTGAAAGATTATCAGATTTATTAGAGTGCGATGTAAAATTTGCAGATGATGATAATGTGATAAGTTCTAACGTAAAAGAAATGGTATACTATTTAGAAGAAAAAGAAATTATATTACTACAAAACTTGAGATATAATATTGGAGAAACCGAATGTGATGATAATTTTGCAAAAAACCTAGCATCATTAGGTGAAATATTTGTTAATGATGCATTTGGAACATTGCATAGAAAACATGCTTCAAATCTTGGAGTGACTAAATATATTAAAGATTGTGTTATTGGCCACTTAGTTGAAAGTGAGTTAAGAGAGATAGAGAATCTAAAGCGTGATGTTACTAATAAAAGGGTAATTGTACTTGGTGGAGTAAAGATTGGAGCTTTAGATATAGAGTATATGTTAAATAATTTTGATACTATAATGCTTGGTGACCCTATAGCATATGATTTTTTAAAAGCACAGGGACACTACATGGGAGGATGTTCTGTAAACGAGTATAATATTGAGAAAGCTAAAGAAATAATGAAACTAGCATATGAGATAGGAACAAAGATAGTATTACCGAAGGATATAAGAGGGATAGATAGAGATTTAATATATAAAAACATTTTTGTTGAAGAAATTTATGAAGATTTTAGAGGAAGAGATATTGGAGATGAAACAATAAAAAACTTTTGTGAAATAATAAAAAATGCGGAACTTGTAGTGTGGAGAGGAACTGTAGGAAAATATAAAATACCAGAATGTCAAAAAGGTACAAATTCTATATTGAAAGCAATGAAGGATAGTCCTGCTAAAACATGTTGTGGAGGTGGAACAACATCAGAAATAGCTTATACACTGGGAATGCCGCTTGACTATATATCTAGTGGGGGAGGGGCGCTATTAGAAGTTTTTAATGGCAATGATATACCATCTCTAAACGCAATTTTAGATAAAGAAGGTCAGGTTTCGGGAGAACAAAAAAACCTAGATATATTATCTTTAGAAGAAGCTGAAGAATATTTGAAAACTTTAGAAGAGCATGTTGAATTAAGCATATAATGATAAAATTCAAGAAAAAAGGGGATAATATGGAAAGAATAGCTATAATCTCAGACATACACGCAAATATAACGGCACTCGAAGCTGTTGTAAAAGATATAGAAAAAAGAAACATAAAGAGAATAATTTGTTTAGGTGATATCATTGGCAAGGGAGCTAGTCCAGCAAAATGCATAGATATCATAAGAGAAAAATGTGAAGTTGTACTGCAGGGTAATTGGGAAGAGGAAGTAGGTTGGTATGAGGCAGAAAATAATGAAGACGAAAGGGAGAGAGTTAACTGGAATAGAGATAAAATAGGAGAAGATAGGTTTAATTATATAAAAAACCTACCTTTGATACATGAAATGTATGTTAGTGGAAGTTTAGTAAGAATGTTTCATTTATCACCTAAAAGTGCAAACTCAAAAGAGAGAATTATGTATAAGGACAAACCAATTAAAAAGTTGGAGTATTTTAAAGCAAGCGGCGATACTTCAACTAAAGAAGCTGATATAGTTATATATGCAGATATACATATTCAATATATGGAGAAATTCTATAATAAAACACTTATTAACACTGGAAGTATTGGATTTAATGTAGATTTAATAAGAGATGATGAAAATGACAGTAGTTATTTAGAAACAACAAAAGCTCATTATTGCATTTTAGAGGGGGAAATTGGAGAAACTGAATATAAATCAGAGTTTTCCATTCAATTTGTAAGAGTTGTATATGATATAGAAAAAGAAATAGAAATTATAAATAATAAGGGTGTAGAAAAAGATGAAAAATATAAATATAGATTACTTGAAGGAAGAGTAGGGGAAAAGAAAATTAAGAAAAATTTATGTGAAGATTAGCATATTAATATTTAATGATACTTGCATTATTAAATTACATTTGTTATAATAAATTATTATATTTTGTATTTGTTTTCAACATCTTTGTTTTATGGTGTGCAATGGAGTATGCTTAATGTGATGTGTGAGATTATATTATCTAATGGGACTAAATGTGTATTCATTCTTAATTTTAACAATATATTTTATAATTTTAACATAAATTAGAAAAGGCAGGGGTTTTTATTATGAAAATACTTAAAGATGTAATGGAGCAAGTAATCAAAAGGGATCCAAATGAACCTGAATTTCATCAGGCAGTAATGGAAGTATTAGAATCTTTAGAACCAGTAGCCGAGAAACATCCAGAATGGGTTAAAGCAGGAATATTTGATAGAATTGTCGAACCTGAAAGACAGATTACTTTCAGAGTGTCATGGGTAGACGATGATGGTAATGTACAAGTAAATAGAGGTTATAGAATTCAGTTTAATAGTGCTATAGGACCTTATAAGGGTGGCATAAGACTACATCCATCTGTAAACGCCAGCATACTCAAGTTTCTTGGATTTGAACAGATACTCAAAAATTCATTAACCGGACTTCCGATGGGAGGTGGCAAAGGTGGTAGTGATTTCGATCCAAAGGGTAAGTCAGATGGTGAGGTTATGCGTTTTTGTCAGAGTTTTATGACGGAGCTTGAAAGGCACATTGGTGAAAATACAGATGTTCCTGCTGGAGATATAGGAACAGGAGCAAGAGAAATTGGTTATATGTTTGGACAATATAAGCGACTTAGAAATGACTTTACAGGAGTACTAACAGGTAAAGGATTAACTTGGGGTGGAAGTTTGGCAAGGACCGAGGCTACAGGTTATGGATTATGCTACTTTATGGATGAAGCTCTTAGGGCTAAGGGGAAATCACTAAAAGGGGCAACAGTTGTCATCTCAGGTTCAGGTAATGTTGCTATATATGCAACAGAGAAAATACATCAGTTAGGTGGAAAAGTTGTTGCATTAAGTGATTCAAATGGATATATATATGATCCTGAAGGCATAAAGCTAGAAACAGTTCAAAAAATTAAGGAAGTTGAAAGAAAAAGAATTAGCGAATACATAAAATACCATCCAAAAGCAAAGTACACAGAAGGTTGTTCAGATATTTGGAAGATCAAGTGTGATATTGCTCTTCCATGTGCAACACAAAATGATATTGACGAGAACTCCGCTAAGACGCTTGTTGCTAACGGGTGCTACGCAGTTGGAGAGGGCGCAAATATGCCATCGACTCCTGAGGCGATTGATGTTTTCATCAAAAACAAAATTATCTTTGCACCTTCAAAAGCAGCTAATGCTGGAGGGGTAGCAACATCAGGACTTGAAATGTCACAAAACAGCATGAGGTACCCATGGACATTTGAAGAAGTTGATGCAAAACTTAAAGATATTATGGTTGAGATATACAAGGCTGCAAGTAGTGCCGCAAAAGAATACGGACATGAAGATAACCTTGTTGTAGGTGCAAACATTGCTGGGTTCTTGAAGGTTGCAAATGCAATGTATGCGCAGGGAATAGCATATTGATTTTAGGGAAGTAAGTATTAAAGAAACAACAAAAGAAGCTTTCTGTTTGAAAAGCTTTTTTTGTTGTTAGTTTCAAAATAAATAAAAACTTTAAAAAAAACTATTATTATGAAATATATTGACATAAATATTGAAGTCTTATATAATGAATTAATAAGATAAGTCTAAAAGCATAGCAGGAGGGAAAGATAAATGATAAAAAAGAACATAAAAGGGTTTACGTTATTAGAATGTGCGTACTGATA
>DMOI01000029.1 GCA_003452395.1 Clostridiales bacterium
TGTGTGGATTTTCATGGCACACAAACTGCCAAGTAGCTCGTAGTAAGTATCATCATCTATATCTGTAACCATTTCTTCTTCAGGTAGCTTTATTTTTAATTTATCAAGCATAGAGCCATTTCCATAGTAAGCAAGATTTTCAAGTAGTCGTTCTTCATAAGCATCTAAGTCAGCTGTTCTGCTGTACTCGATGATGTCCCGCAAGATATCTTTACCAAGCTTTGACTCAAGTTTACATTTATCCCTGTAGGCTATAGATTGAATAGAGCTTTCACATAATGTTTCTTTTCCAATAATTTTGAAGTGGTCAGCAACCCCACGATAAGTAATATATTTATTCGATATGTACATCTTCGTTTCAGGTTGTATGATTCGTGTATTGATAACCAAGTCGGTAAATAAACGCAGTAACTTGATTTGTTGTAGACTTAGATTACGTTTACCTATGTTACCCCAAGGAACATCTGCTATTTCCCCATTGACTAGGAATTCACTGACTATCTCTTTGACCTGCTTCATAAAGTTGTTTAGTTCATAGTACATAAGGCATTCCTCCATTCTTCTTGATTTTGATTTGCTACTATATAATACAATTCGAGTTGAGTTGCAAGTATAAAGACAAAAAAAAGCAGTTATTATATTGTAGTTTCCTACAATATAATAACTGCTTCGTATTTATTAATGAGTATAATTATTGTTTTCAATAACAAGAAACCAAACAAACGGTAATCAGATACTTGGCATCCTTAACACTATTAATCCAACTATTCCACTGTTCCTACAAACTCAAACCTTTTAAATTCTTTTCCCTCACGTACTATTGTTTCGCAAAACATTGTTTTGGGTCTAATCCATAATGCACCGTATTGCATATCTTCGTTATCGTACAATGCCTTATAGATTACGTATTCCTCTAAGTTTTCACTGTTTTTCGCTATCCCCATTACCTCATACAAATTTCCCTTGAAATGCTTATACTTTCCTAATGCTAATTCCACTATATCACCCCCTAGTAAGCAAAGTCTACTATAATTATACCATAATTTTTATTTAGTTACAATATATAGTGGCAAATTTTTAGTCAGACTTTGTATTTTTGTGATTAACACCCCATATTCCCCTACCCTATACTTTTCTACCCCCAAACAGGTGAAATTGTTAATTGACCCATCAGGTTGCTTTTCTGCCCTATATTAAACAAACACATAAACCTAATAAACTAAACCACCTCTACCCTACCTTCAAACCAAATAATAAAATCACTTGTACCATAAAGGTTTTCAAGTGATTTTATTATGCATATTCTGCTTATTATATTTTACAACTAGCCCAGCTTTTCTAATATTAGAGTTAGGTCATCTTCAGATTGACAGTCATTTATTAATTTCTTGATTTCTGTTTTTTTCTTCTTTGTTAGTTTGGCTATATCATCTGTCTTTAGGCTAAACTCATATGCTTTTATAAATATTGTATACCAGCTAAACAAAGTTGCTAACAGGTACTTATTACAGTCAATGCCTTTTTCTAAATTCATGCGTGCTTCTAACATATCACAAAGGACTTCATTTATTACACGGTAGTAGTTTAAAATTGCCACTAGTCTTTCTTTCGTATCCTCTTTGCTAAAAATATTAGTATACATTAGTCCCTTTATGGCACTAACTAATTCAGCTTGATTTATCATTGGTCTTTCGCCCCTTTACTAAAGATTAGTTTATTTTTGAAATGTGGCTTTTTGTTTCTTACTTGTTATCTTCCACCTCTACTTTCGTCCTATTAAATATTACAGGAGTACCAAAAAAGGTACTCCCACATTCAAATCCTTATTCACTTTCAAATCATATTTCAAAACTTGTTGATGATTTTAACGCCATATACCCCATATCGTCAAGCAAATTATATAAAATATTTTCAACTTTTTATTCTACTATTACTTGCTTATCCATGATATTACCTACTCTTACAAATTCTTCACTAGTTATAGTTTACATTCTCATCGCATCCATCCGACCATCCGCTTGTTACTGTTTTTATCTTTTAAGATTACTTTAGTCATTATCCTAGATTTGCTTTAGTAGTATGTATCTTAGTATCTTTTTTTCTTCTATTTTAGGAGAGCTACTATATATTCAACTCCACGCTTCTTTTCAAGTTGTTGAGTGTTGGAGTGAATGTATAGTGGTATGGACTTAGTGTTTTCTTATTTTACTAATTGTTAAAATAAATAGTTTGACTGTCCTCAAACTCCTTAACTCTACGATAGAAGGTGTTGGGTGACAGTCCCAATATCTTCATAGCATCCTTCGCAGTGATAGACTTGTCAACCTTCCACTGCTGATAAACCTTCTCAAATGCCCTTTTGTCAGGTATTATCTTATTTCTCCCCTTGTACACACCTTTCTCTTTTGCTATCGCAATTCCCTCGGCTTGTCTTCGTTTTAGTTGTTCACGCTCTAACTGGGCAAAAGCGGCGATTATTGTAACTATGGCACGCCCAACTTCATTTGAAGTGTCAATGTTTTCTTTGAGTGATACAAATTTCACTTTCATTGATTCCAGTTTTTCTAATAAGTATAAAAAGTCTTTAGTTGAACGACTTAAACGAGATATCGACTCAACTACTAATACGTCATCAGGTCTCAAAAAGCTCATTAAATCTTGTAGTACTGGTCTATCTGTTATATTTTTACCGCTCTCTTTCTCAACATATATGTACCTCTCATCAATTCCCTGCTCTCTCATCATAACCATTTGTCTATCCTCATTCTGTGAGGTCGAACTTATTCTGACATACGCACATCGCATTCGACATCGCCTACTTCCTCTTTTGTCTTTACTAAACGCTTTGTTATATTAGATAGTATCCGTATCATTTCAATACAATCCCTACTCCAGCTATTAAAGGTATCAATATTCTCCTTTACTGCTATAAATCGTAGCCCTTTGGTATTGATGACGTCTATAATTTCTATTAGCTCTGATATATCGTCAATAACCAGTCTTTCTAATTTATCAACAATAAGAACATCTCTTTTTTCCATTGTACATAGCTTTTTATAAAGCAGAGTCTTATCCTTACTACCTAATGGTGTGGGGTCATAGTATGTTTCATCAACATCCAGTTTCATCATTATTTTCTCTTGTTCATCTGTAGTGGAATAACCCAATATTCCCCTGACTAAACCATATTTCATAGTGTATCCCTCCAATTATTATTTTGTAGTGTTTCAAAAAGCTCATCTTGCCATTTTGACATATATACCCGAGGGTATACACCATAGGATAATACTATATTCAGTACATTCCCTATTCTTTTTATGTCATTAGAGTCCTTTCGAATATCTGAAATATTTCAGTTACACTATCTAATCCTATTGACGTAGTTTTAGAGGCTTTCGTGACTTTATACCAACCGCTCTAAATCTTTTTTTATCAGCCTCACCTCAACCAAAAAAGCACAGGCATTTTTAGACTCATGCCTGTGCTTTCTCTCTAATATTTATGATTCCCTTTCTTCTCGGTACTACTATTCTTATTTTATGCTCTTCCCTTTAAAAAGTGGGATATCGGGATATTTTATGCCACTTCCTTTATTCATAGTGGCTCCCACCATTTTTATGTGGGAGTTAAAGTGAGAGTTTATCCCAGTCTCTTTCGGGATATCCATGTTTATTTCCTATTAATCCATAAAAACTCCTCTTTCTGCGTATCTTTTCCACTTGATGACAAATGTACCTTTCCTAATGATACTTTTCTCCACCCCGCTTCTTCTAACGGCTTGTAATCGTCACAGCCGTATTGAGCTGGGTCATACCCCGATAGCACCACGACCGCTTCAACCTTTAGTAGTAACTGCACCATTTTTTTATGGTCTTCTCTTGTCATTTCATATGGATACACCTTTATAGCCCCTTTATGATAACTTGGATCCAAATATACTATAGCATTTTTCATATGTTTTATCCCTGTCAGCACTTTTTCCATTCTTTCATTAACTATTTTCGTGTTTTGAAGTGTATCCGTGCATCCTGCAATTCTGTCAATCTGCTTATAATATGTTTCCACGGCTTCCTCTCTGTCTTCACTGTTTTTTTCCTCTGCATAGCTCATTTTAAAATCTTTCATATTTGCATTCCAACTTTGCATGACTGCTATATATGTATATACGGCACTGCTCAATATATCTAGATTAGTATTATTCATATTTTCTTTTGCATATTTAAACATTTCTTTATTGTATGGCATCTTTTTTAGTACAGATATTAGAACTTTACACATTTTCTCCTCTTTAACGCATTCAAACAACCTACAAAGTCCAACACTATAGTCATTGTATAGCTTACCTTTAAATATTGCATCAGGTACATTTAAAAGTACACGCGCACCACCACCACAAAGTTCAGCGAGCCTATCACACTGGTACTCCTTGGCTATCCTACAAATTTCATCAATAATTATAGGTGCAAGCCCATTTTTACCTCCATAGTATCTTATTATACATCTAAGCATATCTATTTCTCTCTTATAAGTTATCAAGTGTTGTGGCTTATATTTTTTTAATGATACTCCTTTACTGGATTTGCAATCATATCTTATCATAAAAATCTCCCCTTTCTTTATGTTGAATTTTATTTTTCACAGTCCACCTTCTGCAAGCTTAAGAAGGTAGACGGTGCTTCCTATTTAGTTTCAAAATTCTTAACTTTTATTATATACACATTTTTTTGCTCTTTTTTATTTGCTATAGTGTAAAAATTAACTTTACTAGTCATACGCCCATCACAAGAACCGCTTATCAGTTTACCCTGTTCCTTCCATATTTTTAGCATTTTCAATATTGAAAAGCCCTGCCCTTTTATCATTTCTTCTTTGTATATCAATTCTAATCCGCTAGATAGTATCCATACTTCATGTCCTGAGTCCATGGTATTACACGGTTTGTAATGTCCAATGTGCATTTCTTCATAACATCTATCCACGCTTGGTGCAAACTTTTCCGGATTTCCCTTTACGTATGTACAGAATTTTTCATAGCCATCATTGCTGAACTTTGTTTTTTCTATCATCTCCGCTATGCTCTCCTTCAACGTCACTTCTATCTTTTCTAAGTTTAAATTTATTTTGAAACATTGGTTTAATAATTCACCTGACAAAAGAATAAGTGCAACCTTACTTGCTTGTCTATTACCTATTGTTGTCTCTCCTAGTTCACCGTCTATTAGTTTATTATACCATTCGTCATATTTTTTTCTTAATGCTTCTCCATGCATTTCATTGTCAAGCAAGAACTGTACGAATGCCTCAGCACCATAACCTCCCACATTTTTATAAAACTTATCTAGTTCTTTTGAGTGTTGAAGCGAATCAGTGAGTTCCCCTTTTGATGTAGGCACTTCTATAAAACGGGAATACTGCCCCATGGAGTCTTTATTGCATTTTATGATATCCACTATAGATTGCTCTGTTGATAATAGTATCGGGGAGTGATATTTTAAATTAGAAATATCTGCATACTCACCAATCCTTCCTTTTACCTCACCAGAGAACAAGTCGAATATTAAATTTATAATAGCCCCAGCCAATTGTCTTGCTTTCAAATTTCTAAACATTTGCAAAACATCATCCAAAACTAACGGTATTATCTGATAACTTAAAAGGTCAATATCAATTTTATTTTTGGTATTTTTATATGTTTTGATTAACTTATGAGCATTGCCATATCCAATTAATGCCGCCTTTGTGCATGTCGTCTTACCGAGCCCACTTGTACTCCCGCTATCATTTTCAGAAACTTTACCATAAAAGTTAATAATAATATTTGCATCGTTAAGTTTCAAAGCTTGAAGTAGTATCCCGTAAACACCTAATGTGAAGCAAATTTCTCTTTTTGGTTTTCCGATTATGAGTCTTTTAATCCCTTCTATGTAGCTGTCAAGGCTTCCCAGTTTTTCAATCTCCACTTTAGGTTTGGCAACATACTCTGATTTCGTGACACTTCTTTTTTCTTGTATATCAAATAGCTTGAATGCCTCTTTTCCCCCGACTGATGTCCACCCAAAAGTCTCATGCATTAAATAATATATTTTATTCTTCATTCTACTTTTTACAGTGCACCTTATCTTTTCTGCTATATCATCAATCTTTTCAAATATTCCCATGTTTAAGAGCATTTCTTTTACGTATCTAAGAGACTGAACTGCCCCATTCAGACTTAATTTTCTTGAATCATGCATGCTATTATCTACTATTTTCACATCAATGTTATCCTCTTTTTCCTTCATGTCGATATTTTTACGTACCTGTACTTCTATTCCCATGCCATGTAGTACATTTGTATAGTCAATCTCCACCTCCCCTCCTTCACCTTCGTCTGTGCATTCATTTTGTTTTGAGGTAAATTTTCTAAAGTCACCTTCGTCAATTTTTATTTCTACATCTTCTTCAATTACTGATGTTGCTTTGTTCCCATTTTGGTTTTCCATGATGAACTCCTCCTTTTTTCCTATAGTAGTGTCTTTTTTACATTTGCTTTGTTTGATCTAGATTGTCAACCCTTTTCAGAAAATTTTTCATGAATTTACCCCTTTCCTATTCTATAGTGTAATAATACCATTTTTAAGCCTGTCTTTCAGGTTCAGAGTAAGGCTATTTAAAGGCGAAAAAAATAGGTATCATGTGCTTTTACATGCATACCTATTTGAATAATTTTGTAGCATCATAACATCTATGTGCATACCTATTTATAATTTTGTAGATATAGTTGCCCCTATAACTGACGCAATTTCAACAAAAAAAAGTTTTTTTGTTCATGTTCTCATTTTTCTCTAGATGCTTCTATAGCTTCTACAAATTTCAATTGCTTATTCATTGCCTTAGAATATCTCTTAAGGGTATCATAGTCAAATCTATTTATCGCCTCCATACCAATGCCATCTATAATATCCATGGCATCCCATACTTTAAATATCTGCTTACTTTCTATCTTCATAATAGCGGTGCTTGTATGTTTTATGCTATACGCTAGCTTTAAGACATTTTCGTCTTCATACTCTTTATAATTCTTCTGTATGTCATGTAATTTATCTATTGAATTTTCTAGCCTTGTTTTAATCTCTTTCATTTTTTGTATCTCTTTAATTTCTTGCTTAACATTGTCATCTTTCGTCCTCTTTTGCACTATATAGTTGTTATAGTCTTCTATAGTTAGATGTAGATTTACAAATTATATTA
>DMOI01000015.1 GCA_003452395.1 Clostridiales bacterium
ATTTTAGTTGAGTGCTTTTTATTTATATATGTTGACTTAATAACATAAAGTGAAGTTGCATTTTTAGATTTAGAAAGTGATAATCTCATAAAGAAAACCTCCGTTTTCTTTACATTATATCACAATACTCAAAAATACTCAAGTAATTTGTGGAAAAATTGACAAAAAAATAACCTTTTTAAAAGGTTTGTAGGTATTTTATTTAGTTACAACTGTCAAAGACCCGAGGATGTTGTTAAGAAAATATTACAGAAATTTTACAAATAGATTGACAATATATTAATAATATTGTATAATTTGGCATAATAAGAGGTGATGTTATGAAATATAGTTTGAAGCACCCATCAAAGGCTAAAAATTTTAGATTTAGACCTGACAAGAGTGACATAACAAACATAGCAAATTTCTTTAGTGTAAGTGGTGAGTTACCACAAGTTATAGTTGATAAAATAGTTAATGCTTACAATCCTATTGAAAATAATTTTAAAGAGATTGAGATTTCACTTTATGAGTTTTGCAAGCGTGGAAAAATGAATGAAAGGGCAGCAACTAAGATAGATGATGCTATTAATACCGCTTATGGTTGTGAATATAATAGTAGGCGTGTGAACGGTAAGAATGTGAACTACGGACTAGGATATGAGAAATTAAGATAAAAACAAATGATAGTAATATATTATATAGGAGTTGTTACACATAAAACTAGCGAATCTAGGGTTGTGGGTAATTTTTAATTGAATTAATTGAATTAATTCAATATAAATATATGAAATTATATTGACAAAATATTTTAAAACAGTATAATATAAATATATGATATTTTAAGTAGAATTATGGTGTATATTGTAACATGAATATATTCCTATCTAAAAATACTAAAAAAAGGGTGGTTAGAGATTATGAAATTTGAAAACTTAAAAATGAGAAATAAACTGCTTGTTATGTTCTTCGCAACAGGAATATTGCCAATGTTTATAATTGCTTCATTTATACTTAATAGTGGTGAAAACAATATAAAACAAGAAGTAAAAAAGAGTAACATTTTATATGCTAATATACTAAAAAATTCTTTAAGCAAATATTTTGATGAAAAAAAGGGTCAAGGAAAAATATTAGCGGGAACAAAACGATTAATTGACGGGGTAATATTTTATAATAAGAATACTAAAGGACAAGAGTGGAATGAGTATTATAAAGCTATAAATGATGTTATGTTAAATACAGTAAATACATATAGGTATTCAGATATATTTGTAACAGATGAAAAAGGACATGTTATATATGCAAGTAAGTTTAAAAAAGAATTGGAAGATACAAATCTTAGTAATAGAGGATATATAATTAAAGCAATGGAAGGTACTCAAAGGTGGTCGGAGTTATTTTATTCAGAATTTGTAAAAGATGAAATTTTTGTATTATCAACACCTATATGTGAAACAAATGACCAGAAAATCATAGGGACTGTTAATATTATGATTAATCAAAAAGAAATGGGTGATTTAATAGAACAAGGATTAAAAATTTTGGGGGAAAGCGCAGACACATATATTATAAATGCTGATGGATTGCTATTGAGTAATGCAAAACAAGGTGATTATAAAGATTCTGTATTAAAAAAGTCTATTAAAACAAAAGCAATAGAAGATCTGAAAGAACCTATAAAAAACAATGATTTAAATTTTATAGATACGCATGAATATAAAAATTACATGGGAAATGAAGTTTATGGAAGTCTGACTACTATAATGTTTGGAGATGCTATTCATGGACTTGTTATAGAGATAGATATGGATGAGGTATTTAAAAATTTAGAGGCACTAAAGATAGGGTCATATATTTCATTGGGAATTATTGTTATTTTGGGGACACTTATAGCAATATTGATATCTAGATTAATAGTAGTAGCATTTAATAAACTTATACGTAACTTAAATAAAATTGCTGATTTAGATATGACTGTAGAAATTGGTGATAAGGATTTAAAACGTAAGGATGAAATAGGCCAAATAAACAATACAATGAAAAATATGATAAAAAGCTTACGGGACATGGTAAGAATGGTTTCAAACTCATCCGAAAGACTTGCAGCTTCTTCAGAGAAACTTACGTCTACGTCAGAAGAAGCTGTTGGATCTGCACAAGAGATTTCAAGAACTGTTGAAGATATTACTAAGGGTGCGACAAATCAAGCACAAAATACGGAAGATGGTGCAGAAAAGCTTAATAAATTAGGAAAATTAATAGAAGAAGATCAAAAAGACATGGGAGACTTAACTGCTGCAACAATTAAAGTAAGTAATGCTATAAACGAAGGGTTACAAGTAGTAGATAATCTTACTAATAACACTAAAACAAGCGAAAGTGCAATTAAGTCTGTGTATGATGAAATTATTAAAACAAATAAAAGCTCGGAAAATATAGGTCAAACTAGTAAATTAATAAATACAATTGCAGAACAAACAAATTTACTTGCTTTAAATGCAGCAATAGAAGCAGCAAGAGCAGGAGAACACGGAAAAGGTTTTGCAGTTGTTGCAGATGAAATAAGGAAACTCGCTGAGCAATCGACAGGATCGACGAAAACAATAGATGATGCAGTAGAGCTACTAAAAAACGATTCGGAAAAATCTGTTGAAACGATAAAAGAAGTTTTAAAAATATTAGGGGAACAAATAAAAAGTGTTAGGATTACAGAGGAAAAATATAATGAAATGTTTGAAAAAATAAAAGTAGCTGCAGAGTTAGTCCAAAAGATTGGCATTTCAAGCGAGAAAATGGTTGAAACCAAAGAAAATATTGTTAAGATAATGGAAAATTTATCAGCAATAGCACAGGAAAATGCAGCAAGTACCGAGGAGGTAGCTTCGTCTACGGAAGAACAAGTATTGTCGTTTAAAGAAATAGCTATTTCAACTACTGAGCTATCTAATCTAGCACAAGAACTTCAGAGGTCAATATCAAAATTTAAGATATAGTAGAACTACTATATCAAGAAAAATACAAGAAAATGGAGCTAGAATAACATTTGACAAATGGAGGGAAATATGATATACTAGGTTTACTAAATTACCTTTACCAGGTTTTGGATACTCTCCAACCAAATCTTAGTAATAGGTGTATTAGAAAAAATTTAAGGAGGGATAATTATGACTAAAGAACAAAAACAAGAAATTGCTGCAAAGTTTGGTAAAAGTCCTACAGATACAGGATCACCAGAAGTTCAGATTGCGTTACTTACAGAAAGAATTAATCAACTTACAGAACATTTAAGAACGCATATGAAAGATCATCATTCTCGTCGTGGACTGCTTAAAATGGTAGGTAAAAGAAGAGGATTACAATCATACTTGAAAGAAAAAGACATTGAAAAATATCGTGATTTAATAAGTCAATTAGGATTAAGAAAATAAACAAAAAAATTCAAGCGAAAGCTTGAATTTTTTTGTCTAACAAGTTAAAGCATATAAAAAAACAGGAATGAATTACCATGTAATAATGAAAAGAAATGTGTATAATATAATATGAGTAGTTAGTGGATCAAGCATAAAAATAATGCTTGATTTTTTTACGTAAATAGCGTAAAATAGTACAAGAGATAAGTGATATTATTTATTGTTACCCCCCTAAATAAAAGCATCGAATGAGGGGGGTAGGAGTGCGTGATGATAATAATAAAATGGGACAAAAAAATAATAAAGGATCATATATTGAGTATTAGAATGATGAAAAATAAACAGTTATAATTTTAAAAGTTAGGAAAGGGGATAGTTATATCAATAATAAAAAGCTAATAGTATTTATCATATTGATTTTTGGATCGTTTCTAATAAGTAAATCAAATGTTAATGCAGCTTTATCAGTAGATTATAATTTTACAGGAGGTCAACAGGTATGGACAGTACCGGTAGGTGTAACCTCTGTTCAAATAGAGTGTTGGGGTGCTGGTATAAGTAGTAACACTGCCTATGGCGGATATGCTAAAGGCACAAAAGTAGTAACAGGAGGACAAACATTATATATATATGTTGGCGGAAGTAATGGATATAATGGTGGAGGTAGTGGTATAAATGGTTCACTAAATGGAGGTGGAGCAACAGATGTAAGGATTAGCGGAACCTCTTTAGCTAATAGAGTTATTGTCGCTGGTGGTGCAGGTGGTCTCGGTGGTGGTGATAGTTTTGGTTATGGAGGTCATGGCGGTGGGACAAGTGGTGGTGATGGAGGTGCATCTTCAACTGGAGGAGTTGCAACTGGTGGTACTCAGATTTCAGGGTATCAATTAGGTGTTGGTGAAAATGGTCAGGCTGATTTCTTTGGTGGTGGCGGCGGTAGTTCTTATATAACAGGGCTAACAAATGCAACAACGACTTCTGGGGTTAGAACTGGTAATGGATTAGTTCGAATAACAGTAGCAACAGCTATACCTGGCGTATTTATTAGCTCACCATCTGCAGCATTTACGGGAACAGGATTGGTTACATACACAGTTACATATGATGAATACGCTACTACAGTTTCTCTAAGGAACCAAGATATTATTTTAAACAAATCAGGAACAGCAGATGGAATAGTAGAAGTAACAAATGGAATAACTAATACACCAACGGTAACCATATCAGATATAACAGGAGAGGGTACTCTAGGTATATCTGTTGCAGCATCGAGAGCATGGAATACAACTCCAGATTATGCACCAGCTGCAGGACCAAGTGCAACATTTACAGTGGACAGTACACCTCCAGATGTACCGATAATAGATGCAAATCCGACAACACCAACAAATATGGATGTAATAGTAACAATAACGTATCCAATAGATGCAACAATAAAAGAATATAAAATAGGATTAGGGGTATGGACAAGCTACACAGTAGCATTAACGATAACAACAAACAGTACAGTATATGCAAGGTGCTATGATGATGCAGGAAACCCAAGTACACAAAGCAGTCTAAGTATAGTAAATATTAATGAAACAGGACCAGTAATAACGCCAGACATAACGAGTAGAATAAAAAGTGAAAGCGATATAAGTGTAGAAATTACGGTGACGGCAGATAGTGGAATAGATAGCTGGGAATATGAGTGGAGTGAAGCGACAACACCAACAGGAAGCTGGACTAGTGGTGCAACGGATACACAAACACTAACTCAAACAGCAAATGGAACATGGTATTTACACGTAAGAGCTACGGATAACGAAGCAAATGAAGTAACTGAACGATACGGAATATACAAGAAGGGGGCAGTACAAGTAAGCGAGGGGTACACCGAAGGAACAGAAAAACAAGACAGGAAAAGTTTTAGATATTATATAGGGAAAGATAATAATGGAATAAATAAAATAATGTTAGTAGCAGGAAATCACGGGGGATCGGTTGCACAAACATTTGGAAAAGATGATGTGATAGATTTAGATAATAAATTTAAGGATGAAATATTTTATATAGATAGAGACGGGAAGATACAGCAGTATTAGGCTAGTAATTAATATTCAATTTCAAGGCCATGAGGGGGGATAATTAAAATGTATAATAAAAAAATAATAACATTTCTTATAATGGTCGTTGGATTGATCCTAATGAGTGAATTAAAGGTTCATGCAACTGATTATAGTTATGTTGAAGGTACACAAGCTTCTATTTCACTTAGTGCTGGAACATATATAATCGAAGTATGGGGAAGCGAAGGTGCTTCTGGGAATGATGAAGGGGGGGCCTATGGTGGAGTCGGAGGAAAAGGTGGTTATGCAAGGGGAGTACTTACACTTGATAGCCTAACAAACTTATATATAAATGGTTCTAGTGGAACAATAGAGGTTCGTAAAGATGCAAATAATATAGGAAATAGAATACTTGCAGGAGGTGTAGGTGGCAGGGGTGATGATGCATATTATTATGAAGACCCAGAATATTGGGAGTATACGGGATGGTTTGATGGTGCTCCAGGTAGTAAAGGTATCGGAAATGTATATGGCTATGCTCCCCTAACTAACACATTAACAAGCCCAGGTATAGGGAACGGTGTTGGGTTTACTAGGATAACAGCCTTATCTACAACTAGCACAATAACCGAGTTAAGCGTAGGACAGATTATAATGTTTCACGGTGAGGCTTGGAAATTAATAAATCCGTCTACGGGATTAATTGTTAAAGCAGTCAGTATAGGGAATATGGCATTTGATCCTGATAATAACCGAACATATAATTCAAGTGATAGTAATAATATAGGCTATTATCTAAATAATACCTACTACAATACATTTACAGTAGGAGAAAAGTCACTAATAAGGGATGGTATATACCTTCTTACAGAAAATGAATACAACTCAGCAATATTAGCAGGAGTGTTTCCAAGTAGTGGAGATGGCACGAATTGGTGGCTAATAACACCGCATCCGACTCTCGTTCAGTGTGTTTTTTATGTAAAAATCAATGGTTTAGTAGACTACACGGCAACTAGCGGTAGTGCGGGTGTGCGGCCCGCTCTACGAATCCAAGAATCTACTATTGTGAATCTGGTTCCAGGGGGAGGATATGAGATAGTTCAAGACAATACATCACCAACATGTGTTATAACATCAAGTGTAGAAAGTCCAAGCAATGCAAGTAGTATAACATACACATTTACTTTTAATGAAACGGTAACAGGATTTGATATAAATGATGTAACAGTAACAAACGGAACAAAAGGAACATTTAGCGGAAGTGGAAGTGTATATACACTAGTAGTAACCAATTCTGGGAGTGGTACTCAGACGATAATAGTAAATGCAGCTGTATGTTCAGATGCTGCAGGAAATGGTAATACGAGCGATACCAAACAAATAACCATAGACAGTACACCGCCAGAAGTACCAGATATAGATGTAAACATATCAACACCAACAAATACAGATGTAACAGTAACAATAACGTATCCAAACGACGCAACAATAAAAGAATATAAAATAGGTAGCGGAGCATGGATAAGCTATATTGTAGCACTAACGATAACAACAAATAGTACTGTGTACGCAAGATGTTATGACGATGTAGGAAATCCAAGTACTCAAAGTAGTCTAAGTATAGTTAATATAGACAAAATAGCTCCAGGTGCACCAACGGTAGATAAGGTAACGGGAATATATAATTCAACACAAACAATAACAGTAACTGATGCTGGTGGGATAGATGTAGCACATACATATTATACGATAGATGGAACGGAGCCAGATAATACAGATACAGAAGTAATAGGAACAATACCAGTAGACGGTAATAATGGTGTAACAGTAATATTAAAGTTAGTAAGTTATGATGCTGCAGGAAATATAGGAGTAGTAACAACAGAAGAATATACATTTGATAAAACAGGACCGACAATAACGCCAGATATAACAAGTAGAATAAAAGATGGAAGTGACATAAGTGTAGAAATAACATTAACGGCAGATAGTGGAATAGATAGCTGGGAATATGAGTGGAGCGAATCCGCAACACCAACAGGAAGCTGGACAGCTGGTGTAACAGATACACAAACACTAACACAAACAGCAAATGGGACATGGTATTTACATATAAGAGCGACAGATAACGATGCAAATGAAATAATACAGCGATACGGAATATACAAAAAGGGATCAGTACAAGTAAGCGAGGGGTACACCGAAGGAACAGAAAAACAAGACAGGAAAAATTTTAGATATTATATAGGGAAAGATAATAATGGAATAAACAAAATAATGTTAGTAGCAGGAAATCATGGGGGATCGGTTGCACAAACATTTGAAAAAGATGATGTGATAGATATAGATAATAAATTTAAAAATGGAATGTTTTATATAGATAGAGATGGAAAGATACAGCAATATTAGTAGGATAAGGTTTAAAAAGCACTTTGTATTATATTTGATAATGTGCGAATAATTTGAAAAACACGAAATATTTTCTATGTGAAAAAAAGTTAATTTTGGTAATAAAATTAACTTTTTTTCGTTTTCCACTTGAAAAATATTAGAAAATTCTGTATGATATAAGGAAGTGGGTATATTATTTGGAAAGTTAAGGAATAATTATAAATAAAAATAAACGTAGGATAATTTGTGCATTGTGCACAGTTTTTGAAAGGGGACAAATTATGTATAAACAATTTAAAATGGAAATAGCAGGTAGGGAATTAAAGGTAGATATTGGTAGAGTAGCAGAGTTGGCGAATGGTTCGGCTTTAGTGCAATATGGAGAGACCGTAGTTTTAGCAACAGCGACAGCATCAGATAAGCCTAGAGACAATATTGATTTCTTTCCTCTTAGTGTTGATTATGAGGAGAGACTTTATTCAGTTGGTAAAATACCAGGAGGATTTATAAAGAGAGAGGGAAGACCGACAGAGAATGCGGTGCTTACATCTAGAGTTATAGATAGATCTATAAGACCACTTTTTCCAAAGGACTATAAAAATGATGTAAACGTTAATACAACAGTATTATGTGTTGATCAAGATTCAAGTCCAGAATTTACTGCTATGGTTGGCGCTTCTGTTGCTTTAGCTATTTCGGGCATACCATTTAAGGGACCTATAAGTGGCGTAAGTGTAGGGTATGTTGATGGAGAATTAGTTATAAATCCTACATCAGAGCAAAGAGAAAAGACACAAATGATTCTTACTGTATCTTCTTCAGCCGACAAAGTCGTTATGATAGAAGCTGGTGCAAATGAAATATCAGAAGAAATAGTGATAGATGGTATATTTAAGGGACATGAAGAAAATAAAAAGATTGTAGAATTTATAAAGAATATTCAAGCAGAAGTTGGAAAAGAAACAAAAGAATATACAAAAAGTGAAGTGCCTAGTGAAGCATATGATGCAATTACCTCTTTTGTTGGCGGGGAAAGAATGGAACAAACTTTATTTTCAGATGCAAAGCAGGAAAGACAAGAACATTTGAAATTACTTACGGAAGAAGTAAAAAATTATTTTATGGAAGTAAATCCAGATTTTGCTGTACATGTAGATACAGTTATGTATAAATTTGCAAAAAGTACTGTTAGAAGTATGATATATAATAAACAGCAAAGGGTAGATGGAAGAAGACTTGATGAAATAAGAGAATTAACAGCAGAGGTAGATATATTGCCAAGAACACACGGTTCGGCTATATTTAAAAGGGGTCAAACACAAGTGCTTACAGTTACGACACTTGGTCCTATAGCAGATGTGCAAGTACTAGATGGACTTGATGCGTTAGAAGAGAGTAAGAGATATATGCACCACTATAATTTTCCAGCATATTCAGTAGGTGAGGCAAGATCTTCTCGTGGACCAGGTAGAAGAGAAATTGGACATGGTGCATTAGCGCAGAAAGCATTACTACCAGTAATACCTTCAGAGGAAGAATTTCCATATGCAATAAGGCTTGTATCTGAAGTGCTTAGTTCAAATGGTTCTACTTCTCAAGCGAGTGTTTGCGGCAGTACACTTTCTCTTATGGCAGCAGGAGTTCCGATAAAATCACCAGTTGCAGGTATATCAGTAGGACTTGTTACAGGTGAAACAGAAGAAGAGTTTGTAACAATGTTAGATATTCAAGGTTTAGAAGATTTCTTTGGAGACATGGATTTCAAGGTTGCTGGTACTAAAGCTGGTATAACAGCAATACAATTAGATATAAAAGTTCTTGGGCTTACACGTGAAATAGTGGAGAAAGCTATATATGAGGCGAAAGACGCTAGAATGTTTATATTAGACGAGGTTATGTTAAAGGCTATAGATGAACCAAGAAAAGAGATTTCAAAATATGCTCCAATAATAGAGGTAATAAAGATCGATCCAGAAAAGATAAGTGAGGTCATTGGACCAAAAGGAAAAACAATAAATAAAATTATCGATGAAACTGGTGTTAAGATAGATATAGAAGATGATGGAAGAGTATTTGTATGTGGGGTAGATCGTGAAAAGGTACAAAGAGCATTAACTATAATAAAATCAATCGCGGTAAATCCAGAAATAGGACAGATATTTAATGGCAAAGTTGTTAAAACCACTACATTCGGGGCATTTGTTGAAATCGCACCAAGTAAAGAAGGGTTAGTACACATTTCAAAACTAGCGCAGGCTCGAGTAGCAAAAGTTGAAGACATAGTAAAAGCAGGGGATAAAGTAATAGTTAAAGTTGTAAATATAGATGAACAAGGTAGAATAGATTTGACTATGATAATAGAAGAACCAAAGGTTCAAGAATAAAAAAACACGATAAAATTCGAAAGGAGAATATAGACATGGGTAAAGGGAAATTTGGAGGAGGGGGGCTTCCTGGAGGAATGGGAATGCCTGCTAATATGCAAAACTTAATGAAACAAGCACAAAAGATGCAAGAGGATCTAATAAAAAAACAAGAGGAACTTGAAGTTAGAGAAATTACTACAACCGCTGGTGGTGGGGTTGTAGAAGTAACTTTATCTGGTTCAAAGCAACTAAAATCTATAAAAATAAAACCAGAAGTAGTTGATCCAGAAGATATAGAGACACTAGAAGATTTGATCAAAGCTGCGATAAATGAAGGAATGAGAAAGTTATCAGATGAAGAAAAAAGTACATACGGTGGATTAACAGGCGGATTTAATTTGCCATTTTAATATTTGTATAATAAGAATAAACCCCTCGCCTTCGGGCGAAACCTTTAGGTTAACACATTGAAGTAGGGAGTTTTATGTCCTCCCCCTGCGAAGGGGGAGCTAGAGGGGGTCATAGAGTTAGTGTTAAACCAACGTGACCCCACCTAACCTCCCCTTCGCAGGGGAGGAACTCAAATAAATGAGATAGAAAACTGTTAAGGAGGATGTCGTATGAAGGTAACAAAAGCAGTAATACCAGCTGCGGGTTTTGGGACTAGATTTCTACCTGCAACTAAAGCACAACCTAAAGAAATGCTACCGATAGTTGATAAACCAGCGATACAATACATCGTTGAAGAGATAGTAAAGTCAGGTATAAAAGATATACTAATTATAACTGGGCGTGGAAAACATGCTATAGAAGATCATTTTGACAAGTCGTATGAGCTAGAAGAAGAGCTTAGAAAATCTGAACGTAGGGATTTGCTTGAGATAGTAGAAAATGTATCAAATATGGTAAATATCAATTATATAAGGCAAGGAGAAGCTAAAGGTTTAGGGCATGCGGTGTATTGTGCAAAATCATTTGTTGGAGACGAACCCTTTGCATTACTTTTAGGTGACGATGTTGTAGACTCTGAAGTGCCATGCATAAAGCAATTAATCGATATTTATGAAAAATACGATAGAACAATAGTCGGAGTTCAAAAAGTAGAGAGGAAGCAAGTATCAAAGTGTGGTATAGTTGATGGGGACATGGTTAGTGAAAAACTACATTTAGTAAAAGACATGATTGAAAAACCATCTATAGAAGAGGCGCCGTCTGATATAGCTATACTCGGAAGATATGTTTTATCTTCAAAAATATTTGGGTACCTAGAGAATACAAAACCAGGGAAAAATGGAGAAATTCAACTTACTGATGCGATACAAAAGCTTTCAGAAGAGGAAGAAGTATATGCATATGAGTTTGAAGGAAAAAGATATGACATAGGCAGTAAAGTAGGTTATCTAAAAGCTACTATAGAGTTTGCGTTAAAGAGAGCGGATATAAATAGAGAGTTTATAAAATACTTATTTACGCTAGCAGAAGAAAAAGGCATAGAATATAAAAGAAAAGCAGGTAAACCGAAGGGTAAGTGATTATTATGAAATATTATGGCGATTTGATGTCAAGTCTCATAGAAGAACTATCAAGACTACCTGGAATAGGTAATAAATCAGCTCAAAGAGTAGCATTTTACATAGTTAATATGCCAGAAAAGAACGTAGAGTGCTTAGCAAAATCAATTATAAATGCTAGAAAAAACATAAAATATTGTTCTATATGCTACTGTATAACAGATCAAGACACTTGCCCTATATGTAGTAACCTAAAAAGAGACAAAACAACGATTATGGTTGTAGAAGATGCAAAAGATATGGTAGCATATGAGAAAACACAGAACTATAAGGGCACATATCATGTTTTAAATGGAGTAATGTCTCCTATGCACGGGATAGGTCCAGAAAGTTTAAAATTAAAAGAGCTTTTAGATAGAGTCAGAATAAATCAAGTTAGTGAAATAATATTAGCCACAAATGCCAACGTAGAAGGAGAAGCAACAGCAATGTATATTGGTAAGCTGATTAAACCACTAGGAGTAAAGGTTACGAGGATAGCACATGGTATCCCAGTAGGTGGCAACCTAGAATATGTTGATGAAATAACGCTCTCAAGAGCGTTAGAGGGGCGACGAGAGATGTAGAGGAGGAAAGTAAAGATGCGAAAGAAAATTATTGCAGGAAATTGGAAGATGAACAAGACTGTGTTAGAGGCTATAGATTTCGTTGGGGAAATTCATGATGATATAGATACAAGTGAGGTAGATGTTGTAATATGCCCTACTTTTTTGGCATTATCAGAAATAATTACATTACTTGAAGATTATCAAAGTGATATAAAGCTTGGTGCACAAAATATGTTCTACGAAGAAAAGGGTGCATATACAGGGGAAATATCTCCAAATATGTTGTACGATTTAGGCGTAGAATACGTGATAATAGGGCATTCTGAAAGAAGACAATATTTTGGCGAAACTGATGAAATAGTAAATAAAAAAGTTTTAAAAGCTATTCAGGTAGGGCTAAAGCCTATTATGTGTGTTGGTGAATCACTAGCACAAAGAGAAGCAGGCGATACATTTGATTTAGTTCGAAATCAGGTTATAGAAGGACTAAAAAAGGTAGGAAAAGACCAAGTACAAGAGGTAATAATAGCATACGAACCTATTTGGGCCATTGGTACCGGAAAAACAGCGACAAGTGAGCAAGCAGAAGAAGTTTGTAAATATATAAGAGAAGCTCTGGCTGAAATGTATGGCAGTGCTGTAGCAAACACTATGAGAATACAATACGGTGGAAGCGTAACAAAAGATAATGCAAAAGAATTATTTAACATGCCGAATATTGATGGTGCACTAGTAGGTGGAGCTAGTTTGAAGGAAGACTTTGTGAGTATTGTAAACTATAATGAATAAATAGTGGATAGTGAATAAGAATGGTTAAAAGAGAGGTGTTTATTGTGGGAATACTTAAACAAAAAGCAATTGGAATAATAGAAAAAATGCCTGAAAGAAAAATAGCTCAAATAATAGATTTTTTAGAATATATCAATGAAAATAATAAAGAAATATCAAATGAAAGCAAAATAAAAAGCAAATCTTTAAAAGGTTGTCTAGAACAATATAAAGATATAAATAAAATCCCAGAAGAGGAAACTGCTTGGCAAGAGATGGTGAGGGAAAATCATGAAGATAATTGATGCAAATATTATATTAAGATATATGCTTAATGATATAAAAGAACAAGCAGATGAGGCAGAAAAAATAATAGAAAATGAAGAAGTAATACTAAAAATAGAAGTATTAGCTGAAATAGTTTATGTTTTAAAGAAAGTCTATAACATAAATAAAAAAGAGGTATGTGAAAGACTGCTTGAAATCTATGAAATAGGAAAAGTAAATACTGAAAACAGAGAACTTATTAAAGGTATTTTACACAATTATGACAAATTCAATCTAGATTTTATTGATATTGTTTTATATACCTACAATGAAGTGGAAGGATATGAAATAGCAACATTTGATCAAAAACTAAAAAAACTTATAAATGGGAATACAAAGTAATTGTAAATTATAATGAGTAAATAGTGGATAGTGGATGGTGGTACGTGAATAGTCAAAAGCCTCCCTTGATAAGGGCGGTGTCGCAATAGCGACGGAGGGATCTCGCAGGGGGAGTTGGGTTGAAAAATCCAATATTAAGGAGATGTAGCAATGAAAGGGATTGTCGTAAGTGAAAAAGAACCAGTGATAAAAGATATTTTATGTGAACACGATTTAACATTTAATAGATATATTGTGCATGCTATAACAGGTGAAGGTACTAAAGTTAAACAAGCTGAGATTGTCGATGTAATAAATATTGAAGATGGTGAAAAGTGTAGCTTTGGAGATTCTTTTACTACAGTTAAGTTAGTTGTAAATACGTTTCACGGTAAATTAGTGTTATGCATAGAGACTATAGGTAAGGAAGAAGAACCTAAGCATATTCAACGTATTTGTATTAAAGAGAAGTTCAGTCCCTTAAAATCATTTCTTATGGAACATGTATTTGGATTGGGACCAGAGACATATGAAATAATACAAAATATGTATGCTCCTATTAGACCGTTATTTCCAAATAAAGAATTGCAAGAAAGAGCTCTCAAAATTATAAATGGAGAAATTGAGGTACCAACAGTAAAAATTAAGAATTATGAAGAAGATTCTTTTAATAGATATAAAGTAAGATTTCCTGAATATGAGTATGATAAGTGGTTATATGAACATCAAGAACCAATACAACCGCTTGAAGGTAATCGAGTAGAGCCTGAATTTGAGTTTAAACGTGGAGAAGTGATAGAACTGTGAACTATTAAGGGGGAATACAAATGACTAGAAGACCAACAATCTTAATGATTTTAGATGGTTTTGGACTTAGTGATAGGGTAGAGGGTAATGCAATAATAGCAGCAAACACCCCTAATTTAGATAAGTTAATGACAGAATATCCTTATGCAAAATGTAGTGCAAGTGGACTAGCAGTAGGACTTCCAGAAGGGCAAATGGGTAATTCAGAAGTAGGACATTTGAATATGGGTGCAGGTAGAGTTGTGTATCAATCTTTGACACGTATAACAAAGTCTATAAAAGATGGAGACTTCTTTGAAAAGGAAGAATTACTTATAGCTATAGATAATTGTAAAAATAATAATTCTTCACTTCATATATACGGGCTAGTGTCTGACGGAGGAGTTCATAGTGAAGAAGAGCATTTATACGCTACATTAGAATTAGCAAGAAGGCATGACCTCAAAAAGGTTTATGTACATG
The DNA here is from genome assembly GCA_003452395.1 of Clostridiales bacterium. Lineage (GTDB taxonomy): Bacteria > Bacillota > Clostridia > Lachnospirales > UBA12420 > UBA12420. The sequence continues at coordinate 15,008 of DMOI01000015.1, forward strand.
CTTTTTTAGATGGAAGAGATACTCCACCTAATTCAGCAAAAAAATATTTAGAAAAGTTGGAAAATAAAATTAATGAAATAGGTGTAGGGAAGATAGCTACAATAACTGGCAGATATTATGCTATGGATAGAGATAATAGATGGGAAAGAGTAGAAAAAGCCTATAACGCAATGGTTATGGGGGATGGAGCAAAAGCAAACAGTGCATCAGAAGCTATTATTTTATCATATCAAGCTAATATATTAGATGAATTTGTAGTTCCTACAATTATTATGGAAAATGATAAGCCAATAGCAACTATAAATGAAAATGATTCAATAATATGTTTTAACTTTAGACCAGATAGGGCTAGAGAAATAACAAAAGCTTTTTGTGATGAGTCATTCGGAGATTTTACTCGAAATAAAGGTTTTATGAAGCTTGTTTATGTTTGTTTTACAGAATATGATATTAATATTGAAAATAAGCTCGTAGTGTATAAACCAGAAAACATAGAAAACACTTTAGCTGAGTATTTAGCAAAGAAAGGTTTAAAGCAATTTCATACAGCCGAAACCGAAAAATATGCACATGTTACATTCTTTTTTAATGGTGGAATAGAGGAACCATATCATGGAGAAGATAGACTAGTTATATCTTCGCCTAAAGTTGCAACCTATGATTTAATGCCAGAAATGAGTGCTTATGAAGTAACTGATAAATTGATAGAGGCCATTAATTCGGATAAGTATGATTTTATAGTTATAAATTATGCGAATTGCGATATGGTAGGTCATAGTGGAATAATGGAAGCAACAGTAAAGGCAGTTGAAGCTGTCGATGAATGTGTAGGTAGAGTTTATGATACGGTTTTACAAAAAGGTTCACAAATGCTCATATGTGCCGACCATGGCAATGCAGAAGAGATGATCTATCCTGATGGAAAACCATATACAGCACATACTACAAATTTTGTTCCATTAATACTTGTAAATTTTGAAAAAAATGCTATAATAAGAGAAGATGGAAAACTTTGTGATATTGCTCCAACAATTTTAGAAATGATGGGACTACCAAAACCAATAGAAATGAATGGAGAAAGCTTGATAAAGTTGAAAGGTGAAAGGTGAGAGTTAAAAGTTGAAGGAAAAACATTGTGCGGTTTGCACTTTGAAATATTTAGGAGGAGATGAAGTTATATGGGTAAAAAAATGTTAGGTGAAATTTTATTAGAAGAAAATCTTATTGATCCGGACACACTAAGAAAAGCGCTAGAAAAACAAAAGCAATATGCATTAACGGATGTAACGCAAAAGGATAAGTTTCCGATACCATATGTAATTCAACCAGATTGGAGAATAGCATGGTTTTTTAAAATAGCGTTACTGCCTATACTTGCATATTTCTTAGCTAATATGTATACCATGCCAGATACTTTTCCAACATTACTCTTATTACTTATTTTGTTTTTAATAATGGATTTGGTGCTTATAAGACATACATATGTGCAAAAACTAGTATTGTTTGAGGATAAATTTATATATAAAGGGTTACATAATGTTGATTATTCTAGTATTGTTAAAATGGATACAGCATTTGTGTGGAGCTGGTTTCAAGTAGGATATAGGGTGAAAGTATATACAAAAGACAGAGAAAACCCAGTTTGGATAAATATAAGCTTTTTTGATAATACAGATTTGAAAATATTATTTCATGTAATTCAAAAGCAAGGAATAGAAATAGAAATGAATGAATTTTCAAAGAAACTAAAAGAAGGAAAATCTCAATTAGTTGAAACAGATTTATTGAAATGGAGTTCATTAATTTTAGGTGTAATTATATTAATAGTTGCATTTTTTGGATTATCAAGTATAATGTTTAAATAAAAATAAAAAGGAGGAATTGTTTAATGTTAGAAACAAGTTATATTGAAATTTTAGATGTTTTTGCAAGAGAAATTTTAGACTCAAGGGGAAATCCAACTATAGAGGTAGACGTACACTTAGAGGGCGGGTATATGGGAAGGGCATTAGTGCCATCTGGTGCATCCACAGGACAATTCGAAGCTGTAGAGCTTAGAGACGAAGATAAAAATAGGTACCAAGGTAAAGGCGTTCTGAACGCAGTAGATAATGTTAACGATATTATAGCAGAGGCTGTAGTGGGAATGAATGCTTTAGACCAAACAATGCTAGATAAAATGTTAATAGAGTTAGATGGAACAGATAACAAAGCTAGATTAGGTGCAAATGCAATACTAGGTGTATCAATAGCAGTTGCAAGAGCAGCGGCAGCAGCACTTGGATTACCACTTTACAAATATATAGGAGGGGTAAATGCTAAGTCATTACCAGTTCCTATGATGAATATATTAAACGGTGGAAAACATGCTGATAATACTGTTAATATACAAGAATTTATGATTATGCCAGTAGGCGCAGATACTTTTAGTGATGCATTAAGAATGTGTACAGATGTTTATCATACATTAAAGAAGGTTTTAAAGGACAAAGGTTTATCAACAGCAATAGGTGATGAAGGTGGTTTTGCACCAAATTTATCTAGCGATGAAGAAGCTATACAAGTTATACTTGAAGCTATAGGTAATGCAGGATATAAGGCAAGTAATGATGATGATACTGATTTTATGTTGGCTATAGATGCAGCGGCATCAGAAATGTATAAAGAAGATGGAATGTATGATTTCTGGAAGTCAGGATACAAAAAGTCTACAGTAGAAATGGTAGAGTTCTTTGAAGACTTAGTAAATAAATACCCAATAATATCTTTAGAAGATGCACTAGCCGAAGAAGATTGGGATGGATGGAAGCTGTTAACTGAGAAACTAGGAGACAGAGTTCAAATAGTAGGAGATGACTTGTTTGTTACTAATACAGAGAGACTTGAAAGAGGTATAAAACAACGTTCTGCAAATTCAATTTTGATAAAACTAAATCAAATTGGTACTTTAACAGAAACATTAGATGCCATACAAATGGCTAATAGAGCAGGAATGACAGCAGTTATTTCACATAGATCTGGAGAAACAGAAGATTCGACCATTGCAGATGTAGCAGTAGCTATGAACGCAGGTCAAATCAAAACTGGAGCACCATGTCGTTCTGATAGAGTAGCAAAATATAATCAATTACTCAGAATTGAAGAGGAACTCGATTTTGGAGCAGAATATCCAGGAAAGAAAGTATTTTTTAATATAAATAGATAAAATATAATGTATCTGAAACTAAAATCAAAAGGAGACTTAATTTATGACTACAATATTATACGGAGTATATTTATTAATAACAGTATTCTTGATAATTATTATACTAATGCAAAAAAGTAAAACAAGAGGTTTTGGGGTAATGACAGGGACTACATCAGTAGGGGATACTTATTACAACAAAAACAAATCAAAAACATATGAAGGAAAGCTTGAATCATTAACAAAAATAGGTATATTTGTATTTATCATTTTAGCAGTTGTTATAAATGTAATAATAAATAATCAAGAGACTACTAATACAAAAACGGGGGTAAACACAAATACAACAGAAGGTGTTATACCAAAAGACATAGCGGATGAGCCTTATGGATTACCTAAGGAACAGCAAACGGGTACAGCTGATACAGCTACATCAACGACACCAACGACTGAGACGACAACAACACCGATAACGAATACAACTTTACCAGTAGCACCTACAACTACTGTTCCAGCAGTAACTCCTGAAGAACAGACAACAAAAACAACACAACAATAATAAATGTAAAAAAAAGGAAAAAAAATCAGTTTATTTTCCTTTTTTTATTGACAATAAAAGAAAAATATTATATTATGTATTATAGTATTAAAACGATAATCTAATATTTGATGTCAGATATTATAAAAAAGGCAAAAAATACACTAAAATTTTTTGCACTAAATATAAAAGGGGCGATTTTTATGAAGAAAAAGTTTTACAGATTAATTAGTTTTATGTTATGTTTTGTAATTTTATTTTTATCTACACCAACATTAGCAAGTAATGATCAAAAATTCAGTGACTTAGGTTCAAATAATTGGGCATATAGTGCAGTTATGCAAATGGTTGATAAAGGGGTAATAGCTGGTTTTAGTGACGGAACATTTAGACCAAATGATTCTGTTACTAGGGAACAATTTGCAAAAATATTAGTTTTAGCACTAAATTTAGAACTTCTGAATCCAGAGACACCAACATTTGTAGATGTTTCGAAAAGTAATTGGGCATATAAGTATGTTGAAACAGCAAAGCAATATTTAACGGGATATAAAGCAGGAGATAAACTTTATTTTAAGGGTAGTGATACCGCAGTAAGAGAAGATATGGCAGTAGCGATAGTTACAGCTAAAGGAATGGATGAACAATCACCAGACTTGAGCGTACTAAATACATATAGTGATAAGAGTGCAATATCTGTTAGTTTAAGAGGATATATAGCATTAGCCATAAAAAACAAGGTTATGGAAGGCGATGGTAATGGAAGCTTTAGAGCACAAAGCACATTAACCAGAGCAGAAGCGTGCTCACTTATTTACAAATCAAGTATAGGATCAAATTACCAAGGGGAAAAAGTTGCAGTAAAAGACGAGAATCTTGGTACGGAATATAAAATTTTTAATGATGGAAATATAACATTTAAATACCCAATAGAAAGTAGTGATTTCAATAAGCCTTTATTAACCCAACAAGACATAGATATTGCGGGGTTGCATAATGAAAACTTTAGTGATCAATATGCACAATTAGATGAAATCTCATCAGGAATGTTTATAAATGTTTATTATTTGAATTTTGACAATGGTAAATCTACTACAATTTCGGGTATTATGAATGAATTAAATTCAGATATTAATTATAATAATAGAACAAGAGTGATTAAAGATGATTATATATTAGAAACTGAACTAGGGACAGGAGACGGCATTCAATCAATAAAAATGGGCGATAGTATATTTATATACAAAAGAGGAATTGGTCAATATGTTCCCGTAATAAGAGTAGGTAGTTCAACAGGGTCTGAGACATCGGAGAAATCATCAGAAGAACAATCTAAATTACTAAACTCAGTAATGAATAAAATAAAAAGCTCATTTAGAGTAATAAATTCTACACAGCCAATAGAGGCAGTCACAACAGTACCAAAAATTGTGAGAACTTCAATATCTAATGGTGCAACAAATGTAGAACTAATTTCACAAGTTACATTCACATTTTCAGAGCCAGTGTTTGAAAATGCAGCAGTATCGACAGTAGATGTTTATGACGTAAACGGTTATAAAACTAGAGGTGACTATTATCGACTTGATGGTAATAAACTGATAGTCGGGTTTAGAGAAGGCGATTTAGATGAAAACACAAGATATACAATAAAAGTAAATGCAAAAGGATGTAAAAATGCTGCAGGAATATATAATGAAGCATATGCACTTAGCTTTACAACAAAATCGACAGTAGTAACAACACCAAAAGTAGTGAGTACAACGCCAAGAAATGGAGCAAGAGATGTTGAACCAACAAATGCCTCATTTGTAATAGAATACAATACAAAACTAACCTCAAATGATAGAATGTTTGGATATTTCTTTGATATCTCGGATCCAAGTGCTAAAAGGAGTAGTGGTATATTTGGAGATATAGTGGGAAATAAAATAACATTTGGACGAGTAAACTTAGATTCAGGTAAAACGTACCAATTTGACTTTGAAGGAAAAGGAACTATACCCGGATGTACATTTACTTTTACAACAAAGGATGTAGCAAGTATAACGTCAGTAAAAAAAGTAACGGTAGCAAACGGATCAGATGATATCCTATCGAACCCATCACTAGTGCTTGAATATAACAATATTATAAACACAAATGTTCCTATATGGGTAGCTACATCTTATTATGACACAACAAATCCAAGTGATGTATTTACTTCAGATGGTATTGTTATGGGTAATAAAATAGTATATTCAAAATTATCTAATCTAGAAGCAGGTAAAACATATGTTTTTGAAATAAAAGGGTTAGGAAATAACATACAAGATTATAAGGTCTCATTTACAACAAAAGCAGCAGATACAATAGCACCGAAAGTAGTAAGTACAAGCCTAGCAAATGGTGCAACAAATGTAGATTTAACACCTATCATAAAAATAAATTTTTCAGAAAAAGTGGTAGAAAACGGACAATATATGGTATCATATGCGAGTGTAACTGATGAAGCAGGAAATGCAGTACCATTATCACAGACTTTTGATGGTAGTCAAAGTTTTAAATTAAGGGTTGCAAATGGAAGTCTAAAATCAGGTACAACGTATATTGTAAAAGTATTAAGTTCTTTTAAAGATTTATCAGGAAATGCTAATGAACCATATACATTTAAATTTACAACAAAAGTAGATGCTCCAAAAGTACTTTCTACTAGTCCAGCAAATGGTTCAGTTATAACAGCACTTCCGATATATTATGAATATTCTGAAATACTAGTATCATATTCAGAAAAATTAACCAATGTAGGAGCAACTGCAACAGGAGCAAATTTATCAGGAGCAATGACAGTTACCGACGAAAATGGAGCAGATGCAGGATTTTATTTAGAATTAGGATTTTACCCAGATGATAAAACCATACAGATATTATCTTCTGAGAGAAACAAAAAAATGAGACCAGGAAAATATACAGTAAAAATTAATCCTGGATATTTTGCAGATGTAGATGGAAATACAAATGAAGCGTATACATTTAACTTTACAATAAAGGCTAAAGAAGCACCAAAGGTGATTAGTACATCAATAGCTAATAATGCAACAAATGTGAAACTAGCTTCAGAATTTATATTTACATTCTCAGAGCCAATATTTGAAAGTAATGAAATAGCTACTACAAGTGTTATTGATATGAATGATGGAGGACCTGGTTATTCGCAACGAGTTGATGGTAACAAAGTTATGGTTTGGTTTCAAAACGGGGATTTAAAACCAAACACAAAATATACAATAATACTAAACACTAATGGATGTAAAAACGCAGCAGGAATATATAATGATGAATATACACTTAACTTTACAACAGGAGTAATAATAGGAGATGTAAATCTAAATGGTCAAGTAACGAGTGAAGATTCAATAATGGCACAAAAAGCTTTTGGAGGTACAGTAAATCTTACAGAACCACAAAGCAAGGCAGCAGATGTAAACGGAGATGGGTTTGTAAACATGTCAGATGTTACAATGATTAATAAATATATTACGGGAGAGATAACAGAGTTCCCTGCTGAATAAGCAGAATGCAAACATAAAATAATATGAAAATACAAGTCGAAAATTGGCTTGTATTTTTTTGTGAGAATATTAAATTTTTATGTAAAAAAACATAGAAACCGGAGCAAATCGAAGACAAGTCACGCAAATTTTAGTAATACTTTGCATTAATGATATAGATAAACAATAATTTATTTATTGAGCGAATATACAAATATAACGAATGAATTTGGAGTTTGTAAATTTATCCCAAAAAGTTTAAACTCTAAATATGGAAGAAAATGTATTACTAACTAATAATTGGATATTAATAGTTAGTAAAAACAAAAATATAATTTATTCTAGGAGGTAGTAAGATGAACGAAAATTTGAGTTTGAAAGCGAGAAAATTAGTAAAAACAATAGAGGATTTTATAAAGACAGCAAAGAAAATGGTAGTAGACGGTAAGATAACAGAAGTGGAGTACCAAGCAATGATAAAGAGAAAAACAGAATTTTTAAATAAGTATGATGACGGCAAGATAATAAGATTTGTTATACCAGATGACAAGAAAGCAATGTAAATGTAATTTACAAATTATAAATTACATTTGAAAATTGGAAAATAAAAATAATAAATATCTAAAAAAAGGTAATAATAAACTAGAAATGAAAAAGATTTTATACAATGAGACTATATTATTAAACGAGGGAGAGAAGAACATGAATGTAGAAGATTATATGTCGACAAACATAATATTAGTAAATGCTGATGATAGCTTGGTTAAAGCAGCTAGAATAATGCAAGAAGCTAATATAGGGTGTTTGCCAGTAAAGAAGGGTGACGAAATTGTTGGTATGATTACAGATAGAGATATAGTTGTTAGAGCTGTAGCATCTGAAAAGATAATGACAGAAGTAAAGTGTGAAGATGTCATGTCACATTCAGCTATATGTATAGATAAGAATGAGGACGTAGATAGCGCACTAGAGTTTATGGCAGAGCATAAGATAAGAAGACTTCCTGTGACTGACGATGGAGATTTGGTAGGAATGATTTCCATAGGAGATATAGCAGACAGTGAATTTTCTAATGAGTTTATAGGAGAGACACTTGAAAAAATAAGTGAAAAAACTAATGAGAGTAGAATAGTATAGGTGGTAATTAGATAAGATGTATTATTCCAAAAGGGAGGGATTGTGATTAAAAACAAGAGAATAAGTATTATAGTTTTTTCAATAATTTTAATAACTATATTAGTAGCTTTTAATTTTTATGAAATTGAGAAGAGTAATGTTTTACTAACAGTTTTTAATAAGTACTCTTGTGAGACTGTACAGGGAAATATAAGTACAGTATCAAAACTAAAATCCTCACTCTTAACATATGATGATATGAAAAAGGAAATAGAAAAGGTACTATTAGAACTTGATATAAAAAATAAGGTCCAAGTAGAAAAAAATGAAAATGATATGAAACTTTCGTATGTTGTAACTAGAACTGGTGATGATTCGGAAACTATTATAAAAATAGAATCTAAAAAAGATGAAAACAATAAAATAGAAGAGACCTATTTGATCATTAATACAATTTTATATAATAAAATTGATGGACTTGGGATTGTACAAACATTACTTGATAAAGTGCATAAAGAGTTAGGGCTAGATTATAATATGAATATTACAGTTGTTGGCAGATATGAAGGAGATATGGAAAAGAATAAGAAAATTCAATTTGCTGATAAAGTATTTAAAAGTATAAAAGCTAGAAAAATCGATAGTTTTGAAACAGATAATATTTATAGTTTATATGGATATACAAGCTATATAAAAGACTTTATAATACAAGAGAAAAATAAAGTAAATGTAAATCTTGCAATGAGATATAATAGTTATGAAGATAAAACATATTTATATATAGCAACTCCCATAATAACGACAGAATATTGAAATGGTAATATATGAATACTAGTAAAAAGTGAGGCTAATGCCTTGCTTTTTTTGTTTTTATGTTGTAAAATATATCAATGGACTTTATGTATTTCTTGCTTTTTAAAAAAAGTTGTTAAAAAGGTCGAATATGTAAAAAACGAAATTGACTTTTTTGAAATTTTCTTGTAAAATAGAGATATGGGTAATATATTGTTTTGTAATGTGGTAAAATAGTGGTAAAGCTGTAAATAAGTATTTGCTATGGCTAAGGGTTAAGGGGGTATTTAATTTGATAATACTAGATAATGTAACTAAAATATATGAAAACAGTGCTGTAGGAATAAAAAATGTAAACTTGAAGATAAAAGAAGGTGAGTTTGTATTCATAGTAGGGAATACAGGTTCAGGTAAATCTACAATGCTCAGATTGCTTTTGAAAGAAATAGAACCTACAAATGGAACAATTGTTATAGGAGACAAAAATATTACCAGAATGTCGAAGGAAAAAATTCCTTATTTTAGAAGACAGCTAGGTGTTGTGTTTCAAGATTTTAAGTTATTTGAAAATAAAACTGTTTTTGAGAATGTTGCTTTTGCTATGAAGGTGATAGAGGAACCATCCAAAAACATAAGAAGGACAGTGCCTAATGTTTTATCTACAATGGGACTCGAGAGTAAAGCAAGATGTTATCCTAAACAGTTGTCTGGTGGAGAAAAACAAAGGACCGCAATAGGAAGAGCAATTTTAAATCATCCAAGTATATTACTTGCGGACGAGCCAACAGGAAATCTAGACCCAAAAACATCTTGGGATATAATGAAGGTATTAGAAGAGATAAATAGTAATGGGACAACTATTATAGTGGTCACACACAATCAGGAAATAGTTAATAGTATGCAAAAAAGAGTAATACAACTTCAAGATGGAAGAGTAATAAGAGATGTAGTTAAAGGTGGGTATAAAGAATGAAAATAGCATCGTTTAGTCATTTTATTCATGAAGGTTTTGAAAGTATATTTAAAAACAAATCAATGGCTTTTGCATCCATTGCAACTACTACTGTGTGTATATTTATGTTAGGAATGGCTTTTCTTATAATGGAGAATATAGAATATAATGTTAGAAATATAGAAACAGGTATTAATATAACGGCGTTTATAGATGAGAACCTGACAGAAGAGGAGATAGATACATTAAAAGGAACAATCCTAAAAAGTTCGCAAATAGAGTCTATAGATTATGTATCAAAAGAGGAAGCAATTAAAAGATTTATGGGCGAAGGGAATCTGACAAGTGACCCAGAGCTGTTTAATGATATAACGCTTCCAGCGTCTTTCGAAATAAAACTTAGAAATAATAAGGATGAGCAAGATGTAATAGGAATATTACAAAAAATAGAACAAATAGATACGATAAATACGCCTAGAGAAGCCATGCAGTTACTTATAAGCTTAAAAAACTTTATACAGGCAACCAGTGCAGTAATAATAAGTATTCTTGTAATAATTGGCATAATACTGATAGGTAATACTATACAACTAACTGTGCATATAAGGAAGAACGAGATAAAAATTATGAAATATATAGGTGCAACAGATTGGTTTGTAAGATGGCCATTTGTTATCGAAGGATTATTTATTGGATTCTTAGGAACAGTAATACCATTAATAATGCTATTTTTCACATATAATTTTTTTATAAATATATTTAAACGGGCACTTTCAATGGATGAAGAAAGTCTGATAGATTTTATACCTGTGCTTGAGATTTATCAAAACTTAGTACCGGTAGCGTTAATACTAGGGCTTGGAATGGGTATAGTAGGAAGTTTGATAATAATTAGAAAACATTTAAGAGCATAAAAACAAAAAAATAATAGGAGATGATTGAATGGGAAAAATAACTAGATTTGCGAGAATATTAAGTTTTTCATTTGTTATTATATTTACATTAAATACTGTTGCTTTTGCGTCAAATTATAAGACACAAAAGAATAGTGTAGATGCAAATATTAAGAATACTAAAACAAAGTTAACACAAACGAAGAGTAAAAAAAATAATGTCATAGATCAAATAGAAAATCTAGAGCAAGATATGGAAACAGTAAATCATCAATTAGATAATTTGGATAATTCGCTTAAAGCTGAACAAGAAAAGTTGAGACGTGCTGAAATAAGATTAAGTGAAGCAACAGATGCAAAGGAACTACAAAAAGAAAAGCTAAAGAAACGTATAAAGTATATGTACAAAACACCTAAAACTACATATATCGAATTATTGCTTAAATCGAAGAATTTTAATCAATTATATAATAGATCACATTATATAAACCAGATTGTAAGTCATGATAAGGAAATAGTTAATAAGTTAGTACAAAATGTGGCTGAAATAGATGAGTCTAGAAGGGAAATTGAAAAGTCGAAACTTGCAGTTCAATTATTGAAAACCGATCAACTAAACAAAAAACATGCAATAGAGCAAACAAAAGAGAAAAAGGCAACTATCCTTGTAACTCTTACTGAAGAAGAAAAAAAATATATGCAAGAATTAAATGAGCTAGAAGCAGAATCTAAGAAAATAGAAAAAGCACTTAAAGAACAATTAAAAGGAAGTACTAAAAAATATGTTGGAGGCAAATTTACATGGCCAGTTCCGAATAATTATCGAATTAGTTCACCATTTGGATATAGAATACATCCAATATCAAAAGTGAAAAAAATGCATACGGGTATAGATATACCAGCTGCAACAGGTACCAAAATTGCTTCATCAGCAGATGGAACGGTTCTTTCAGCATCATACATAACAGGGTACGGATATACTGTTATAATAAATCATGGTAGTGGTATAACAACTCTGTACGGTCATAATTCAGAGCTTACTGTTAACAAAGGTGATGAAGTAAAAAAAGGAGACCAAATAGCAAAAGCAGGGAGTACGGGATACTCGACAGGTCCGCACAGTCACTATGAAGTTAGGATAAATGGTACGCCAGTGGATCCAATGGGATATTTTAAATAATATTTAATACGCATATAATTTAAAAACGCCAAATAAACTATATATAATTATATATAAATAATTGTGCACGTGCATATATAAATGGAGGTTGTGATGATAGAAAATTCTAACGAGGAAGTAAATCAAAGTAAAGAAATTGAACAAAAGATGATTGATGCTAAAAAACACAAAAGAGAAATATATTATAATTATACTATAGGTTTTTTGTCAGCCATACTCATAATGTTCACATTTAACAATATTAATAAAATAATAGTTAGTCATGATGTAGGAGTAATAAAATCTGATAAAGTACAGCAAAAATTAGATGTTATTAACGATTACTTAAAAGAATTCTATGTTGATAGTGTGAATGATGAAAAGATAGAAGAAGGTATATATAAAGGTATGTTATATGGAGTTGGAGATCCTTATACTAGCTATTTTACAAAAAGTGAAATTGATAAGTTTACTGAGCAAATGTCAGGACATTATGCAGGTATAGGAGTTGTGGTAGAAACAGATCCAGATAGTAGACTGCTTACAATTACAACTGTGTTTGAAGGAGCACCTGGAGCAAAGGCAGGACTCTTAATCGGTGATAAAATAATAAAGGTAAACGAAGAAGATATTACCTTAATGCCGTTAGAATCAATAATTCAGAAAATAAAAGGAGAAGCGGGAACAAAGCTCACACTAAGTATACTTAGAGAAACTGAAAGTCTTGATATTGAGCTTGTTCGAGAGATAGTTGAAATACCTACTGTGAAGCATAGGGTTCTTAAAGGTAATATAGGATATATTCAATTAGTATCTTTTGATCAGATTACAATATCGCAGTTTGATGAGGCATTGAAAAGTCTAAAGAAAAAGAAGATAAAATCGTTAATTATAGATGTGAGGAATAATCCAGGTGGAGCACTTGAAACAGTTATTAGTATAGCTGATACAATCTTGCCAAAAGGTTTAATAATGTATACAGAAGAAAGAAATGGAAATGGAAGCAAATTTGAATCGGACGAAAGAAATTTAGGTATGCCACTAGCAGTCCTTGTAAATGAAAACAGTGCGAGTGCATCCGAAGTACTAGCAGGAGCAATAAAAGCTCACAAAGTGGGTATTTTAGTAGGAACGAAAACCTTTGGTAAGGGAGTTGTTCAAAAAATATTCCCTCTTACAGATGGAAGTGCCCTAAAAATAACAATATCAAAATATTTTACACCAGATGATGTTTGTATACAAGGAATAGGAATAGAACCAAACTATACTGTGGAGCTACCAAAAGAGCTAAAAAATAAAATATCACTAACTGATGACGAAGACGTTCAATTACAAAAAGCGCTGGAGTTGTTGAAGACTAAGTAGTAAAGTCCTCCCCCTGCGAAGGGGGATGGCTGAAAACTGTACTTGTGTATTATACAAGTACAAGTAAGAAGCTAAGCATGGGTCGTTCTGGTTCTTACCGACGAAGGAGATTAGAACTATTCGACATCGTAGCTAGAGGGGGTCATGTAGTTGGTATAACTAATGTGACCCCACCTAGCCTCCCCTTCGCAGGGGAGGAACCTTTAATCCCAAGGGTGTATGAAATGCAAGAACATATAAACAACATGTTACCCCAATTTAATAAACCGTTATTCTTAATAGCATATATAACACTAGTAGTTTTCTTGTACAAGTCTGTGTACATAAAAACTACTAGTGTTTTTAATTATATAAAAGATATAATAGTTTGCATGATAGTAGGAGTAGTCATAAGTAGTCTCGGGGTATTACTTAATCTATACATAATACCATCAAGGAAACTACTATTTTTAATTCCTATTATACTATTTTTATCATGCATAAATAAGAGATATGCTTGCTTGGCCTATTCAGGGGCGGTATTATGTGTACTTAGTGTATGTTTTAAAGGCATGGAAATAGATATCAAAGGAGTAATAGGTGCGGTTGGAGTTTTTCACTTAGTTGAGGCAATCATGATATCGTTGAAAACTGACTTAAAACATTGCAGTAAAGAAATCTGCTGCAAAGATGGGAAACTGGTAACGGTAAATATTATAGAGAAATATTGGTTTGTGCCTTTCTCACTTAACTATTTCGGAACAATCATCCTACCAACACAGTTTGCACTAGAGTTTCGGAATAGGAGGATGATTAAAATTTGCAGCCTAGAGCTTCTAATATATGCCCTCACTTTGCTGTTTATATATGAGGCGGCTTTGACGCTAGATTATATGAAATATGTAGGTTTACTGGTTATGCCGGTGATGCATGAGATGTTTGTGGTGAAGAATAGACTTTGGTGTTGACTGGATATAGGTTTGTGTATTAGTCATAATCTTTACTATAGAATTTTTCAGAAAGGATTTATACAAAGGACTCTAAAGAAAATATTGACTAGGTATTTAAAAAATGATAATATGAGATAGAATAAGACAAGAAAATGGTAACAGATAAAAAATATGATGAAAGTCTAAAATATGATAAATCCTATGTAGGGTTCAGATACATCTGAACCGAGAGGGTGAAGTAAACCAGAATAACGAATATCATAATGGGGGTAATAAAGATGAAAATTGAAAGTGGGAAGTTGAAAGTTGAAAGAAACAAAAAAGGATTTACATTATTAGAATGTGCGTACTGATA
>DMOI01000008.1 GCA_003452395.1 Clostridiales bacterium
CTAATACAAACAGTAAAAGCAGGCAAGACAGTACAAAATATGTATAACGTGGGAGGTAACAGAATATCTAAAACAGTAGACGGAGCAACTACAAACTTCTTACTTGATTTAGATAATAATATAATTTTAGAGTTAGATGGAAGTGATATACAAATAGCAAGAAACGGAGATTTAGGACTTTTTTTGTATTTATTGAGATTATTTTGTGAGTATGCTATAATGAAGAAAGATTAGAGAATATTATATATAACTATTAAAACAATTTAGAAATATTTTTACTTGAGGGGGAATATTTAATGGAGCTTGATACAATTGTAATTAAAACTATTGACGGAACCATAATGTCTTCAGAGTTTTGTGAAGAGTTGCAAGAATACTTTAAGATAAAGAATGTTAAAATCATTAATAAAACAGGAGCTCCTATTCCGAGCTCTAAAATACCAGAAAAGAGATATGAAGGTGAAGTAAACATAATGAAAAGTCAAATAATATGGTGGTATATTCAAAAATAATAATGTAGAGTTTACTAAAGAGGGCATAATCTAAAAATAACTTTAAATGGTAAAATATTTTAATGAAGAAAAAAGTGAGTTAGTATAAACTTTGGCAAAATGTCAAGGTTTATTTTATTTGCAATACTCAATTATTAAAGTATTATGGAATAATTAAAAAATCAGGAAAATGTGGATATAATAAAGTAATATTAACAAACTAAAAAATGATATATAATTTATAAATCACTATTTCATTTTGGAGGGATAAAATTATGCAAAACATTGAAAACTCATATATTGATAGAGCATATGAAGAGTATATGAAAGGAAGTTATGGCGAAGCGGTTGATTTATTTGAATTATCTTTGAATTGGTATGAAGATAATAGAAAAGGCATGCTGACAACAGAAGATAAATATTATGAGTATTCTCTGATGATTGCAGAAATGTACTTTTCTATTGGAAATGTATATGGAGATATTTATTTGGACTATGATAATAAGGCAAAAGAAAAGTATACAATGCCACATGCTATTAATTGGAACAAAGCAAGCTTTGAAAGGATGATGAAGGTAAATTACGCTGTTGCAAAAACTCATTATAAAAGATGCATAGAAGTAAAGCCAAGAAGATCGGAAGCTTATAATGAAATGGGAAATATATTATTAAAATTGGGACAATATAGCGAAGCAGAAAAGGTATTTCTTAAGGCATATTATTTACAACCACAAAATCAAGTTATATGTAATAACGTTGCTTCGTGCTATTCGTATAGAGGGTTATATAATAAGGCAGTGCCGTATGCAGAGAAAGCGATAGAGCTATCAGTAAATGATTTAAGGGAATTAGAAAAACAATTAAAAGAAGGAAAGGAAGATGTAGGTTCAAAAGAATTAGAAGGACAAAAACAAGCATTGTCAATAATGAATTCTAATATAGCATTTTTGTATTTAAATTTATGCGATTTTAAAAAAGCCTATCAATTATATCAAATGGCGATTGAGTTTTATTCAGATAATGATAATGCTAGATATGGCATAACATATATGGAAGAAAATAAGTTAATTCCAAAAGGATGGGTAATGAGTAAGATTAAACTAAATAATAACTTTAGTTTAATTGTCCAAATTATATTGAAAAAGATAATCCCAAAGCAAATGAAAATCAGAAGGTAACAGTTGAATAAAAAAGACTTCCATTGCGGGTGCGGTGTAAGTCTTTATATATAAATATAGCTTATGATTAATATAATTAATATATATTATACTTATATTAAAATATGGAGTATAATAAATTAAAATTTAAATTTAAGTTAGATGGGAAGAATAAGTCTGACAGGAGGGAAAGATTATGAGAGCTATTTATGCATTTTCAGGGGACCCAATAACTTATGGGCATATTGATATAATAAAAAGGTCTGCAAAATTGGCATCGGAATTAGTGGTAGGTATAGGAGTAAATCCTTCAAAAAAGTATCTTTTTGATTTACAAGAAAGATTGCAAATGGCGGAGGAAAGCTTGAAAGATATAAAGAATGTTAAAATAGTTGCTTTTGAGGGCATGTTAGTTGACTATGCTTTTGAAAATGATATACAGGCGATTATTAGAGGTGTGAGAAATACTAATGATTTTAATTATGAGCAGGAGTTATACTCAGCAGGGGAAAGTCAAAAGCAGAATATAGAGGTTTTACCTATGTTTTCTAAGCCAGAATTATCTCATGTAAGCTCGAGTGTAGTGAAAGCGTTGCAAATGGAGCAAGGTATTATTCACGAGTATGTTCCTTTGTGCGTGAAAAAAATGTTAGAAGAAAAAATGTTAGGACAATACATAGTAGGTGTAACTGGTACAATAGGAACAGGAAAATCATATGTCAGTGATAAACTCGTGGAACTTGGAAGGGGAAATGATATACCTGTACATAATATAGATTTAGACAAAATTGGACATCAAATATTAGGTACTCTTAATGAACCAGCTTATGTAGAGATAAGAAAATCATTAGCTGCCAAATTTGGAGAAGAAATATTAAATAAGGACGGAAGCGTTAATAGGAAAGAATTAGGAGCGAAGGTGTTCGGAAATAAAGAGGATATGAACTTTTTGAATAATTTAATGAGTACGTCTATAAATACAAGGGCTAGGAGAGAAATGTATGGTAAGCGAGGTATTATTCTTATAAATGGCGCGCTATTAGCAGAAGCAGGCAATCTAAATATATGTAATAATAATGTGTTGCTAATATCAGCTGATGAAGACACTCAGATTAGGAGGCTAGAGAGAAGACAATATGGCGAGGAGGAAATAAATGCTAAGATAAAAGGTCAATATGGTACAACAAAAAAGACAGAAGTAATCAATGAAATAATAGAGAAAAATAAATATGGCAAGCTATGGACACTAGATACGACTTCGGAAAAAGAAGCAGATATAGAAGAAAGCTTCTTTGAAATAGTGTCTGGTTTAGGATATAAGTTGCCACAAAAGTTATCAGAAAAGAATGAAGTAGAGGAAATATTAAAGAGGTTAAATAAAACAGATGATACTAAATTAGCTCAAATAATTGCTGAAAATATAGAAGAAACATATAATGCAAACAAAAGACATTATCATAACTTAAATCATATTCTAAGTGGGCTAGAAGAATTAAAAATATTTGAGCAAAGACTTACAGAAGAAGAGTACTTAACATTGCAATTTGCATATTTATTTCACGATTATATATATGATACTAAGAAAAAAGATAATGAAGAGAGGAGTGCTGATGTTGCAAAATATATAGCTGAGACATTAGGTCAAGATGAAAAATTTATAGTTCAGACTCAAAACTTAATAATGTCTACAAGTCATCATAAACCAATAACAGAGCTAGAAAAGATAATTGATGATGTAGATTTATCCATATTAGGTAAAGACAAAAATACATTTAAAAATTATGATGACGCTATAAGAGAAGAGTATAGCTTTGTAAATGAAGAACAATATATGCCTGTAAGGAAGAATGTGTTATTTGGATTATATAATAGAGAACATATTTATAATACCAAAGAGTTAAGAGAAAAGTATGAGCTCAATGCAAAACTTAATTTGGGGTTGAAACTAGTTGAAATAACTAAAGAGTGTGAGAAAACTCAGGAATACCAGCTAGCATAATATCAATAAGTTTTTTAATCCCAAAGCTTGGAATGGTATTATTCATCATGGCTATACCGATATTACGTTTAGGTACTTCGGGTATGGTTTTGATTTCAAATAGAGTGCCTTCGTCTAGGTCTTTTGTAATAAATTCTCGAGTTCCATAACCTACTCCAAATCCTATACGAGTGAAGTCCATAACTAGATTGTAGCTCGCAATATCAACTTTTGGAGTAAAATCTATATTGTTTTGTAAAAGAAAGTTATCTAAAAACTCTCGGGTATTAGATGGCTTTTTTTGAAATATTAGAGGATAGTTTTTTAGTTCATCAAGGGGTATAGGCTTTTCTGTCAAGTGTATATAATCTTTACCAACTACGAAGCAGTCTTGAATTTCTTTACATGGGATGATGGCCATGTCTTTATTGGATTTAATGGGTAGGTTGAGTGCCAACATATCAATGGTACCATTTCTAAGCATTAGTAATAATTCTTTAGTTACATGGTTTGTTATTTCTATATCAATATTAGGGTGGAGCTTGTGAAATTGCTCTATATAGGGTAATAATACATTTCTTGTTATTGTTGCACTTGCTCCAATTTTGATGTGACCTGTTTCTAGATTTTTCAGTTGAGAGAATTTATTTTCACCATTATTAAAAAATTCCACCCCTTGTTTGATATAAGAATAAAAAACTTTTCCCTCTTCAGTTAAGATAACGCCACGTTTCGTTCGTACAAATAAAGCACCACCTAACTGAGATTCTAACTTCTTTATAGATTGAGTAACAGCAGGCTGAGAAATATATAGCTCGTTTGCAGCCTTAGATATGCTCTCATTGTTAGCTACAACATAGAAAATATAGTAAAGTTCAAAATTAATATTCATACAATCACTCCTTGTACCGCATAAGTTACATATATTTTATTTAGAATTGCAATATATAGGTTATAGTGTATTAATATATTATATAGTAATGAAAAATAAAAATCAATATGAAATGTTGAAAAACTATAAACACTAAAATTCAAAAAAATCCCTGCCTAGATTTATTGTCATTATTTAGGCAATATGATATAATGAGGGGAAAAATAACGGGAAGGATGTGTTTCTTAATGAAAGAAGTTACTTTTGTTACGGGGAATCAAGAGTGATGTTGGATATTATTTTGAGGGGCTTGGAGGATTCCCTGGTCCGTTTGTAAAGTTCATAAATCAGATGTTAACGCCGGAAGATATCTTGAAAATGATGGATGGCAATAAAAATAGAAAGGTAATACTTAGGGAATGTCTTACATATTATGAGCCAGGCAAAGAGCCAGTTACATTTATATCAGAAGAATTTGCATCTATTGCGGATAAGTTAATGGGAGAAGGGAGTACAATGGACCAGATTCTAATACTTGATGGGTATGATAAACCAAAGGGGATGTATAGCAAAGAAGAGATGCACGAGCATTTTAAGAGCAAACTGCAAATATATCATGATGTTGCTAAGTATATTAGAGAGTCAAATATTTAATTGAAGGAGTGATAAGATTGTAAAAATAATAAACAATTATGATGAGTTAGAAGAATTGGTAATAAGTTTGGAAAAAAATTATAAAGTATAATATATGAGGTAATCAGGTGTAAGAAATAAAACGTAGGGAATAAAGGGATTGAAGATTATGTACATGTTAAATTATAAGAATCAAGTGATAATATATGAGATAATTAAGCGTAAGAAAAAGAATGTGTCGATAATAATTAGAGCTGATGGAAAGGTGGTAGTGTCTGCACCTTTTTCTGTGAGTGTAAAAAAGATAGAAGAACTAGTGAACAGAAGGGCGGAGTGGATCTTAGATAACATAGAAGTTGTTAAAAGGAAAAGTGCTAATATAAAAGAAAAGAAGTATATAAGTGGAGAAATATTTTTATATTTTGGGGATGAATATGAACTAGATATCGTAAAAGAAGATAAGACTAAGCGAACTGAGGTAAGGATAAACGAAGGTAAGATTGAGATTAGGGTAAAAAGCGATTTTGCTGATAATGAGGATAATATAAAAAAGAAGCTTAACAAATGGTATCGAGAGGAAGCCCAAAGTTGCATAGCTATGAGAGTAGAGATGTGTGCCCAAAGGCTTGGCTTAAAGCCAGAGTTAGTTAGGATAAAGCAGTTAAAGAGAACATGGGGAATATGTACGAATAAAGGAATTATAAGTTTAAATTGGAAGCTCATTATGACTCCGGTGGATGTTATGGATTATGTAATAATACATGAACTATGTCATCTTAAACATCCTAACCATTCAAAGGATTTTTGGAATTTAGTTGAAGTATATATGCCAGACTACAAGCAAAAAAGAGATTGGTTAAAGAAAAACGCAGGTAGAGTTAATTAAAGAGTAACTCATAAGGGCATTCATATATTTAAAACTGATAATTTAGATTATAGGGTTTTTAAATTAATACGTAAATAATGATATAAAATAAATAAAATAATATATACAACAATTATGAAATATGTTATAATTTTTAAAGAAAATTTGAAATATAAATTTAAATTAATAAAAATAATGATACTTTCAATTAGCAAAAGTAGAAGGAGTGGAGGATTTGAAGATAAGTCATAGCTACAATATTAACAAGATTAATGTAATGGTATTAAAGATTCTATATATTACGATATTTGTTTTAGTTATTGCTGCAATTGCAGAAAATAAAAATGGTTCAGCCACAGGAACGTTGTGGGTATTAGCATTTGGGGCGATATTTTCTACTATAACATATTTCTTGAAAATTAATCCTACAATGAGAGCTATTATTTTTGTATGTATACTTCCATTAACAGCGATAACAAAGGCATTTTTGATGGAAAGTAATATTTTAACATATTATGTTGTAATAGGGTCTGTAGTTTTAACTTGTGTGTATCTTGAATCAAAAATAACATTAATTACATCGATAATAATGCATACAGCGTTAATCATATATTATATATACTCCCCCGATAAAGCATTACATTTTATAAGTGAAGACATGCGTACTATGACGTTTGGTTCAATGGTTTTAGTTAATGGGTTAGTTACATATTGCCTTATGATTATGGCAGTATCTAGTAAAGGTTATTTAAACTCAAGTATGAAAAAATCACAAGAAGCAGAAGAATTAAATAAAAAGATGGAAAGCACAATGGAAAATGTTTTGAAAAATACTAAGATATTAAATGAGAGTGTAATTGAATACACAGAAAATATAAATCAAACAAAAGAAGCAAGTAATAACATAACGATGTCTATAAAGCAAATGGCGACTGGTATAAAAGATGAAGCAGTGAGCATAAATAATATAAACATGATAATGCAAGATGCGGGACATAAAGTTGCAGGTACAAAAAAAGTATCAGAAGAGGTACAAAATTCAGCTACTGATATGAATCAAAAAATAACTAAAAACGCGGATGAAGTAAATGTAATGATAAGTCAAATGGTAAATATTCAAGAGTCTGTAGGAAAAATATCAGAAATAGTAAAAAGTCTTCAAGACAAAATGAATAATATTGATAAGTCACTAGATGGCATAAATACGATAGCTGAGCAAACTAACTTGTTATCTCTTAATGCAGCTATAGAGGCAGCACGTGCTGGGGAACAAGGCAAAGGATTTGCAGTTGTTGCAGATGAAATAAGGAAACTGGCAGATCAAAGTTCTAAAATTACATTTGACATTCATAATGTAGTTGGACAAATACAATATGACACAAAAATGACTTTTGAAAATGTTCAAAAGGGTAATGTTGCCGTCGATAAAGGAATGGATATAGCTTCAAATCTGAGCGATTCATTCAAATTAGTATCAAATGGATTTATCAATGTTAACTCTAATATTTCTACAGAATATGATATGATTGAAAAACTTAAAGTGTTATTTGACCAAATGCAAGTGCAATTAGAAGGTGTTTCAGCAATAGCTGAGGAACACACTGTCAAAACAGAAGAAGTTCTTTCAAATACAGAAACACAAAGTGAAAAAATGAATCAATTAGTTGTTTTGATAGAAAGAATAAAAGATTTAAGCAAAGATTTAGAAGATGCAACTAAATAACGATCGGAAAAACTAAAGGCTATGTTTTATTAAGTAACATGATGTTTGTTATTTTAGTACTAATTTTTAAGATGGATATTATTGGAGACATATGTTTGAAATCTGAAAGCATTTGTGTATTGGAGTTGTTTAAAACAGGTAGTTTATCATATTAGATAAACTACCTGTTTTTTGGGCACATATGGGTTTTATGGATGGAGCTAGAGAGTGGTAAAGGGAAGGTTGAAGATTTGAAAGTGATTTTAAAATACAATAAAAAAATATAAATATTTATATATAATAACGTTGCAATATGTCAGAAAAAAGTGTATAATAAATATGGAAAGGCAAATAAAGAAGCTTAGCAGTATATAGGAATTTGATATAGCAATAAGTTGTATAGTATAAAATTTATCTGTACATAAAAGGTGTAAAATATAAAAATGAAGGCTTTAAAACTGTAATATGATTGATACAATGAGGGGGTAAACGCTATAATGATAGGAAAAAATGGAAAACTAAAATTAGAGTTAGATGAAGTAAAAAGCGAGTTGGAATCTATAAAAAAGGAAAACTTTTTACTAAAAGGTATACAAACTTCAATGCCAGATCCTTATGTCGTGAGGGATATGGACCATAACATTGTACTTTGGTCAAAATCTATGGAACAGCTAACGGGGTATAGTGCGGAAGAAGTAATAAAAATTAAGTGTTATGATGTCTTTAAGACCCCACTGTGTAACAATGGTAACTGTCCAATACAAGATGCGGTAAAAAATAAACAATCTGTTGTAAATGTTCCAGCAGTAATAACGAAAAAAGACAGGACTATTAAAAATTGCTTATTAAGTTTTGGTGGAGTATATGATAACAACGGTAATTCATTATATGCTGTGGAAATAATAAGGGATAATCAAAATATAAAGGAAATGTTTGATATTATAACAGACACATCCGGGACTTTAAGTGCTGTAGCAGAAGAGCTAGTAGCAACCACAGAAGAAGTAAATGAATTGTTTTTAAAGGTAACACAAGAATCAGAAGATACCTCAAATAAATCTGATGAAAATTCTAAATTAACTGATAATGCGAGAAGTAAAACACATGAATGTAGTATAACTTCTAAAAAGGTGCAAGGAAACATAAAAGAAATAAATGATTCAATGGCAAAATCGGTAGGAGTTATAGAGGAACTGAAAGCAAAGTCAAACTTAATAACAGGAATAGTAGAAACAATTAGAGGTATTTCAGGGCAAACAAATTTATTAGCTCTTAATGCATCAATTGAGTCTGCCCGAGCAGGAGAAGTTGGAAAAGGTTTTGCGGTGGTAGCAGATGAAATTAGGAAATTAGCCGGAAGTTCAGATAAGTCAGCTCAATCAATAAAACTAATGATAGAAGAGGTGTCGAACTTAATTAACAAAACAGTGGAGTACATAATAAATACAAAGGAAGAGGTTTCAAATGGCAGCGAAAGTTTAACGGAGTTAATAGAACAGATTAATGGAGTTAATGGTATTATTAGTAGGGTAGATGAAGGGATAAAGGAAATAAAGGAACATACAAATAGAAATTTAGAAAATATTAAACTACAGCAGGCGTCACTCAAAGGTGTAGAAAAAGTTTCTACTGATTTAGCAGAAAGCGCTCAACAACTTCAATCTAATATAAATAAGTTGGCTATTAGTAAGTAAAAAACTATATAATGTACACAAATAAATTAATTATTAAAACATTATTTATTAATATATATTAAGTACAAAAGTAGCATTTCGAGGTCAAGTTTAACCCCGAAATGTTACTTTTAGATTAATCTCTTAGGGTCTCATAAACCCGACGGCTTGCCGCGGGGTAGTTCATTATAAAATACATATTAAAAAAGTATTGCAAAATAGAAAATAATTATTACTTTATGACTTAAAAGTAATAGTTATTTTTTTGATATGTTATGGCTCATATAATATAAAATTATACGCATACTATAAATAAATATTAAGATAAGGAGGAATAAACATGGCTAAAGCTGGAATGAGGAGACCAGATCCAAGTGAACCACATGGAACTGAGAGTAATAAGAAAATGAAGATTTCTAAAAATACAGAACCACCAGTTCCTGAAAATCAAGGCAAGGAAAAAAATAAGGGGTAAGAAATCAAATGGGGTCATGCTTGGCAAATAGACAAATGGAAGAAAACACTATAAATTTATTTATTTATTTATTTATCAAGCCTGTGACCCTAAAAACATTGTATCCTATATATATATATATATATATATATATATATAGGACAAAAAATCTCAAAATATTTTCAATAAAACATAGTTTTGTATAAAAATATCTGTTATAATAAACTAAATGTTTCTGGAAAGAAGCTATAAAAATTATTAAAAAAAATACGCATTATGGAGGGTAAAATGAAAAAAATCAAATTATCTATGGTGAGTATATTGATAGTATTAACATTAATAGGATGTAAAACGAATCAAGGTGTGAGTGATAGTAGTGTTCAGGAAAGTGAAGCGACAGTAAAGATAAAAGATGTTAGTAAAAATGAGCTAGACAATACTGATACAAAAGAAGAAGTAGATATTACTGAAACAAGTGGGAAAGTTGAGGTTGGTATGCTTACTAATACTTTTGCTTTTGCTGATGAAACGGGAAAGAAACTAATAACTTTTGATGCTAAGATTGAAAAACCAGAAGAATTGAATGTTGCAATAGGAGATAACGGAAAAATATTTAAAATAAAATATATAATGCACCAGAATTCAAATGATAAAGATACTTCAAGGCAGAGTAGTAGTAACTTTGATAATATTGCAGGATACATATATGAGGTAGAAGAAAATGAAAAGTTAGAAACGGACGATACTTACTATTTATCAAGTAATAAGATTTTAAATGATAAAATTTAGTGTGCTATTTGTAGCAGATTCTGAAGAAGGAGTAGTAATAGGATTAACATGGGCCGCACCAGAAGGTGAGGGAGAATTTATTTTAAAAGAAGTAGATGGAAAGCTTGAAGAGACCGATATAAAATCAGGAAGATACTGGTCGCCGCTATAAGATAGTAGTAATTTTATTTTTGAGGAATGTTTCTAAGAATGGAAAGGAAAAATAGTGGTTTAAGTTTATATGACATTGGGGATGAAAAAATGAAAATAATAAAAGCAATGCCGGAAAATGCAGAGAGTATAGTTGAAACATTATTTAAGATAGCAGAGGCTGGAAAAGAAGAGATAGATGGTAGGGTTATTGAAAAGCTAAATATACAGAGAAACAGTCTGATTAAAAAAGAGAAGGATGCATTAAGAAAAGGGACAAGGGAAAAATACATAGCTGTAAAAGGTGATGAAATAATAGGATATATATCATATAATAAACATAAATCTAAAAAGTACCAAGCAGAAATTACAGGGATATTCGTTTTAGAAGAATATTATGGAAATGGAGTGGGGACTAGACTTATAAAGAAAGTAACTACTGAGCTAATCGATAATGGATATAAAAACATGCTAATATGGGCGGATAAAAATAATGAATATAGAGATTTCTATACAGAAATAGGCGGTAATGCTTTAGAAATACAGGAAAAAATGATAAATGGTCATAATTATACAGGGATAGGATATGTGTTTGATGATTTGATTAAAACAATAGAGTTGTGTGATGAAGGAGTTTTAAAATATAAATAAAATAAGAACTATAAAGAAGTATATAAAAAAAGATAGTAAAGCTATCTTTTTTAAATGTTTCAATATCAATTTCTATTGATGAATTAACATCTGCAACTGTTGTTTGAGGTTTAGAAGCACTATTACTAGAGCCGCCTACAAAAGTTATAAAAGCAATAATAATAGAAAAGCTAGCAATTTTTTTTAGTATGTTAGAATACCATGATGTTAAACCAAATTTTACAAGGACACTTGATTTTATGGAGAAGATGTGATAATATTAACAATTAGTAACACAAGTAAGTCAAATAGTGGTGCTGGCTAGAGGTCGTAAAAGTTCAATGAACGACGATAGAATCACAATATAAAACTAGAAAGCATCATTTATATAAAAACTTAGGGGGCTAATGTTTTTGTAATAATGGTACAAATATTAAATAGTAGATTGGAATAATTAAATTATAAGGAGATAATGCTAAATATGATTAATATAGAAGGGGTAAACAAAAAAAGAGGAGCTAATTTAAGTAAAAAGAATGTAAGTAATATAAAAGTATTATTGTATGCAGAGTGGTTTAAATATATATCAATATCGGGAGTAGGGCGGGCTGTTATGCATCAAATTAAAGCTTTGGAGGATAATAATATATCGTATACTACTAACTATAATGATGATTTTGATATGGTTCATATTAATACGGTAGGTCCGAAATCCTATCTTTTAGCAAAGAAGAGCAAGAAAGCAGGAAAAAAAGTAATAATACACGCACATACGACAGATGAAGATTTTAGAGACTCATTTGTAGGGTCTAATTTAGTATCAAAATTATTTAAAAGATGGCTAATTATTATATATAATTTAGCTGATCACCTATTAACTCCTACTCCATTTTCTAAAAAGATATTACTAGGTTATGGACTGAATGCAAATATTGAATGCATATCTAATGGTATCGATCTTGACTATTTTAAAAAGGATATAGCTTTTGGTCAAGAATTTAGAAAGAAGTATGGTTTTTCAGAAGAAGATAAAATAATCCTTTCTGTTGGTCTAACAATATATAGGAAGGGAATATTTGATTTTATTGAACTCGCCAAAAGACTTCCACAATATAAGTTCGCATGGTGTGGTCACGTTAATCCAATATTATTACCATCTGATGTAAAAAAGATATTAAAAAATCATCCGGAAAATGTATATTTTCTGGGTTATGTAGAAAAAGAGATGATGCGTGGGGCATATAACGGTTCGGATTTATTTATTTTACTCTCGCATGTTGAAACTGAAGGCATTGTTATTTTAGAGGCTCTTGCAGCGAAACGAAAACTTTTGGTTAGAGATATAGGTGCATATGAAGGCTGGCTGGTTGATGGAGTAAACTGTCATATGGGGAAAGAAAATAACGAATTTGAAGAGAAGATTGTAAAAATATTAAATGGTGAGTTAGCAGATCTTACAGATAAAGGATATGAGGTTGTTGAAGAACGAGCAATAAAAAAAATAGGTGAGAAGTTGATCAATATATATCAAAAAACTTTAAACAAATAAAATTATTAAAAATCCCGAAAACGAGGGTGAAGAAGAATGAAAAAAAAGTGGTTTAATATAATACTATTTTTAGGTGTTTTGCTTATATTTTTTATAATAGTAACATTAACTGATGGACTTGATATGTTTATAAAAAATATAAAAAATATAAATCTTACGTGGTTTTTTGTTGCTGTTTTTGCAATGATAATTTATTGGGTACTTGAAACTTTGATACTTTATATTTTTATTAGACAAAAATATAAAACGTATACATTGGCATCAGCATTTAGGGTGTCAATGATAGGTCAGTTTTTCAATTCAATAACGCCATTTTCAAGTGGTGGTCAGATAATACAATTTTATGCATTAACAAAAGATGGTTTAGGCTCGGGTGAAGTGGGGTCAATGTTAGTCATGAAGTTTATTGTGCATCAAGTGACTTTAGTTTCATATTCTTTATTATTAATTTTATGGAAGCTATCATATTTTGTAAATAATATTGATAGTTTTGCATATTTGGCTATTATAGGATTTTCTATAGATTTATTTGTTATTGTTTTATTGTATTCATTTGTAAATTATACTGAGATGACAAAGAAGATGATTCATTCGGTATTTAAAATACTTTCTAAATTTAAAATATGCAAATATCACGGAGAAACGGAGCAAAAGATTGAAAGTGAATTAGAATATTTTAAGGATCATTCAAGTAGTATTAGATCTAGTGCAAAGATTTTGATAAGCACAGGAATACTAACGGCCATGAAATTAACATTACTTTTTATGATCGCATATTTTATATATAGAAGTTTTGGGCTTTCAGGAGAACCTATATCAAATATATTTGTTGCAAGTGCATTTGTTACTATGATAATCTCTGCTATTCCGCTTCCAGGTGGATCTGGAGGGGCAGAAGGAAGCTTTTTTATACTTTTTAATATGTTTTTTATGCAAGGACAAATACTACCAGCAATATTCTTATGGAGGTTTGTTACTTTATACTTGAATATTATAGTTGGGGGCTTGATTTCTATATTTGCACCAGAGAAACCTATGAAAGATGCTGAATTGTTGTAAAATAAATAAATGTAGAATAATAAGGCTTAAATTCTAGAAAAACATATAAGTTTCTAGAATTTAAGCCTCTTTATGTACAAATTTAATTAAATTGAATTTCTAACTACAGCGCATATTTTATCTATAGGTATATCTACAACAGATCCAAGCTTATTTCTTCGATTGCGACAACCAAAAGAAGCTCCTCCTACACCACCGAAACCACCGAAACGACCGAAATCATCGAAATCATCAAAGCGATCAAATCCACTGCAGAATCCTTTACCACATGAATTTCCTAAAGCACATGATGGAGTTGAGCCGATACAAGCAACTAATCTAACAAAGCATCTATTAACCTTTACAATGACACCTGTAAATCCGCAACCACATTGGCCACCACATTCGGTAAAAATTGTTACTGTTTTGCCTTCTAAATCTTCTAGATTATCAGCAAATCTTGAATCACAAGAACGACAATTATTATTTTGTGACATATCCTCCCTCCTTTCTTAAAAGATTAGGATATATTATCCCTAATATTATAATATGTACAAGACTATAAAGTGTTACAGCTTGTACCAAAACATTGCACTTTAAAAGGTATAATTATAATTAAATTACAATAGTAAAAAGTAATATTTAACATAAAAGTTATATAAATTGTAATATAATATTTGAATTTAGCATTATATAGTGCTATAATTAATTAAATTATATAAATTCAATGAAAACTATTTCGCTATAAGGAGCGATGTACATGAAAAAAAGCAAGACACTAGGTAATATATTGACTTCTATTTTAGTTTTAAGTATACTCATAGGGATATTGATTTATATGGATAGTAATGGAGGCGGCATTGATAAGGATTTTGAGATGTTAAAAACAGAAAAGCTAGAAATAATAGCTGACATAGACAAATATGCTTTATATATGTCATCAACAATAGGAATGCCATTTAGACCTAATCTAATTTCAAAGGATCTAATAAATAAAGTTGAATATGAATGGAGTACAGATTATGGAAAGTTTTTAGACAGTGATGTAGGTAAAATAGAAGATGTAGGTAAAAAAATAACAAATGATGGGCAGAAAGTTTTCTGGAATCCCCGCATGGATGAAGTTCTAAGTATACCTAAGGTTGAAATTAAGTTAAAGGTTAAGGATAAAGTAACTAAAGATGTTATTTCAGAAGCGAGTATATGGTTGATGCAAGATAAAGATGGGGTTTTTACAGTTTTAGAACCGTAAAGAATACAGATAGCTAGTTAAAGTTATAAAGATAATATAAATTTAAGATATATGATAATATAAAATGGACATATTATTATATAAGTGTGAAAGGATGATGGGATGAATAATAGATTTAGTAACTTTCAAGAAAAACGCATGGTGATTTTTGGAGAGCTTGTAAGAAGGTATTGGAATGGAAACTTAAATAATGTAAATGACTTGGAACTTTTAGCACAAGAAACTAAAGAAAAGTATAACCTAAAAGAACAGGATATGACCTTCATTATGGACCATATAAGGGTTGCAATGGGACAAGACCCAAGTGGAAAACAAGAGTTTGAAGATGAGTTGAGCATTGTTAAAAACTCAAAAGCAGTAGGGCAACCAGTTGTTACAAAAATTCTAGGTGCGTGTGAGTACTGTGAAAACGAAGATTGTGAATGTACTCAGTCTTGTAAATATGAAGCCCATGTATACAAAAGGACAGAAGGTCCTGAAATCAAGAGTGATAAGTGTCTAAGCTGCGGAAAATGTTCCACGGGCTGTAACTTTGGTGCATTAGCTGACAAAATAGAATTCATGCCAGTAATAGATATTCTTAAAGACAAAGCAACACCAGTCTATGCTGCTGTTGCACCTGCGATTGCAGGACAATTTGGAGATGACATATCCATGGGGCAAATAAGAAGTGCCTTAAAACTTATGGGTTTTAAAGATATGATAGAAGTAGCACTTTTTGCAGATATACTGACAATTAAAGAGGCTTTTGAGTTTACACGTTTAGTTAAAAAAGAAGAAGACTTTTTCTTGACTAGCTGTTGTTGTCCGATATGGTTTAATATGACTAAGAAGACTCATCCAGACTTATTTAAACATATGTCACCTTCTGTTTCTCCGATGATTGCTTCAGGAAGGATTTTAAAAGAGCTTTACCCCGATGCGAAAGTAGTTTTTATTGCACCTTGTATTGCTAAAAAGAATGAAGCAAAGGAACCAGAAGTGATAGGTAGCATTGATTTTGTATTAAATTTTAGAGAGCTAAAAGAAATATTTACTGCTCTCGATATTCATTTATCTGATTTGCCAAGTGATGACAAGGATCAGGCTTCATTTGCAGGAAGGTTATATGCGAGAACTGGTGGGGTTAGTTTCTCTGTTAAAACAGTTGTAAATAGATTAGAACCGACTAGACTTATTAAATTAATACCAAAGAAGGTAGATGGAGTGAAAGACTGTAAAAAAGTACTAGATGAGTTATCAAATGGAGAAAATATTCAGGCTAATTTTATCGAAGGTATGGGATGCGAAGGGGGTTGCGTGGGGGGACCAAGAACAAACATAGACGCCCTAAAAGCTACAAAAGCTGTTAATGATTTTGCAGAAGATTCTTTAATTATGACACCGTTTGACAACCTAAATGTAATGAAAATTTTAAAGCAACTAGGGATCGAGTCCATTGAACAGATTGTTGATAATGAAAAATTGATTAAATTATTAACTAGAGAGTAGAGACGTCTATTAATTTATCATCAGTAAACTTTTTTAATAATGATAAATTAATAAATAAAATGGTTATAATAAATCTTAGGGGGAATGGGGAAATGAATAAAATTGTAACAGAGTATTAAAAAGAAAATTATAAAACTAAAAGGAGAAAATGAGATATGATATTAGAACTAAATGAAGAAGAAGTAAGAAGACTTGTAGAGATGACATTTATAAGCGACATGGTTATCAATGGGATACGTCCTGATGAAGAGATACGAGGAGACTATGATAAGCTTGTGCATAAGATATATGAAGAAGCTTACAAGTCAGGAATGAAAAAGGAACTAGGACATTACGTTAATGAAACCGAATACGATGTAGAAAATGAATACAGCGAAAAGATATACAAGTTTATAGAGGAATATGATGAAAGTGTATTCTGGGAAGAGTTACCTTATAGATTGGCAGTAAGAGATATTGAAATAAGTGGCAAAAAATTTAGCACGAGAGAAGAGTATATGAAGGCGGTATGGGAGAAACAAGAAATATATGAAGAAGAAATAGACAACAATGGACTGGAAAGGTTGATAATAGACATATCAAAACCAAGCAAACCAAGTGGTAACGGCTCATGCGGTTGTGGATGCGGACACGACCACTAATATATTAAGAATAAAATTACATTTACAGAGATCTACGCAAGTAGGTCTTTTTTAAATAGACAACATCGCAATATTCTGATATAATAGATACAAATGGTATTATGTATTAAAATGTAGTAATATGTTTAATAACACATAAAGGGTGGGGATAAGGATGAGGATACTGCTTTGGATTTTAGTTTTTTATCTTGGTATGGGGGTTGTAAATTATGCATATGCTGCTGGGATAGAAAGGTCTGATGTTATTTTGCATTTAGATGATAGCAGGGCTTATGTAAATGGAAGTTTAGTTTATATTGATAAACTAAATAAGAGTGTAGTACCTATTATAAAGAATGAGAGGACGCTAGTACCTGTTAGGTTTATTGCAGAAAAGTATGCAGATGAGATTTTGTGGGATAAAGATAGCAAAAAGGTTACGATAAATAGTGGTAAAAATCAAATAATTATATATATAGGTAGTAATGTTATATACATAAATGACAAAGAAAAAGTTATTGATACAGAGGCGGTTGTCATAAATGATCGTACCTTTTTACCCTTACGTGCTGTATGTGAGGCACTAGGTAAGTATGTTTTTTATAATGAGGAAGGTATAATAGTTATTAGTTATAGTGAAAAAACGTTGACGAGTGAGGATATAAATTATACCCAAGGGCTATTTTTTGATCCAATAAAGTATGAGCTAATAGATTATAATGGAGACAAAGTCAGTGTTATTAAGATTAATCCTAAAGATCCTAATATAGATATTAAAGTATCATTGCCTGACGATAAGTTAAATAATACAGCAAACTTCTCTGATATAGTTAGCCAAAAGGGAACTTTTGCTGCAATAAATGCAAACTTTTTCAATGCATATGGGACGGTGAAAGATCCTATTGGTCATGTTATAAGTGATGGCAAAGTTATATACGGACAGAGTGGGCTAGATAGTGTTTTCATAATGAGGGATAATAGTGTAGCATTTTTGAAACCTATTATTCATGTAATAGGTACGACGGATGGCAAAAGTGACAATGTATATTTAGGCGAGGATAAGTTTGAATATCATAAGTGGGCTGCTTACGGAGTTAATATTCTAGAACAAGATTTGTATTCGGCAATTTTATATACCAGAGAACGAGGGGAAACAGTAAATATTAGCTGTAAGGGATATGTTATAACTGTTTTAGATGGGGTTGTTAAGAGTAATGATTATGTGGAAGAAACAAGAGTAATTGACATACCCAAAAATGGATATGTAATATTTATAGGTGCAGAAGAAGCTAAATTATCAATGAGCCATGAGGCTTTTAAAGCAGGAAGAAGTGTTGAAATGAAATATAGGATATTTGATAATGAGGGACGAGAAATAAATATAAATGATGTAAAGTGTGTATTGTCGGGGGGACCTGCACTGATAAAAAATGGTGAAATAGTTGAGTCAATACCTGAAAGCTTTTCACATGACACAAGATTTACAACTGCAGAAGCTAGAAGGACAGCCATTGGAATTGATAAAAGTGGTAATATTATGCTTATATATACGAGTAAGGCCAGTATTACTAAGCTAAAAAGCATTGCTAAAACTTTGGGGTGCATTGATGCTATTAACCTTGATGGAGGAGCATCATCTGCAATGTATTATGGAGGAAAGTTTATTGTGAGCCCTGGTAGGAAGCTTGCAACTATTTTGTACGTGTATAATCAAGAATAATAGTGCTTAATAAAATTGTTATAGTAATATATTGCATATATAAAACACTTGACTTATTTAATTTTTTTATGTATTATTAAGAAAAAAGGATGAATTATAATATTTAATGTATGGGGGGATAAAAATGAAGATAAAATTTAAGTTATTGGCGTTTTGTACGGTTGTTGTTATTGTTGCATTATTAGTTTCTATTATTCCAATAAGAAATATGGCGACAGAAATGATGAAAGATATAGTATCTAAAGATAATGTAGAGAGAAGCAATTTACTTATTGATATGTTTTCAGATATGCATTATGGAGAGTGGAAAGTAAAGGATGGGAAGCTTTTTAAGGGAAGCATGAATGTATCTACGCAAAGTATAATTGAGGGTTTTAGAAACAACACAGATAATGATAGACAATATACTTTTTTTGTAGGAGGTACTAGGGTTGTTACGACTGTACAAGATAAAGAAGGTAAGTATATAGTTGGAACGAAAGCCCCAGATAAAGTAATTGAAAAAGTAATAAAAGATGGTGAAGAATTTAATGATATAGTCACTCTAGTTAATGGTAAAAAGTATGTGGCGTCGTACATACCTCTTAAAAATAAAAGTAAAGAAGTTATAGGTATGTTTTTTTCTGGGGTTGAGTATTCGATTATAAAAGATTTTGGAGATAAGATTAATATTTTTGCCTTAATAATGGGTGTAACAGCACTTGGCTTTGCGTTTATAGTAGTATATTTTATGTCTAAAGACGTTGTTGATACTATAGTGAGTGTAAATAATAGATTGGAAAAAATATCAAACGCAGATTTGACAAACCGTATTGAGAAAAAATATCTTACCAGGAAAGATGAGTTTGGAAGTATCTTTAGGAATATAAATGATATGCAAAGTTCTATTGGTAATATAATAACTAGTGTCGTAAAAGAGGCCGATAATATAAATATTGAGATATCTAATACAAACGATAGCTTAGGTGTACTAAGAAATAATGTAGAGGATGTTTCAGCTAATACGGAAGAACTTTCGGCTAGTATGCAAGAAACAGCTGCTTCTACTGATATGATGGAGGAAAATTCTGAACACATAGAGGTAGCAGTAAATCATATTGCAGAAAATGCTAGAATAGGTTATGAAAAAACAGAAGAGGTAATAGTAAGAGCAGAAAGAATGAGAGAAAATGCAGTTGTTTCAAGAAAAACAGCAAACGAATTAACTAACACTGTAAATGTTAAACTTAAGGAAGCTATAGAAAAATCATATTCTGTTAAAGAAATAAAAATTCTATCAGAGGCAATACTTGATATAGCAGGTAAAACAAATTTGCTTGCACTTAATGCTTCTATAGAGGCTGCAAGAGCCGGTGAGGCCGGAAAAGGTTTTGCTGTAGTTGCTGACGAAATTAGAAAATTAGCAGAAGGCTCGACTAGTACTGTTGCGCAAATTCAGGAGATAACCAATGTTGTTTTAAGTTCTGTTGAAAATCTTGTAGAAAGTTCAAATGAAGTATTAGATTTCGTCAATAATAAAGTAGTAGATGATTATGAAACGCTTGTAAATACAGGTGAACAATATAGTAAAGATGCGAAAGAGATAAATGACATGGTAAGTGATTTTAGTACTACATCAGGAGAATTATTGAGTGATATAAAAGAAATGGTTAAAAATATAAGAGAGATAGCAACTTCAAATGAAGAATCGGCTCATGTTACAGGAAATATAGCTGAAAAAGCGCAAACATTAAATGAGAAGACACAAGATATATATGATCAATCTATAAAAATCAGAGAAAGTGTTGAAAAATTAGTTGAAGATGTTAAAGTGTTTAAAATATAGGTATTTATGTAGTAAAACATAGATACAAAAACTAAATCAAACAAAACGAAGGAGGAAGGTAAATGAAAAAAGTATTAATTTCATTTTTAATGATGGTAGTAGTAGTGACAGTTTTAGTAGGTTGTGGGGCAAAAGAAAACTTAAAAACAGAAGAACAAACAAGCACAACAAAAGAAGAAGTAAAAACAGTAGAGGACACAGTAGATTTAAGTAAGATAGCTATAGTTACAGAGGACTATCCCCCTACAAATTATTTAGATGAAAATGGAGAGCTTAAAGGAACTTCTACTGAGTTAGTTAAGCAGGCATTAGACAAACTAGGACTGAGTACAGATATAATAAAAGTGTATGACTGGTCAAAAGCATATGATATGGCTTCAAATGATGAGAATGTACTTATATATACTATTAATAGAACTCCTGAGCGTGAGAAAATGTTTAAATGGATTAAGCCAGTAGCGTTTGACAATGTATATATGTATAAACTTAAAACTAAAGCTGATGTAAAAATATCAAGTTTAGAAGATGCTAAAAAATATAAAGTTGCTACAGTAGCACAAGACTTTACAGAAGAAGGACTTGTAAGTAAAGGATTTGAAGTCGGCAAAAATGTAATAAGCGCACCTAGTCAGAAAGCAAGTATTGAAAGTGTATTTGACGGGAAAGCGGATGTGTTTATAGTTGCGTCTGATGAAGCATCAATTGCAAAAGTATTGGATGGAACTGATTATAAGATGGCTGATTTAGAAAGAGCTTATAAAGTAGATGAACTTACTTCTGTCGGATATATAGCAGCAAGCCTAAATACATCTGATGAAATAGTTGAAAAGTTTAAAGAAGCAATGCCAGACATAGAAAACAAATAAAATTTGATTATTGCTGGTAGTGTGGGTACTAAAACTTGAAAAGGTTTTGTGCCCTCTTTTATGTAATAGGAAATTTCTCCGTTAGTAACTTTAAATGATTAGAAATAAATGATTAGAACTCGGGGAGTGAAAGTCTGTGGATATGGTAATAATAGTATTGTCAGCATTAATGTTTGCAGGTTTTGTAGGTGGTATAGAGATGCAACCTACAATAGAAAACAAAATAGACGTAGAAAGGTATGAGGTGAAAGATTTGAAAGCAGAAATAAGAACTCTCGATCAAAAAGTAGCTAAAAAGAATATGGATGAAAATAAAGATATTATTTTATTAGATGTAAGAACACCAGAAGAATACAAAGAGCTTCATATACCTAAAAGTATTCTTGTTACATTAGATAAGATAGATGAAAAAGTAATGCTACAAAAAATACCAGACAAGCAGGCTACTATTTATATATACTGTAGAAGTGGTAGTAGAAGCAGAGTCGCATATGAGATATTGTACAAAATGGGATATGAGAATGTCTATAATATAGGTGGAATAAATACATGGTCGTATGAAACAGAAAGAGGAAACTAAAGAGTGAATTAGGACGTTGGCTAGGAAGTTTGGAATATATAATTTAAAAATTATAAAATTGAATAAAAGTCTTGAAATTGACAATACTATATATGTAAGATATAATGGGGAGCTAATATTTATGAAACTTGCGTAGCAGGTGACATATCACCGAAAGATATATAATGGTCTAAAACTAGTATATAAATGGAGATGATGGGTAATATGGCGGATGGTTAGTATGATAAAGACATCATAGTGAGTAGTTAGCTATAGAATTTGTGAAGGCGAACCGTTATATATTACATTATAGAGCAAAAGTATTATAATTTTTTATAATACTTTTTTTGTTATTGCGAGGAGGTTCTTTCGACGAAGCAATCTCGTTTTTAAAAGATGAGATTGCTTCGCAAAAAAAACGCTCGCAATGACAACGTGATACCTCGCAGCTCTGCTATCGGGAAAATTTATTTTAAATAATACATAATGATTACGAAAAAATGTTATGGTTTTATTATTTGTCGGGTAGAAAAAATCTCATTAAATTGTCTATATCAGTCAGTAATATCATGTTTAATAGTAGGTAAAGGCTGAGAGTTATAAACTCTACTGTAAGGCTCTACAGAATGGGTCAACCATACATTGCCACCTATAGTCGAATCATGTCCGATTTTCGTATCACCACCGAGAACTGTAGCTCCTGCATATATGACGACATTATCTTCAATATCAGGATGTCGTTTCACAGATTTGACAGGATTACCCTCTTCATCTAACTGAAAACTTTTTGCACCTAACGTAACTCCTTGATATATTTTTACATTGTTACCTATAGTACAAGTCTCACCAATAACAATTCCAGTTCCATGATCCATAAAAAAATTCTCCCCTATTTTTGCGCCAGGATGAATGTCTATGCCTGTAAGTTGATGAGCATATTCAGATATTATCCTAGGAATCAACGGAACCTCTAAATCATACAATACATGTGTAATTCTATATATACTTAGCGCCTCTATAGAAGGATAACTTAAAAGAATCTCCTCATAAGAATGAGCAGCAGGATCTCCCGTGTATGCGGCCTGAATATCAGAATTGAGTAACTTTCTTATTTCTGGCATTTTATCAATAAGTTTCATAGTAACTTCATATGCCTTATCCTTGCATTTTCGACAGTTTGCACTTTGACAATCAAGGGTTTCGCAATTATTTGTTAAAGCCCTTTCGATTAAATTATTAATAAGAGTTGCGGCAACCCTTAAATTATTTCCAATAATAATATTGATATTATCTTCATCAATAGGGTGTTTCTCATAAACTCCAGGAAAAAGAGCACATCGGAGGTTGAAAATCACTTTATATACTATCTCCTTCCCAGCAAATCCAATAGTTTTATTTTTAAAAAAATAATCCTTATTAATTTCTTCAAGTAATTCTGAAATATAAGGAACTCGCACGTTGAGCCAATAGTTAAGTTCGATAATACCACTCCCATTCAATATATATTTATAATATATGTATGCAAGGAAATTTATTTTATTTTAGAAATTAAAATTCAACAAAAAGATTACTTGCAAAAGAAATAGAAATACATTATAATATAAGTACAAACTAATAACAAAGGGGAGATTTGAGTGGCAATAGGGAAAAACAGATTAATGGATCCTAAAGTGGATTATGTGTTCAAATTAATATTTGGTCTTGATAAAGATGAATGTAGGATAGCGCTAAGAGGATTATTAAATAGTATATTAAATTTAGAAGGAGAAGAAAGAATAAAAGAAATAATTTATTTAAATCCATATCTAGATAAGCATTATGAGGAAGATAAACAGTCTATATTAGATATAAAAGTAAAAACAAATAAGGGAGAAAAAATTGATATTGAGATGCAGCTTGTAAGTTATGAAAACCTTAAAAAACGATTTTTATATTATTGGTCAAAATTGTATATAGATGACTTTAAAAGTGGTGAAGACTATGAAAAATTAAATAAAGTAATACAAATAATAATAGTAAAAGACGATTTAATACAAGAAATAAAGAAGTATCATACGAAATATAAAATAAAAGAAGTAGAAGAAAACTTTGAATATATAAATGACATGGAGCTACATATAATAGAATTAGGAAAGTTTTTTGATAACGAAAAGAATGTAGAAAAAATGGATAGACTAGAAAGATGGTTGACATTTCTAAAAGATGCGGATGACGAGAGTAAAAAAATAGTAATAGAGAAAATAATAGAGAGAGAGGAGGAAATAAAAATGGCACATGAAACATTAGAACAAGTCAGTCAAGATGCTATTGAAAGAGACAGAGCATTAAGAAGAGCCATATTTTTATCAGATATGACATCAATGAGAAATGAAGCTAGGAGAAAAGGAATGGCAGAAGGAAAAGCAGAAGGAAAAGCAGAAGGAAAAGCAGAAGGAAAAGCGGAAGGAAAAGCGGAAGAAAAAAGAAAAAGGAATAGGATGATAGTGAGGAATATGTTGAATAATAAATTTACAAAAGCTCAGATAGCTGAATATACAGGACTTAGCGAAGAAGAGATAGCTGAAGCGACAAATCGTGTAAGAGAAGAAGATTAAGTAGTTTTTAAAATACACAGATAAAAATGTACAAGAAACAGGCTTGATAAATAGACAATATATAAGTTTGTTTATTTGTTGGGCCGTTTCTTTTTGTATAAATAAAAAATATTGAATTTCTATTATAACTATGCTATAGTTACAAAACATAAATAACAGATAACAGATAATAAATAGTAGAGAATGAATAATATAATTATCTAATTTGTACTTTTAACTTTGAAAAACAGGAGGGCGTATGAATAATATAGGAATTATAGGACTTGGATTAATGGGTGGTTCAATAGCTAAGACCCTCAGGAAAAGTAAGAAAGTTAGTGAAATAGTTGCATTTGATTGTAATGAAGAAACGTTGAAACGGGCGTTTGATGACAAAGTTATTGATGGATACTCTACAAACATAAATGAAAAATTTGCGAATTCAGATATTGTTTTTATATGTACGCCAGTTAGTTTTATATGTGATTATATAACACAATTAGCTAAATACATAAAAAATGATTGTATAATAACTGATATAGGTAGTACTAAGTCAACTATAGTTGGAACATTTGAAAACACTGAAAGTAATCTGTTATTTGTAGGTGGACATCCTATGGTGGGCTCAGAAAAAATAGGTTATGAAAATTCGAAAGATTTTCTATTTGAAAATGCATATTATATTATTACTAAATCATTAAATACTGATCAATGTGCACTAGATAAAGTGAACGATATAGTACTTGAGCTAAAAGCCATACCGATAATAATTGATGCTAGCAAGCATGATTTTATAACTGCTGCAATTAGCCACGTTCCTCATATAATAGCATCAGCACTTGTAAATATGGTAGAGGTACTTGATGATAAAGAAGAATATATGCATAGATTAGCAGCTGGGGGCTTTAAGGATATTACAAGAATAGCATCAGCGAGTCCTATAATGTGGGAAAATATATGTATGGAAAACAAACAAGAAGTTTTAAAGGTGTTAGATAAATTTTTTGAAATAATATATGATTTTAGAGAAAGCTTAACCATAAATGATAATAATGAAATTGTAGATTTTTTTTCAAAAGCTAAGGAATATAGAGATAGTTTTAAAAATATTAATTCTGTTTATAATGTAGCATATGATTTTATGGTAGAAATTGAAGATAAGCCAGGCATTATAGCAGATGTTGCAACGATACTCAGTAGCAATAATATAAATATTAAAAATATTGAGGTTGTAAATAACAGAGAACATGTTGAAGGAATCCTTAAGATTTTAGTAGAAAATCAAGAAGCTAAGGATATAAGTATTGAAGTTTTACAAAATAAGGGTTATAATACATTCTAATGTGATAAAAAAACTTATAAAAGGTGGTATGACAATGTATTTTAGAAAAATATTAGAAGAAATAAAGGCTTATGTACCAGGGAAATCTATAGAAGAAATACAAAGAGAATTCAATATAAATAAGATCGCAAAACTGGCTTCAAATGAAAACCCATATGGTTGTTCACAGGGAGTTCTACAGTGTTTGAATGATGTCAAAAATATTGAAGAATATCCAGATAATAATTGCACCAAGTTAAGAGAGATGTTAGCACAAAAACATAATATAAAAGAAACACAATTAATATTTGGTGACGGATCAGTTGAAATATTATCGATGATTTCACAGGTATTTATAGGTCCTGATGATGAGGTAATAACCTGTACACCTTCGTTTTCTAGTTACTTTACGCAAGCAAAACTTATGGGTGGAAAAGTTATAGGAATACCTCTAAGTAATGATGTTTTTGATTTGAAAGGAATTATAAATAAAATAACTGATAGAACTAAATTAATATACATTGGAAATCCAAACAACCCGACTGGTACTATAATAACAGTAGACGAACAACTAGACTTTTTGAAAAGTGTACCTAAAAATATAGCTGTTGTGTTAGATGAAGCATATTATGAATATGTAACTGATAAACAATACCCAAATTCAATAAGTTTCTTAAATGAATTTGAAAATATAATAATATTAAGAACATTTTCCAAGGCTTATGGACTAGCTGGATTTAGGGTAGGTTATGGAATTGCGAGTGAGGAAATGGTAGTAGAGTTAAATAAAGTAAGAAATCCATTTAACGTTTCGACATTAGCACAAAATGCAGCATGTAAGGCACTCATGGATAAGGAATTTATAGAAATGGTAGTAAAAAATAATACACAAGTTTTAAATTACATGTACGAGCAACTTGATAGGCTAGATATTTCATATATATCTTCACAGACAAATTTTATAATGATAGATTGTAGGAGAAATGGTATGAAAGTATCACAGGAATTATTAGAAAGAGGTTTTATAGTCAGACCAGGCTTTCCATTAATGGATGATTATATAAGGGTTTCTATTGGTACGTTGGAGCAAATGAAGGAATTTATAGTAGTTTTGGACAGACTGATAAATGAAGGAGAAAAACAATGAAGGTTGGATATCTAGGACCAGTTGGTACATATTGTTATGAAGCCTGTAGCACATATACAAGTGGCAAGTACGAGATGCAGCCATATAAAACTATCAGAGAGACGATAACGGCTGTTGTATTAGGACAAGTTGATAAATGCATTGTTCCTATAGAAAATTCGATAGAAGGAAGCGTTAACCAAACGATAGATACCATTTTAGAAAACGATGAGTTGACTATAGAGGGAGAGCTAGTTTTGCCAATAAACCATTATCTTCTGTCAGTAGAAACGCTAGAGTTAAAAAATGTAAAACAGATATACTCACATCCTCAAGCATTAGCACAATGCAGGAAATTTATTTCAAACAATATGATAGACGCAGAAATAATAGAAACAGCTAGCACTGCTTTAGCCGCAAAAGAGATTTATAGATTTCCAAATTCGGTTGCTATAGCTAATAAAGCATGTGCAGAAGTTTATAATTTAAAAATAATAAAAGAAAATATACAAGACGAATCTACAAATCAAACTAGGTTTATACTAATATCCTTAAAAAGTGATCAACAAAGGCAATACGCCAAAACATCAATAATATTTTCTACATTAAACAGCCCAGGTGCATTATATAGGGTTTTAGGATTATTCAATTTATTTGAGATAAACCTAACAAAAATAGAATCAAGACCAG
Source organism: Clostridiales bacterium (assembly GCA_003452395.1). Classification (GTDB taxonomy): domain Bacteria; phylum Bacillota; class Clostridia; order Lachnospirales; family UBA12420; genus UBA12420. The sequence continues at coordinate 28,003 of DMOI01000008.1, forward strand.
CAAAAACAAAAATCGGGGAATATATTTTTTTAGTTGATTTTGAAGGAGATAAGGAAGAAGAGCATATAAAAATATTGCTAAATCATATCAAAAGAGCATGTTCTTACCTTAGAATATTGGGGTCATATGATATGATTTAAATGGAGGATGGAGCTTATGTCATTACAATTAGTAAGAGAAGAATTAAATATGTTAGATGGTCTTATAAAAAATATGTTAGTACTAAGAATGTCATTGATACCAATAGTTGCAGAGATAAAACTGAAAGGTAACTTACCAATGTTTCAACCAGACAGAGAAAATCAAATGTATAAAGAAATGGAAGAATTCAGCAGAAAAACAGGAATAGATAATAAGTTGGTAAGTGAGATGTATAAGCTAATCATGACAAATGCTAAAAATATTCAATATGATATGGAGAAAAATATACCACCATATAATATAGAAGTACAAGCAGACGAAGACATGAGGAAAGAGTTGAATCATACATTTGAAGCATTAGAGAGTATAATAAAAGAAGATATTTCGGTTGTCTTCGATAAGTTCAATGATATAATTGAAGATGATAGAATAGATGCTAAAAATATTTCGGAGTTAGGTACATATTATTATCAAAATAAGATATTGAGGAACAAATAAGAGATTGTGAGGCAATGCATATGATATTCAATAAAGTAACGATAACGTCCACAAGTAACAAAGCTGATATGATAATAGGTGAATTATATGATCTTGAAATCTATGATTTTGTAGAGAAAAACGAATCAGAAGTTTTTGAGACTAAGGTCTGGACTGATGATAGTGAATTGGAAAACCATGTAGGAGATAAACTAGAGATAGAAATTTACTTTGAAAAAGATGAAGAGAAAGTTCAAAGTATAGTAGCAATGTTTAGAGATTTTAAAGATATATATGTAGAAGCAAAAGAAGTGAGCGATGCTGCATGGGAAGACGGCTGGAAAGAGCAGTATGCAACAATGAAGTTTGGGGACATTGTTATTTCCCCAGCTTGGGAAGATTATGAAGTAAAAGAGAATGAAATACTAATAAAATTAAATGGTGGCATGATTCCTAAAGATGGAGCACACGAGACTACTACAATGTGTATAGAACTCGTGAAAGAATATATAAAAAAAGGTGATAAAGTAATAGATATAGGCGCAGGCGATGGAATACTCACGATACTCGCATCAAAACTTGGAGCAGATAACATTATTGTAAATGAGATAGATGAAGATTTGCTAAAAACAGCAAAGGATAATTTGAAACTGAATAATATAGAAAATATCGAGCTACTGTATGGGGATTGGTTAAGCATGAGGGGTAATTACGAAGTTGATGTAGTACTAGCCAACATAATATCAGAAGTAGTAATAGATATAAGCAGGTATATAGATAAGAATATTAAAAAAGGTGGACTCTTCATATCTAGTGGAATAGCAGAAGATAAACTAGATAAAGTACTAAGTGCATTTAAAAAGTTTGAGGTAGTGGAAATAAAGGAATTAGGAAAATGGAGAAGCATAGTAGCGAGGATATGAAAATAACTGGAATTTTTTAATAAGGATAAGTTTGCCTTTTTTGTTTTCTGAGGTACTGGGAATTCATTTAGACACATACTAAAAGTTTGATATAANNTTATATCAAACTTTTAGTATGTGCTTTCTTTTTATTTAATATGGAAGATTTACTGATTTTAATATCAAAACTTTATAATTTTATGTATAAAGCGGATTGTAAATTTCGACATAAAATGATATAATATGACGGATGGATAAAAAACCGAAATTACAAAAATAGAGATATATGATATTGGTATACTGACAAAAGGGGTGTAGAGGGACTTGAAAATAGAAAATCAAAAATTTAGAGATAAAAACAAGGGTTTTACCTTGCTAGAGCTAATCGCAGTCCTTGTAATACTTGCAGCACTTGCAACTATTGCGATACCAATCTTTATAAACAAAAGTGATGAGGCAAAGCAGGTAGCACACAATACGAATCTTCATATGTTACGACAACAGGCACAGATGTACATGCTAAGTCATGAACCAGTAGCTGACTCAGCAGACATAATAGATGCAATGGTAACAGAGGGATTTATAAAAGACCGACCGACATATCCAATAAACTCACTCAATACATATGCCGTAGAAGTAGTATCAGGTAAAGCAACAGTAAAGCTAAACGGACCAGTAGCGCCCACCCTAGGCATAACAGCAGATACAGCAGATACAACAAATGCAGCAAGTATAACATACACATTTACATTTAGTGCAAGTGTAACGAATTTTGACATAACAGACGTTACAGTAACAAATGGAACAAAAGGAGCATTCGCAGGAAGTGGTGCAGTATACACACTAGTAGTTACTAACACAGGAGTAGGAGTAACACAAAGCATAAGTGTAGCAGATGGAGCAGCAACATCCACTGTGGGTGGACTAGAAAGTACATCAGCAAGCAAAAATATAGTACTAGCCAATACAGGGGAAAGTCTAGTAGTAGGAAATTATATAAAGTTTGGAAAATATAATGGAATAAATAGTAGTGGAGCTCCAATAGTATGGAGAGTAATAAATAAAACGGATATAGACAGCAATGGAACCCAAGACCTAATGCTACTAAGTGACCGAATAATAACAATGAAATCATATGATGCAAAAGATGCAGCAGAAGCAGATGCAGATAGAAAAAACTTGGGAAGTAATAATTGGTTAAATAGTAATATAAGAGAATGGCTAAACAGTACAGCAGGTGCAAACAGTGTAGTATATAGCACACAAAAACCAGATTCAACACACGTATTTGTAAGTGGTTCAGCAGTGAACCCTTATGATACAGAAGCAGGATTTTTAAACACTAATAATTTTAGTAATGAAGAATATAACAAAATAGTATCTGTAATAAATAATACCATAGTTAATGATGCATTAGATGGAAGTGATGGAGGAAGTGTAAACCATGGATATGATAATGCAGGAGCAGATGAATCAGTAGCAGCAGGAACAAACTACAACACAGCATACTATATAACTACAACAGACAAAATATTCTTACCAAGCTTAGGAGAACTAGCAACATACGTAGATGGGGAATTAACACACCCAAGTACAGTAACAGATTATCTAATAGCATATACAACACCAGAGGCAAGAACGCAAAGTAATTATGGAGGAGACCCTGCTAACGATACAGTACCACTTGACTACTGGACAAGGGATGCATACCCAGACGCTTCGTATATTACTCGTCTTGTTTACTCGGATGGCATGCTGGGTACCGGCGCCGCAAATCGCGGGTATTACGGGATTCGTCCAGTTTTGTATTTAAATTCTTCAAATATTACATTAGGAGCAGAGACTGGTGCAACAGCGTCTACGGCTTACACGATAACAGGCTTAAATTGAAAAGTCAAGATGGGATTTTATAATTGGTGGAGATTCAAAATTATAAGATAACATAATAAAGAATCAAGCAATTTTGTTTGATTCTTTATTAAATAGGAGTAAGTTATTAATCTGATTTTAAATATTATTTTTCTTCTAAGCTCTCAGCATCAACTTTATCTATATAGCTCTTATTTTCTACTCCTTCAATAATAACTTTATCATCATTTCTATCTATATCTAAAATCCATACAGGCATGTTTTTATACTCAACATTAACAACCCCCTTAGAACTCATTACTTTCTCAATTCTTTTAATATCCATGCATTAACCTCCAAAAACAATATTATAATTGTAGTATTTACATATTAAAACCTTTTAACCAGATTATAAGTGTAGCAAATTATAGCATATATTAGTAAATGCAAAACATTCGAATTTTGTTGTAAAAAGTCTAATAATCTGATATAATAAAATATGTAGGAAAGTAATAAAAGGAGGAGAAATAATGAAAATAAAGATGAAAGTTTTAATAATGGGTGTAATTGTATCACTATTATTTTTAACAAGCATATTAGGTATGTATGCTACTATAGATGCTAGTATGGATACGGTAAGTAAGGAAGAATCCCGAAATAAAATGAAGGGATTTGAGTCATACATAAATTATTTATCTGAACAGCATAAAGGTACAATAGAAGCATTATCGATTTGGACTGAACTCGGTGATGCAACAGCAAATAGGGATAGTAAATGGATAGAAGAAAATCTTTTTGTAAGTCAAGCAGAGGACTCCTTTACTGAGGTGATGGCTGTGCTTGATAATAATAACAAATCAGTTACAAATGCAGGTGTACCCGATGCTTGGAAAGATATTATTTATAGTGATTTTGAAGAGGTAAAAAGTATTTCGAACAATGTTAATTTTACTAGCGGTATTGAAAATATGCCAGATGGGCTGTATTTCATAGGAGTTGGAAAAATAATAAATGCCGACGACACTGAATTTAAAAATCATTATGGGTTGCTTTTTACAGCTAGAAAGATAACCCCAAACAGTTTAGAAGGCGGTAAAAAGATAATGGGGGCAGAGCTAGCAATTAAGGGTGAAGATAGTGAACTAATTGCAACGTCAAAAGATATAAAAATACTGACAGATAATAAAGAACTTATAAAAGCTGGTAAGTCATACATGAACTCTATAAAAAATGGTAATGTAATGAAAAATATAATAGAAAGTGAGCTTAAAAATTACGTTGGAAAACCAGTAGGGATAATACATATAGAATTCGACAATGACGCGATAGTTACAGTACTCTCAACTCTTATAAGTACCACAGAAATTATGATTATAGTAATTGTTTTATTATTAGGATTAGTATTATTTATTTTTCAAAAAAGCATAATTAATCCCATAAATAAGGTATCGGAGCAATCTAAAATAATGGCAAATGGAGACTTCTCAACTGCTAATTGTGATGAAAAATGCGAGACTCGTTCTGATGAAATAGGAGAGCTGTCAAGAGGATTAAAAAATATAAATAATTCAATGAAAGTACTTCTAAGTGATGTTAAAACGGCGGCAGGTGATATAACAGAGGGGACAGGACAAGCAAATAAAACAATAGCTAATTTAAATATACAAACAGATGAAGTATCAGCAACAACACAAGAACTTGCAGCTAAGATGCAAGAAACAGCTGCATTTGCAGAAGAACTCAATAATACATCCGAAGAAATATCATCGTCTATTAAGGAAATAAGAAATAAAACTGAGGAAGGCAGAGTAGCTTCAAATGACATTAATATAAGAGCAAATGAATTGAAAAACAGTGCAGAAAATTCAAAGAAGATAGCAAATGAAATATTAGAAAGTGTAAATAAAAAAATCAGAAATGCAATAGGAGAATCTAAAGCAGTAGAACAAATAAATGTGCTTTCGAGTGTTATACTTCAGATTACATCTCAAACAAATTTATTAGCACTTAATGCTGCCATAGAAGCTGCAAGAGCGGGAGAATCGGGTAAAGGATTTGCGGTAGTCGCAGATGAAATAAGGAAACTAGCTGAGGACTCAGAAAAAACCGTTAATGAAATACAGAAAATAACTAAGATAGTTAATGATTCAGTATATAATTTAACAAAGAGCTCAAATGAAGCACTAGAATTTATGGATACACAAGTAGTTAAAGATTATGAGATGTTTGTTAATGTTGGTGAAAAATATACAAAAGATGCAGAGTATGTGACTAATATGGTTGGAAACTTGAGCGATACTGCAGGAATATTAACAAATACGCTAGCAGTTATGATTAACTCTATAAATGATGTATCAAATCTAGCATCTAATGGTGCGGTAGATGTAAATGTATTAACATCAAAAATAGAACAAATAGTAAAAAACGTTAAAGAATGTCAAGAATGTATTGAGCAAAACGAAAATAAAGCGAGCTATTTAAAACAATCAGTTGGAAAATTTAAAATTTAGTTTTTAGCATGAACATATACCATTTTTTTATTGCTATTGCAATAAAAAAATGGTATATTTAATTTAGATGAAATACTATCAAAATAAAAGGAATGATACATAGTATGAAATATAGGGTTTTAGGCAAACAGAATAATAGTAGGATGTGTTTTGTGTGTGGGCTTAATAATGGGGCGGGTCTTTGGGCTTCGTTTTATGAGATAAATACAGGGGAATTGGTTGCAGTTTTTACACCTAGGGAAGAACATCAGAGCTATCCTGAAAGATTGCACGGGGGGATATCTGCGACTATATTAGATGAGACGATGGGTAGGGTAATCAATATAACAGAAGCAGATACATGGGGAGTTACCATGGAGCTTAAGATAAGATATAAAAAACCAGTACCTTTAAATCAGGAGTTAAGGGTGGTAGGAAGGCTTGTGAAAAACAGTAGTAGATTATTTGAGTGTACAGGGGAAATACTTTTGCCAGATGGGGAGATAGCTGTGGTCGGAGAAGGCAAGTATCTCAAACAACCTATTGAAAAGATTGCAGATTTTGATCATGAAAAAGAGATGTGGAGTGTAGATAAAAAAGATAGTGACCCAAAAGAAATAGAATTATAATATAATGTCAATAGAGAAAAATATTGACAAAAATAAAAAGAAAATATATAATAACTCTAGAGTAAGTTACTTTAGAGTTATTATATATGGGAGAGTGACGATGTGTTTATAGGAAGGGAATATGAAATAGGTAAGCTTGAGGAATATTATAAAAGTGATAAATTTGAGTTTATAGTAATGTATGGGCGTAGAAGAGTAGGAAAGACAACGATTTTAAATGAATTAGTAAAAAATAAGAAAAATCTGTATATAGCGGGTGAAGAATTTAATGAAAAAACGACATTAGAAAATTTTACAAAAGCTCTTATAGACTATTTTGATTTACCTAAAAGTATGCCCAATTTTTCGAACTATAAAGACATTTTTGATTTTATAATAGAAAAGGCAGAGAATGAGAGACTTGTACTTATATTAGATGAATTTCAGTATATAGCATCCACAAACAACGGATTTTTATCTTTTTTGCAAAATATTATAGATCAAAAACTGATAAAAACTAAAATATTTATGATAGTTTGTGGGTCATCAGTTAGCTTTATGGAAAATGAAGTATTAGCATATAAGAGTCCTTTGTTTGGGAGAAGAACAGCTCAATTTGAAATAAATCCTTTTGGTATTTATGAAGTTGCCAAATTTTTCGAAAACTATAATAAAGAGGATATAATAAAAGCATATGCAATACTAGGGGGAACGCCTCAATATTTAATCAAGTTTGATGATAAATTAACGATTGAAGAAAACCTTAAGAAAAATATATTAGATAAAAGCTCTTATCTCTTTGATGAGGCAAAAAACATTTTAAAACAAGAACTTAGGGAAGTAAATGTATATAACTCAATAATACAAGCAATAGCAAGTGGCTATACAAAAATAAATGAAATAGCTACAAAAATCGGGGAAGAAAGAGATAAAGTATCCAAGTATGTTAAGGTTTTAAGAGAAATAAGGATAATAAAAAGAGAAATATCTTTTGGTGAAGATGAAAATACGAAAAAGAGTTATTATAAAATAAGTGATAATTATTTCTTGTTTTATTATAGGTTTGTATATAAAAATTTGAGGCTTATCGAGCAGGGTAAGATAGATTATTTATACAAAGATGAAATAGAAATATATTTTAGTGACTATATAGGACATATATTTGAAGAGGTATGTAAAGAATATTTAAACAAAAAAAATAGAAATGATGAGACTCCATTTGTAATAGCCAATATTGGCAACTGGTGGGGAAATAATAAGGAAGAGAAGAAGCAAGAAGAGATAGATATAGTGGGAAACAATAGAAATAAATATGTATTTGCAGAGTGTAAATGGAAAAATGAAAAAATGAAATTAGGTGTATATAAGGATTTAGTAAGAAAGAGCGAATTAGTTACGAGTACTGCTACTGAAAAATATTATTATTTGTTTTCAAAATCTGGGTTTGAAGAAGCATTAATGCAAGAATCAAGGAAAGATAAGAAAATACAATTAATATCGCTTGAAGATATAATCTAAATGTTAAAAAAATATACAGGTAGTGCTAAAAAATATATAAGGGGCATCATATATGAGAAGAATTTTAAGGGAAAAGCAATTATTAAATTTGAGCATGGTAAGACATGAGGCGACTAGAGACAAGACCTATAGTGATGGTGTAGACTATTATTTGGATGGGAATATTTCGAGTATGGAGTATTATGATGATGAGCTTAAGGTAGTGGGTGCTGTAGAAGGAAGAGACGAGTATTATCAGACCGTAATATTTGAAGATAGAAGTTTTGCTGAGATTAAAAAATTCGAGTGCACGTGCCCTGCGTATTATTTGTATCCAGGACTGTGTAAGCATTTAGTTGCTATATTGCTTGCCTTTTCTAATGAAGGAACAGTACAAAAAAGCTTTAATGAAAATAATATACAACCTATGAAAAACATATTTAGGAATGATAGACTTGAGGCTTTAAAAAGAATAATTGCACCTGAGATTGTGTTGCAAGATAGAAAACAAGTTATTATTAAGCCGATGATAAGAAGGGAAATTAATAGATATGGCAGGCAAAACCCTATGGAAGTCACTTTCATGGTAAGAGAAGATGGTGCACGAGAATATAAGATGCAGCATATATCGAGATTTGCAGATAGTTTTATGCGAAAATCAAGTTATGAATTTGCAAAAAAACTTATATATAATCCAAAGGATCACTTTTTGAGCGAGACTTCGAAAAAGCTTATAGAGTATATATATGAGAGGTCTTTAGATGGATCGTATGATTATCAATCAGCTAATAGAGGAGAGATTTTCTTAAATGATAGGGCGGCAGAGAGTTTTTTAAGGGTTTTATATAGATGGGGAATACCTTTTGACTATGAAGATGGATATGTAGTAATAAAAAATGCTATAATAGAAGATGAAAATCTTGAACTGAATGTTATGATTGAAAAGGATAAGGATGATACAAGGATAAAATATAATGGTGAGAGAACCAAGAGTATGATACCAATGGTATCTAGTGGAAGCTTCTTAGTTTATGGGAATAGTGCAAATTCGGAACAGAAAATATGGTATGTGTCGGATGAAAAAAAGTCAAAGTATGAGTTTGTCCGATATATGGGAGAAAATGATGGTAACGTAAATCTAGGAAAGTGCAGACACGAAGATATTGCAGTGATAGTTTCTAACATGAATAAAGTTGCTAAAAATTTTGCTATTGCAAAGAATTTGTCTGACAATATTGTAAAAGAAGACTTGATTGCAACTGCGTATTTAGATAAATACGAAGATGGAGTAAGTATAAAACTTGAATACGTTTATGGTGGGGAAAGGATAAATCCGCTTGCTACTGAAAAAACAGAGAAGATAATAATGAGAGATGAAAAAAGAGAGACCGAAATAAAGATGTGTGTAGAAAACGTTGGATTTGGTGTGAGTGATGACATTTATATACTTGATAATACGGATTACATATATGATTTTATAAGTAATGACCTTGAGGAGTTAAAATTAAAGATTGATGAAATATACTATAGTGATGATTTTAAGATGATAAAGGTAAATCCAAAAACGAGCTTTAAAGCTAGTACGCGAATGGGAGATAATAATTTATTGGATATTACCTTTGATTACGGTGATATAAAAAAGGAAGAAATCCGTGACATTTTACATGCGTTTAAACAAAAAAGGAAATATCATAGACTGAAAGATGGTAGCTTTGTAAATTTGAATGATGAAAATATATTGCAGATGCATGAAATTATTGAGGATTTAGATATAAGTGATAAAAAGCTTTTGGCTGAAAAAATAACAATACCTATATTTAGGCTGATGTATCTTGATAGCAAACTAAAAAGCTTAGATAATTTTATTTTGGATAAAGATAAGATACTTAGCAAGCTGATTAAAGACATAAGGACGGGGACACATATAAAACATGAGGTACCAGCTGTAGTAAAAGGTATACTCCGTGAATATCAAGAAGAAGGGTACAAGTGGCTTAAGACTCTCGATAATTATAATTTTGGAGGAATACTTGCTGATGATATGGGGCTTGGGAAAACGCTTCAGTTTATATCGTTCTTACTTTCAGTAAATAGCGAGAAGCAGCATCCTAATTTACTTATAACTCCGACTTCGATTGTGTATAACTGGCAATCTGAGATTGAAAAGTTTGCGAATGGTAAGTTTAAAGTAGGGATAATATCAGGAAATAAAAGTGAGAGAAGAATAGTTTTAGAAAATTATCGTGAGTATGATATACTTATTACTTCTTATCCCCTAATTAGGAGAGATGGGCATTTGTATGAAGAAAAGACTTTTGAATATGTAGTGTTAGATGAGGCACAGCATATAAAAAATCACACTTCGATAACTGCGAAGACCACAAAGATATTGAATGCAAAAAGAAGATTTGCACTAACAGGAACACCTATAGAAAACAATTTACTCGAGTTGTGGTCGATATTTGATTTTATACTTCCTGGTTATTTGCATTCATATAATAAGTTTTTAACTAAATATGACAGAAAAATAATTCATGATAATGACAAAAAGACTTTAGAAAATTTAAATAGGCATGTTGCTCCTTTTATATTAAGGAGGTTAAAGAAAGATGTACTTAAAGAACTTCCTGATAAGATAGAAACCAAAATGATAACTGAGCTTACAATAGAGCAAAAGAAAATGTATGTAGCAGAGCTAAGCAAAGCTAAAAAAGAAATAAGTGAGGAGATACAAAACGAGGGATTCGCTAGAAGCAAGATAAAAATACTCGCAATTCTTATGAGACTAAGACAAATATGCTGTCATCCAGCAGTTTTTGCCGAAGGATATAAAGGCGGAAGTGGTAAACTAGAGTTGTTAAATGAGCTTGTAGATGAGATAGTAGAAAGAAATGGAAAGGCATTAATTTTTTCACAATTTACATCTATGCTTAAAATAATACAAGATGAATTAAAGAAAAAAGGTATAGAGTATCTGTATTTAGACGGTAGCGTGAAGTCAAGTGAAAGACTAAATTTAGTTAATGAGTTCAATAATGGGTCGATAAAAATTTTCTTGATATCTTTAAAAGCAGGAGGAACAGGATTAAATTTAACTAGCGCAGACACCGTAATACATTATGATCCATGGTGGAACCCAGCAGTTGAGACTCAAGCTACTGACAGGGCACATCGTATAGGACAGAAAAATGTAGTACAAGTGATAAAAATAATCACAAAAGGAACGATAGAGGAAAAAATATATGAGATGCAGCAAAAGAAGAAGGAATTGATAGATTCAGTAATAAAAGAAGATACAAGCCCAATAGTTGCACTGTCTGAGAAGGAAATATATAGCTTATTTGAGTGATGGGGCTATGTAGGATATTGGGGTTAAGGTCCTCCCCCTGTCAAGGGGGAGTTAGAGGGGGTCATAGAATAAGAATCAAAATAATGTGACCCCACCTAACCTCCCCTTCGCAGGGGAGGGATAAACAAAGTTCCCTCCTACAAAGAAGAGGGAGTTTGAGGGATAATCGCAAAAAGGAGGATGACATGGAGAAAAGATATTATATAATTTATAGTAAAGAAAATGCAGAAGATATTAAGAAACTGGTTGTGGATTTTAAAAATGTTGGTATAATAATTATAAGACAAGAACTTGACAAAAAAGAGAAGTTCAATTTGAAGAGTCTAAAAGTTCGTGGAAATGAGCAGAAAGAGCTTGATGATGACTCAGTACTTTTATTTTATGTTTCGAGTCCTGTAGAACATGTATCTATGCCAAAAACTTATGAAGAACATGCAATATATATATACAAGGATGAAAAAGTAGAAAATGGAGAACGGTATGTATTATTAGATAAACTTTATGATAATTACTATAAAGATTTACTACAATTATCAGAACATGAAAAACTTAATGAGTGTATTGAGCTTTTTAAAATAAAAGCTATTCAAGATGATTTAGAGAAGGATACGGAGTTGTCTAAGTTTGCAGAAAAATATGGTGAAACTAAAAATTACTTAACGCTCAAAGCAAATACGATTTACCGTAGGAAGCAGTTTAAAGAAGCACGAGAACTGATGGATAAAGCACTTACTATAACCTTAAATAATGCGAAGGAAAACTTTGAATATGCTATATTATTAGAAGAGTATTATGAGGAGTACAGCAAAGCCTGTAAGTATTATGAAAGGGCGATTGAGCTAGATGAAAAATCTTACGAGGCATACTTTAATCTAGCAGTAATTTATACCAAACATTTTAATAATTATACAAAGGCATATGGGTATTATGATATGCTGATTGCAGCAGGCAAGGCAGATGAGAGGGTTTATTATAATAAAGCGATAATTACTATGAAAACAACGGGAAATGTAGAGGAAGCAATAGTATTGTATAAAAAAGCTATAGAAATTGATCCTAAACACTTTTCAGCATACAATAATATGGCCAATTTGTACCTAAAGGAGCTTAATGATCCAGACAAAGCTAAAGAATGCTACGAAAAAGCAATAGAGATAACTGATAAAGACTTTGGAGTATATTTTAATCTTGGTAATATATATAAAACTTGTTTTAATGATTATAAAAAGGCTAAAGAATGTTATGAAAACTCAATTAAAGCAGAGGATAATATATATGCAAGAATGAATCTTGCAGTTTTACTTGAAGAAAACCTTGCTGATTATAAAGAGGCAATAAAAAATTTTATGAGAGTACTTGAAATTCAGCCAAATAATATAACTATAATGAATCAGATAGCTAAAATATATGAACTCGAAAATGATTATAAAAATTCGTTAAAATATTATCAGAAGATGCTTGAATATAAGGCTGATGATGCATCAGCAAAATATAATATTGCTAGGATGAAGCAGAAATGCAAGAGAGAGAAATAAGTCGAATTTCACGAAAAACTTTTTAATCTATTGCAAATAATGTAGATATTTGTTACAATAGTATTAGGTGGACTCTTTGTAATTGCAACATACTAAGAATTGACTAGCGTATTTTGCAAATATAGACTTAGGTATAGTAGTAGAACTAATACATGAACTAAGTGGATGCGACAAATTAGGATAACCAAAATCATAATGTAAGGCAAAAATGCTAAACTAGAGGAGGGAATAGGTTGAAAATTAAAAATGGAAAGTTGAAGTATAAAAGATACAATAAAAAAGGATTTACATTACTTGAGTTACTTGCAGTACTAGTAATACTAGCGGCACTTGCAACAATAGCAATACCGATATTTACAAACAAAAGCGAAATATCAAAGCAGATAGCACATAATGAGAATGTACGACTGCTGCAGCAACAAGGGAATGCATATCTTTTGTCAGTAGACTCAGTGCCACCAGAGACAACGAATATAACACAGTTGATGGTAGATAACGGATTTATAAAAGAAATACCAACCAATCCATTAACATCAGGACCACAAGCAGGAGCATATATAGTAACAGTAGGGCCAGTAGGAAATGCATCAGTAAACAAAACAGTAGTAGAAGTAACAGGAATAGCAAGTGGAGGCGGAGGTGGAGGAGAATCGCCACCAGTAACAATAGCAGAAGGAGCATACATACAATTCGGAAACTATACAGCAGAAAATAGTGAAACATCTGTAATAACAACGGAACCAATAATATGGAGAGTAATCAAAAAGCAAGAAATAGATGCAACAAAAGAAGGGGAAGAACTACTACTGCTTGCAGACAGAATAATAACAATGAAACCGTATGACGCAAAAGAACCGGGGAATACAGGAGGGGATGGTTTTAGGGACGATTACGGTAGTAATTACTGGGGCAATAGTAATATAAGAGAATGGCTGAACAGTAATGAAGCAACAGTGGCATGGACAACGCAAGCACCAAATGCAGCAAATGTATGGTTTCATGCTCCAAGCGGTGGAGCAGTAAACACATATGATACAGAAGCAGGATTTCTTACAAATTTAACAGCAGAAGAAAGAGCACAGATAGTAGATGTAACACATAGAACAATAGTATATAATGCGCTAGATGGACATGATGGAGGAGATGCAGCACACGGATATAATAGTACGGGAGTAGATGAATCAGTATCAGTGGCACCAGGGAATAACTATAACACAGCATGGTATAAAAACACAATAGATACAGTATTTATATCAAGTTTAGGTGAGTTAGCAGATTATGTAGATGGAGTATTAGTACATCCAAGTACAGAAACAGACTATCAAATAGCATATACAACACAGCAAGCTAGAGATCAAAGTAATTATGTAGGTGATCCAGCTAATGATAGTACTGCATTATATTATTGGACAAGAGATGCTGATCCAGCTTTTTCATGTAGTATTCGTTATGTAAGCTCAGGCGGTGCTGTAAACAGCAGTGGCAACGGAACCCATTACGGTGATGTGGGAGTTCGTCCGGCTTTATACTTAAGCTCGTCAAGTATGACGTTAGGGGCTGAGAGCGGAGCGACACCAGCAACGGCGTACACGATAACGAGCTTCAATTAGAAAATGCCTTAGATGGGCTTTTCTAATATAAACATACTTAATTTTAGGTATTAACCTGTGTGAGGGAACTGATTTTTAATATTCATACTGCAAGGTACCGGTAATATATGACTTGAATTAAAGCGGGCGGTTCCTTCTTTTTAGGAACTGTCCTCATGAAAAAAACAAATACATAAGAAGATATTAAACCAAGTCAAGAAATAAAGAACTATAATACAAAAGTTACTAATTCGAAGGTTAATAAAAGGGACAGTTCCTAAAAAGAAGGAACCGACCCTGAAAGAGATAAAAAACATACAAAACATTAAAAAGAACATAAAAAAGCAAGAAAAAATATTTGACAATTGTCATTTTTTCTGATAAATTAATATATTGTATTGCATAATATAAAAATCAGGAGGATAACATGAGCACAAATCAAACACAGGACGTAAAAGTAGTAAACGCAGATCCATCGGCGTTAGGGTTATTTGGACTTGCAATGGTAACATTAGTAGCATCATCACAGAAGCTTGGTATTACAGACGGGACTGCCTTTATAATACCATGGGCAATTTTTTTGGGGGGATTTGCACAATTATTTGCGTGTATTAATGACTCAAAGAGACAAAATGTTTTTGGAACAGTAGCATTCGGAGGATATGCATTTTTTTGGTTTGGAGTGGCAACTTCTTGGCTTATCCAGGCAGGAGTATTTGGACAGGAATTGGCTAGTAAGGTGGATACAAGGCAATTAGGCGTTGCATTTGTAGGATATTTAATATTTTCTGTATTTATGACAATAGGTGCAATGGAGACTAATAAAGTGTTATTTATGATTTTCTTTTTCATTGATTTATTATTCATTGGACTTGCAGCAACATCTTTTGGTATTATGCCTGAAGTATCACATAAACTAGCGGCATACTCAGAACTTATCATTGCATTACTATCTTTTTATGCTTCGGCAGCAGCAGTATTAAATGCTCATTTTGGTAGAATTTTCTTACCAACGGGCAAAGCATTTGGAATATTTAAGAAGTAATTTTAATTACAAAAAAGTAACAAATTATATATATGTATTGACAATAAGAAAATTGCATATTATAATAGTAGTAATAATTTACGAGTGTACCTAAGTTGATACTTAGCGGTACAGGCGCAAAGCTACACAAGCTTGGAAAATCCAATCTTGGAGTCGTAACAGACTTCTTAGATTGGATTTTTTGTTATATTTAAAACAATGATAAGGAAGATAAGTGATAACACTTATGTGACACCTTTTGAGTGATAGAAAACTATACGTTCATCGCGTTAAGATATAGAGCGGAAAAGGAAACTTTTCAAACAAAGTGGCACCACGGGAAATCTCGTCTTTGACGAGTGATTGTGGCGTCTTTTTTAATTACAGTTAAGGAGGTGGTTGTCATGGGAGATGATGATGACGATGATAATGATAATAAAAAAACTAAACTAAGAACAGAAAGGAGTCGATTAAAATGAAGGAAATTTATAGCAAAGTAAGAGAAGAAATTTCTATTTACAATTTAAAAGAATATGAAGGAAAAGAAGTGATAATAAGAGGAAGTGTCCATAAAATAAGGGAAATGAGTTCGTTTAGATTTATAATATTACGAACAAAAGAAGGTTTGATCCAATGTGTAGAAGAAACAGATATATCCATTGTAAAAGAAGGTGAATGGATCAAAATAACAGGGATATTAGTAAAAGAAGGTGAATGGATCAAAATAACAGGGATATTAGTAAAAGAAGAAAAACAAGAGCTTGGATATGAACTGAAAGTAAAGAATATAGAAATAGTGTCTAAACCGAAAGAACAGATGCCAATAATTATAAATAAAAAGGAGTTAAATCTTAATTTGGTAAGTAAACTTGATAATAGAATAGTGGCACTAAGACATCCAAAAGAAATGGCTATATTTAAGCTACAAGAAGGCATAATCAGGGGATTTAAGGAGTTTATGAATAATGCAGGCTTTACTGAGATAAAGTCACCTAAACTAGTATCAGGTAGTGCAGAAGGCGGAGCAGATGTCTTTAAAATTAATTATTTTGAAAAAGAGGTAGTATTAGCGCAGTCACCACAGTTTTATAAGGAAATTATGGTAGGTGTTTATGAAAGAGTATTTGAAGTAGGAGCGGTGTATAGAGCGGAAAAACATGATACGTCTCGGCATATAAATGAATATATAAGCTTGGATGCTGAAATGGGATTTATAGAAAGTTTTGAGGAGATAATGGAAATAGAAGTAGCTTTGCTAAAATATATAATGAACTTTTTAGAAGAAAACTATAAGAATGAGCTAAAATTACTTGAGATAACGTTGCCACAAATAACTACAATACCAGCATATAAATTTTCTGAGATAAAGGAGATAGTGAGTAGGGAATATAATAGACCTATAAAAGACTTCGAAGATTTAGAGCCAGAAGAGGAAAAACTGATATATAAGTATGTGAAGGAAAAGTATGGTAGCGAGTTTGTATTTGTAACTCATTACCCTACAACAAAAAGACCTTTTTATGCTATGGAAAGCAAAGAAAATAGAAACGAGACAGAAAGCTTTGACCTACTATTTAGAGGTATTGAAATAACGACAGGTGGGCAGAGAATACATGATTATGATATGTTAGAGGAAAAGATGAGAAAGAGAGGTATGAATGTAGAAGGCTTTGAGTCATTTATGGCACTTCATAAATATGGAGTGCCACCACATGGGGGACTTGGAATGGGACTTGAAAGGCTACTTGCAAAGCTAGTTGGGTTAGAAAATGTAAAAGAAGCGAGTTTGTTTCCAAGGGATAGGAATAGGGTAAGACCTTAAAAGGATTTAAACAAAATAAAAACAGCATATGTTTTTACAACAATGCTGTTTTTACATGCTTTAATTAGGGGGGGCTAATTAAACTGCATTCCTTACTATTGCAACTATTTTATCAACTGGTATATCAACTACAGAACCAATTGTGAAAATGAAATCTCTATCACATTTTCTATCAGGGTCAGGGCAGCCATATGCGCCTTTTACTCCTCCACAACCAACACCACCATAGCCACCAACGCCACCAACGCCACCATAGCCACCAAATCCACCATAATTTGAACCTCTTGAGCATCCGTTTCCTAAAGCACATCCTGGAGCAGGACCGATACAAGTAGTTAATCTTACAAAGCATGGGTTAACTTTTAGAACTACACCAGTGAATCCACAACCAGATTGCCCTCCACTTTCAGTAAATATAGTTACTGTTTCTCCTATTTGATCTACTAAGTGTTCTGCGAGTTTTGCATCGCAACAAAAATTATTAATATCTGACATATTTATATCTCCTCTCTTATATTTGATTTGTAGGATTTCTAATCCTAATATATAATATGAACAAGCTGAAAAATGTGTTACAGCTTGGATTATAGTAAGTTTAGGGTCAGGACTGAATTNNAATTCAGTCCTGACCCTAAACTTTAAACTCTACTAAAAAGAAGGAACCGGCCCTGAAAGGCATATAAGATTATAGAAGTGAAGAACGGTTAGACTCTTGTGGAAATAAAGGTGATAATGGTAGTCTGTAAAGTAAATAATATATAATAAAAGCATTTAATAAGATGAGAGTAGGTATAAATACTAGAAATTTTAAATGTTTTGTTTTATGTCTAAAAGCGAACATTCCGATATATATTCCTAGACTACCACCTATAAAGGCAATAGTAAATAAAGTTTTTTCGCTAATTCTAGAATGTTTTTTCTGAGAATATTTTTTATCTATAAACATCATAATAATACCTGTAAAATTAATTAACAATATATAAAATATTAAGTATTCCAATAAAATCAGCCCCTTTAGTAAATATAGGGTTATTATATCATAAGCAGTACAGTTAGTCAAAGATAGCTATACAAATTATTAATAAGGAAAATTTAATAAAATTATTGACAAAAATAAAAAAATAGAATATAATATGCATATGCACATAAATACGAGGAGGTATAAAATGCCACGAAACAAAAAGGAGAAAATTTGTAGGTGTTTAGAAGGTGAAATATGCTACTCGTCTGTGGACAAGAAAGGAACGGAAGGCGAAATAAACATTATAGAACTTGCAGAATTTGAAGCTATGAGATTATGTGACTTAGAAGGTAAAAGTCAGATAGAGGCAGGAGTTATCATGAATATTTCACGAGGTACAGTGCAGAGATTACTCGAGATAGGACGTAAAAAGATAATAGACTCGTTACTTAATTGTAAATGCATAAAAGTTAAAAAACTATAAAATAATAAGGAGGAGTAAAAATGGTAAAGGTATTAGATAGTTCGAATTTTGATTCAGCAATTGATAAGGGTGTAACGATAGTTGATTTCTACGCAGATTGGTGTGGACCATGTAAAATGATGGGGCCAGTTATGGAAAACATATCTGATGAAGTCGAAAATGTTAGTGTATGTAAAGTAAATGTTGATAAGGCAAATGATATTGCAGCGAGGTATAATGTAATGAGTATTCCTACATTTATAATATTTAAAGACGGTAATCAGGTAGAAACTTTTAAAGGCGCTATGCCAAAAGAGATGATTACGAACAAGTTAAATAAATTTATAAAAGGATAATTAGTATACTAAAATACACATGTAATTACATGTGTATTTTTATACGTAGAAATTACAAAAGCATATTGTAGTGTTACAAAAAGTTAACAATTAAATAACAAAATATAGTAAAATATTGACAAATTATTGAAATAAACATATAATATGCTAAAATATATGAGACGAGGTGTCTATGATGAACGGTTTTGAAAATAACAGAGGAATTGAATACACAAATTATATTATAGGCACTAATTGTGGAGTTTTATAGAGCTGTTTTTATTTTGAACAATAAAATACTATATAAATGGCACCGTGCTCTGTAGGCATGGTGTTTTTAACTTGATAATTAGTAATGGAAAGAGGGTGGCTTAATGAAAGATTTAGAAAATGTGGAAAAGAAATTTACCAGAGAAGAAACTATAGGTTTAGTAAAAAAAATATGGGTGTACATTAGGAAATACAAAAAGCTTGTAGTTATTATTTTGATACTCACAACAATAATGGGGGCTTTTCAAATACTATATTCATTATTTTGGGCTAAAGGGGTAGTCAATTTAACAAAAAATGACTTTAAACAATTTATTTTATATTTTGGGTTTTTTGCAATATTATGGGTAATACATGCTGTATTTATTTTGATAAATAATTACCTATATTCAAGGCTTGAGCGTAATTTTATAGTTGATATGAAACAAAAAATGTATGAGAAGGTATTAAATGTAGGAGTAAATATTTTTGATAATAAAAAGAGCGGAGAGATAATAAATAAGGTATCTTTGGAGCCAAATGTTGTACTTAACAATTTAAATCAAATATTTAAAATGTTTGTGGGACTAGTAACCGCAGCAGGATTTATAATTTTTATTTCTATTTTATGCCCTTTGATAGGGATGTATTATTTAATAGCCTTAATAATTATATATATATCGTTTAAAACTAATGGAGTGAAAACTAAAAAAATACAAAAGAGTATAAGAAAATCAGATGATAAAGTAGTAAGCATTCTAAATCAGAGTATACAAGGGATAAGAGAAGTAAAAGGTCTAGGAATAAAAGAAAGTATATTGTCGAGATTTGTATTATATTTATCGGTATTAAGGAAGAAACAATTAAAAAACACAGATATCCAAATCCGTTTTATTATTAGTATATCTATTGTGAGACTAGTTATAGTAATGAGTGTTTTTATTACAGGTGGTTGGTATGTATATACAGGGAAATTAGCACTAGAATATTTTTTATTAATAGATGGTTACACATGGGTGATATTGCAGCAATTTGAACAAATATCATACTTAAGTCAGCTTGTACAAGGGTTGAATGTTTCTCTTTCTAGGATATTTGAGGTTCTAGACGATGATGTATACACGATAGAGAAATTTGGAGATAACAATGTAGAGAAGTTGGAGGGACAAATAGAGTTTAAGGATTTATCTTTTTCATACGATACTACTAGCAAGGTTCTAGAAAACGTAAATATACATATACCAAAGAATAAAAAAATAGCCATAGTTGGAAAAAGTGGAAGTGGGAAAAGTACGTTGTTCAACCTTTTGCTTAGGTTTTATGAATGTAAAGAGGGCGAGATACTAATCGATGGAATAAATATAAAAGAATTTAATGAAGACTCATTAAGAAAGCACATATCGGTTATAAGGCAGGAGCCATTTTTATTTAATTCTACAATAAAGGAGAATTTAGCCATGGTCAAATCAGGTGCAACATTTGATGAGATAAGGGAATCTTGCAAAATAGCATATATAGATGAGTATATAATGAGTTTACCTAAGCAGTATGATACACTCATAGGAGAAGGCGGAGTTAATCTGTCTGGTGGGCAAAAGCAAAGGATAGCGATAGCTAGAGCAATGCTCAAAAAATCGAAGATTATGTTGTTTGACGAGGCGACGAGCGCACTCGATAATGAATCACAATACAATGTCAAAAAAGCGATAGATGAAGTAGCAAAGGATCATACAGTAATAATAATAGCTCACAGACTCTCGACCGTAATAGATTGTGACGAGATGATATTGCTTGACGATGGAAAAGTCGTAGCGAGAGGTACACATGATGATTTGATTAAAAACAATGAGGTGTATGGTAAACTATATAATGTGGATTTGATAAATGGATGAGGAGGGTACTAATACTGATCAGTATTAGTATAAAAAGATAAACTTAAGATAATTCTCGTTCTTTTTGAGAGCCCAAAAAGAACCAAAAAGCCTTTTCTACCTCTAAATCTCCTGCTAGGAGACTTCACCCGCAAACTTAGCTATTCGAGCAAAGTACGCTCTCACACGCACGATTGCGAGAGAGGAGCTTCGCAAATTAAATTACAAGATAAAAGAAAAAAGAAAAAAGAAAAAAGATAAAAGATAAAAATTGCTATATTATATATGTTATATACACCCACAGGTATGTCCCGGCGTTCAGTATTTTTAAACGGAAAGGGCAGACCGTTAATCGCCCCTAACCAAGAATAAATTAATCCTTTTTCCTTATACTCTATGAGTACCCCTATGACTAAGGTTTGAAACTACCAAACCAAGTCTTAGGATGTTCGCAAACTGTTTGAGTAGAGTGCAGCGAATGCGAAACGAGCGAGTTCTTGCGGCTTATTCCCCAAGGATGGGGGTTAGGGGGTTGAGTTTTTTTGTTACTTTTTTTTGAAAAAAAGTAAATGTATTTTTATTATAAAGTACGACTCCTACGGGTTAAGATATAAAATTATATAATATAAACAATATTCTCTTTTGAAAATAAAGAGGATATTTTTTGTGTGAAAAAGTCTTTCATATCACTCAATTGTTCTTTTGTATAAACGTATTTTCCATATCCAAACTGACCGTATTTGAATTTTCTTTCGTCTTCATTCATAGGTAGAGTTGTATTTGGAAAGATATTTAATATTATATTTTTGGCGGTTATTGTATATCTATGTGAAATAACCTCAAATAATATATCATGTTTATAATCTTTTGGTACTAAAGTAGATAATTTATCTATAAGTTCGGAGTAATCTTTTTTCCACCCATCATATAAAAAAACAGGGGCTATTATAAATCCAGATGGGTAACCTGCATTCATAATCTTCTGGCTAGCTTCGATACGTCTTGACATAGATGGAGTGGAATGCTCGTATTCACTGATAATTTTGTCAGTATTCATGCTGAATCTTATAGTCGTGTGATTGTTATGATTAAGGTTAAGAAGAGTATCTACGTCTGTATATTTTGTAACAAATCTAAAAAGACCATTTTTTTCTTTTGCAAAGAAATTGATTGTTTTCTCGAGTATATTTGTATAGGGCTCTACAGGGATGGGGTCAGAAGTAGCAGCCCCTTCAAATACAGTTATATTGTCGTTTTTAGATATATATTTTTTTGCGTTATTTAGTATATCATCGACATTAACAAAAACCTTTGTATATGGTTTGTCTCCTAACTTTGTATTTAAATAACAATATTCACATCGCCCAGTACATCCAGAAATGAGGGGAAGCTGGTAATCAGCCGAGGGTTTACACGTTTCAAACTTTGATACTCGTTTGACACCTACAACCAAAGTTTGCTTACCCTCCTTATATTTTTCTACAGGATTATCATTTGATGGAAAATGAACTTTATTATCGATTATTAGTTCTATGTCTTTATCTTTAAATTTATCATAAACTCGTTGTCCAATCTCGTACTCTAAAGCTTTCTTTTCGAAGAAAATTCTTTTTGGAATAAACATACAACCCCTCCTTTTGTATTAGTATAACCTAAAGATTTAAAGTTTCATAGTTAATTTTTAAAGAATTAACACAAAACATACAATCAACTTTAAAATTTAGATTATTAAAAACAGAAAAAATTGCCCATTGTGTTGAAATATATGGGAAAGTGATATATAATGTAAGTATATTTGAAACACATAAGAAAGGAGCAAAAGACATATATGGAAGTGGCTAGAAAATTACTTAAGCAGTATTTTGGATATGATGAGTTTAGAAAAGGGCAATATGAGATAATAGAGAATATTTTAAATAAAAAAGATGTACTCGGTATTATGCCAACAGGCGGGGGAAAATCTATATGTTTTCAGATACCTGCACTTATATTTGAAGGCGTTACCATAGTTATATCACCGCTGATATCTCTTATGAAAGACCAGGTAGATTCACTGAATATAGTGGGGATACCTGCTACATTTATCAATAGCTCATTATCTACTATGGAATATGGAACTAGAATGAGGGGTATACAAAACAACAAATATAAGATTATATATGTAGCACCTGAGAGACTTGAAAATGATGGTTTTATCGCATCAATAAGTAGGATGAATGTATCTCAAATAGCTATAGATGAGGCACATTGCGTGTCACATTGGGGGCATGATTTCAGAAAAAGCTATATAAAGATAAAAGATTTTATAGATACTTTTAGTGAAAGACCTATAGTTACAGCATTTACAGCTACTGCAACCGAGGAAGTAAAAAAAGATATAACAACACAGTTGAGACTGAAGTCGCCAAGTACCACAATAACAGGCTTTGACAGAGAAAATCTGAAACTGATAATAGTAAGAAATGCTAGTAGGCAAAAGTTTATAGTAAGCTACATAGAGGAAAATAAACACGTTTCGGGGATAATATATTGTGCGACAAGAAAAGAAACGGATAAAATATATACTTTGCTAAGTAAATCAGGGTATAGCGTGGGTAAATATCATGCGGGAATGAGTGAAAATGATAGAGAGAAGAACCAAGAAGCTTTTTTATATGACAACAAAAGTATTATGGTAGCCACAAATGCTTTTGGTATGGGAATTGACAAGTCGAATATACGTTATGTAATACATAATAATATGCCGAAAAACTTGGAAGCATATTACCAAGAGATAGGTAGAGCAGGGCGTGATGGTGAAAAAAGCGAGTGTATACTGCTATTTGGAGCGCAAGACATAATACTACAAAAATATTTTATTGAAGAGCTTGGAGATAGCTCAGAAGCTGTGAAACAAAATAAATATGAGCAGCTTCAAAGGATGATAGATTATTCATATACTACAAACTGCCTCCGAAAGCATGTCTTAAATTACTTCGGGGAGGAAAGGGCAGAAGAAAAATGTGATAATTGTAGCAACTGTAGTGACTATTTAGAAAAGAAGGATATAACAATAGAAGCTCAGAAAATACTATCATGTGTATTTAGAATGAACCAGCGTTTTGGAACTAACATAGTGACAAAGGTCCTTAAAGGTTCGCTCGCACAGCAGACTGAGGCATTTAGGAATCTATCTACATTTGGAATAATGAAAGAATCCTCAGCAATTGATATAAAAGAATATATAAACATGCTAATAGCAGACGGATATTTAAGAATGGAGGGTGACAAGTACCCTATAATAAAGCTCGCTGAAAATTCTGTAAAGGTTTTAAAAGAAAACGAGAAGGTGTATATACAAACTATAAAACACAAAGAAGTATCAGAAAACGAAGGATTGTTCGAAATATTAAGACAACTAAGAAAAGAAATCTCTGTTGAAGAAAATGTACCGCCATTTGTTGTATTTAGCGATGCCACACTCAAAGAAATGTCAAGCAGATATCCGATAACCAAGACACAGATTTTGAATATCTCTGGAGTCGGAGAAGTAAAATACGAAAAGTATGGGGATCGATTTATAGATGAGATAAACGCATATATACAAAATAACAATATAGATATAGATAGTATAAAGTCAGAAAACACAAGCTATATTTCACATAAAAGAAAAGAAATAAATAAAGAAGCAAGTTACGTAATAACCGCAAATTTGTATCTAAAACTAAGAGATTTAGATGCGGTTGCGAAAGAGCGAAATTTAAAACCAATGACAATACAAGATCACATAATATCCGCATATTTGGAAGGTTTTCAATTTGACATAAATGAATTTATTCCTAATGGAGAAGAAAACTTAGTAGTTGAGGCAATCAAAGAAGTAGGCACAGAAAAGCTAAGGCCGATAAAAGACCTACTGCCAGAAGATGTAAGCTACTTGACTATAAGGGCCGTAATAGCGAAACATAAACTATAGTAACTTTTTTAAAATAGAAACCAAGAATAGTGAATAAAACAATAGACACGGATATGATGTTGCATCATATCCGTGTCTATTGTTGTTATGAAACTAGACAGTATTTACTGTAAATATGAAGAGGATACTAACCATAATAGAGTAACAATTTAAATACATCTAATCATTATTTGTATAAGTTTTGCAAGCATAAAATTTAGTGTTAAAATTATGAGGTAAGTGTGATGTAATAGTCATAGTATTTACTCCTTTATTATAATTTTTGTTTGGTAGCTTAATTATAACACGAGTAAATCACTTTTTGTATATAAAGGGACTCACATGTGTTACAATATAGTAAAAAAAGCATTATTAAGTCGAATTTTGTATTTACAAAACTAGTTAAAAGTATTATAATAGAAATAAAAAGTGTATACAAAACTAAAAACATAAGTAAAACTAAGATTATATTGGGAGGAATAAATATATGAAAATAAAAGGGTTGAAAAGAGCAGTAGCAATAGTAATTGCAATTTCTTTAATATGCCAGGGATTATTATTTGAGAGAAATGACAAAGTAGAAGCCGCAACATCAGCTTTATCGAGTCTACCGGTAGGGGCCAGGATAATGTTCGGTGGCAGACAGTTTGCAGTGTTGAACCCGAGCGATGGGACGGTTGTGAGTCTGAAAAATATAACAAAAATGGCATTTGACCCTAATAATACACAATTATATAATCCGAGTGATAGTAACAATTTAGGATATTATTTAAATAATACGTACTTCAATACATTTACAGAAGGAGAAAAGGAATTAATAAAGAATAGTATATGGTACACTGGAAATGAAACTAATGAAACGGCTAGTAGTGTAACAACATATATAGGGTTGCTTAGAGAAACTGAGTACAATGCAGCAAAAGCAGCAGGAATATTTCTAAGTACTGGAGAATACGGTTATTATTGGTGGCTAATAACACCGTATTCTGGTAACGGTACAAGTGTTCGTCGTGTTGCTAGCACTGGTATCGTGGGCAATAGCAGCACTAGCAATACTTTTGGCGTACGCCCCGCTTTTAAAATCTTGGAATCTACTAATTTTGAATATGATACTTATTCGGGAATGTATTATTATCCCGGAACCTTGGGAGAAAATAAAACAATAAGCACCTTAAATATAGGAGATGCTATAATGTTCCACGGTGAGGCGTGGAGGGTAGTAACTCCATCCACGGGATTAATTGTCTCAGATAGGATAGTAGATGCAAGGGTATTTGACCCCGATGGTACACAATTATATAATCCGAGTGATAGTAATAACTTAGGATACTATCTAAATAATACATACTACAATACATTTACGGCAGCAGAAAAGACAAAAATAAAGAGTAGTACATGGTACAGGGGAAATGAGACTAATGAAACAGCTAGTAGTGTAACAACATATATAGGGTTACTTAGAGAAACTGAGTACAATGCAGCAAAAGCAGCAGGAATATTTCCAAACACTGGAGCTAGTACATATTGGTGGTTGATAACGCCGTATTCTGTTGATTCTGGTTGTGTTCGTGTGGCGGATCACGTTGGGGGTGTGACTAATGGGGTCGCTACTAGTACGTATGGTGTACGTTCAGCTTTTCAAATATTGGAAACGGCAATTGTAAATGAGGTACAAATGGGTGTATACGCAATAGATACTACATCACCTACGGCAGATATAACCTACAACCCATTGGGCTCTTACAAAACTGGAACAGCAGTAACTATCACAGCAACATTCAATGAACCAGTAGCTGATAGCCCAGTACCACGGATAAGTATAAGTGGTGCCAATACACAAGCCGCAATAAACATGACGAAAACAAGTCCGACAGTATATACTTATACCCACACAGTAGGAGCAGGCGATGGTCTTGCGACAGTAGCGATGGGTACTGCCAAGGATATAGCAGGTAATAACGTCACAGCAGCACCAACAAGTGGTGCGACATTTACGGTGGATAATACCCCGCCAGCAGCACCAACATTCGGTGTAAATCCAACAACACCAACAAACGATGATGTAATAGTAACGATTACTTATCCAGGGGACGCAACAATAATAGAATATCAGATAGATGCACTAGGATGGCTAAGCTACACAGGGGCAATAACAATAACAACAAATGTTACAGTATACGCAAGATGCTATGATAGTTCGGGAAATCCAAGTAGCCAAAGTAGTCTGAGCATAGTAAATATAGACAAAACGCCCCCTGATGTTCCTACCGTGAATCCCGCTACAGGAACATATAATGCAGCACAAATAGTAACAGTATCAAACTCATCAATAGACGTAGCACATACATATTATACGTTAGACGGATCAGACCCTAATGAAACAACACCAACAGAAGTAATAATAGGAGGAACAATATCAGTAGACGGAAATGATGGGGAAACGGTGACACTAAAACTGGTAAGCTATGATGGTGCAGAAAACAAAGGAACAATAGGAACATATCAATATACATTTAACAAAACAGGACCAATAATAATACCAAGCATAACTGGCAGAGTAAAAGCACCAAGTGATATAGATGTAGACATAACAATAATATCAAATAATCTAGAAAGCTGGGAATATCAGTGGGACGCAGACACAACCCTAGACGAGAGTAACTGGATAGAGGGAGTAATCCCAACCCCACAAGCCATAACCCCACAAACAGCAAATGGAACATGGTACCTGCACGTAAGGGCCACAGATGACGATGAAAATATAGTCTTAAAAACCTACGGATCATACAAAAAAGGAACAGTATCAATAAGTGAGGGATATGCAGAAGATACATACCTAGATGAGAGAAAGTGGTTTAAATACTATATTGGACTCGATGCAAACAACATAGGAAGAGTAATGTTAGTAGCACCGAAAGATGTAGGAGGAGTAAAACAAATATTTACGAAAGATGATGTATTAGATCCAGTAACACATAGATTTAAAGTTGGAGCAGTTTATTATATAGATAGATACTCGAAGATACAGGTGTACAATTAATGATAATTTCAGTTATGTTGGGCAATCAGTTGCAGTTAATCCAGATAAATGGCTGAGGAAAGTGGCAGAAGAAAAGAAGTGGAGAATAATAGACAAAAGGACAGATTGATAATCTGTCCTTTTGTGTCACTCGGCCTGTATTTGTGATGCTAAGTGTGCATCATGTTTGTCACCAAGGTGTTTTAGTTCCTTATAAATCCATATACCAGTTACAATCGATGCAAGGAAATCGGCTACGGGGCCGGCGATTATTATTCCATGAATCCCGAAAAATAACGGAAGTATTAAGATTGCTGGTATAAAGAAAATTAGTTGACGTGATAAACTGAGGAATGCAGATTGTTTTGGTTTACCTACTGCGGTAAAGTAGTTCGCACTCACGACCTGAAATCCTATGATAGGTAGCATGATTAAGAAGACTCTCAAGGCGTAAACCGTAAAATCTATTAGCTCTGTATCAGTTCTATTAAAAAGTTGCACAAGTGGTACAGCAAAAACTTCAACTAGTATAAATCCTATGACTGATAACGTAGTAGCAGCAAATATCGCTAGTTTGAATGTTTCTTTTACTCTATCATATTTTTTTGCACCATAGTTAAATCCTATTATAGGCTGAGAACCTTGGTTTATCCCAATAATTGGCATTATCATAAGAAACTGAAGACTTGTAACTATACCCATTCCTGTAATTGCAATGTTTCCGCCATATTGTAAGAGGCTTTTGTTAAGTATAACACTTACAAGACTTGCGGCTAACTGTAGTAAGAATGGAGCGGAACCAATCGCAATTATTTTAGTAATAATAGATTTGCTAGGAACCATATTTTTGATTTTTATTTTAAGAAAACTTTTCTTTGAAAAGAAGTAACTTAAAACCCATATAGCTGAGAAAGCTTGAGCTAGTACTGTTGCTATAGCTGAACCTCCTATTCCCATACCGAAACCAAATATAAATATGGAACAAAATACTGCATTAAGGAAAGAACCCAAAAGCATAGTATACATTGCCATTCTAGGGTTTCCTTCTCCACGAATGAAGACGTTTAACCCAAAACCAATAGCTTGAAATATAGTACCGAGGAGTATTATCTGCATGAATTCTTTTGCGTAAGGTAAAATCTCTTTGGTGGCCCCTAATGCTTGCAATAAGGGATCTAAAAAAATTAATCCGAAAATGGTTATTATTAATGAAATAAGTATTAATAAGAATACTGCATTACCTAAAATATGTTCTGCCTCTTCTTTTTTATTTTCTCCTAGTCTTATAGAAACAAGAGAATTAGCACCCATGCCAATAAGCACCATAAATGCAAAAATTACAAGCATAATAGGAAAGCATATAGTAATTCCAGCGATACCTAATGCACCTGAAATACTGTTGCCAACGAAAATTCTATCAACCACGCCATATAGGGCATTCACAAGCATTCCAATAATTGCAGGAACGGAGAATTTTATTAATAAAGATGATATTTTTGCTTCGCTTAATTGTTTTGAATGTTCCATTTGTCTACCTCTTTTCACTATACATTAGTTTTGCACAATAAATAACATAATATTACAAAAACATGCTAATGTCAATTGATTTTTCAAAATGAATCACAAAAAATATTGTATTAGAAATTAATATATGGTAGAATAATCAAATAGTATCGAAGGAGCTTTTGATGTAGATAATATATGTAAATGGAGGATGATGAAAAAATGATAGAATTAGGTAAAATGCAATATTTGAAAATAAATAAAATGGGGCCAATAGGTTTGTTACTTATATCTGACGATGATATACGTGAAGATGTATTGCTACCGGCAGAGCAAGTACCTGATGGTGTGCAAGTCGGAGATGAGATAGAGGTGTTTGTGTATAAAGATACGAATGATGAGTTAACAGCAACTACACAAAAACCAAAATTAGAAGTTGGTGAAATAGATTATTTAAACGTAGTAGATATGACACAAGTAGGTGCATTTCTTGATTGGGGGCTAAAAAAAGATTTATTTATGCCGTACACAGAACAAAAAGGGAAGTTATTAAAAAACGAAAAATATCTGGTAGGGCTATATATAGATAAAAGTGGTAGGATATGCGCAACTATGTATGTCGATAATGTTCTAAGAAGTGACTCACCATATCAAAAGAATGACAAAGCAGAAGGATTTATATATGATATAAAGACAGACATGGGAGCATTTGTAGCAGTGGATAGGAAATACCACGGACTTATACCAAAAAGCGAATTATACAAATACTACAGCTTAGGTGATGAAGTAGAAGTAAGGGTGACTAACGTAAGAGAAGATGGAAAGCTAGACCTAAGCCTAAGAGAAAAGGCATATCTACAGATGGATATGGATGCAGAAATGATAGTAGAAAGATTAAATAAAAATGATGGAATACTACATTTAAATGATAATAGTTCTCCCGAAAACATAAAATTGCAACTGAATATAAGTAAGAAAGCCTTTAAAAGAGCAGTTGGGACCTTACTTAAGAATGGAAAGATTGAGTTTGTTGATGATGGCATAAAATTATTGTGAGATAGGAGATAAAATAATGAATGGAAAGAAT
The DNA here is from genome assembly GCA_003452395.1 of Clostridiales bacterium. Classification (GTDB taxonomy): domain Bacteria; phylum Bacillota; class Clostridia; order Lachnospirales; family UBA12420; genus UBA12420. The sequence goes on from DMOI01000008.1 coordinate 58,706, forward strand.
CGTAGTGATGTAAAAATAGGTATACATGTACAAGTTGTACAAAAGCAAGATCAACGCTCTGGAAAGTTGACAGATGGAACTGTCGAGAGGATATTGACTAATAGTCTAACTCATCCTCATGGAATAAAAGTTCAATTGGTTGGTGGGATAGTAGGAAGAGTACAAAATATTATTTGATAGGAGGAATTTACATGTCAGAAATTAAATTTGAAATAACTAAAGAAATAGCTGTTTTGTCTGAAAGAGCAGGTGGTTGGACTAAGGAAATCAATATGGTTAGTTGGAATGAGAGACCACCAAAATATGATATAAGGGAATGGACAGCAGATCATCAGAAGATGGGCAAAGGGATTACACTAAGTAGTGATGAAATGACAGAATTAAAGAAGGCTCTTGAGAGTTTGGAGGAATAGATTTGTATATAGTTTTGTCACTAATTTCGGGAGTTTTACTAGGTTTCTTTTATATAGCAAAAAAACAAGTCCTAAAAAAAAGCGATGTTATTGCGGTTTTGGCTGTATATACTGTTATAAATTCTTTGATAAACTGTGTAGATTATAAGGTAGCATTTGAGACGGATAAGACAATTCTAATTTATATATTTATTAAGGCAGTGATTATATATATAGGATGGATGTTATCAGGAAAAGCTATAAAAGAGCTACCACTCAGTATATCTAGTCCACTTGGTATACTATCTCCAGTGTTTACTGTAATTATTGGAATTTTGATACTCCATGAAGAATTGGGAATTTTGCAGATTGTTGGTATATTAATAATATTTGGGAGTTATTACTTTATAGGAAGAGTGGGTAAGGCAGAGGTAGGAGATATATTTAAAAATATATATGTTTATTATATGGCGATTGCTATGTTTTTAGGGGCTATAAGTGCTACAATGGACAAGCTACTTTTAAAGGACGTTAAAGTTGAGCAATTGCAATTTTGGTTTTACTTATTTATGTCTATTCTATATATGATTACAATTTTAATAATCAACTTTATTAAAAAATACCAAAATAAGCCGCTCGTAAAATTTGAGTTTACTTATATGATTATTATTGTGGGTGTACTTTTGTATCTGGCAGACAAGATATATTTTTATGCTGTGAAGTTCCCAGATAGTAATATTTCAATAGTGATGCCACTCAGATATGTATCTATAATTATATCGACTATATTAGGAGGTATAATATTCAAGGAACAAAATATTAGTTTGAAGTTTAAATATATGATAGGAATTGTTATAGGGATTGTTTTGATATTTATCTAAAGTTCTCCCCCTGCGAAGGGGGAGTTAGAGGGGGTAAGGCGCTTAATATATAAGCTTATCTAAAGCAATTATAGTCATATGTTGTCGGTTAATGGCTATTATGCCTTCATCTCTCATCCGACAAAGCTCACGGGACATTGATGAGCGAGATACATTTAGAAAATTGGAGAGATCATTGCGATTATGGGGCAGGGTAAAAGATAGATTACCTGCCTTTTTATATTCGTCTAAAATATAGGTAATAAGCTTTTGTCTCATGCTTTTTATGGTGAGATAGTCTACTTTTTTATTTAGCATAAGTACCTTTTTTGATAATATTCCGAGCAGATTTGTTATTAAATTATTATGGTGAGCACAGGTGTTTTCACATTGTCCTGGTATTTTTTCTTTAGATATATACATAATTTTTGTTTTCTCTATTGATAGAATTGATACAGGATATATGGCTTTATCCATGAATATAAGAGCTTCACCAAAAATATCACCTTGTTTTAGAGTCCCTATTAAAGTGCTATTTCCAGAGTAGCTTTCTTTTATTAGTGATATAGAACCTTGAAGTATTACAGATAGATATTTAGCTGTGTCTCCTTGTAAAGCAACATATTCATTTTTGGAATAATCTTTTAAACTAGGATTTAAGCAAGCAATTAGATTTTCTAATTCCTTTGTTGAAATATTTGCAAATAATGCATTTTGTGATAATATTTTTATATATTCCTGAAACATGTTTAATTTTCTCCTTTTCGTAGCTATAGCAACAGACTTTTGATTAGCATTATATTATAATATGAACATAAAGTCAAGAAAAGAAAGGGGATGTTTTTATGTTAAGAAATATAATAAAGATAGATGAAGATAAATGTAATGGTTGTGGGCTTTGTGTAAGTGCATGTCACGAAGGAGCGCTACAGTTAATAGATGGTAAGGCAAAGCTTATGTCGGAGTCATATTGTGATGGATTAGGTGATTGTTTACCAGAATGCCCAGTGGGTGCGATAATTATAGAAGAAAGGGAAGCGGCTGTATATGACGAGGAAGCTGTGAAACAACATATCGAGAGAAAGAAAGAGAAGGTAGAACCTCTTGCATGTGGTTGTCCAGGTACTCATTCTAAAAGCATAGAAAGGAAATCACATAAGGTAGAGTTAAAAGTGGAAAATACTAAGATGGAGTCAGAACTTATGCAGTGGCCTTGTCAGATTAAGCTTGTACCAGTTAATGCACCATATTTCGAAAACGCAAATTTGCTAATTGCAGCGGATTGCTCCGCATATGCTTATGCTAATATTCATAATGATTTTATGAAAAATAAAATTACTATAATTGGTTGTCCGAAACTTGATGAAGGAGACTACGCACAGAAACTGACACAAATACTTGAAAATAATAATATAAAGAGTATTACAGTTCTAAGGATGGAAGTACCATGTTGTGGGGGATTAGCACATGCTACTAAATGTGCACTTATAAATTGTGGAAAAATGATTCCATGGCGTATTGTGACGATAGGGACAGATGGAAGTGTGGTAGAAGATTAAGAAAAAAAACCTAAAGTATTTTAGGTTTTTTTTCTTAATCCTCTATCATATTTAATATGAGTTACTAAAATAGTTCTTTTTCTTTTTGATAGCCCAAAAAGAAACAAAAAGTCTTTTCTACCTCTAAATCTCCTGCTAGGAGACTTTGCTCGCAAACTTTTGCTACTCGAGCAAAGAACGCTCTCACACGCACGATTGCGAGTAAGGAGCTTCGCAAATTAATTTAAAATATAAAATATAAAAAGAATATATGATTTAAACACTACATCTGTTATATGTATACACAGGGATGTCCCGGCGTTCAGTATTTTTGAACGGAAAGGGCAGACCGTTAATAGCCCCTGACCAAAAATAAATTAATCTTTTTTCCTTATCCGCAAACTGTTTGAGTGAAGTGCAGCGTATGCGTAACGCACGAGTTCTTGTGGCTTATTCCCCCAAGGGTGGGGGTTTAGGGGTTGAGTTTTTTTGTTACTTTTTTTTGAAAAAAAGTAAAAGCAAAATTTTAAAAAGTAAAAACAAATTTAAATAAACTTGATAAATTTTTAATTTTTTGATATGATAGGATAAGAAAAAAGTTTTAATAATATATAGAGGTGAGTCTGGTGGAGAGAGATTTATATGTGAGCGTGTCGGATTTAAATAGGTATATAAAGAATAGATTAAAATCAGATGAAGCTCTTATGAATGTATTTATAAGGGGCGAAATCTCTAATTTTAAGGATCACTTTAGAGGACATTATTATTTTAGTATAAAAGATGAGGGTTCTAAGATTGATGCTGTTATGTTTGCAAATAAAAACAAATATTTGAATTTTAAACCGCGTGATGGTATGAAAGTTTTAGTTGTAGGTGCTATAGATGTGTATGAGACCACGGGCTCGTATCAGATATATGTTGAAATCATGGAAGAGGATGGACTAGGAAATCTACATGTGAAATTTGAACAGTTAAAGGAAAAGCTTGCAAGTGAGGGACTATTTGATGTAGCACATAAAAGGGAAATACCAAAGTTTCCAAGTACTATAGGGATTGTAACGGCACCTACAGGGGCAGCAGTGAAGGATATACTAAGCACCATCGAAAGAAGGAATCCTGCCACAAAGACTATAATTTTCCCTACACTGGTTCAAGGGGAAGGTTCAAAAGAGGCCATAGCGCGTCAAATAGAGAAAGCGCAAAGCTTTGACATAGATGTACTTATTGTCGGGCGTGGAGGTGGCTCCATAGAGGATTTATGGGCATTTAATGAGGAAATAGTAGCTAGAGCAATATATAACTCGAAAATACCAGTTATATCAGCTGTAGGTCATGAGATAGATTTTACAATATCCGATTTTGTAGCAGACATGAGGGCAGCGACACCAACTGGAGCCGCAGAGATGGCTGTACCTAATGTGATAGATGTGTTAGAAAGTATAGAACAAATGAATATACGGATGATAAACGGTGTGAAAAATATGATTAAGACATATATGACAAAGCTAGAAACATTGGATAACTCTAGAGTTTTGACTAAACCTATGGAAATGTATGCGCTAAAGGAACAAAAACTAGACAATATACTAGAGAGATTTAGAGTAGGGTTTATTAATTATTATAATACTAAAAGTAAGAATGTTGATTATCTTATTGATAAATTAAACACTCTAAGTCCTCTAAACAGTTTAAAGAGAGGATATTCTTTTACAACATTAGAAGATGGAAATCTGCTTAAATCGGTGACGAATGTAAGAATAGGAGACAGAGTTAGTATAGAAGTGGTTGATGGTAAGTTTTCTGCAATAGTGGGGGCCACACATGTGTGTCATACAGCAAAAGACAACAGAAAAAAGGGTAAGATAATAAATGGAAGCATAGACGATATACAGTTGAAACTAGAGTAGAAAGGAAGGGGGGAGAGAGGATAGTGGAAAAGAAAATGACATTTGAGGGCTCTTTAGGAGAACTTGAAAGTATAGTGAAAAAGCTAGAGACAGGGGATGTGGAACTTGACAAGGCGATGGAATATTTTAAAAAAGGGGTAGAGCTTTCTAAATTTTGTCACGATAAGTTAGCTGCTACTGAAGAAAGTGTAAATAAGATTTTAGCTGAAAATGGAGATTTAATGAAATTTGTAATTAAAAGCTAATAAAACTTTACTTTTTGACTGTTTTTGACAGAAAAATTATATATATAGGTGGATAGTATTTATCGAATATGGTATGCTTTATAATGGAGGTATCTAATGAAAACAATGATAAGATTAACGTTAATAATAATGACAATTTTTTATATAACAGGATGTGGGAACAAAAATAATATTGATATAAACAAACAAAATCAAGAGCAAAATATTTTTAGATATGAAATTATAGACAGGCTTCCTGGCGAAAAAATTCAATCAGAATTTGACAAAATTGATTTGAAAAACAGAGGATTTGCTATAATAAGTACGGATGACCAAACGAAGTATGTATATATTTTTTCAGGTATAAAAGAAAGGACAGGTTATAAAATAGATGTTGTATCAGTAGAAGAAAGTGATGATAGTGTAAATATAAAAATTAAAGAAGTAAGTCCAACAGATGTGCAATCAGAGAAAGAAACTAAAACATATGCAACTGTTACGTTGCAGGTTAGAAGTGTGGCTGATAATATTAATGTAACTACAGTTGATGGTGAAATCCTGGAGAAGGTTAATTAAGTAAAGATTGTATAGGGTGGGAGTGATGATATGAATAAATATTTAAGTAGTATATTAGTTTTAGTTATTTTATTTAATAGTGTATATATTAAAACATATGCATTTGCAGGTCAAGATGTGGCAGTGGGGGAATATATCCAATTGGGCAAATATAACGATCAACCAATATTATGGCGTGTTATTAATAAGCAAGATGTTAATAACGACGGAGTAGAAGAATTAATGTTATTTAGTGATAAAATATTATCTCTAAAGCCTTTTGATGCTTTGGGTGATAATGTTGATTATGATTTAGATGGTGTAGAGGATACGTACACAGTTCATAGGAGTGACTGGGGAAGTAATTATTGGGATAGGAGTAGTATAAAAGAATGGCTGAATAGTCCGGAAACTTCAGTAAGCTACACGCAAGCTCAGGTTCCAGATAGAGACCATGTTAAAAACTATACATCTGCTGAAGGTGGACAGGATGAGGTTATAGGCGAAAATGCATATAGTACAGAAAAGGGATTTCTAGCAGAGGGTAACTTTACTTCCGACGAACGTAATATAATAAAACCAGTTACACATAGAACATTAATTGCAGAGGTTGATAATAATTATACAGGAAAAACTGTGACCGGAAATTCCTATCTACCAGATGCGGTGGGAGATACACCAGATATGTGGGCAGCAAATTTTGATGATTATTATGGTATAAATGTTCAAGATAAAGTATTTTTTTTAAGCATATGGGAACTAAATGAGTATGTGTATTCAGCATCAACAGGGTTAACTCACCCTATATCTGGAGATAACTATTTTCTAGCATACCCCACACCGCAAGCTGTAGATAAAAGTGAGTATCCCATAGGGATAAGTGATTATCACGCATACTGGCTAGGAACACCGTTTACCCAATTTGATAATAGTAGTGTATATGCTGTTTACCCTGACAACGGCACATTAACTAACACTCACTTTGAGGCTCCTGGCGCATGGAGAGGTTATTATGGTATACGTCCAGCTATGTTTATAAGCTCGGATGTAGTGTTAAGCGGTACCGGTACTAATATTGATCCCTATAAAATAACATCATATGGGGTGCCGCAATATCCAGTGGGAGTAACATCTAATGATAGAAAGTACTTTAGATATTTTCTAGGATTAGATAATAATAATAATGCAAGAGTAATGTTAGTGGCTCCAGCGAACGAGGATTCGACAGTAAAACAAATATTTAATAGAAACGACATACTAGACCCTGTTACGCATAAGTATAAGCAAGGAATATATTATATTATTGATAATAAAGGGATAATAAATGTATATTAACTCATATATAATAGGGGTGAAAAAGTGGAACATTATTTTACTGAAAATACAGAGGTAGAGCATAATATAAAAGAAATGCAATTCGAAATGAATGATGAGAAGTTCAGCTTTTTAACGGACAATGCAGTTTTCTCTAAGACTAGGGTCGATTTCGGATCTGAACTTTTAATAAAGACAGTATTACGAGAAGAAACTAAACCTGATAGTATACTTGATGTTGGTTGTGGGTACGGACCTATCGGAATAACGCTAGCTAGGTTTTATTTTGATGCTATTGTATGTATGTGTGACATAAATAATAGAGCAATTGATTTGGCACATGATAATATAAAGAAAAATAATATAAAAAACGCAGAAACGATAAACTCAAATATTTATGGAAATATTAAAGGAAAGTATGAACTTATAGTCACAAATCCACCTATAAGAGCGGGTAAAAAGGTTGTGCATGAAATACTTGTGGGGTCGAAAGAACACTTAAAAAGAGATGGTCGAATATATGCAGTTATACAAAAAAAACAAGGTGCAGAGACCGCAAAAAAGAAGCTTGAAGAAGTGTTTGGAAACTGCGAAGTAGTAGAAAAGAAGGCAGGATTTTGGATGCTAAGAAGCTATAATGGCTAAAACTGATAATTAATTTAAAACTACTTGAAAAAAATTGGGTTATATGATAATATTTCATATATAATAATATTAGAATAAAACATATGATAAAATTGTACTTAACATTGGAGGTGAGTATGTGCAGGAAGAAGGATGTATATTTTGTAAAATAGTAAATGGCGAGATACCAAGTACTACAGTGTATGAAGATACGGAATTTAAGGTTATATTGGATAAGTTTCCGGCAAATATTGGACATATGCTTGTTATACCTAAAAAACATATAGAGAATATATTTAAGATAAGTGATGAGGAAGCAGCCAGAGTGTTTGCAGTAGTTTCAGAGATGGCTAAGAAAATGCAAAAAAACCTAGAGTTTGAAGGTTTAAATATAGTACAAAATAACGGAAGTATAGCGGGACAGAGTGTGTTTCATTTTCATATCCATTTAATACCTAGATATAAAGGTGATGGAGTTAATATTACGTGGGATAATAAAAAAACAAGTGATCAAGAATTAGAAGAGATTAGGCAAAAGATTTTAATATAAAACATATTAAAGTTGAGAAAAGAAACTACACCAGCAGGCTACATAACAACCTGCGAGCATCAAAAAAATATAATCTAAAAGGAGGCAGTTAATATGAATTATAATGATCTTAATGGTATGAATAATAATAACAATAATCATGGTGTTTATCAAACAAGTTTCCCGGGTATAATGAATAAAGTGTATGGAATAATGTTTTTAGGTCTATTACTTACGGCAGGAGTGGCTTACGGGGTATCTAATAGCCCAACGATGATGAATTTGATATTTGATAATATAGTATTACTGATAGCATTAATTGTAGTCGAGTTAGGGCTTGTATGGTACCTATCGAGTAGAGTTCTTGAAATGAGTAGCGGCAAAGCGATGTTTATGTTTGGACTATATTCTGTACTTAATGGTGTTACACTCGCATATATTTTTTTAACATATGAGATGGGTGCAATATATATGGCATTCTTTACTACAGCGATAACATTTGCCGTTATGAGTGCTTATGGGTATGTTACAAAAACAGACTTGACAGGTATAGGAAAGTTATTATTTTTTGGACTTATAGGCATAATAATAGCTAGTGTTGTTAATATGTTTGTGGGAAGTTCGCAAGTGAACTTATTTATAAGCTATGCAGGTGTTATAATATTCTTAGGACTTACAGCACATGATACACAAAAAATAAAAGATATATACTCACAAGTTTCAAACGAAAATATTGCAATATTAGGAGCACTAACTCTTTATTTAGATTTTGTTAACTTGTTTTTATTTCTACTTAGAATATTTGGTATGAATAAAGATTGAAAGCTGAGAGGTAATAATTTAAGAGGGAGATTTTATTATGAACAAAATAATATTCACTGGTGGAGGAACTGCTGGGCATGTAGTGCCTAACATGGTTCTAATATCAGAACTTAATAAAGAAGGCTGGGATATAAATTATATAGGTAGTGAAAATGGAATGGAAAGAGAGCTCATAGAAAAAGTGGGCACATCATATCATCCTATACCTACAGGTAAGTTAAGAAGGTATTTTGACGTAAAAAATTTTACAGACCCATTTAAGGTTATAAAAGGGGTATTTGAAGCAGTAAAAATAATAAAAAAAATAAAGCCCGATATCCTTTTTTCAAAGGGTGGATTTGTATCTGTACCTGTTGTTGTAGCTAGTTGGTTAAATAGTGTACCTATAATTATACATGAATCTGATATGACACCTGGGCTTGCAAATAAAATATCAATGGTGTTTGCAAAAAAGGTATGTGTTAATTTTCCAGAGACTCTAAGTTACATAGGCAAGAACAAAGCAGTGCTTACTGGAACACCAATAAGAGAAGAATTATTTAAAGGAAGCATATTAAAAGGTCTTGAAATTTGTGGATTTGATAAAGAAAAGCCGGTACTATTACTTACAGGTGGTAGTCAAGGTTCAAAAAAATTAAATAGTATTCTTAGAGATTCGTTAAATGAATTGCTTAAGAAATTTCAGATTGTGCATTTATGTGGGAAAGGTAACATTGATAAAAACTTTATTGACATAAATGGCTACAAGCAGTTTGAATACTTAACAGATGAGTTAACACACATATTTGCTACTTCAGATGTTGTTGTATCGAGGGCAGGAGCAAATACAATATACGAATTATTACAACTACAAAAACCGAATATCTTGATACCCTTATCTGCAAAATCAAGCAGAGGGGATCAAATACTAAATGCGAAATCATTTGAAAAGCAAGGTTTTAGTATAGTACTTGATGAGGATAAAATTTCTATGGAAGAGTTTACAAATAAAATTTATGAACTTTACGAGAATAGAGAATTATATATAAGCAATATGAAAAAAAGTAATTTAAAAGATGGAAAAGATGCAATTATAAGTTTAATAAAACAACAAGCAAAAAAAACGAGCTAACGCTCGATTTTTTTGCTACAAATATCTTCTGTTTCTAAGTCTTGGTCGGCATGAACGACAATTTGATACATTATCATTATCGTCAGCATCATAATCGATTGGAGATATAGGAGCTATATAAGGCTCTATTCTTGCATTACAATTTATACAGTCAGGGTTACAACCACAACCAAACTCACATTCATATCCACATAGACCATTTTCAGTTATAAAATGTTTACCTTTCTCACAAAAAATACTTTCCACATATTCATCAGGCATATATAAATCATTGTCCGGTAAAATTTCTTCGTTTTCGTACATATCCTTCACATCCATATTAGGTGAAACATTATTTTTGTAATCATCTTTCTTAAAAAGAGAACCATACTCTTCATTCTCCATCATATCCATATCAGGTAAAACATTATTCTGATAATTATCATCCATATAAATAGGTTCATATTCCTCGTCTTCCATCATAATGTCATTTTGCGCTGGTAATTCTTTGGTTATACCTAAAACATCGTCATCATTTTCTGTTGATCTGTAGCTTATACAAAACTTCTTATAATAACTTTCAATAATATTATAATGCATAATTTCAGCTTTTAATATGCTATTAAGTATCGTTTTAATGCGTGTATCATCTATCATTGCTATTAATTTTGTATATCCTTCAATACCTGCTTTTTTTAAAGACATATCTGCCTTTAGCATATCACAAATATTTTTCTTATAGTTTACTAATTTAGCAGACCAATACTCAGATTTGTGATTGCTATATTTATATTCAGGGTCACCCCCAAGATCTACAATAAGATCAGCAAGGATGTGCATATGTTCCATGTCATCTGCATGTATTTCTGCGACATCTTCTGCAAGCTCATTATTTACATCCTTATAAAAGTTATGATGATACATATATTGCATAGTAAGAGTAAACTCACTTACCTCACCAGCATAGATATTCATTAGCATATCAGCATAATCTTTATTTGAATCCATAGTGTTTGCTCCTAAAGTCATAGATTCATCATTTAAAGTATAGTTGTTATACATAAAAAATCCCCCCTTTAATATGTTAACAGATACTAATACCAGATGTCAGTTGCAAATTTCTCACTGATATTTTATATCCGATTATGATTATATAATATGTAAAATTATTAAAAATGTTTACCAATAAAAAAGTATCTCCCAAAATGAGAGATACAAAATGAATATTTAATAATTATAATAACCGCCTCTAGCAAAAGGACAAGACGGACGGTACCAACTATCGAGCTGAGGATATCTAAAACAACAACAATCATGTGGCTTCATTCTACCATATAGACTATTATAGCATTTTGGATATCTGCAACCTATATAATGTATAATCGAATTATACATAATTTCACCTCCGAGTCATCAGAAAAATTTTACGAGATATGCTTGTACGAATAGAGTATAAAAATACTCTTACAATATAATATGATAAGGGGGGAGATAATGTGAATTGCACAAACCGTTTCAGATGGTATGTATTCTCCAAAAAATACAAAGTCACCTACCATTTAACTGAAAATAAGATGGTAGGTGGTTTTGTAGGTTTAAATATTTAATTTGTATTTAAAGTACAGTCTGTTTCAGGAATTTCTACATACTTACAGATATTTCCTAAATCAAAACCTGTTTCTTCTCTAAATTCTACGGTTAGTTCTTCGAATGTTTTACCTGTTTCGTTCATGACCTCTTTGATACTATCTCCATATCTTCCTTTTATTACTTGATATTCTATTCCATCTAAAAATTGAGATTCAAATTCCGTCATTTCATTAGAAACTTCGGTACTTCTTATTTCAATCTCAATTGATTCTTTTATAATAGGCCACTTATCAAAAGTTACAACTGTATTATCTTTTTTATATTCTTCTCTAAACTTCAATAAGCTATATGAAACCTCATACCCTAGCTTATTAAAGTTATCAATATGCTGATTTAACTCATCTATCGGCACTTCAACATTTATCTCTTCTCTCTTACGTATTCCAATACCATAAGTTATCTTTTTACTCTTATAAGTGATTTCGACAGATTCAGTTTCTGGATTTACTCGTATTCGAACCTTACAACCAGATTTGTATAATTCTCCATTATTTGTATCAATAAAAATTTCATAAAGCTCCATATATTTCTTGTTGTATCCATTATCCAATAACTTTAATTTTAAAGATTGTTGGTCTTCTTTATTCTTCAATCTAATAGCTTTTTCCTCTTCTATTGTTTGATTGCCTTCTTCTGGTTCTTCATGAATATCATCCTCAGTTTCTTTTAAATTCAAGATATATTCTCTAGCTAATGCTCCTGTCATTGTATATGCCTCCTGCTGTTATATTTTATCGAGTTGTGATATAATATGCAAATTATTACATATTATATCACGACTCGATAATTGTGTAAAGACTGTTTTTATAATAAAATTAGCAATACGTTAAAATAAATAAAAAATCAAATTATTAGTATATGTCCTATTGACACAAATAAAAATATATGTTATAGTGTAAATCCGACGCAAAGAAAATTAAAGAAGGAGAATGCTTATGACAAAACTTGAATACGCGATTTATTTTGCAACAAAAGCACATGCAGGACAGAAGAGGAAATCAGAAGATGTGGATATGATTTACCATCCTTTCATTGTGGGGATGTTGCTAAAAAATTATGGATTAAGAGATGAGGTAGTAATAGCTGGTATACTACATGATGTGGTCGAAGATACTAAATATACTGAAAGAGATATTGAAGATATCTTCGGGTTAGAGGTTAAAAATTTAGTATTATATGCGTCTGAACCAGATAAAAGCTTATCTTGGGAAGAAAGGAAGAAGCATACGATAGAATGCTCGAGGACTATTCCTTATGAGGCAAAACTCATAATATGTGCGGATAAGATTAGTAACCTTGACACATTGTATAAAGATTTAATGGAACAAGGAGAGAAAGTGTGGTTAAACCTTAATAGGGGTAAAGAATTACAACAATGGTATTATGAAGAACTATTGAAAAGTATTAGAGAAAATGAAGAAGACAACGAGTTGTTTAGGCGTTATGAAGAAATACTCGAAAAAATATTTAGTTAGGGAGTGGGCAAATGGATCACGATATATATTTTGATGATGTAAGCGAAATATTTTTAAATGAAGGAATGGAGGAACATTTTGGAGAGTTAGAGGTTATGCATGACAATAAATATAGACTCTTTAAGATTAAAGAAGATACTATGAGGGACAAACCAATAATAATAGATTTCTGTGGAACTCCGAGGGCGGGGAAAACAGGTACTATTGAAGTAGTAAAAGAATTTTTTAAAAAAGCGGGATTTCGAGTAAAAAATATTATTGAGCCAGCAAGTTATTGCCCACTTCCTAAGTCTGCAAGAAAAGCCTATAGTATATGGACCAATAATGAAGCTCATAATAAACTAATAGAAGTGCTTGCAAATAATAATGCAGATGTAGTTCTTTGCGATAGGGGGATATGTGATAACTATACATGGGTACACTATAATTACTATAAAGGGATTATAAGTAAAGATGAGTATGATTATTATATGGCTGATATATATAAAAATGAATTAATCAAAAAGGTCGATATTGCATGTTTTCTTACTGTAGATCCGTATGAAGCAATAAGAAGAGATTATTTAACAGGATTGGCATTAGAGCAAAGAAGTGTCCTAAACAAAGATTTTTTGGAAGGATATAATAATTCTACTAAAGTTATAGCCAACATGATGAGTGAGGTAGTAAACACACTTATTATAGACACAACACATACGAAACCATTAGAAGGACATAAATGCATAACTAACAAAATAATGGATAAGATGGAAGAAGTGTATTTACAAAATGATGCAATGTGTGGTACTATATCACTATAAATAATAGTGAGGAGAGATTTGCTATGGATATGAATAATCCTTTGTATAAAAATCAGGGTATACATGTGGAAGTTGTTGTTTTTACAGTAGATGAGGGAAAAGTTAAAACATTGCTACTACAAAGAGGGGTAGGACCATTCTTGGGTGAATGGATAGTGCCTGGGGGTGCAGTGTGGAATAATGAGTCGGTTGATGATGCTACTGTAAGAGAGTTGGAAGAAAAGACTGGACTTGAGAATGTTTTTATAAAACAATTTTATACATTTGGGGCAGTAGATAGAGATCCACGGATGAGGATGGTATCAGTAGCATATCTAGCACTAATAGACATGCATAAGGTGGATTTGCAGCATCGAACTCTTGAAACCATGAACTCAAAATGGTGTGATATAAAGGATATCCCGCATCTTGCCTTTGACCACAACAAGATATGTGATAAGGCACTTGAAGAGCTACAACACTATATGCTAAACTCAAATATTGCAAAGGACTTATTTTATAAACAATTTACAATGCCTGAGTTGCAAAAGGTTTATGAAGCGATATTAGATAAGGAATTTGACAGGCGAAATTTCAGAAGAAAGCTTTTATCACTGGGGATAGTTGAAAAAACAGGACAAATAGAAGAAAACTCTAACCATAGACCAGGGGAGTATTATAGATTTATAAATGATAGATATGAGGAGATAGATATATTTTAACATGTAGAATAGTTGAATTTGTAAATTTAAAATTAATTTTATCTGCGAATCAGAAGATAAATAAAAATCTAAAACAGTAAAATAGTAAGTATGAAGCACTAAAAAATGGTTATACTACTATCAGTAGAATTTCTTTCGATTGTATATTGGTATTGTAAATTGAATATAGGGGGGAATGAAAATGACACAACATCTTACAGCAGAAACATTTAATCAGGAAGTAATAAATTCGTCTGAACCAGTACTTGTAGATTTTTATGCTACATGGTGTGGTCCTTGTAAAATGATGGCGTCAGTGATAGACGAGTTGGCAGAAGAATTAAAGGGCGAGGCAAAAATATTTAAGGTAGACATAGACAAAGCGCAAGAGTTGGCACGAAAGTATAGTATAATGAGTGTTCCGACATTTATGATATTTAAGGGCGGAGAGGTAAAAGACCAAGTATTAGGTGCAGTACCTAAACAACAGCTAGCAGATAAAATAAAGAACAGTTTATAGAAGTAAGAGCATGGTTAGTTAATAATGAAAATGAGTATTAGATTATAAAAACGGTGTTTGTTTTAGCTACACTGTTTTTTGAGTATATAAATAAAGCTTTTTTCATTTTGATAGTCAGCAAGCCTATTTGTAAAGGATGGACAATTTTTTGGAAAAAAATACATTCTTTCACTTGCAAAAAATATATTTAATGGTATAATGGAAAGTGAAAAAATAGTTTGATTGTCAAACATAATTTGGAGGTAACGGTACGATGAGTAAATTACTGGAGAATAAGAATATTATAATTATGGGAGTAAGAAATAAATGGAGTATTGCATGGGGGATAGCAGAGAAAGCCGCAAAAGAAGGGGCAAACCTGATATTCACATGTCAATCTGATAGGTCGATAGAGACAACAAACAAGATGATTAGTGAACTCGGGAATTTTGAAGTTATAGATTGTGATGTATCATCAGATGAGAGCATAGAAAATGCATTCAATAGAATAAAAGAAAAGTATGGAATTATTCATGGCGTAGTACATGCGGTAGCTCATGCAAAAACAGAAGATTTACAGAATGATTTTGTAATGACTTCAAGGGATGGATTCTTGCATGCTCTTAATATAAGTGCTTATTCGCTTGTAGGAGTGACGAGATGTGCAAAGGAACTGATGACGGAAGGTGGAAGTATAGTAACTCTTACATATCTTGGTTCAGAAAAGGTTATAAAAAATTATAACGTAATGGGTATAGCTAAAGCAGCACTTGAATGTAGTGTTAGGTATTTAGCAAATGATCTTGGTCGCGATAATATAAAAGTAAATGCAATATCAGCAGGTCCTATAAAGACACTTGCTGCGAGAGGTATAAAAGATTTTAGCACAATACTTGATATAGTAGAAGAAAAGGCGCCACTAAGGAGAAATGTAACAATAGAAGATGTAGGTAACACTACTACATATTTGTTGAGCGAATTATCAACTGGGGTTACAGGAGAAGTAATACATTTAGACAGCGGATATAGTATAATGGGACTTTAATAAAGTGGAAAGTGGAGAGTTGAAAGTTAGAATGAACTTGCAATGACAAATTTGGGGGCTGTAGAGAGGTATTGTATGATAAAAGAAAGTAGTACGCTTAATGAACTGTTAGTTAAAAATTTCAAGGATATTTTGAGAACGGAAGAAAAAGTTTTAAACAATAAGGAAGAGACAAAGGAATTATCTATGAATGAAATACATACCCTTGAGATAATAGGAATAGATGGACAACAAATAATGAGTGATATATCAAGGAAATTAAGAATAACTATAAGTACATTATCGATAACTATAAGTAGACTTTTAAAAAAAGGATATATACAAAAGGTAAAATCAGATACAGATAGAAGAGCAATAAAAATATGTCTTACAGAAAAGGGAATAATAGCTTTTAAATTACATGAGCAGTTTCATAAAGAAATGATTGATGCTGTTATGAAAGAATTGTCAATAGGCGAGTTTGAAGTGATAATTGGATTTTTAGATAGAATAAATAAGTTTTTTTCTAATAAATATAAATTAAGCTGATTTAAGGAGAATACTATGATAAATAATATTAAGATAATAGGATATGGTAGCTGTATGCCATCTAATATAGTAACAAACGAAGATTTGAGCAAGATTATTGATACATCAGATGAATGGATATCGAAAAGAACAGGTATAAAAGAACGCCGAATCTCTAAAGGTGAATCGACCTCGGACTTAGCAATAGCTGCAGCAAAGAACGCTTTAGATGTAGCAGGAATTTCAGCATCGGAAATAGACTTAATAATTGTTGCAACTTCTACTTCAGACTGTTTTTTTCCATCAACAGGATGTACTGTACAGAGTGGTATAGGAGCTACAAACGCTACTAGCTTTGATTTAGCAGGGGCGTGTACAGGTTTTATATATGCAACTGATGTTGCGATACAATACCTGAAAGCGGGTCGATTTAAGAACGCTTTGATTATTGGAGCAGAAGTTATGTCAAAGGTTATTGATTGGAATGATAGAGGAACTGCCATATTATTTGGTGATGGAGCAGGAGCGGTTGTCATGACAGTAACTGATGAACCCAAAATTACAAAGGTATATACAAAATCAGATGGTACAAAATCAGAGGTATTAAAACTCAAAGCTGTACCAATAATAGATATGTATGAGAATGTAAAAACAATAGATAGAAGTACGATGACAATGAATGGTCAAGAAGTTTTTAAATTTGCATGTAATGTTATAATTGAAACAATAGATGCGTTGCTTGCAAACACAAGCGTTAAGCTAGAAGATGTAGATTATATCGTTTTGCATCAAGCAAATAGCAGAATAATAGAATATGTTTCAAATAAAGTAAATATTAATATAGAAAAGTTTTTCATGAATCTGGATAAGTATGGAAACACATCTGCAGCAAGCATACCAATAGCATTAGACGAAATGTATAAAAAAAATATTTTAAAATCAGGACATAAAGTTATGCTAATTGGTTTTGGAGGAGGGCTTACATGGGGGGGGGTATTACTGGAATTATAAAATTTAATAATAATTTATATAAATAAGTAAAAAAATAGTTGACAATTCACAAAAATAATTATAAAGTATATTATGTAAATACCAAATTTTATTATATATTATTCAAGGGGGCTTTAAAAATGATATTCGACAAAATCAGGGAAATAATAATTGATCAGTTAGGAGTAAACGCAGATGAAATAACTTTGGAGGCAAGTTTTGATGATTTAGGTGCAGATTCATTAGATGTTTTCCAAATTGTTATGGCTATTGAAGAGGAATTCGATATGGAAGTAGCAGAAAATGATGCAGAAAAGATTAAGACTGTTGGAGATGCTGTAAAATATATTGAATCAAAAACTGAGTAATTGAATACTTTATAGTAAAAGGTCAAGTACAACAGGTATTTGGCCTTTTATGTGTAAAAATAGTTTGCATATCAAAGTAGTTTTAAAGGAGGACAAAAATGAAAGATTCTAGAATAAAAGAAATGTTTGGTGTAGAATATCCAATAATACAAGGCGCAATGGCTTGGATAGCGGATAGCTCACTTGCTGCAGCGGTTTCAAATGCTGGAGGACTCGGTATTATCGCAGGTGGAAATGCACCAGCTGATGTTATAAGAGAAGAAATAAAAAAAGCAAAGAAACTTACAGATAAACCATTTGGATTAAATATAATGCTTCTAAGCCCGTTTGCTGATGATATAGCAAAGCTCGCCTGTGAAGAAAAGGTAGCATTTGTAACAACAGGTGCAGGAAATCCAAGTAAATACATGCAAATGTGGAAAGAAGCAGGAATAAAAGTAATCCCTGTAGTTCCATCAGTAGCACTTGCAGTAGGCATGGAAAGAATAGGTGCAGATGCAGTAATAGCAGAAGGACTTGAAGGCGGAGGACATATTGGTAAATTAACAACAATGGTACTAATACCTCAAGTAGTTGACGCAGTGAAAATACCAGTAATAGCTGCAGGAGGAATTGGAGACGGTAGGGGAATAGCAGCTGCAAAGATGCTAGGAGCAGACTCAGTTCAAATTGGTACTAGATTTCTAGTAGCAAAAGAGTGTACAGTACATATAAATTACAAGGAAAAAGTGTTAAAAGCAACAGATATTGATACTGTTGAAACAGGTAGATGTACGGGACATCCAGTAAGAGTTCTTAGAAACCCATTAACAAGGAAGATGATGAAGATGGAGTCAGAAATGGACGATAAATCAGCGGCAGTAGAATTTGAAAAGATGGGTTTAGGAACATTAAAACTTGCAGCTCGTGATGGGGATGTTCAAAACGGATCAATAATGGCAGGACAAATAGCAGGGATGGTTTCTAAAGAGCAAACAGCTAAGGAAATGATAGAAGAAATGGTGGGAGAGGCGTATACGCTTTTAAATGTGTGAGATATAATATGAATAAAGTGTGTCAAAGGAATGAAAATATCCTACAGTCTGTCATTGCGAGGAGGAACGACGAAGCAATCTCATCTTTTAAAGTGAAGTGCTGAGATACCCCAGGGCACCTTCTCTTGCTACGCAATTCACCTTGTTGCTTCGTCGAGAAGAACACTCTCGCTCGCAATGACAGGCTGGGAGTATATTTGTATACCACTAGCCAAATACAAAATCGGAGGATTTCACATGAAGAAAATAGCATTTTTATTTGCAGGACAAGGGGCACAGTATGTTGGAATGGGTAAAGAATTGTATGAAAATTATCCTGAAGCCAGTGATGTTTTTGATACTGCAAATGAAGCTTTAGATATAGATGTAAAGACGTTATGTTTCAATGGACCCAAAGAGGAACTTGATATAACTAAAAATACACAGCCAGCTGTACTTACTACAAGTATTGCAGCACTTAGAGTACTCGAAAAAAACAATATAAGGCCTGATATAGTTGCAGGATTAAGCTTAGGTGAATATGGAGCATTGGTATGTAGTGGAGTTTTAGAGTTTAAAGATGCAGTAAAGCTAGTACAAAAAAGAGGTCAATATATGGAAGAAGCTTTGCCAAATGGAGTAGGAAGTATGGCGGCCATTATTGGACTAAAAAGAGAAGAGATAGTACATATATGTGAAGGTTTGAAAACAGAAGGCTTTGTAACACCAGCAAATTTTAATTGCCCAGGGCAGGTTGTTATAGCAGGTGAAAGCACTATTATAGATAAGGCTTGCCAAGCTATGAAAGAGGCAGGAGCAAAAATAGCTATGAAACTACCAGTAAGCAGTGCATTTCACACTAAGATGCTAAAAGAAGCAGCAGATAAGTTGAAAATTGAGTTAGAAAATATAAACACAAATAATATGAAAATCCCGGTTATAACGAATGTTACAGCCGATTACATAGAAGAATGTAAGGATGTAAAAGACATTCTGATTAAGCAAGTGACTAGCCCAGTTTTGTGGGAAGATACCATAAAAAAGATGATAGATGATGGTGTAGACACATTTATCGAGATAGGCCCAGGTAAAACACTATCAGGGTTTGTAAAAAAGATAGATAAAACGAAGACTATACTTAATGTGGAAGATGTAGCAACTTTCGAAAAGACGATAGAAGAATTGAAAAAATAAGACAAAAGGAGTGAAATTTATGTTAGAAAATAAAGTAGCAGTAGTAACTGGAGCGAGTAGTGGGATAGGTAGAGAGATAGCATTGACTTTAGCTTTAAAAGGTGCTAAAATAGTAGTAAATTATAGAGGAAATGATGATGAAGCAAACAAGGTTGTACTGGATATCGAAAATACAGGGTCAAAAGCTATAGCAGTTAAGGGTGATGTAAGTAAGGCCGAAGATATGGAAAATCTTATCAAGACAGCCGTTGACACTTACGGACGAGTAGATATATTAGTAAATAATGCAGGAATAACGAAAGATAATTTACTACTAAAGATGACGGATGAACAGTTTAGTGATGTAATAGATATAAATCTAAAAGGAACTTTTAACTGTACAAAAGCTGTTACAAAATACATGTTAAAGCAAAAAAGTGGAAAAATAATAAACATAGCATCAGTTATAGGTATAGTTGGAAATGCAGGTCAATCAAATTATGCAGCGAGTAAGGCAGGAATTATTGGTTTCACAAAATCAGTAGCGAAAGAACTTGCATCAAGAGGTATAACCGCAAATGCAGTAGCTCCTGGATTTATAAGAACTAAAATGACAGATATACTTGCAGATGATGTAAAACAAGAAATACTAAAGAATATACCACTAAAGAAATTTGGAGAGGCACAAGATGTCGCAAAAATAGTAGCATTTCTTGCATCAGACGATGCAAATTACATAACAGGTCAAGTAATAAATATAGACGGCGGAATGGTTATGTAAGTTGAAAGTGGAAAGTGGAAAGTTGAAAGGTGAAAGTGAAAAAACTAACGAACCTGTAGACTGTCATTGCGAGGAGGAACGACGAAGCAATCTCATCTTTTAGAGGAAGTAAAATAATTTAAAAGATAAGATTGCTTCGTTGAAAAGACCTCCTCGCAATGACAGACTGGGGGTATATGAATAATTTTGGAGGTAGAAAGATATGATTAGAGTTGTGATAACAGGACTTGGAGCGATTACCCCACTAGGTAACGACGTAGATACTTTTTGGGATAATATTAAACAAAATAAGTGTGCTATAGATAATATTACAAAATTTGATACTACTGATTATAAAACAAAGCTAGCGGCAGAGGTTAAAGACTTTGATGTAGAGAGATATATAGATAAAAAGGAAGCAAAAAGATTAGATCAATTTTCTCATTATGCTATTGCAGCTGCAAAACAGGCATTGGAAGATTCAAAAGTAGTAGTAGAAGATGTAGATATAAATAGATTTGGAGCATACATTGGTTCAGGTATAGGCGGTATGTCTACTTGGGAAGATGAAAGTAGAAATTTAATTAATAAAGGAAATAAAAGAATTTCTCCGTTTTTTATACCAATGACGATAGGTAATATGGCAGCTGGAAATGTTGCTATAGCTGTTGGGGCAAAAGGCCCTTGTCTTTCTATAGTAACAGCTTGTGCTACAGGAACGCATAGTATCGGTGAAGCATATAGGCTTATAAAATCAGGTGGAGCAGATGTTATGCTTGCAGGTGGTACAGAGTCTTGTATAACTCAGCTAGGCATTGCAGGATTTGAGGCACTTAGAGCACTCAGTTTTAGTAAAGATAAAGATAGAGCATCTATCCCTTTTGACAACGCACGAGATGGTTTTGTAATGGGAGAAGGCGCAGGAGTGATAGTACTAGAACGTCTTGAACATGCACAAAGCCGTGGTGCAAAAATATATGGCGAGTTAGTTGGCTATGGCTCTACATGTGATGCATATCATATGACTTCACCAGCACCAGAGGGTGAAGGAGCTGCAAGAGCTATGCAAGTAGCAATAAGTGATGCAGGAATAAGGAAAGAAGATATTGACTATATAAATGCACATGGAACAAGTACAAAATATAATGACGAAAATGAAACTAAAGCTATAAAAACTGTTTTCGGAGAGCATGCATATAAATTAGCAGTTAGTTCTACAAAGTCAATGATAGGTCACCTACTTGGAGCAGCAGGTGGAGTAGAAGCAGTAATATGTGCGAAAACTATAGAGGATGGATTTATGCCTGCTACAATAAACTACAAAGAAAAGGATCCAGAATGCGATTTAGATTATATACCGAATATAGGTAGGGTAAAGGAAGTAAATTGTGCAATGTCGAATTCCCTCGGATTTGGCGGGCATAATGCGTGTATAATAATCAAAAAATTTACAGAGTAATTTACAGATTTTAGTTTACAAATTTTTAAAAAAGATGTATTATAAATAAAGATTGCATAGACTATTAACACTATAAAATCAGAATAGGCTTTTCGCGTTGCGAATTGTGAATTTAAGACGGAGGCGAACATATTGGATATAAGAGAAATAAATGAGCTTATTGATAAAATAAATGAATCAAAACTAACTGAGTTTAGGTATGAAACTGAAAATCTAAATTTAGTAATAAAGAAGGAAAAAGCAGAGGCTACACAAGTGGAAAACACTTTACCACAAAAAATGATCCCGCAAGTTGCCGTAAATACAATACTAGCATCAGAACAAAACACTACTACTGTATCTGCGCAAGATGAGAAACAAGGACATATAGTGAAATCACCTATAGTTGGTACATATTATGCAGCTGCAAATGCAAAAGCAGAAGCATTTGTAAAAGTAGGAGATAAAGTAAAAAAAGGTGATGTTTTATGCATCATAGAAGCAATGAAGCTTATGAATGAAATAGAGTCAGAAGTAACAGGAGAAATAGTAGATATACTTGTAAAAAATGCACAAATGGTAGAGTACGGACAACCATTATTTGTAGTGAAAGAGTAGGTTAAGCGAGGTGATATAAGTGTTAAATATAAAGGAAATTCAACAGATAATTCCTCATAGATATCCATTTTTGCTTGTGGATAAGGCCCAAATAGATGAAGACAATAATAAAGCTATTGGGTATAAAAATGTAACTATGAATGAGAATTTTTTCTTGGGACATTTTCCAGGGAACCCAGTAATGCCGGGAGTACTTATAATAGAAGCACTTGCTCAAGTAGGAGCAATATACATATTAAGTAAAGAATCATTTAAAGGTAAAACAGCATATTTTGGTGCGATAGATAAGGCGAAATTCAAAAGAATGGTTGTTCCGGGGGATGTTTTGAAACTGGAACTTGAAATAATAAAGATGAAAGGTCCAGTAGGAATAGGGCACGCAGTAGCCACGGTAGACGGGGAACTCGCTGCAGAAGCCGAATTGACGTTTATAATAAAATAGATAGCACAAAAAAATAATATATTCCTCCATCGTGAAGCTATGGAGGAATCTTGTCAGTTATTTGTTATCTAAACGAAGGAGTGAAGAACATGTTTAAAAAGATACTTATTGCTAATCGAGGAGAGATTGCGGTAAGAATAATAAGAGCTTGTAGGGAAATGGGTATAGAAACTGTTGCAGTTTATTCTAAGGTGGATAAAGATGCTTTACATACACAAATGGCTGATGAGGCGATATGCATAGGTGAAGCAGCCTCGCAAGATAGCTATTTAAATATACAAAATATACTTAGTGCGACTATTCTTTCAGGTGCAGAAGCTATACACCCAGGTTTTGGATTTTTATCTGAAAACAGTAGATTTGCTAGGATGTGCCAAGAATGCAACATAAAGTTTATAGGACCAAAACCAGAAGTAATAGATAATATGGGAAATAAATCACAGGCTAGAGAAATAATGAAGCAAGCTGGTATCCATGTAGTACCTGGATCAGAAGGTATAGTTTTAGATGGGTACGAAGCACTAAAGCTAGCAGATAAAGTAGGTTATCCAGTTATGATTAAGGCATCAGCTGGTGGGGGCGGAAGAGGCATGAGGCTTGTTAGGCAAAGAGAAGAATTTTTAAAATTGTTTGACACTGCCCAAACAGAAGCGAAAATCGGATTTGGGGACCCAGCTATGTATGTAGAAAAATTTATAGAAAACCCAAAACACGTAGAGATTCAAATACTTGCAGATGAGCATGGTAATGTAGTACATTTAGGAGAAAGAGATTGTTCTATTCAAAGAAGACATCAAAAAATGATTGAGGAAGCGCCATCAGTACTTTTAGATGATGTTCTAAGAAAAAAGATGGGAGAAACTGCGGTAAGAGCTGCAAAGACTGTAAAATATCAAAATGCAGGAACTATAGAATTTTTGGTAGATAAAAATAAAAACTTTTATTTTATGGAGATGAATACAAGAATTCAAGTAGAACATCCAATAACGGAAATGGTAACAGGTATTGACATAGTTAAAGAACAAATACTTATAGCAACAGGAAAAAAACTTGACATTACACAGAAAGATATTAAAATAAATGGACACTCTATAGAATGTAGAATAAATGCCGAAGATCCAGATCATAACTTTAGACCATCACCAGGAAAGATAGAAAACATGCATATTCCAGGGGGGTTAGGTGTTAGAGTCGATAGTGCTATTTATAATGGATATATAATTCCACCAAATTATGATTCGATGGTTACAAAGCTTATAGTTCACGCTAAAACAAGAACGGAAGCTATAGCTAAAATGAAAAGAGCTTTGAGTGAATTTATAGTAGATGGAGTAAAAACAAATATAGACTTTCACTTTCAAATTTTAAACAATGAAATGTTTAAAAATGGAACATATGATACAGGGTTTATTGAACAGATGACAAAGTACAAAGAACAAAGTACAAATAACAAAGTACAAGTATAGAGAACATAAAAACAAATTTGACTTTGAAACACCGGAGGTTTTATGGATGGTTGAAAGTGGCAATGTATTGAGGGATAAAAGCTATAGTATAGCTATTAAAGCAGTTAAATTATGTGGAGAGATACAAAAAAACAGAAAAGAGTTTAATCTTACAAATCAATTAATAAGAAGTGGAACAAGTATAGGAGCAAATACTAGGGAAGCAATTCATTCACAATCAAAAAGAGACTTTATAGCAAAACTATATATAGTTCTTAAAGAAACAGAAGAGAGTAAATATTGGCTAGAGTTATTAGTTGATACGGGATATACAACGAAGGAAGAAGTGAAATGCATGTACAAGGAGTTAATAGAAATTGCAAAAATAATAACTTCTAGCATCGTAACAACAAAAAGCAATATAGCTAAGAATGTTTGAAGCACTTTATTTGTACTTTGTATTTTGAATTTTGTACTTTGAAAACCGGAGGTTTTATATATGGGAATGTTTAGTTCGAAAAAATATATTACACTTGATATAAGAAAACATATTGACTCAAGCGATAAGCTTGCAGATAATGAAAATAAGGAATACAAACCATACATACCTAATGATAAGTGGGTCAAATGTCCTGAGTGTGGAATGACCTTATATAAGGAAGATCTTGAAAAGGGAAATCTGATTTGCATACACTGTCACTCGCATTTGAGGATGGGAGTTAATGATAGGGTAAAACTTATAATAGATGAAGGTACATTTGAGGAGTTTGATGTAGAGATAGAAAGTGGAAACCCTCTAGGACTTCTTGATTATGATATAAAGAGATATCAAAATAAGACAGGACTAAAATCAGCAGTATTAACAGGAAAAGGAAATATAAATAGTAAAACCGTAATAATAGCAATTATGGAGTTTGCATTTAAGGGCGGAAGCATGTCTGCTGCAGAGGGTGAAAAGATAACTAGAGCGATTGAAAAGGCAACTGCTGAAAAATTACCAATAATTATATTTACAGCATCTGGTGGTGCGAGAATGGAAGAAGGTATATTCTCACTTATGCAGATGGCTAAAACTAGTGCAGCACTTGCAAAACATAGCGAAGCAGGATTACTCTACATAACGGTACTTACTGATCCAACAACAGGAGGGATAACAGCAAGTTTCGCAATGCTCGGAGATATTATACTAGCAGAACCAGGAACACTAATTGGATTTGCAGGAAAGCGTGTAATAGAGCAAACTATCAAACAACAACTACCTGATGAATTTCAGACATCAGAGTTCTTATTAGAACATGGGTTTATAGACAAGATAGTTGTAAGAGGTGAACTAAAAACAACGATTGGGAAAATATTGGAAATGCATGAGTAGAAAAGGAGTGCGATTTACATGAATAAAGTGTGGAATAAAGTAGAGCTAGCAAGGCATGCGGACAGACCATCAGCTCTTGATTATATAAATATATTATTTACTGATTTTATAGAGTTACATGGGGATAGATTATTTGCAGATGACAAGGCTTTTGTCTGTGGTATCGCAAAGTTTAATAATCAGCCAGTGACAATTATAGCCGAAGAAAAAGGGCGAAATACGAAAGAGAAAATAGAAAGAAATTTTGGAATGCCCCATCCAGAAGGATATAGGAAGGCACTCAGAATTATGAAGCAAGCCGAAAAGTTTAACCGTCCTATCATCTGTTTTGTAGATACCCAAGGAGCATATCCTGGAGTAGGAGCAGAGGAGAGAGGGCAAGGCGAAGCCATAGCACGCAATCTACTCGAGATGTCAAAGCTAAAAGTGCCAGTCATATCTATAGTCATAGGTGAAGGTGGAAGTGGTGGAGCACTTGCTATAGCTGTAGCAGATGAGGTATGGATGCTAGAAAATTCGATATACTCGATAATATCACCAGAAGGCTTCTCAAGTATATTATGGAAAGACTCGACACGTGCAAAAGAAGCCGCTGAAATCATGAAGATGACAGCACAAGATTTAAAAGAATTTAATGTCATAGATAAAATAATTAGAGAAAAAAAGGGTGGAGCACATAAAGATATAAATTATACAGCACAACACATAAAAGAAGAATTGGCGAATAGTTTAAAAAGACTAAAGGTGAAGTCGAAAGAAAAGTTACTTGATGATAGGTATAATAAGTTTAGGAATATGGGGGAAATAAAGGGGGATGTATAAAACATCCCATTTTATTTATAGATAATTCTTTTTCTTTTTGAAAGCCCAAAAAGAAACAAAAAGCCTTTCTACCCTAAATCCCTGCTAGGGACTTCGCTCGCAGACTTAGCTATTCGAGCATCCGCTCTCACACGCACGATTGCGACATCCAAAGACTTAGGTTTGGTAATTTCAAACCTTAGGTATTGGGGTACTCGTAGAGTGTTAAGGAGCTTCGCAAATTTAATTACAAGATAAAAGATAAAAATACTAAAATACTAAAATACTAAAATACTAAAATACTAAAATACTAAAATACTAAAATACTAAAACGCCATATACATATGTGTTATATACACCCACAGGTATGTCCCGGCGCTCAGTAGTTTTGAGCGGAAAGGGCAGACCGTTAATAGCCTCTAGCCAAGAATAAATTAATCTTTTTTCCGCATCCGCAAACTGTTTGAGAAAGTGCAGCGAACGCGGAACGAGCGAGTTCTTGCGGCTGTCACCCAAGGGTGGGGGTAAGGGGGTTGAGTTTTTTTGTTACCTTTTTTTTGAAAAAAAGTAAAGAGAATTTATTTATCTTTAAAGAAAGTTCTTTTTCTTTTTGAAAGCCCAAAAAGAAACAAAAAGTCTTTTCTCCCCCAAACCCCCGCTGGGGACTTCACTCGCAAACTTTTGCTACTCCGCTATCGCGTCACACGCACGATTGCGACATCCAAAGACTTAGGTTTGGTAATTTCAAACCTTAGGTATTGGGGTACTCGTAGAGTGTTAAGGAGCTTCGCAAATTAAATTACAAGATTAAAGAATTAAAGGATTAAAATCAAAATATGCAATTCACCTATCTAAACCTACTCGCATATCCACATCTTTTACACAAGGCTTCAGTGAGTTTGTTCTCGCGGAAGCCTTTTATTATTGAGTTTGTATGATCGCTTTCTAATATTTTGCTAAACTCTAGTTTGAATATATTGCCAAGGTTTATATCACCTTCGTTGTCCAGACAGCATGGTACAACGGTACCATCCACCAGTATCCCTATCTGGTCGCGAAGACCGTGGCAAAAGCCTGTTTCGGATATGATGTCTCTAGTAATGTCTGGCCACTCAAATTTTTCGTCGAAGTTAAAATAAACCTTATCCATAACTTTATGTTGACTATGAGAGCCTTGATTCCACATTCTAAAGGATATTATCGTATCAGAACTACTTCTTACTTTTTTTATAGCATAAAGTATATTATTAAAGTATTTAATGAAGTCATCTTCGGAGTCGTTTTCAAAACTATGGAGTGATATATTGATTTGCCTTAGAGCTTTTTTACCAACCAAAATATCAACTTTTTCCTTGAGTAAAGTTCCGTTAGTTGTCAAATTTGCCTTTAAGTCATAATTGTCACACAAGTCTAATATTTCACCAATACGCGGATGCATTAATGGTTCTCCTTTTATATGGAGGCAAATATAATCAGAAAAAGGTTTCACCTCTTTGAGTACATGTTCAAAATCCTCAATGCTCATAAACTTAGATTCACGCTTAGTGGGAGGACAAAAAGAACATCTCATATTGCAAATGTTAGTTATTTCTATATATATGCGTTTGAATCTCTTTGATTTCATAGTTGTTCCTCTTTTCTTATATATCTTGTTGTAGGTTGAGGGTAGTTATGTTGTATTTAACTTCTCTCGTATATACTATAACAAAATCTTTACTCTTTTTCAACTTAAACAATATAAAAAACAAAAAAATCCATAAATAAATGTCTTGACAAAGGAAATGGAAAATAGTATAATTTGGATTAGTATAATTTAAATTATACTAAAGGAGGAATATGTATGTTTTTGGGGCGAGAAGAAGAATTGAGATTTTTGGAGGAAGAATATAGCAAAAAAAGAAGTTCTTTTATAGTCGTATATGGAAGAAGACGCGTAGGTAAAACAACTTTAATAAAAGAATTCATAAAAAATAAGAAGAGTTTATATTTTTTAGCATCTGAAGAAATTGAAAACGAAAATAAAAAGGGCCTCATGGAGAAAGCCTCAATTATGACGGGACAGGAATATTTGAAAAATGCTAAATTTGATAAATGGGATGATATATTTGATATAATAGTAAAATATAACAAGGAAGAGAAGAAAGTTATAGTAATAGATGAATTTCAATATTTAGTAAACTCGAACAGAGCATATTCTTCAATACTTCAAAGAATATGGGATGAAAAATTGAAGGATGAAAATGTAATGTTGATAATATGTGGATCTTATATAAGTATGATGATAAGAGAAACATTATCATACGGGAGCCCTCTCTATGGCAGGAGAACTGGACAAATAAATTTGAAACCCTTAAAATTTAGAGATACAATGAGCTTCTATACATCAAATTCAAATGAAGACCTTATAAACTTTTATTCTGTAACAGGTGGAGTACCTAAGTATATAGAGCTTATAAAGGATGATAGTGATTTATACGAAAGTATAACTAAAAACATTTTGAGAAAAGATAGTTTTCTATATGACGAACCAATATTTTTAATGGATAAGGAAGTAAATGAAGTTAGTAACTATTTTTCTATACTAAAAGTAATAGCAAATGGTAATAGAAAAATTGGTGATATTTCAGGTGTACTTGAGATGCAATCATCAAGGCTAAGCCCGTATTTAAAAACACTAACTGACTTAGAAATACTCGAAAAGAGGATCCCAGTAACGGAGAAACAACCTGAGAAAAGCAGAAAAGGACTATATTTTATAAAAGATAATTTTATAAATTTTTGGTTTAGATTTATTTTTAACAATAAAGGTGAGCTAGAAATAGGAAATATAGAATATGTTTTACAGAAAATAAAAAATAATCTTACTGATAATCACACAAGTTTTGTGTATGAAGATGTAGCAAGAGAGATATTATGGGAGGAAAATACTAAAAACAAGTTACCGTTTAGATTCTCAAAACTAGGGTCTTACTGGGGTGGAAGTGTTGAAATTGATATAGTTGCATACGATAAAGACAATATTCTAATAGGAGAGTGTAAGTATACAAAAAAAGAAATAGATGTAGATTTGTTTTTTGACTTACAGAAAAAAGTAAATAAAACAGTGGAACTAAATGAGTATGAAAATAAGTATTTTGTATTTTTTAGTAAAAGTGGATTTACTAAGAAAATGAAAAAATTATCAGAAGAAAGAAAAGATATATTTCTTTATAAAGGGATAGAAAGGGTATAGAGATTTTGAATTTGTACAAGAGGTTATTGCACAAATTCCCTGTGGACAAAATATAATCTTAACTGAGAAGATAAAAGATACTGAATAGAGAACATGGTACTATACTTTGTTTCGTGTCACAAAAAAATAAGTTTACATGTTTTATAAATATATGATATAATATAATAAAAGGATGTGATTTTAGTGGAGGCATTAAGACTTAATGAATATGTGACAGATAAAGATATAAATATACCAAAAGAAAAAATATCAAAGTTTAGGAATCAAAAGGTGGAAATTATTATATTACCTGTAAATGAGAACGTAAAACCTGCTAGTTTTATGGACTTTGTTGGGGAATTGTCAAATGAGGAAGCTACAGAAATGATGGAAACATTAGAAGAATGTAGGAAAATCGACAAAGGAGAATGGTAAGTATGTACTTATTGGATACCAATATAATAATAGGACTACTTAATAATGATTTTAAGATAATTGGTAGGATAAGAGAGGAAAATAAGATTTATATTTCTGTTATAACTGTTGGAGAAATGCTTTATGGTGCTAATAATTCAATTAATAAAGAAAAAAATACGAAATTATATAAAGACTTTTTTGAAACATGTAATATAGTTACAATAACTGATAAAACCGCAGAAGGATATGCTAATATAAGGTATGAATTAAAGAAAATGGGTAAGCCTATTCCCGAGAACGATATTTGGATTGCGGCAGTGGCAAGAGAAAAAAACATGACAATAGTTACGAGAGATAAGCATTTGTTATACGTTGACTGTATAAAGACTGAGGAATGGTAATTTTATGAAATCATCAAAAGAAATTAGTGGAAAGATATAAATATACCAAAAGAAAAAATGTCATTTACCTAAAAAGTGTAGCCAATCGGTTACACTTTTTAAATTTATAAAAAAATATAAAAAACATGATTTAACGAAAAATGTGGGTTTGTGAGGGGTCAGGTAAAAAAGTGGCAAAACATGGTAAACGTCAGTAGAACTATATGTAACAAGTGATTGAAGGGTGAGTAAAAATATGTAAATTTGCAGTTCGTTACGAACATCGGGCATTTCGTTCGAGTTTTGACTTGGAGTAAAAAGTATGATATAAGTAATTGAACAAAAATAAAGCTGTGCAAAATGCACTAAAAAAAGGGAGGAATTAAGTGATGTACAAAAGAGAATTTACAAAATTCAAGTGGACACAAGTTTTAGCTAGTTTGGTAGTGATGGTAACAATGATGTTAGGAATGCAGGTGATGGCAAGTGCTGAGGGTTGGGTGCAAAAGGCAGATATGCCTACGGCTAGGTATGGTTTAGAAGCTGAGGAAGTAGGTGGAAAAATCTATGCAATAGGGGGAATAGATACTGGAGAGAAATCTACTGTTGAGGAATATGTTCCAGCAACAGATACATGGAATTCTAAGGCAGATATGCCAACTGCTAGGTGGTATCTTGCTACAGCAGAGAGTAATGGTAAAATCTATGCAATGGGAGGTAGAGTACAAGGTACAAGTGCATTGAGCGTAGTAGAGGAATATAATCCAACAACGAATGCTTGGACAACAAAAACAAATATGCCGACAGGAAGAGAGCATCTAATGGCAATTGGAGTGAATGGTAAAATTTACGCAATGGGTGGTCATGGCACAAGTACATTATATAATAAAGTTGAAGAGTATGATCCAATAACAAATACATGGAATACTAATAAGGCTGTAATGATGAAGGCAGTTTATGGGGCAGGAATTGTTAAATATAATGACAAAATATATGTTATTGGAGGAAGTGAGCAGTGGGAAAATCCTACTGGGATGGTTCAGGAGTATGATCCTATGACAGATACATGGATATCAAAAACTCCTATGCCTACAGCAAGATATATGCTAAAAACAAAAGTTATAGGTAACAAAATATACGCTATAGGTGGATATAATGGTAGCAATGTACGTACTAAAATTGTAGAAAGATATAATCTAGATACAAATAATTGGGAAACTCTTAGTACATCAGACCTTCCGATAGGATTGGTTTACTTTGCAGCTGCAGAGTGTAATAACAAAATATATGCCTTTGCTGGTAATGATGCTGGTGGGAAAGCTACTTACGAATATACAACACCAGAAACAATTCCATCAGCTCCAATCAACCTATCAGCAACTCTAAACGCAAGCAGCAAAGCAGATCTATCATGGACTGCTAGTGAGGGAGCTACCAGCTATAATGTAAAACGTGCCACCACATCAGGAGGCACATACACAACGATAGCAACAGAAGTTGAAGCTACTACATATACCGACACTACTGTAATAGCAGGTAATACATATTACTACGTAGTAACAGCAGTAAACATAGCAGGGGAGAGTACGAACTCTAATGAAGCTTCAATCACTATACCAGTACCACAACCACAAGATGAGTTCACAGGCGATCATGCTATAATAACTATAACAATGACAAGTGGGTTAGAAAAAGAATACGACCTAGCAATAGCGGATATAAGAGATTTTATGGATTGGTATAATGATAGAGCATCAGGAACAGGTAAAGCGTATTATATGGTAAGTAAAAACTTCAACGTAGGTCCATTCAAAAACAGACTAGACTATATAGTATTTGACAAGATACAGAATTTTGAAATATGTGATTATGATAGATAAATACCAGTAATCAGATAATAAAAAAGTGCAATGGGTTTTTGCACTTTTTTTGTTATGCACAAAACATAATAAAATAAAGGCTTTCATATCTAGTGAAAAAAATCTACAAAAATTTCGGCAAAAGCTCTAAAGTAATTTTATGTGCTCTCCGATATAAATAATATCTAAAAGAAATAACATTATGATTATCAAAACATACTAAAAACCTATCAAGGAGGAATTTAAATGAGAATCAATAATAACTTATCAGCATTAAACACTTACGGTAAAATGTCATCAGCAGGGGCTAATCAAGCTAAATCAATGGAAAAGCTATCTTCAGGTTTAAGAATCAATAAAGCTGGGGACGATGCAGCGGGTCTTGCTATATCTGAAAAGATGAGAGGTCAGATAAGAGGGTTAGGACAAGCAGCTAGAAATGCACAAGATGGTATATCTATGATACAAACAGCAGAGGGTGCATTAAATGAGACTCATTCAATATTACAAAGAATGAGAGAACTAGTAGTACAATCAAACAATGATACAAATACAACAGCAGATAAAACAGCTATACAAGAAGAGTTGTCACAACTTTCAGGCGAAGTAGATGGGATAGCAGGAAGAACTGAATTTAACGGAAAAAATTTACTACAAGGAACAGTAGGGTTAAAATTAGACTTAGTAGATAATGGAGATTTGGATGACGATGATATTGCAGGTGCTGGTGGAGTTTTCTTAACTGGATATACTGTAGATGTATCAAAAGCGACTGCTAATAAAACATATACTTTCGCGCATGCCGATGGTGCTACTTCTAATAAGTTATCTTTATCAGATGGAACAACTACTCAAACAGTAGATATAGGAGCAGGTGGTGTATATACCGCAGGTCAAGTTCTTGATTTTGATAAACTTGGGGTTAAAGTTACCTTAGGGTCTGCAGGTAGTTTTGTTGAAGCAGCAGGAGATCTTGTAAACTTTGCTATAAACGGTAAAACATTGAAAACAGAAGATAGTGCGGCAGTTGCAGGAAAAGCATCTATACAAATAGGTGCAAATGCCGGACAAACTCTTGATATAACTATAGGAGATATGAGAGCATCTGCATTAGGTGGTACAGCAACACCAGCTTTTGCGGTAAATGGTGTAAATGTTTCGACACAAACCTTTGCAGATAACTTAGCAGTTATAGACCAAGCAATTATAGATGTTTCTAATGAACGTTCTAAGCTTGGAGCATATCAAAATAGACTTGAGCATACAATTAGTAACTTAGATACATCAGGTGAAAACTTGACAGCTGCAGAATCTCGTATAAGAGACGTAGACATGGCAAAAGAAATGATGACATTAACTAAGAATAATATATTACAACAAGCAGCACAGGCTATGCTTGCACAGGCAAATAAAAATCCTGAGGGAGTATTGCAGTTACTTAGATAACAAAAACAATAAAAAAAGCTCGAAAGAGCTTTTTTTATTTGCTGAGAGTTAGAGTAAGGGTTAGAGTTAGGGTTCTCCCCCTGCGAAGGGGGAGTTAGAGGGGGTCACAGTATATTATAGATTTTAAAGAACAGTTCTCTTTCTTTTTGAAAGACCAAAAAGAAACAAAAAGTCTTTTCTACCTCTAAATCTCCTGCTAGGAGACTTTGCTCGCAGACTTAGCTATTCGAGCAAAGAACGCTCTCACACGCACGATTGCGAGATAGGAGCTTCGCGAATTTATTTACAAGATAAAAGATTACAAGATTGATGGGAAAATTTCTTTTGAAAGGGGTATTTTGGAGGTTTATGATTTATATAGAAAAAAATAAAAAAAAATACTTTTAAGTATAAACTTGACAAAAATTATGTCGATATGTATAATGAAGGTAAGGTGTGGCCACAAACCTAACCAACAATATGGGCAAGGATGCTCAAAAAATTTAATTATCTCAAGGAGGAGATTATTATGAGAATTAACAACAATGCAATGGCATTAAACACTTATGGGAACTTAACAAGAGCAGGTGAAAGTCAAGCTAAGTCTATGGAAAAATTATCTTCTGGTTTAAGAATCAATAAAGCAGGGGACGATGCAGCAGGACTTGCAATATCAGAAAAAATGCGTGGACAAATCAGAGGATTAGGTCAAGCATCAAGAAATGCACAAGATGGTATATCTATGATACAAACAGCAGAAGGTGCATTATCAGAAACTCACTCAATACTTCAACGTATGAGAGAGCTAGTAGTACAATCAAACAATGATACAAATACATCAGCTGACAAAACTTCTATCCAAGAAGAGTTATCACAACTAGCAGGAGAAGTAGATGGTATCGCAGGAAGAACAGAATTCAACGGAAAGAAATTACTAGAAGGTACTGTAGGATTAAAACTAGATGCAGTTGATAATGGAGATTTAGATGATGATGATATTGCCGGTGCTGGTGGAGTATTTTTAACAGGATATACAGTAGATGTATCACAAGCAACAGCTGGTAAAACTTATACATTTGCCCATTCTGATGCTTCAGCTACTGTGTTAAGCCTATCAGACGGAACAACTAGTCAAGCAGTAACTTTAGGAGCAGCTGGTGCATATACTGCTGGTCAAGTTCTTGATTTTGATAAACTTGGTGTTAAAATTACTTTAGGTTCAGCAGGTAGCTTTGTTGAATTAGCGGGTGACCTTGTAAACTTTGCTATAAATGGTAAAACATTAAAAACAGAAGAAGATGGAACTATAGCAGGAAAGGCATCAATACAAATAGGAGCTAACAATGGACAAACACTTGATATCTCTATAGGAAACATGACAGCAGCTTCGTTAGGTGATACAGCAGCGCCAGCATTTGCACTTAGTGGTGTAAATGTTACAACACATACTTTTACAGAAAATCTAGCAGTTATAGATCAAGCTATGACAGATGTATCTAATGAAAGGTCTAAACTTGGTGCATACCAAAATAGACTAGAACATACTATCAATAACTTGAATACATCAGGTGAAAACCTAACAGCTGCAGAATCTCGTATCAGAGACGTAGACATGGCAAAAGAAATGATGACAATGACAAAGAACAACATTTTGCAACAAGCAGCACAAGCTATGCTAGCTCAAGCAAACCAAGCTCCACAAGGAGTATTACAATTATTGAGATAATTGACCGAATAAATCAATATAAGAAAAGTGCGTGTATGCACTTTTTTTGTTTACTAGGAAATCGCTCCGCACTTTGTCATTGCGAGGTACGAAGCAATCCCATGTTTTATGGAATAACTATAACAGTTTGCTTTAGTATTTCGTAAAGAGCAAGGGATTGCTTCGTCGAAAAGACCTCCTCGCAATGACAACGCGGTAGTTTTTGTTATGTAAAAAGTCTAAAAATTTATAAAAAACCACTTTACGTATATACCGAAAAATAAAATAATGTCGATATATATGATGTAGGTAGGATAAGTGCGCACGCTTACCTACATCATGGGCAAGGATGCCCCAAAAATTTATTTATTCCAGGGAGGGTTTATTATGAGAATTAACAATAATGCAATGGCATTAAACACTTATGGAAACTTAACAAGAGCGGGGGAAAGTCAAGCTAAGTCTATGGAAAAATTATCTTCTGGTTTAAGGATTAATAAAGCAGGGGATGATGCAGCAGGACTTGCAATATCTGAAAAAATGAGAGGTCAAATAAGAGGTTTAGGTCAAGCATCAAGAAATGCACAAGATGGTATATCAATGATACAAACAGCAGAAGGTGCATTATCAGAAACTCACTCAATACTTCAACGTATGAGAGAGCTAGTAGTACAGTCTAATAATGATACAAACACAACAGCAGATAAAACTTCTATTCAAGAAGAGCTAACACAACTTGCAGGAGAAGTTGATGGGATAGCAGGGAGAACAGAATTCAATGGAAAAAATTTATTACAAGGAACAGTAGGACTAAAGCTAGATGCAGCTGATAATGGTACACTAGATGGTGGAGCGTTAACAGGATATACAGTAGATGTATCACAAGCAACAGCAGGTAAAACATATACATTTGCACATACAAATGATACTGCAGTTGTTTCTTTGTCAGATGGAACTACTAGTCAAAATATTACATTATCACTTGCAGCTGGTGCATATGCAGCAGGAGAAGTTCTAGATTTTGATAAACTTGGTGTAAAAATCACATTAGGATCAGCAGGTACATTTGGATCTGACGGTGGAGCAGAATTCTTACTAGCGGGTAAAACATTAATTACAGAAGAAGATGCAGCACTTGCAGGAAAAGCATCTATACAAATAGGAGCAAACTCTGGACAAACTCTTGATATAACTATAGGAGATATGAGAGCAACTGCATTAGGTAGTACAGCAGCACCAGCATTTGCACTTAATGGTGTAAATGTTACTACACAAACTTTTACAGATAACCTAGCAGTTATAGATCAAGCAATGACAGATGTTTCAAATGAAAGGTCTAAACTTGGTGCATACCAAAATAGACTAGAACATACTATCAATAACTTGAATACATCAGGTGAAAACCTAACAGCTGCAGAATCTCGTATCAGAGACGTAGATATGGCAAAAGAAATGATGACAATGACAAAAAATAACATCTTGCAACAAGCAGCACAAGCTATGCTAGCACAAGCAAATCAAGCTCCACAAGGAGTATTACAATTATTGAGATAATTATTACAATAAAAAAGCTCGAAAGAGCTTTTTTTATTATGTTTGGGAAGCCATTCTATTCTGTCGTTGAAATTTCTAATTATAATTTTAAAAATCATTATATCCCTTGACAAAAATAATTAAAAAAAGTACAATAAAAAATAGTTTTAGAATATAATTATTATATGAGGGGGAGTAAGATGAAAAAAGGATTAATTTTAGGTGCATTATTAACAATGTTAATTGTATTAACAGGATGTATGAAAGCAGATTGTGATATAAATATTAATAGAGATGGTAGCGGTGTTTTAGATATAGCTATACTTTATAATAATGACTTTTTAAAGGATAAGGGAGATTTAAAGCAATCTATAGAAGAGCTGAAAAACAGAGGGTTTGAAGTACAAGATTATAAAACAGAAACTCAAACAGGCTATAAAGGAAGTAAAAAAGTTGCAAGCTTTGAAGAATGGAAGACACTATTAAATGAAATAACAGGTGGCGGAAATTCTGATGAAAATCAAGGGTTTGAATTTGAAAAGGAAGAAAATAAATTAATTATAACAGGAAAGTTTGATTTTTCACAAGCCGAAGCAATGGGTATGAGTAAGGTATTAAAACAGGTAGAGCTTAATATTAATATAAAGTCACCATTTAAAGTAATAGAAAATAATGCTATAAAACATGAAAAAGGTGTATATTCATGGAAAATAGACTTGACAGCAAAAAATGAAATAAAGTATATTGCAGATACAAGAAATACTTTGGTACTTATGGGAAGCATTTTAGGTATGGTTGTACTTATATTGATAATTGTGATAGTACTTGCAGTGAGAAGAAGAAAGAAAAAGAAAGAATTAATTGGAGAAAAAAATATTATTCCAACTGAAGATGCAGAGTCAGGGGAAGTATTAGATGAATTAGAACAACAAAGTGAAATCAATCCAGAAGAGGTTGCTGAGGAAAAAGAAGAAACAAAAAAAGAGACGATAGATGAAATAAAAGAAGAAGAAAAAAATGAAGAAATAGAACTAATAAAAGAAGAAGAGTATATAGAAGTTGATGATGAAGAAATAAAAAAGGAAGATGATAAAAAATAAAATTTAAACCACCATTTCAAAAAAATGGTGGTTTTTTCTTGACTTTTCTTGACAAACATGGTAACATAGATAAAAATCCAACTCAAACGATAGGGATTGCGGAGGTGTGAATTGTGAAATTATCTACAAAAGGGCAATATGGTGTGAGAGCTATGATTGTTATAGCTGAATACTCAAAGAATGGTAAATATATTTCTATAAATGATATAGCGTTAAGAGAGAAAATATCTTCTGGATATTTGGAAAGAATAATATCAAAACTTAAAAAAGCAGGCTTTGTGAAAAGTGAGCGAGGAGCAAACGGTGGTTATATATTAGGAAAAGAGCCAAAAGATATAAAAATGTTTGATATTATGAGCGTTCTTGAGGATAATATAGATGTAATTGAATGCGTAGATATTGGTGTCTTTGAAAAATGCGATAATCATAGTAGCTGCAAAGCGAGAAAACTTTGGCTAAAAGTGAATGCGGCAGTGGAAAATGTATTAAAAAACACGACACTTGAGGATATTATATAAGATTAAATTAAAAACAACACAAAAAATAAAGGAGAGAATAATAATGATATACCTAGATAATAGCGCTACAACGCCAGTTAAGAAAGAAGTAATGGATGAGATGATACCATATTTTACTGAAATTTATGGAAATCCGTCAAGTCTATATAAACTTTCGAGGGATACAAAAAGAAATTTAGAAGATGCAAGGGAAAGGGTAGCAAAACTACTTGGAGCTGAAAAAGATGAGATATATTTCACCGCTAGTGGAACGGAAAGTGATAACTGGGCCATAAAACAACTAGCCAGAGCAAATAAGAAAAAGGGAAACCATATAATTACAACAAAGATAGAACATCATGCAATTCTGCATGCTTGTGAGGAGATGGAAAAGGAAGGTTTTGAAGTTACCTATCTAGAGGTAGACAGTGAAGGTAAAATAAGTCTTGATGATTTAATAAAATCAATAAAAGATGAGACAATACTCATAACAATTATGTATGCAAATAATGAAATCGGATCTATTATGCCAATCCCTGAAATAGGCAAGATTGCTAGAGAAAAAGGGATAACTTTTCATACTGATGCTGTACAAGCTGTGGGAAAACTAAATATTGATGTTAAGAAAGAAAATATAGATATGCTGAGTCTTTCAGGACATAAATTTAATGGACCTAGAGGAATCGGAGTATTATATATAAGAAAAGGCATAAAAATAAATTCATTTATGCATGGCGGTGGGCAAGAAAGAGGGAAACGTGCGGGGACTGAAAATGTACCAGGTATAATGGGACTTGCTAAGGCATTTGAAATTTCAATGGAAAACAGAGAAGAAAAAAATAAAAAATCGGTAGAACTCAGGGATTACTTGATAGAAAGGGTACTTAATGAAATACCATATAGCATATTGAATGGACACAGAACAGACAGATTGCCTAATAATGCAAATTTTTGTTTTAGATTTATAGAAGGAGAGAGCTTACTGCTTGCACTTGATAATTTTGGTATATGTGCCTCTAGCGGGTCAGCATGTACATCGGGATCACTTGATCCATCTCACGTGCTACTTGCAATAGGGCTTCCCCATGAAATAGCACATGGATCACTAAGACTCAGTTTATCTGATGAGACAACGAAAGAAGAAATAGATTTCACTATCGAAAAACTAAAATCAGTGGTGGAAAGACTAAGAAATATGTCACCACTTTGGGAAGACTTTGTAAGGAATGGAGGAAAAGATAATGTATAGCGATAAGGTAATGGAACATTTTAATAGCCCAAGAAATATGGGAGAAATAGAAAATCCAGATGGTGTAGGTACTGTTGGTAATGCAAAATGTGGGGATATAATGAGAATATATTTAGAGGTAGAGGATGATATAATAGTAGATGTAAAATTTAAGACCTTTGGGTGTGGAGCAGCGGTTGCTACGAGTAGCATGGCGACCGAACTCATAAAAGGTAAGACCATAGACGAAGCATTAGAGCTAACAAATAAGGCTGTTGTGGAGGCGCTTGATGGGCTTCCACCTGCCAAAATTCATTGTTCGGTTCTTGCGGAAGAGGCGATAAAGGCTGCGATAGAAGATTATAAAAACAAAAGAAAGGACGCTGAGTGAATTGGCAAAAGTAGTAGTAGGAATGAGTGGAGGAGTAGATAGCTCTGTAACTGCAGCTTTGCTAAAGGAGCAAGGCTATGAAGTAATAGGGGTAACAATGAATGTGTGGCAAAAGGAAATGGAAGAAGGATGCCATGTTAGGGAGAAGACTTGTTGTGCCCTAAGTGCGGTTAATGATGCACAAACTGTAGCGTACAAGCTAGGAATAGAGTACTATGTACTAAACTTTAGAGATGTTTTCAAAAAGGAAGTTATAGATTATTTTGTAGATGAATACATAAAAGGAAAAACCCCTAATCCATGTATTGCGTGCAACAAGTACGTAAAGTTTGGAGCACTAATGAATAAAGCAAAGATTCTTGGTGCAGATTACGTGGCAACGGGGCATTATGCTAAAGTAGCGCAGAGTGAAAGTACAGGTAGGTATGAGATAAGAAAATCTGTAACTGATAAAAAAGACCAGACATATGCCTTATATAACCTGACTCAAGAGCAACTTTCACATGTACTATTTCCACTAGGAGATTATGAAAAGGAAGAAGTGCGAGAAATGGCTGAAAAGCTTGGGCTTGCAGTGGCAAATAAGCCAGATAGTCAGGAAATATGTTTTGTTGATAAGGATTATGCTGATTTTATAGAGAAAAACACTGATTATAAAGCTAAACAAGGGAACTTTGTAGAAAAAAATGGGAAAGTACTTGGGAAGCATAAAGGAATAATACATTATACTATTGGGCAAAGAAAAGGACTAGGGATATCTTTCTCGGTTCCTAAATATGTTGTAGATATAGATATAGAGAAAAATGAAGTGATATTAGGAGATAATGAAGATTTGTTTAGAAACACTTTACAAGCTAGTGACCTAAACTTTATGTCAGTTGAAAAACTAGAAGGTGAAATGAAAGTAACCGCTAAAATACGCTACTCACACATACCAGCAGAAGCAACTATAAACATGGTTGATGCTAACACCCTAGAATGCAGGTTTGTCGAGCCCCAGAGGGCCATAACAAAAGGACAGGCAGTTGTTTTTTATGATGGAGATGTGATGGTTGGTGGGGGAGTTATTGTTTAGTTGAGAGTTGAAAGTGAAGAAAGTTGGTGGGGCGTATGATACGGGTATCAAATATAAATGTGAATATTGAAGACAATAGAGATTTAATTGATATGGTTGCAGGAAAACTTAAAATTTTGAAGACTGATATAATTGATTTTAAGATAAGAAAAGAATCAATTGATGCTAGAAAGAAAGATAGCATCTTTTTGGTATATACTATTGATGTGAATATAAAAAACGAAGAGAGGATATTAAAAAATAAAAAACTATATGCAGAGAAAGTAGAAGAAAAAAGATATTTATTACCTGCAAAGGGAGATGTTAAACTAGATAAAAGACCA
Organism: Clostridiales bacterium; assembly: GCA_003452395.1. GTDB lineage: Bacteria > Bacillota > Clostridia > Lachnospirales > UBA12420 > UBA12420. The sequence goes on from DMOI01000008.1 coordinate 100,781, forward strand.
GTTATAGTAGGGAGCGGACCTTGTGGACTTTTTTGTGGCTTGATTTTGGCTGAAGCAGGGTATAGACCTATAATTTTAGAAAGAGGAAGAGACGTAGATGCTAGGATAAAGGATGTGCAGAATTTCTGGAAGAATAGAGTTTTTAATAAAGACTCGAATGTACAGTTTGGTGAGGGTGGAGCTGGCACTTTTTCTGATGGTAAGCTTACAACTTTAGTAAAAGATGCGGAGTCTCGCATGCAAAAGGTACTAGAAGAGTTTGTAGAAGCTGGTGCCAAAGAAGAAATCTTATATAAAAACAAACCTCATATTGGCACTGATATGCTAGTGAATATAGTTAAAAATATACGAGAAAAGATTATAACGCTGGGTGGAGAAGTAAGATTTGAAAGTAAGCTCACGGACATTATATTAGAGAATGATAAGGTAAAAGCCATAAAGATAAATGACACAGAAATATTAGAAACAGATATTCTTGTCCTCGCAATAGGACATAGTGCAAGAGATACATTTGAATTTATTTATAGTAAAGGCATAAAGATAGAGCAAAAACCCTTTTCTATAGGTGTAAGGATAGAACATAAACAAAGCATGATAGATAAGGCACAATACGGAAATTACGCAGGGCATAAGAAGCTAGGAGCTGCAGACTATAAGCTTGCGTATCATGCTAAGAATGGTAGGAGTGCATACACCTTTTGTATGTGCCCGGGTGGCGAAGTTGTTGCAGCAGCCTCAGAAGAGGGAATGGTTGTTACAAATGGTATGAGTAAGAATTCAAGAAATAAAGACAATGCAAATAGTGCGTTACTTGTAAATGTGGGGGTTGAAGATTTTGGTTCTGAACATCCTCTTGCGGGGGTCGAGTTTCAAAGAAAGTGGGAACGTAAGGCATTTCAAATTGCAGGGTCAAATTATAATGCACCTGCACAGTTAGTGGGAGATTTTCTTAAAGACGGGAAATCAGAAAATGTTGGAGCAGTAAAACCCTCATATACACCGAATATTAAATTTACTGATTTAAGAGAGTGTTTACCTGAATATGTCAGTGAAACTATAAAAGAAGCATTACTTGATTTTGATAAGAAAATAAAAGGGTTTGCAAATGATGATGTACTTATGACAGGTGTAGAAACCAGAAGCTCATCACCAATAAGAATAGTAAGAGGAGAAAATATGGGTAGTATAAATATATTAGGTATTTACCCTGCAGGAGAAGGAGCAGGGTATGCCGGTGGCATAATGTCAGCTGCTATTGATGGTATAAAAGTAGCAGAGATGATAATGAAGAAGTATATATAATTGGCTAGTCCAAAGCATTTGTGTGCATAAAAACACCTCTAAAGAATATATTTTAATAAGATATATTAATAATGAGAGGTGTTTTTATTGAAAAGAATTATAAGTTTAGTAGTAATATTAATATTTATTGCTTCTAGTAGTAACATAACTGCATTTGCAGAGAGTATGGATATACAAGCAAAGGCTTATGTTTTGATGGAGTCAAGTACTGGAAAAGTAATCATGGAGAATAATCCAGATGAAAAGCTGAAGCCAGCAAGTATAACAAAGGTAATGACACTTTTGCTTATATATGAGGCAATTGAGGAAGGTAAGATAAAACTAACTGATACGGTTATAGTGAGTGAACATGCTGCAAGTATGGGTGGCTCACAGGTTTTTTTAGAGGCTTACGAAAAGCAGAGTGTAGCTGAGATGTTAAAGTGTATAGTAGTAGCTTCAGCAAACGATGCATCAGTTGCTATGGGTGAGCTTATTGCAGGAAGTGAAGAAGCTTTTGTAGATATGATGAATAAACGAGCAGAGGAGCTCGGAATGGTAAATACACATTTTGTAAATGCTTGTGGACTTGATGCAGATGATCATTATTCCTCGGCAAAAGATGTAGCAATCATGTCAAGAGAATTAGTAAACAACTATCCAGAAATACATAATTTGACTAAGATATGGCAAGATTCTATAATACACAAAACAAGAAAAGGAGAAAGTGAGTTTGTACTAACTAATACTAATAAATTAGTTAAAACGTATGAATATGCAAATGGTTTGAAAACAGGATCTACAAGTAAAGCATTGTACTGTTTATCTGGCACAGCTGAGAAAGATGGAATAAAATTTATAGCTGTAATAATGGCTGCACCTGACTATAAACAGAGATTTAGAGAAGCAATTAAGTTATTTGATTATGGTTTTGCAAATTTCAAAGTGTTAAAAGGTAAAGCGAAAAATGAAAATGTCGGTAGAATAAAAGTTATAGGTGGCAAAGAAGACTTGGGGAATGCTTTAGTTAAAGATGATATCAAATTTATAGTAGCTAAAAATGATAAATCTGAACTTACAACAGAAATAAATATAGATAAAAGCATAAAAGCACCTGTAAAAGCTAAGGTTAAGATAGGAGAGATTATATATAAAATAAAAAACAGTGAGGTAGGAAGAACTGATCTGATATTAGAAAACGATATAACCAAAGCTAACTTTAAGGATGTTGTTAAGAAAATATTACAGAAATTTTACAAATAGATTGACAATATATAATCCCGTCTTTGACAGTTGATA
>DMOI01000063.1 GCA_003452395.1 Clostridiales bacterium
AACATGACGTAACCGAACTACAATCTGAAGAGCCGTATGCGGGAAACCCGCACGTACGGTTCTGTGAGGGGGTGAACCCGCGAGGGTTCACTCTACTTGAACTACTAGCAGTTTTAGTAATACTAGCGGCACTAGCAACAATAGCAATACCGATATTTATAAACAAAGGTGGAACAACAAGAGAAATAGCACATAACGAGAATGTAAGGACGCTACAGAAACAAGCGCAGGCATATTTATTATCACTCGATACGATGCCAGCGACAGGGGCAGATATACTACAACCAATGGTGACAGCGGGATTCATAAAAGAAACACCAACAAATCCGATAGGATCAGGGACAGGATCGGGAGTGTACACAGTAATAATGAATGCAAATGGGACAGTAACAGTATCACCAGACATAGTACCAGTGACAGGAACAGCAGTAGGTGGAGACTCTGGTGAGGAAGAAAGCGGGGAAACATTTATATGCAATCCACCGAACCTAGTAGCAGGAATGACAGAACAAAATTTTAATGGCACAGACTTTATACCAGCGACAGAACAGGAAAAAACAGATAAATCATGGTATAGCTATAGAGCAGACCTAGATCAGGATGCAGCAGATAGGGTAGCAAATGAAAAATGGGCAAATGCAAAGCTACTTGACGGAAGCCTATTTGTATGGATACCAAGATATACATACAAAATAACAGAAGCAGCAAGTGGAAAAATAGAAATAAAATATAGTAATGGAACAACAGACGATACAACAGATGGATTTAAAGCACACCCAGCGTTTACTTGGGACTCTACAACACAGTTAACAGGAATATGGGTAGCAAAGTTTGAGGCAAGTAGTAATGGTGGTATAGTACAAGTAAAACCAGGAATAGCAAGCTGGAGAACTATAACTGTAGATGCAATATATACAGCATGTAGAGCAATGCAAATAACAAATAGTGCGACATATGGAATAAACAGTGATACAGCAGTAGTGGACACACACATGATGAAGAATAGCGAATGGGGAGCAGTAGCATATCTTGCAGAAGCAATAAGAGATAGAGATGAAATAGGAATCAACGATAACAGTAGTTATTATACAGGTGGAAGTAGTACAGTAGCAACAGTATATACAAACGCAACCAACAAGGAAATGAGTACAACAGGAAACGCATATGGAATATATGACCTAAATGGTGGAGCGTGGGAATATGTAGCAAGCTACGTAGCAAATGGAAATGGGTCACTAACAACATATGGAAACAGTCTAGTAACAGCAGCAACAAAGTACAAGGATGCATTAACACTATCACCAGTAAACACAGATATGGGGCAATCAGAAAACTATATATATACAGGAACAACGTTATTACAAACAGATGGAATGGCATTACATGAAGTAATGAGTTCTTACACAGGAACGAGTACATTCCAAGGATATGAAGATTACCAATATTTTCCATATAGCACGAATCCGTTCTTCATTCGCGGTGGTTTCTACGTTCATGGTACTTCTGCGGGGGCGTTCGCGGGTAACTACGGCAATGGCAGTGCTGACAGTAGCGGGTCTTTCCGCCCCGTCTTGCTTGGGCTTGAGTAAAAGTGAGTCTAAGCTTTGGTAGTTTCAAAGCTGTAGAACGAATTTTCTCCTTGCGAGCAACTGCTAACTCGCGACGTATAGATTTGAGAAGGGCAATCACATAAGCGGCGTAAAAATATAAGGGACGATGGAGGTGTGCAAACAGTTGGCAAAAAATAAAATTGATTCCTTTGTACTTTACCAAAAGCAAGCAGACTTGCAGTAGTATGCATACAACTTGTTTGTAAAATACCCAAAACCGGAGAAACAGGGAATCATACAAGATATGAAAAAAAATATACATGAAGGTTATAAAGAAAACTGTGTTCGCGGGTAACAACAACAATGGCAATGCTAACAGTAACAAATCTTTCCGGCCCGTGTTGCTTGGGCTCTGGTGCAATAAACAAGTGAGAGGTTATTGTTCACGGATAATACCGAGTACATCGCACCAAAGGAACCTTATTCCTACCTTTTGAAATATATTGGTGAAAACATAAACAGCAAGTCCTTGCTAGTAGCAATATGCGAATGTAAGGGCTTGTGCTTTTAAAAAAGAATTATGAAATAAAAGTAATTGTGAAAAGGTTTAATCATAAATTTAAATGATACCAGAATGAACCAATGATTTTTTTGCATAAAAGGGTGTGAAATATATGCTACAAAATATAATGTTGATAATAGCATATGATGGAACTAATTATTGCGGATGGCAAAAACAAAAGAACGGAATAACAGTTCAAGAACTTATAGAAAAGTCATGCCAAAAGATATTTAAAGCGAAAGTAAGAGTCGTGGGCTCAAGCAGAACAGATTCGGGTGTGCATGCAGACTATCAGGTAGTGTCTATAATCGTGGAAACATCTATAACAATAGAAAACATTCCGCTTGTTTTTAATAAAACATTGCCACATGATATAGTTGTAAGAGAAGCAAAGCTTGTACCGATGGAGTTTCATCCTATAAAAGATACAAAGTATAAAGCATATAAATACTGTATATTAAATTCGAAAACAAGACAGCCTAAACTGAATAATTACACATATTTTTATCATAATGAGCTTGATGTGGAAGTTATGAAACAAGCTGCTAAGCATTTTTTAGGAACACATGATTTTAGAGCTTTCTGCTCATCAAAAACGGTAACACAAACAACAGTAAGAACTATATTTGAGATAAACATTGAATCAGAAAAAAATAATATAATAAGCATATATGTGAAAGGTGACGGCTTTTTGCATAATATGGTAAGAATAATAGTAGGAACTTTAGTAAAAGTTGGGGAAAAAAAGATTGACAAAAATGAAATAAGAAATATAATAGAGAGTAAAGAAAGAAAAAAGGCAGGACCAACAGCCCCACCAGAAGGACTCACACTTGAGTATGTAAGCTATGAATAGCGGACGTAAAATACAAAGGAGGAACTTAAAAATGTCAAAGCAAATATTAATAATGGGACACAAAAGTCCAGATACAGACTCGATATGTGCAGCTTTAGCATATGCGGAGTTAAAGAAAATATCAGGTATAAGCGCTAAAGCCATAAGGTTAGGGAAAATTAATAAAGAAACAAGGTTTATATTAGATTATTTCAAAGTAACTGAACCAGAGTTTATGAATGAAATAATGGGATCCCAGTCAGTTAATGAAAACCCAGATGTTATATTGGTAGATCATAATGAAAGAACCCAAACTATTGACGGCATAGACAATGCAAATATAATAGAAGTTGTTGATCATCATAGAGTAGTATTTAGTACAGCAAATCCATTGTATTACAGGGCAGAGCCTGTAGGTTCTACATCTACAATAATTGCTAAATTATACAAAGAAAAAAATGTTGTACCAACTAGGGAAATGGCAGGGCTTATGCTCAGTGCAATACTTTCTGATACTGTTATATTCAAATCACCAACATGTACAGAAGAAGATAAGATTATAGCGAAAGAATTAGAAAAAATAGCAGGTGTGAGTATAGACGTCTACGGTAAAGACATGATAATAGCAGGTGCGTCTATCGAAGGTGAAAACCTAATAGATGTAGTAAAAACTGATATTAAGTTATTTGAATTTGGACGAAAGAAAGTACTTGTATCACAAGTAACAACAGCTGGGGTAACGAAACTACTTGAAAACAAGAAAGAGATACAAGAAGTTCTTGGAAAAATTATAAAAGAGGAAAATGCAGATTCTATAGTACTAATGCTTACAGACATAGTGCTTAGTGGCTCGGAATTGTTGTTCGTAGGGAAATACTCGATAGATATAGCAAAGGGGTTTGATACACCGACTGGACAGGATTCAGTATTTCTACCAGATGTGTTATCAAGAAAGAAACAGATAATACCCAAGTTAACGGAAATATTATCAGAGGTTTAACCATTAATATTTGGTTTGAAGGGGTCGGTTCCTTCTTTTTAGGAACTGTCCCCACGGAAAAACAAATGTAAAGGGGGGTACATATGAGAAAAGAGAGTTTACAGGAAATGCTGAATGCGGTGGAGCAGTTTCACCAGAAGCATGGTTTTGATGTGAGAACAAAGAGTATCAAGACTATGCAGTATAGAATGAATTTGATGATGGAAGAACTAGGCGAGGTATGTCAGTGTATAACCAAAAACAAGGGTGATATTGCTGAAGAACATGCTGATTTGCTAATATTACTTTTGGGTAACTGTATAACCATGGATATAGACTTGACAGAAGCTTTTTGGAGCAAATTCGAGAAGATAATGAACAGGCCAATCAAAAAAGTAGGGGAACATACAAGAGTGTCAGATTGGAATGGAGACGAAAGAAAGCTACATTGAATAACATCCCAGAAACAAGGGAATTATAAAACTAAAATACGAAAGGTGGAATTTTACATGATTAAAATAACAAAAGAAATGACAATAAAAGAGGTATTAAACACAGATGAAAATTTATCTGAGGTATTAATGGGTTATGGTATGCATTGTCTAGGTTGTCCAATGCACACTATGGAAACATTGGAGCAAGCTTGTGATGGACATGGTTTAGATGCGGATATATTGGTGGATGAACTAAATAAACAGCTTGAAGGTAAAGAAGAATAAATAATTTAGATAGGTTTATATAGACTTGATATGCAAAATTTTACAAAAAACTTGCTTGTCAAGTCTTTTTTTTATGTTTTTTTAATGGTATAATGAATTGATAATTTATAATCATCGAACGGAGCTGACTGAATGCAAAAGGTGACAAACTTTTTTGAAATGTTTAATTTTGTTAACATAGATAGTGAACACAAAGGCATATTTGATAATGCCTTTGTTGAAAATGTTCAAATGTATAATAAAGAAAAGAGATTAGAGGTTGGTTTGTGCATTAATAATATAGTACACACAAAGGTTATTGATGATATAGAAAAGCAAGTGTCAAATGGTATAGAAGGAATAGATAAAGTAAAAATTAACGTTAAGTATACAATGAAGGAGAATGATTTAAATAAGCTTGTATGCCTATATTGGGAAAACATTCTACACGGAATTGAAAAACAAAGTCCGCTTTGTAGGACAATTCTTATAGACTCAAAATGTGATGTAAAGGATGACAAGTTAGTTATAAGAGTTCATAAAAACTCGATAGAGTACCTTAAAAAACATAAGCTAGAAGATAAAATAACGAACACTATAAATAAGAGTTGGGGAGTAAACACAAACGTGACATTTGATGTACTTGAATTGTCAGAAAAAGAAAAAAATGATTATCACACTCAAATAGAAAAAGAAAAGGATAAAATATTACAACAGGCAACTACTAAAGTGATAAAAGAATCTAAAATAGAGAAAACACAAGAGGGTAAGGAAGCTGTAAATAAAGAAGAAAGTAATATAATACTCGGTAAAGAAATAAAAGAAGAATATATGAATATGAGTGATATTACGAGCGAAATGCTAGACATATGCGTAAAGGGTGAGATAATACAGGTTGAAACTCGTGAAATAAAGGAAGATTTGGTGTTAGTTTCTTTTGATATTACCGATAAGACAAACTCTATTACAGCCAAAATATTTATTAAGAAAAAGCAATACGAAGAATTGAAAGATAAAATAGTAGAGGGTGCATGGATAAAGGTAAAAGGAATACACCAGTTTGATACATTTGCAAGAGAAATGGTACTTATGGCTAAACATATAGTTAAAGCAGACGCACCCAAGAAGAAAGTAGATGCAGCAGAAGTAAAAAGGGTAGAACTACATATGCATACCCAAATGAGTGAAATGGATGCAATTGCCTCATCAAAAAGTATAGTAAAAAGAGCCCTGGCGTGGGGACACAAAGCAGTTGCAATAACCGATCACGGTGTAACACAGGGGTATCCAGATGCTATGCATACAGCAGAAGGTAAAGACATAAAGGTTATATACGGTATAGAAGCATACATAGTGGATGATTTAAAGAAGATTGTCCAAAACTCAAGAAAGTCGGAAAATTTGGATAGTACTTTTGTTGTATTTGATATAGAAACAACAGGTCTCAGTGCGCAAAAAGACAAAATAACAGAAATTGGGGCAGTAAAGGTTAAAGAGGGAAAAATTATAGATAAATATAGTACGTTCGTAAATCCGGAAATACATATACCGGAGTTTATAACAAAGCTCACAAGTATAACGGATGAAATGGTATCGGATTATCCAAAGATAGAGAGTATATTACCAGAGTTTTTAGATTTTGTAGGGGACTGTGTACTAGTAGCACATAATGCAGGCTTTGATATGGGATTTATAAAATTTAATGCATCAAAACAAAAGATTAAGGTAGAGAATACGGTGTTAGACACAGTTTCACTTGCAAGGGCGATGTTCCCTAATTTGAAAAATCACAAATTAAATACTATAGTAGAGTATTTAGGCGTTAAACTCGAAAACCATCATAGGGCAGTGGATGATGCAAATGCAACTGCGGAAATATTCATCAAGTTTGCAGAAATATTGAAAGATAAAAAGATAAATAAGCTTGACGATATAAATGGCTTGACTGGGGATATGGATCCAAAGGCATTACCAACATCACATGCAATAATACTTGCGAAAAACAGGCAAGGGATAGTAGGGATAAACAAATTGGTATCTATTTCGCATGTAAAATATTATAAAAAGCGTCCACGGATACCAAAAAGTGAAATTTTAAACTATAGGGAAAATCTTATATTAGGAAGTGCGTGTGAGGCAGGAGAAGTTTTCAAAGCGGTAGTTATGGATGCGAGCGGGCAAGAGGTAAAAAGATTAGTTGAATTTTACGACTATCTGGAAATACAGCCAATTGGAAATAATAAATTCATGATTGATAGTGACAAGTATCCGAATATAAATAACAACGATGATTTACAAAAACTAAATAAAAAGATAATAGAACTCGGGGAAAAATATAAAAAACCAGTTGTAGCAACTTGTGACGCACATTTCTTAAATCCGGAGGATGAAATATATAGAAGAATTATAATGAAGGGAAAGGGGTTTGCTGATGCTGATAATCAGGCACCTTTATATTTTAGAACAACGAATGAGATGTTAGATGAGTTTGAGTACTTAGGACAAGAAAAAGCATATGAAGTAGTAGTTACGAATACAAATAAAATAGCGGATATGGTAGAAAAAGCGGTGCCAATTGACGAAAAAGATAAAGCTACGCCTATAATAGAAGGTGCAGATGAAGAACTAAGAAAAATGTGCTATGACAAGGCTATAGGGATATACGGAGAAGATTTACCTGAAATAGTGAAAAACAGATTAGAAAGAGAGTTAGGCTCTATTATCGGAAACGGATATGCGGTACTATATATAATAGCACAAAAGCTAGTGCAAAAGTCCATGTCTGACGGCTATTTGGTAGGATCACGTGGTTCGGTAGGATCTTCGTTTGCAGCAACAATGGGGGGAATAACAGAGGTAAATCCATTGTCTGCACATTATATATGCCCAAGCTGTAAATATTCTGATTTTGATTCAGACGACGTAAAAAAGTATGCAGGTAATTCAGGATGCGACATGCCAGATAAAAAATGCCCAAAATGCGGAGCTGAGCTTATAAAAGAAGGACATGACATACCGTTTGAAGTATTTATGGGTTTTGACGGGGATAAAGAACCAGATATAGATCTTAACTTCTCAGGGGATTATCAAGCAAAAGCACACGAACAAACAGAGCAAATGTTTGGGAAAGGACATGCATACAGAGCAGGTACAATCGGAACCTTAGCGGATAAAACAGCGTATGGATATATATTTAAGTATTATGAAGAAAAAGGGATAACTCTCCGGAAAGCAGAGATGAATAGGATTGTAAAAGGCTGTGTTGGGATAAAAAGGACTACAGGTCAGCACCCGGGCGGGATTGTAGTGCTACCAAGCAACAGAGAAATATACGATTTCTCACCAATACAATGGCCGGCAAATGATGAAACTGCGTCCCTAGAGACTACACATTATGACTACCACTCAATTGATAAAAACCTCCTAAAACTTGATATATTAGGACATGACGATCCTACTATGATTAGAAGGCTCGAAGATTTAACAGGCGTGGATGCTTTAAAAATCCCTCTGGATGATAAGAAAGTACTGTCGCTTTGGGAGAATACACTAGCACTCGATATAATGCCAGAGGACATAGATGGTTGTAAACTCGGTACTTTAGGAGTACCTGAATTTGGTACGGATTTCTTGATACAAGTACTACTTGAAACAAGACCTAAATCATTTTCGGACCTAGTAAGAGTTTCAGGACTTACGCATGGTACGGATGTATGGCTTGGCAATGCACAAAAAGTAATACAAGAGGGTAAAGGTAAAATATCAGATGTTATATCGACACGTGATGATATCATGACATTCCTTATCAATAGGGGACTAGATAAAAAACTATCATTTATAATTATGGAAGCTGTAAGAAAAGGAAAAGGACTAAAGCCAGAATGGGAAGACGAAATGAAGAAGATAGACCTACCAGACTGGTATGCGTGGTCATGCAAAACTATAAAATACATGTTCCCGAAAGCACATGCGGTTGCATATGTTACTATGGCATTTAGAGTAGCCTACTTTAAAGTATACTATCCGGAAGCATATTACACAGCATATTTCAGCATAAGAGCCTCTGATTTCGACTATGAACTAATGTGTATGGGCAGAGAAAAGCTAGATAGGCATATAAAAGAATACATAGCAAAAGGAAATAACGCAACAAAAAAAGAAAAAGACACACTAAAAGATATGAAAATAGTGCAAGAAATGTATGCAAGGGGATTCAAATTTGCACCCATAGACCTATACACAGCAAAAGCAAAGGAATTCCAAAAGCTTGAAGAAGGAATAATGCCATCATTTTTAGCAATACAAGGGCTAGGTGATGCAGTGGCTATAAACATAGAAAAAGCAAGAAGCGATGGAGAATTTACATCAATAGAAAACTTTGTGGGGAGAACTAAGGCGAATAAGACGGTGGTTGAGATATTGAAGAATAATGGGATACTAAAGGGACTGCCGGAGACAAGTCAGTTGTGTTTATTTTAGAAGGTGCAAGGAGAGTGGCAGTGTAAAAATCTGCTACTTTTTTAGTGGAAATAGTTGACAGATGTAAAATTATGGGATATAATCAAAAATACACAATACAAAAGGAGAGGAAATAATATGATAAGGCTAGTAGGAAGGATAGGCAATATTAAAACTGACAAATTTATTAAAGAAGCTAACAAGTCATACCAAGAAGGAGACTATATAAAGGCTGTCATGTATTTTGGGTTAGTACGTGATTTGCTTAAAAAGCAAAGAAAAGAAATACCTAAAACAGAAAAGAGTTACTATGAATACTCATTAAAGATATTAGATATAAATTTATCAATAGAAACAAGCTATTTAAAACTAGACTGTAATATAGATAAGATAGAATCTTATAAAGAAGATGATAAGGGTCATCATAATTTTTCAGGAGCCAATTTAGACGGACCAGATGAATACTATAAAGCAGGTATCAGTTCATATATGTTTGGAAATTATGAAGAAGCTGAAGTACTAGTTAAACAAGCAGATTTAAAAGAGCCTAAAGTATATAAGCTTCTAGCATTGATATATATGCAAAATAAAGATTGGAACCAAGTATTATTTTGTGAAAAAAAAGCATTAGAGTTACTAACAGGTAATATGATAGCTAACCAAGATATGTTTTATAGTTATCCAAAGGAAATAACAGGTCTAAAGGTAATAGAACAAATAGATGAACTAATGTGTACCAATAGCAGGATAGAAGATTTATATTGTATAGAAGAAAATCATGAAGAAGCAGAGAAGTCTTTTAACCGGGTAATTGCTTATGGTGGGGAAATCAGCAGAGTGAGTAATGCGATTGATAGAGTTAGTAGACATAATGAAGAAATTAAGTTGTTGCCGAATGTATCACCTGCAACTATAGAACCAAGCCTTGGACCGGAAGTGTAAATCAAAACTGTTACTAGAAAACAAGACCAAAAAAATTCAAGTAAAAAAATAAAGCTTGAATTTTTTGGGTTTTGCATGTATAATTAGCAAATGTAAAAATTAAATATATATAAAGAAGGAATTGTTATGATGAACGAAATTTTAAATAAAATTAATAATGAGCATATAAATGCAAACTTATACTCGCCTGTTACACTTGCGTATTTGGGTGATGCAGTTTATGAAATGTTTGTGCGTACGAAATTGGTTAAAGAAAATAATATGCAAGTGAATAAATTGCAGAAGTTATCTATAAAATATGTTAAGGCGTCAGCACAGGCGGAGACATATAAAAAGCTAGAAGTCTATCTAACAGAAGAAGAAAGAAAGATAGCAAAACGAGGCAAAAATGCAAAAGTTAATACTATGGCAAAAAATGCAGACCCTATTGACTATATGACGGCTACAGGGTTTGAGGCTCTTATTGGGTGGCTTTATCTAGAAGGAAGAATGGATAGACTAGGTGAGATAATAGATATAAGTTTGACGGTTCCTGGACAAAAACTAATGACGAGGTGACATATAATGGAGGCATTAATACTAGTAGTAGTTGGAGGATTAATACTAACAGTTGGAGATATTGTTATGAAAGGCTGGGTAGATACAAATAATAACTATTGGTTTGTATTAGGTATATTTTTATATACAGTGTCTATGTGTCTACTTGCGTTGTTATTTAAAATTGGTAAAAACATAGCAGTTGCATCAGTGTTGATGGAAACATTTAACATAGTAACATTAATTATTGTAAGCTGGTTTGTATTCCATGAAAAGTTGTCAGCTCTTCAGATGGTCGGTTGTTTGTTAGGGCTTGCCTCAGTTATTGTGTTAGAAATAGCAAATTAATACATAAAAATAATATGAATTGAATCATAGATCGAATAGATATAAGGAGAAATTTCATGTCAAATACAGCAAAGAAGTTTATAACGGGGGCTCTTATACTTGCAGCTGCAGGAATGTTTGCTAAATTTTTAAGCATATTTTTTAGAATACCACTCGTATGGAAAATAGGAGACGTAGGAATCGGATATTATCAACTTGCGTATCCTATATACACTTTACTTATAGCAATATCATATGTAGGTTTGCCATCGGCAATATCAAAATTAGTATCAGAAAAGATGGTAAACGAAGACTATTATGAAGCAAACAGAATATTTAAAGTATCCTTAGCTATATTATCAATAATAGGTTTATTCACATCTGCATTATTATTTTTTGGAGCAGAATGGATAATACAAGTTAGGAACTGGAGTCCTGAAGTAAAATATTCGCTTTGGGGTTTAGCTGCAGCACCATTTTTTGTTTCGATAATGGGAGCATTTAGAGGATACTTCCAAGGAATGCAAAACATGTTACCTACAGGTGTTTCACAAGTAGTAGAATCGTTCGTTAGAGTAATAATAGGGATAGGATTTGCATACGCTCTATGCGATTATAGTCTAGGACTTGCGGCGGGAGGAGCTACATTTGGAGCTACCGCTGGAGCAATGGCAGGGTCTTTTGTACTTTGGATTATGTACTTAAAATATAAACGACAAATGAATGAAAAAATAGCAACACAAAAAGAAATTTCAAAAAAAGAAAGCATAAGAGAGATAGGAAAGAAAGTGTTTCTAATCGCAATTCCTGTCACAATAGGGTCAGCGGTAGGTTCTGTGATAGCACTTATTGATTCAATGGTTATAGTAAGTAGGCTAAAATCTGTAGGAATAGATGATACCATGGCCACAGCTATGTTTGGACAATTGACAGGAAAAGCACAGACCCTTATAAATGTGCCACTCACGCTTAGTATGGCAGTGGCACTCAGTATACTGCCCGCGGTATCAGAAGCAGTTGCAAGATGTGATAAAGAAGATTTATATCAAAAGATAAATGCAGCAATAAGGTTTTCAATGATATTAGGACTACCAGCGGCTATGGGATTATGTGCGCTTGCGTACCCAATATTTGATCTTTTTTATCCAAATCACGCAGACGGGTCAGTTTTACTCTCTATATTAAGTATAGCACTTATATTTATAATAATAGGACAGTTGTTCACTGCTGTCTTACAAGGAATGGGGCATTTCTATAGACCAATAATTAATCTTGTAGCGGGGGCTTTGGTTAAAGTAGTTCTTAACTATATATTAGTAGGAACATCATTACTTGTAAATGGAGCAGCTATTTCATCAATATGCGCATATGCTACATACGCTATTCTGAATTACTTATATATAAAGAAGAAATCTAACTATAAAATAAAAGATTACGGAATAATATTAAAACCGCTAATATCTTCGATAGTGATGGCGATAAGCACCATGACGATATACTATTTCTCTAGGGATTTAACGCATAGTAGCAAAGCAGGTACTCTTATAGCAATACTTGCAGGAGTTGGTGTATACACGGTAATGCTCATGCTGACTAAAACTTTGACAGAAGAAGAACTTAAAGGATTTCCCAAAGGATATATTATTATAAAGGTGTTTAAGAAATTGAGATTATTATAAGATATAGTATGATACAGATATATAGTTAGTATAAGGAAGTGCCGGGTAACAAGGGGCACTTTTTATATTCCCAAAATGTACCTATTGACAAAGAGGGTGTAGAGCTGATATAATAGCAAAGTCGCTCGGTTGAGGAAGCCGTTTTAAATGAAGCCAATATAGAAGTAAACATTATATATGGTGAAGGCAACTTAAGAAACCAAAATATACCTATTGACAAAAAGGGTGTAGAGCTGATATAATAACAAAGTCGCTCGGTTGAGGAAGCTGTTTTAAATGAAGCCAATATAGAAGTAAACATTATATATGGTGAAGGCAACTTAAAAAACCAAAATATACCTATTGACAAAAGGGTATAGAGCTGATATAATATGTAAGTCGCTTGAAAAGGAAGTCAAGATATCGAAAGATACAGAGCAAATTCGACATAAAAAAAGAAAAAAATAAAAAGTCGAAAAAGTACTTGACAAAGTGTAGAGGGATGTAGTATAATAACTTTTGTCGCCACTACTTTTTAGGAATAAAAAGTAAACAGTGACAAAAAATGTAAGCACCATGATAATTGAATAAAGTAGCAACGAATTAAAAACGATTACTAGAAACTAATCATTAATAGTAATTAAATAAACACACGTAACAAACCAGAAGA
>DMOI01000022.1 GCA_003452395.1 Clostridiales bacterium
CATTGTTAAATCTAGCAAGTGGCGACGGAAGTTACTTCTGGCTTTTTGCCTTTGTCGGAATGCTATTATATGAAATGTATTATCGAATGAAAAAGACAAAACCTTGACACTTGGTATGTTGGCAGATTTGACTAAAACTAGGATGTACAAAATGTATGGCATAATTGGGATGAGGAGTGAATCCCACGTTAAGTAAGAGTTTGACTATATTTACACTTTGAAAGATCATTAAGTAATGATATACGCTTGAAGTCAAAATCTGACTCGAATTATGACAAACACCTTATCTTTATGAAGGTAAAATTTCATAAGAGAGGTGTTTTTGGCTGGTGGAATAGGAAAAAACTTAGAAAAATACTTTACAAAACTTATAAAATATATTACCATATAAAGTAGTAAAATATAAAATATTGTCAAGGTAATCATAGATTACAGTATTGAACTGTAGGTGGGAGGTACTTTATGGGTTTACAAAGGCTAAAGCAAGGAGATACAATAGGAATAATATCTCCCTCAGAAAGTATTAAAGGGTTAGAGGATATGTATCAACATGGAATAAAGACATTAGAAGAGTTAGGCTATAAAGTAAAAGTAGGAAAACATGCAGAAAACTCTTATTTCTATTCGGCGGCAAGACCAAGTGAAAGATTAGCCGATATTCATGAAATGTTTGAAGATAAAGAAGTTAAGCTGATCTTGATATCTGTAGGTGGGGATACAGCCAACGAACTCTTAGAAGGACTTGACTATGAACTGATAAAAAGAAACCCAAAGATGATATCAGGTATCAGTGATGCTACAACAATTCTACTACCGATATACGATAAAACAGGGATTACAGCATTTTATGGCCCCGATCTTATATTTACATTTGGGCAAAAGGATATTCCAAATGAAATAAAAGAGCAAATGTTTGCAGCATGGTCAACAGGAGATTTTGACATTACACCTATCGATAACCTAATAGATGATAATGGTAAGCCTGTAAACGAAAAATGGAAGTGCATCAGGGAAGAAAATGTTGAAGGTAAAATTATTGTAGGGCATTTGGATCTTGTTGCGATACTTTATGCAACAAGACAAATAGGCACATTAAAGGGTAAAATCTTATGCTTAGAAAGTATGGGGAATACAAATATAATCCATACATGGTTACAATGGCTGAAAATATTAGGAGTGTTTGATGAAATAGCTGGTGTAATTTTAGGATATTTTCCTGATTTAGATGCAAATAGTAAACATTTTAGAGATATTGAAGACCTGATTTTAGAGATAACAGAAGGTAAAGAATTTCCAATATTAAAAATTAATGAACTTGGCCACTGTATTTGGAACTATGCATGGCCTATAGGGTCAAAAATGAGATTAGATGCTACAAACTGTAAAATAGAAATCTTGGAAAATTACTTTAAAAATAACTTTGATAAGGAATAGTGTAGGTGAGGTGATATTTTGCAACAATTTTATCAACTAAAAGAAAAATATATAAAAGAGTATAATGAAGGAAAGTATGAAGATGCATTAAAAACAATAAAAAAACTAAATAAAGTAAAACCAAATGATTTAGAAGTATATATGAATATAGCAAAGCTCTATGAAGAAGGATTTCGAGACATAAAAAAGGCTATATTATATAGAAAAAAAGCATTTATTTTGGATAACAAAAATTTTATAAATATAAATAAGCTTGGGGCCTTATATAATAGACAGGGAGATAAAAAGAAAGCTGAAAATATGTGGAAACAAGGAATGAAACTTAAAGACTACATATGTACAATAAATTTAGGCGATTTAAAATTTAATTTGAATAAATATGAAGAAGCACTAGACATATTTGAAAACGCAGTAAATCTAAGGAGAGATAATATATATGCATACTATATGCTGGCTAGATTAAAAGGAGAACATTTAGGACAATCAAAAGAAGCAATAAAAATACTTAAAAAAATTATTGATAGAAAAGTTACAGATAAAAATAAGAAATATATGATATCTGCATATATAGGACTTGCAATTCTTTATGAAATATTAGGAAATGTAAAAGTAGCAATTGAAGTGTATAAGAAAGCATTGAAAATTCAAGAGGATAAATATATTTATCAGAACCTTGGAGCAATACATGTAAAATATTTAGGAGACTTCGAAAATGCAAAACAATATTATAGAAAAGCAATTGAAAAAGATAAAAATTTTATCACAGCCATGTATAATTATGCAGATGTTATTTATAAGAATTTTACTGCAAAAGAATATATAGAAGCAATAAGAGTGTACGAAAGGCTTCTTGAAATAGGTGAAAAGGATATAATGATACCTATGAGGTTGTATGCACTATATGAGGGATATACAAAAGATGTTGATAAAGCAAAATATTATTATGATGAAATTATGAAATTTATAGATAATGATCCATATAAGATGGGAAGATTTGCTTCTGAGGTGTGGCATTCTCACAACGGTAAACTAGCAGAAAAAATATATAAAAGAATATTAGAAAAAAATTATAAAATATCTCAAACACATAATGATTTAGGCATAATATACAAAACCAGAGGAGAAAATGATTTAGCCAAAGAATACTATACAAGAGCAATAAGCTTAAATCCTAACATTCCAGAGCCATATTTTGAACTTGCATTACTTTTAAGAAATGAGAAAAAATCAGCAAATGCTATACAAATATATAAAAAAGTTCTTGAATACAATATAAATAACAAAACTGCAATTATAAATCTAGCATTTACATATGACATAGACCTGAACATTAATAAAGAGGCAAAAGAGTGGTATAAAAAAGCACTTGATATAGAAAAAATGAATGCAAATTTGTTTAATAATTATGCAATATTTTGTAAAAAACTAAAAAACTTTGCAAAGGCAGAAAGGTACTACGAAAAGGCTTTTAATATAAATCCTTTTAATGAGATAATAGCAAATAATCTAATAACTATATATGAAGAAAGAAATAAATACAAAGAAGCGATAAAAATATGTGAATACTTAATTGAGCAAAAACCAAATAATGAAAACATGAAATATAAAATGACGGTGCTGAAGCAAAAGAGTAAATGAATTATTCTTACTAAGTTACTAGATTATGATGTAGATTTACAAATATAACACAATTTAGATGAGGTGTAGTTCGATGATTATATATTTTGCCCATTCTCGGGATGAAAAATTGGATTATTATGAGTTATATAATATAATTAAACAAAATTCAGTATATAAAAGGCATGAAATTATATTGCCACATGATAATAAAGACAGCATTTCTAAAAATTCAAAGGAAATTATACAAAAATGCGATTTATTTATAGCTGAAGTTAGCTTTAATTCAGTAGGCTTAGGAGTAGAAATTGGTAGAGCAGAGATGTGTGAAATTCCAATGTTATTATTACATAAAGAAGGAAAATTATCATCAAGGTCATTAAAGTTTGTAACAGATAATATAATATCATATAAATCTTTGGAGGATTTTTCTAATATTATTCAAACGAACATTGAAAATATAGAAAGAATGGTATGATAGGGGAAGATTATATATGATAACGAAAATAGTAGTTTTCGAAGATGAAAAAGGTGTTTTTACAAATGTTTATAGAATAAATGATAATGGCATAGCAGAGGAGATATTAAGTAATATTTTAACTATTGTCGGCAGAAGCGTTATATTACCTTTTGGAGAACAAAAACGTGAAGGGGATGGGTTTACTCCACAAGGGGAATATAAAATTACATATACCTTTGGATATGGAGAGCCATTTAATGGGGATGAGATAATAAAAGGTATACCCTATCTTAAAGTAAATGATAAAAATGAGTATGTATGGGTTGATGATGAAAACTCGAAAAAATATAACACCCTGCAGAGATATACTGAGAGAAATGATTGGGATTCTGCAGAAGATTTATTTCATGAGTTATATGAGTATACAGCGGTTATAGATTATAATAAGGAATGTATAGCAGGAAATGGTTCAGCTATATTTATACATAAAGCAAGAGAGGGTAATACACCAACAGCTGGGTGTGTCGCATGGCAAAGAGATGATTTATTAAATATATTTAGGGTACTTACTAAAAACACCAGTATATGCATTTTTGGTAAGGATAGATATGCAGAGGCAAAAGTGTATATGAGTGAGTTGTAAAGGCAGGTTGATAATCTGTCTTTTTTATGTTAAGTATTGCGAATAAAAATCCAATAAATGGATAAAATAAAAGTGTTGATATTATAAAGTTTAGATAAAAAATCCATAACTAAGGAGAAAACATATGATGAAAGATAAGATTAGGATTGGAATACCAAGGGGGCTATTATATTTTAAACATGAAATTCTATGGAAGACTTTTTTTGAAGAACTAGGGTGTAGTGTTGTAGTAAGCCCTGAAACTAATAAGGAAAATTTAAATAAGGGTATTCATTATTCGATAGACGAAAGCTGTCTGTCAGCAAAAATCTATATGGGGCATGTTGATTGGTTGAGAAACAAGGTAGATTATGTGTTTGTTCCAAGAATAGCATCTTATTCTAAGGAAAACCAGACATGTGTAAAGTTTTTTGCTATGCCTGACATTGTAGAGAACACATTTAAAGATATAAAGGTGTTAAAGTACAATCTTGATATCGCAAAGGGTAAAACAGAAAGGGCTGGATTTATTAAGCTTGGTCTAAGTCTTAATAAAAATATAGTTAAAGTTTTATTTGCTTATAAAAAAGCAAAGGATAAGCAACTAGCGAATGAATCAAGGCAAGCAAAAGAACAGGAAAAGGTACTAGAAAAAACAGACAAGATAAAAATACTTATTGTATCGCATGCTTATAATATTTATGATAAGCTTATTGGATTTCCTGTCAGGGATTATTTAGGAAAGCTTAACGTAGAGGTTATTTATGCAGATAAAGCTTCTAAAGATGAGGCAATACGGGCATCACACAAAATATCAAAATCATTATATTGGATTTACAATCAAGAGATATTAGGAGCAATAGAATTATATAGAGAAAAAATTGATGGGATCATATTTCTCACCACATTTCCTTGTGGTCCTGACTCATTGGTTAATGATTTATGCATGAGGAAAATTAAAAACATACCATTATCTTATATATTAGTAGACGAATTGCAAGGCGAGGCGGGAATACATACGAGGCTAGAAAGCTTCGTAGATATAATAGCTGCGAGGAGGCTACGATTATGTCAGTAGAATATAAAGTGGCGTTTCCACACATGGGAAATTATCATATACCTATTGCAACTTTTGTTAAGCATACTTTAAATGCAAAAGTATGTGTAACTCCTAAAATTACTAAAAAAACTTTAGACTTAGGGACAAAGCATAGTCCAGACTTTGTTTGTGTACCTTTTAAATATAATTTAGGTAACTACATTGAAGCATTAGAAGAAGGTGCAAATGTTTTGATACAAGCTGGTGGCGGATGTAGATTTGGATATTATGGAGAAGTTCAGGAAGAAATATTAAAAAACTTAGGTTATGAATTTAATTTTTTTAATATAACGAGTAGAACCTTTAAACCATTATCATATTATAAAATGCTTAAAAAAATCAATCATAAACTCACACTCCATAAATTTTTATATTGTTTTTGTTTAATAAATAGACAAATAGCTGTCCTCGATAAATTTGAAGATTATATAAGAAAAAATATAGGATTTGAGATAAATAAAGGAGACTTTGAAAAGTTAGAGAAAAGGTTTCATAGCGAATTAATAAAATCAGAAAAAATAAAAGAAGTGAAAAGTATTTTTGTGAAATATAATAAATTATTAAAAGAAATACCTATAAATAAACCGAATGATTGTTTGAGGGTAGGGATAGTTGGAGAAATATATGTACTAATGGAACCATTTAGTAGCTGTTTTTTAGAAAAGGAACTAGCAAAGAAAGGCATAGAAATAAGGAGATATATTAATGTTTCTTATTTGTTTTTTTCAAAAGAACATAAAAAAATTAATACATTAAAATTAGCCAAACCATATTTACAATATGACATAGGCGCAGATGGGGTCGATAGTGTAGCACATTCTAAGGTTATGGCAGAAGAAGGGTTTGATGGAATCATACATATTAAGCCTTTTGGATGTACACCTGAAATAAACTGTATGCCAATCCTAGATAAAATATCAGAAGATTATAAAATTCCTATACTGTACTTTAGCTTTGATTCTCAGACTTCGGAAACAGGTGTGAAAACTAGATTGGAAGCGTTTCATGATATGTTACTTATGAGGAAGGAGAAAAATAAAAAATGGAAAAAGGCTATTTAGGAATAGATGTTGGTTCCATATCTACTAAAGGTGTTATTATTAATAATTCTAACGATATATTAGCTGAAAAATATTTATGGACCGAGGGTAACCCAATACATGCGGTAAAAAATCTACTAAATGAGTTAAAATCTCAATTAAATAGCGATATTAAAGTAAAGGCAGTTGGAACAACAGGCTCTGCAAGGAAGCTTGTAGGTACTATTCTTAATGCCCAAGCAATTAAAAACGAAATAACAGCGCACGCCATAGGAACGACATCACTTTACCCAGATGTTAAAACTATATTGGAGATAGGGGGGCAGGACTCAAAGATAATTATACTAGATGATGGTATAGTGATTGACTATGCAATGAATACGCTATGTGCAGCGGGGACTGGATCTTTTCTCTCATCACAAGCCAACAGACTAGGGATTGAGGTAGAGGAATTTGGTTCGTATGCGTTAAATTCTTCGAGTCCAACTAAGATAGCAGCTAGATGTACGGTTTTTGCTGAATCTGACTTAGTTCATAAGGCACAAATCGGACATAAAAAGGAAGATATAGTTGCTGGCCTTTGCAAGGCGGTAGTTAATAACTACCTAAACAATGTAGGCAAAGGCAAAAAAATACGAATGCCCATAGTATTTCAAGGTGGAGTAAGTAAAAACATAGGCGTAACAAGAGCTTTTGAAGAATCTATCGGTGAAAAAGTTATAGTTGATAAGCATGGACACTTGATGGGGTGTCTAGGAATAGCCATACTTGCAAAAGACTCAAAGTGTGAGCAGGATTTTGATTTTAATATAAAGGATATGAAATTTGAGACCAGAGGACATGAATGCGAGAAATGTGCTAACAACTGTGAAATTATTAAGGTTTATAGAAATGAAGAATTGATAGATTTCTGGGGTAATAAATGCGATAATGGAGCACAGCAATTATAAAAAGCAAATGTCTTCTTGCATGAATATGCAGGGAGACATTTGCTTTTTTATTTCACGACCCAGTAGATAAATATTTACTAACACCGAATTTCCATACATACAGACAAGGTATGATGAACAGCACTCCAATTAGTGGGGTGAGCATGGATGTTATGTCATTGTACGAGCCTCGATCTAGTAAGTACATGAGAGGTATGTAGTTAATAACTCCGAGTGGAATTATGAATGTAAAGAATTTCTTTACCCAATCTTTATAAATGGATAATGGAAATTGTGAAATTTCACGACTACCATCGGTAAATATGTTTATTAGCTCGAGTCCTTGTATAGTGAAGAAACAAAAGGATGCACCAAGTATAAAAATACCTGAAAATATAAATATTGCTCCAATTATCATAAATATGAGAGTTATTACTTTAAATGTATTCCAGTGAATACTAATATTGAACAATGCCCATATGAAAACGATAACACTTTGTATGAGTCTGCCTAATCTCGTAAATTCAAAGGTCGATCCAAGTATTTGTAAAATAGTATTTCTAGGGCGAACTAGTATTCGGTCGAAACCAGCATTTACTACTAGCTTTGAAAAATTATCAAAGCCTCGCACGAAACATACACTTATCGCAAATGAGATATGGACTATAGAAAAGCAAAGTGCTACCTCGAAAAAAGACCACCCATCTATTTGACCAAATTTTTCAAATAATAAGTATATTGAAGCAAAAGTAACCAATGGAATAAAAAATTGCCCAATAGTCATCAACATAAATGAAGCACGATATTGTAACTGTGATTTGAATAGAATTTCTAAGTAACGAAGATATAGCTTCATATTTTCAGCCTCCTTGAACTACGACTCTTTTTAACATTTTTGTTAGTAAAAATTTACCCACTGCTATCAAAACTATAATCCATATTATTTGGGTTAATATACCTATGATGGCATCGTTTGTAGGTATATTTCCTGAGTATACTCGAAATGGTAAATCGACTGATAGTCTAAAAGGAAGAAGATAGACTATGTTCTGTAGCCATATAGGCATGAGAGGTATAGGAAGTACAAAACCTGAAAAGAACTCTCCAACTACACTGAATACCAGAAATGAGCCAATAGGCGACATTGTTACAAATATGGATATGTAAGCAAGCATACTAAGGGATATAACAACTATGAGTCCAAGCAAAAGTGTGACGACAAATAGTAAAAATGTCAAAGGGTCTGGTGGTAATGACAACCTGTATGGTATAGGTAGGAAGAATGCTATAACCAATATGGGGGCACATCTGAGCAATGTACCTGATAGTCTATGTGCAATAAGCTTGGCAAACCAAAAACCATATATTCCACATGGTCTACATAACTCGTAAGCAATACTACCAGATGTTATAGACTCAGATATTTCAGTTTCTTTTAGCCAAAGATATAGAAAGTAAAGAAATGCTTGTTGCAGCCATATGTAAGTTGCTAATTGCTCTAGTGAAATTGCTTGAGTACCACTAAAACCACGGTAGAATGCTTCGAATATCATAATGTACATAAATCCCCATACGAATTGCGTTGCAACTCCGGCTAAAGCTGCTATACGGTACTGGAGACCATTTATTACACGGAGTTTAAATACAGCTATATATGGTTTCATACTTGATGTTCCTTATATAGTTTTATGATGATTTCTTCGATAGGCTCAGAATCCACCGCCACATCGATGATTTCAAGCTTTGCCGAAAGCTCAGAAATCACATCAGAAACTCCACGTTGTTTAATATCTACTGCATATGTAGCTCTATCTTTTGACCAAGAGAGTAGAGCTGCACCATTTAGCTCTATAGGACTCGCATTTTCATTGTAGTCAATGGTTACAGTTTTATGAGTTACAAATTTATCTCGTAGCTTGTTTAAGTTTCCGTCGTACAAAATCTGTCCTTTGCCAATCATTATTATTCTATTAGCAAGTGTTTCAATATCGTTCATATCGTGAGTTGTGAGTATTACGGTTACATTATTTTCTTTATTTATAGTTTTTATAAAATTCCTGACAGCTATTTTAGATATTGCATCAAGCCCAATAGTAGGCTCGTCGAGAAATAGTATCTTAGGATCATGTATGAGACTTGCCGCAAGCTCGCATCTCATTCGCTGCCCAAGGCTGAGCTGCCTTGCAGGAGTATTTATTATCTCACTTAGGTTAAGAGTTTCGGTGAGCATATTTAGATTTTTCCTATAATTATCTTCGGGCACCCTGTAAATGTCCCGGAGAAGTTCAAATGAATCAACGATAGGGACGTCCCACCAAAGTTGGGAGCGTTGCCCAAATACTACGCCAATATTTTTCACATATTGCACACGATCACGCCATGGGACATATCCCATTATGTTACAATCGCCTGAATCAGGGACAAGTATCCCACTCATGACCTTGATTGTGGTGGATTTTCCAGCGCCGTTTGGACCAATATACCCAACAATTTCACCCTCGTCGATACTAAAAGATACATCACGTAACGCATTGACCTCTGAGTATTTAGGTGAAAAAAAAGACCTAACGGCCTCACCGAGTCCTGAAGAGCGCCTTGCAACTTTGAAAGTTTTAGATAAGCCTTCAATTTTAATCAAGAGATACACCTCCAATATAATATTTTTTGTAGCAAAATACATTATAATATATTATGAAAAATATGTAAAGTAAAATGCGAAAAAAGAAATAAATATAAAATATGTAAATATATTGTCAAAATAAGAGAAAAATGGTATAATTTAAATAGATTATAAATAGGGACAAACCCATAAAAAAGGAGGATAAATTATGAAACGTGTTAGTAAAAAAATACGAATAATATTGTTTTTAAGTATAATGGTACTGACCATAGTGATATTGCAAAATAAAACAGATTCTAATTCGGTGTTACCAGTTTTTAAAACTGTTGAGGATAAAACTAATAAGTGCGTGCCTATATTAATGTATCATGGATTTACAAAAGATGATGAAAATGTTGAGTCGCAAAAAGTATCCGCAAAAAAATTTGAAAGCGATATGAAATATTTATATGAAAACAAATATAATACAATATTTGCAAAGGACCTCAGTGGCAACATTCCAGATAAATCTGTTGTTATAACCTTTGATGATGGGTATTTAGATAATTATGAAGTTGCACTTCCTATTTTAAAAAAATATAATTTCAAAGCAACGATTTTTATAATAGGTTGGTCAGTAGGGAGAGATAAGATGTTAGACGGGCAGAAAAAAATAAATCCACATTTCTCTTGGGAACAGGCGAAACAACTAATTGAGAGTGGACTTATTAATATAGAAAATCATACATATGATTTGCATAGTCCTGAGGGTACAAGCTATGGATATGGCGACAATTGTGGGCTCGGACTAAGTAGATTGAAAGACGAAACAGATGATGAGTATAAAAAGAGGATTGGACAAGATATAAAGAAACTTAAGATGGATATCAAAGAAAATTTAAACTACACATCAGAAGTTTTTGCTTACCCATATGGAATTACAGACAAGCTGGCCGTAGAGGTATTGAAAGAAAATGGATATGTTATTGCTCTAACTACAGAAGATAGAATTGCCGATATATTATTAGATGACTTATATTTAATGCCAAGATTAAACGTTTCAAATGACATTTATGTTAAAGGTCTACTGGAGAGTGAGTTAGAAAATGAGTTTATTGATCAAAAATCATATTAATATAATTTTTGCTTTAACCCTTATTGGGTTTAACACGCTATTTTATTTGAGTGTTTCAGGAGTTTCAAAGACCACTGTGCTATTGGTTTTATTTACATCTGCGATAATGATCTGTATAGTTGGAGTTAAGAATAACACAGAAAATAAAGTAGTAAGCAATTTGCTTGTCATACTGTATTTTTTTATAGTTGCTATAATTTTTATAAATAAAATATATTTCAGTTATTTTAATAGCTTTTTATCTATGACTAGATTTTTAGAAGCTGGACATTTGTCAAGTATAGGTGGATCAGTAAAGGTATTATATTTTAATCTAACAAATATACTTTTTTCGATTTTCTGTTTGATTAATTTATATTCTGTTACTAGATTAAATTTCAAGATAAAGAGACACTTTTTATTGATAGGAATAGTCATAATCATAATACTATCAATTACGGTAGATAAGATTAAAAACCAAGATGTTTTAGTATGGTCAGTCATTGATGTAATACCAAAAAAAGAAATGGAATATAAGAATGAGAAGTTTCCTATACAAACATTAAAAAACGATAATGCATACTATGGGATAGCTAAGAATAAAAACGTTATAGTAATACAAATGGAATCAGCACAAAATATGCTAATAAATAAAATTTATAATGGAAATGAAATAACTCCCAACCTAAATAATTTGATAAAGAACGATTCTATTTACTTTGATAATTATTTTCAACAAATAGGAGTAGGGAATACTGTAGATGCGGAGTTCACCTCTATGAACTCAATATACCCCGTGATTTCTGGAAGCTGTTATGAAAAATATACGAAGAATGATTACGAAGGATTGCCCAAAATATTAAAAGAAAAAGGGTATTCTACATATGCTTTTCATGGATATGACAAAAAGTTTTACAACAGAACTGGTGCGTATGAATATCAAGGTATAGATAAATTTTATAGCAATGAATATTATAATTCGAGTTACGATTTGGGATTCGGAATAAATGATAAAGATTTTTTAAATCAAGTTGCAAATTACATGACAAATTTGCCTAAGCCATTCTTTGGTTTCGTAATTACACTAAGTTCACATCACCCTTACAATCATCCATACAGAGACTGCACTATAAAATTAAAAGAGTCAGATGAAGCTACAGTATTCGGTAACTATTTATTAGGAATCAATTATTTAGATAGTGCACTTGGTAAATTTATTGAGGAACTTAAAGAAAAGGATTTATATGATGATAGTATAATAGTATTGTATGGGGACCATCATGGTATTAGCATGCTTGATAAAGAAAGTACTGAAAAATCTAGCGAATTTTTAGGAAAAAAGTATAATTATGATGATATGATGAATGTACCACTTATAATACATATGCCTGGTTTAAAAAGTGAGACTAATAATAATCTAGGTTCACAAATGGATTTTATGCCAACTATGCTAAACTTGCTTGGTATAAATAAAAAGATAGTCGGATTCGGTAAAAATATCCTTATAGATCCAGAAGAGTATATTGCTATTCAAACCTATATAGTAAAAGGATCATTTATTACCAAAGATGCTGTTTTTTCAATGTCTAGAGATGGGAATATACTTAATTCCTCTTATTATGACAGGAAAACCTCTATCGAAAAGGATATAAACGAAAATCTGGAATATATCAAAAAAATTGTAAAAGAAATTGATGAAAAATTAGAGGTTTCAAAGCAAATATTAGATAATAATTTAATTAAGAAAATTTTATCAAACCAAGAGATACATGTCAAAAGTGTTCAAAATGAGACCTTAGTAAGCCATGCAGGTGGTAGATATATGGGGAAAGAATATACAAACTCTATAGAGTCTCTGCAAAATAGTGTTAAAAATGGATTCAAATTTATTGAACTAGATTTTACTAAGACGACGGATAATAAATATGCATTAATACATGACTTTGACTATTTTCCAAAAGGGTTATTTGTTGACGCAGATAATAAAATGTACTCATCAGAAGAATTTAAAAAGCTAAATATGAAGTATGAAATGACTCAAATGATATTTGAAGACTTGGCATTGTTTATAAGAAATAATAGAAATATTTATATTATAACTGATTCAAAAGATGATAATGTAGAATTCATGAAATATATGTCTAAAAACTATCCTGATATTATTGAAAACATAATACCTCAAATATATAGCCCAAGCGAATATATTGAAGCTCAAAAGTGTGGATTTAGCAATATAATACTTACTTTGTATACAATGACTAGTACATCAAACGAAGAAGTGTATGAATTTGCAAAAAATAATAAATTATTTGCAATAACAATGCCAGAGGATAGGGTTCAAAGTGGACTAGCTAAAAGACTAGATGAAATAAATGTGTTTACATATTTACACACGATAAATGATGAAAAAAGCGTACAAGGATATAAAGATAAAGGTGTAGACGGATTTTATACAGATGATATGATACCATCTGAAATCTCCGCTTTGCTTCCGATATCTGAGTAGAAAAGTGCTACGCACGTTTATCGCTATCCAAATGAGTGCCGCCCACTACGTCATCCTGAGGAGAGTGTTCTTCTCGACGTGAGGATCTGTTTTTGCTCTAGTATTTAAAAATATTAAAAGCAGATCCTCACGTCGCAAAAATAATGCTCACACTATACTAGTACCCCTATGTCTAGGTTTATAAAATACATAAACCAAGTCTTAGGATGTCAGGATGACGTACGGGGAGGATTTTCCTAGTATATAAAAAATATAATAATAACGTTTAAATAACAATAAAGGTCCTATTTAAGTTGAAAGCTTAAATAGGACCTTTAACAATAATTCATATTACTTTAAATATTTATCAAGAAAGTTTAATACTTTATCTACATTGTCTTTAGTTCTAAAGTAAGGATCTCCGTGGACAGCATCTTGTACTGATTCGTATGATATTTTTTCACTATCCACATATTTTATTAAATTGTTATAAAAATTTGTAGATTGCTGAACTGGAACTATTATATCTTTAGTACCGTGCTGTATATAGATTGGAGGATCATCTGTGGAAATATAAGTTTCTGGATTCGCTTTTTTTACTAAATCAGGAGCAAGTGTTATTGCTTTCCCTATGAGTAAGGATTCAGACGAGGTTGCTACATTATGCACTTGACCATCTATACCACTTTGTTTAAACTGATCATCCATTGTTAAAAAGTTAATGGGCCCATACCAATCCACACAAGCCTGTATTTTAGTTGATTGATCAGAGTTCCCTAAAGAAGGATCATCTAAACTTGAGCCATCTCCAGATGTTCCTGCAAGTGCTGAAAGATGTCCACCTGCAGATTCACCCCAGGTAGCCATCTTATCTGGGATTATATTATACTTACTGGTATTTGCTCTAATAAACCGGATAGCAGCCTTTATATCATATATTTGTGCAGGGAAAATTGCCTCATCAATTAATCTGTAGTTGACAGACACAACAGCATAGCCCCTATCTAAGATATCTGCTAAATTAGTTAGCATATCTCTTTTATCACCCGATTTATATGCTCCACCGTGTATTAACATAATAACAGGAAAAGGTCCAGAACCATTGTTTGGTAAAAAGATATCCATCTTTTGTGAATTCGACTTAGATGCATAAGGAACATCAATCCACTTCCTATTAAAGAGAGATATATCTACTATTTTGGTAGTAATGGTTCCTTGGGGGAACTCTAAAATATTAGATATGTTTAATTTATCAGTTGTTGATAGTTGGTTATTGTTGACTCCAGAATTTATTTGTTTGTCTAGCTGATAAAATATGGCACCTATTAGTAACACTATAATTAAAATTACTATGCCCTTTTTCTTATCTGTGTTATTTGTTCCATTTATTATAGTAACCACCCCGATTTAAAGTTTATTAATTATTAGGTAATATCACTAATTATAATTGACAGGTATTGTATAAAAAATACACGTATATAAAATAATTAATTATTTTATATACCTTTTTTCGTTCGCTTGTAGCGGCGGTTTTACATTTAGTGGGTTATACTAACCAAACATGACTCATATATTATAGTTATATAGAATGTTTCCTGTATGGGCATAAAATAAATAATGGAAGGATTGAAGCTACAATGAATGATGATATAATGTATTTAAATCAGCTGCAAATAGGACAAAATGCGAGGATTAAACAACTTACATGCGAAGGGAATATAAGAAGGAGAATGATGGAATTAGGTCTAATTCCAAATACTAGCGTGGAGGCATTACAAAAAAGCCCATCAGGGGACCCGACTGCCTATTACATCAGAGGAGCAGTAATAGCTTTACGTTCTGAAGAGGCATCTAAAATAATTGTAAAAATTGGGTGTTGTTAATTATAAGAAAGGAGAATATTTTTAGATGGGGCTTAATTTGCAATCAACAGACCCGAGCTTGCTAAATGACATGTTTAAAGTAGATAGGGATTCTCCGAATGACAAGATAATAGCATTTGCAGGTAATCCCAATGTCGGAAAGAGCACAGTATTTAATAGCTTGACGGGACTCAATCAACATACTGGAAACTGGGCAGGAAAAACTGTAACCAACGCACAAGGGAAATATAAATATAAAGAAAATACGTTTATATTAGTTGATTTGCCGGGAACATATTCACTATCATCAAGCACGGCAGAAGAAGAGGTAGCCAGGGATTTTATATGTTTTGGAGACGCAGATGCAACACTAATTATAACTGATGCTACGTGTTTAGAAAGAAATTTAAATTTAGTTTTACAAACGATTCAAACTACAGACAAGGTAGTTGTTTGTGTTAATTTAATAGATGAAGCAGCTAGAAAAAAGATAAAAATAGATTTCGATGTATTATCTAGTTTACTAGGAGTCCCGGTTATAGCAACTAATGCAAGAGATAATAAAGGAACTGGGGAGCTCAAGATAGCGCTACATGATATTGTAAATGAAAATCAAGCAACAAATAAAATTAAGATTATATATGAAGAGGCTGTAGAAGAAGTAATTAACATGATAGAGTCAGTAATAAAAGATTTAGTGTCAGACAAAGTTGATAGTAGATGGCTTTCTTTAAAAATAATAGAAGAAGATGAGAGCATCATAAAATCCTTGACAAAATATCTAGGATGTAATATTTATGAAAATAAGTCAGTTGTCAGCAAACTTAATATAGCAAAAAAGTATTTGAAAGAAAAAAATATAAGCAATAACGATTTAAGAGATAGTTTGATTTCAAGCGTATTACATAAATCAGAAGAAATTAGTAAGGAGGTAGTTTCCTATGAAAATAACACATATAACAATTTTGACAGAAATGTAGATAAAATTATTACGTCAAGGTTAATAGGTATTCCTGTTATGATTCTTTTACTAGGAATAGTACTATGGCTGACTATCGCAGGTGCAAATTATCCATCTGAAGTCTTAGCAAAATTCCTTTTTGGGATAGAAGGATTTTTGGGAGATCTTTTGAATTCTATAAATACACCACTGTGGCTGAGTGGATTACTGATTATGGGAGTTTATAGAACACTTGCATGGGTTGTAGCGGTAATGCTCCCTCCAATGGCAATATTTTTTCCATTATTTACATTACTAGAAGACTTAGGTTATTTACCAAGGGTAGCATTTAATTTAGACAATTTTTTTAAGAAGGCTTGTGCACATGGAAAACAAGCATTAACTATGTGCATGGGCTTTGGATGCAATGCCGTAGGTGTTGTTGGATGTAGGATAATAGATTCACCTAGAGAAAGGCTTATTGCTATAATAACTAACAATTTTGTACCATGTAATGGACGGTTTCCAACCTTGATCGCAATAATCACAATATTTTTTGCAGGAATTGCTAAAGGGCCGTTACAATCTTTAATATGTACATTAATATTGACAGTAGTTATAGTAATCGGTGTAGTAATGACTTTAACAATATCGAAACTACTCTCGAGGACCATACTTAAAGGACTACCATCATCTTTCACACTTGAGCTGCCCCCTTATAGAAAGCCACAAATAGGTAGAATAATAGTTAGGTCTATATTAGACAGAACAATATTTGTACTTGGTCGCGCAATGGCAGTAGCAGCACCTGCTGGACTCATCATTTGGACGATGGCTAACGTACAAATAAATGATATAAGCCTCCTAGCCTACTCAGCAGGATTTTTTGATCCTTTTGCAAAACTAATAGGACTTGATGGATATATATTAATGGCTTTTATATTAGGTTTTCCTGCAAATGAAATTGTTTTCCCAATAATTATTATGAGCTATATGGCTACAGGAAATTTATTTCAGCTTAATGACCTGAGCCAGTTAAGAGAAATACTAGTGTCAAACGGATGGACTTGGTTAACAGCTATATGCGTAATGTTATTTTCGCTGATGCATTTCCCATGTGCCACAACATGTTGGACTATAAGGAAAGAGACACAAAGCCTAAAATGGACAGTGATTTCTTTTTTAGTACCTACGGTAATAGGGATGACAATTTGCTTTGTATTTGCAAATGCAGTTAGATTGATGGGACTAATATAGATAGTAATAAAATAAAGAAGCGTGCATGCACGCTTCTTTATTTTATTATAAGTATTTTTTAGTATCTTTATATTCCTGAACTCCCATTAATGCTTCACCAAAACGTTGAAAGTGAACAACTTCTCTCTCACGCAAGAATTTCAAAGTGTCGGTTACACCTGGATCATCAGAAAGTTGGATTAAGTACTCGTATGTTGATCTAGCTTTTTGTTCTGCAGCCATATCTTCGTATAAATTAGTAATTGGATCTTCTTTAGATTGTATATAAGCCGCTGTCCATGGATGACCTGCTGCGTTACCAGGGAATGGGCTTCTGCCATGGTTTGCAAAATGAGCCTCGAAAGGTGTACCTTTGATTTTTTCAACAGGTGCATCTTTAACGAGTTTCCATACTAATGTTTCTATTATTTCCCAGTGTGCTAACTCTTCTGTACCTATGTCTGTAAGAGTAGCTATTGATTCTTTGGTTGGCATAACAAATCGTTGAGTAAGATATCTTATACCAGCTGCTAGTTCACCATCCGCCCCACCAAACTGCTCCATAATCATTTGTGCTAAAGCAGGGTTAGTAGTATCTACTTTAACAGGGTATTCTAATTTTTTTTCATATATCCACATATATTTACCTCCATTATAATTTTATACTTCCCATGGCCAAGGTGATTCAACCCATTGCCATGGATACTTGCTTGGTGCGGAACCGAAATTTGCAAATGGGCCAAATCTCAATCGATATTCTTTTTTTAGTTTTGACAACTCAACAGTATACATATTATAATCGTTTAATGCCATTTGGTTATCAGGATGTGTATCTAAAAAAAGATTTAAATCAACTGTTGCAAATTCAAGCTTCTGTATTTCCAGTAATAAATCTTCATAACTTAAATTTTCTGTATTAGCTTTGCCGTAGTTTTCGTTATTGTTCTCCATCATTTTAATACCTCCTAACTAATATTTTTTTCCAACCATATAAGGATCATAAAGGTTTGGGAAAAGTGTTCCTTTTTTCAATGCTTCATCTAATGGAAATTTATCCGTATAAGGTTGATCTACTACAATAACCTTAGGCAATCTCGATTCTTCTGTGCCTAGCAGCTGCTCATTCATTATATTATTATCCATAACATTATCATCCATAATATTATCTTCTCTGTATCTCATAAACTCACTCCTTTTGAAAAAATTACAGACATGATATTTCATAAAAATGTCTATTTAAATAGTATTCAATGCTTTTAAAAAAATACTTAAAAACTAATTATAATGTAAAATAAGACAGGCATGACATGTTATATATTTTAATATATGCTTTAGATAATCTCAAAATATAAAAAAACAAAATGTAAGGTTATAACATTTTATTATATACATATTAATAAACTGATAACATAATGGCATTTATTATAGAGCCAATTCTATAGGGGGGATATTATGTTAAGTGGTACTCAGTTTATAAAGCAATCAGTAAGTTTACATTTATTTTTTGCAAGGATAATGAAGGAACACGCAATATTTATGAAATTAGGGTTTACGCCTAAAAATTCAACTTTTGCTGAACAAGCGGATGATTTCAATGTAAAATTTGAAGCACTATTAAAGGAAGTAGTAGATTTGTCAAAGGGTGTTGTAAGTCCTGATGTACTTAAATCAGGAGAAATTGTTACGCCATACACACTAAATGCGGAGAAGGCAACACAGTATTTTACCGGAGTAAAAATAGATACAAAAATAACAGTAGAAGAAGCTATATTAAATGGACATATCTCGGTAGAACCAAATCCAACGCTTGAAAGCAAGTTAGGGATGGTAAACAAGAAAGCAATAGAACTAATTTCTGGACTAATACAACTTAAAAAGATGGTTCTGTCAGATGTATTAAGCTGCAAAATAACTACATCCAATTATCCAATGATGCTTGAACATATAACAGAAGAAGCAGAGCTCTATCTTCACATGGTAAAAAAATTGCAAAATCAAGAAGAAATTGATTCAGAAAAGCAATCGTTAAATCAGATAATCTTCTGGAATGAAATTATGGCTGAACATTCTAAATTTATAAGAGGGCTACTTGACCCATCTGAAAATGAGCTAATTAAACTTGCAAACAAATTTGCAAACGAATTTGATAAACTAGAAGAAGAATCAAAAGCTGCAATCAGCACACCAAGGAAGATAGACAAAGTAACCCGCGATAGCCTAAAATGCACAAAAGAAATACAAGATTTCAAAACACAAGGAACGCAAGGAATACTCACATGTAAAATAAAATCAATTATAATACCTCTACTAAGTGATCATGTTCTTCGTGAAGCTAATCATTACTTGAGGTTACTGAAGAAATATAATAGAATTGAACAATAGATTGTAGGCTTGGGATATGGTGGGTTAAATGCCGTATCGCAAGCCTTTTTTGTGTGTTGACATACTTGGTTTGTGTACTTTTGGAAATTAGGTGTAGGGGGTTATTGTAGATGTTGGATATGTAGTTCATCTTTAAAAACTTGAGGGTAAAAATAAGATTAGAAGATATGATGTTGTTTAAAGTTTTTGGGATGAAAAAAATAAATACAAAACCATTGTCATATTATATTTTATAATATATAATAAAGATAAATAATGGAAACAGGAAGGATGATTGTGGATAGAGGGGAATGGAGAAGAGGTAAGGGGAAGTGATGAGCTATTGTATGGTGGGTGTGGTGGGGAGATACTTCTATGTACGATGCATGTTGAGTCGGTAGTGAAATTGGTGAGAAAGTAGGCGATTTTACTGGGCTTGAGGGGTGTTGTTGAGGTGAATGATAACCGTTTGATAACCAAAAGTTGAAGTGGTTATCAAAATTAAGAGCTGAAAAGCCTATAAAATCGTTAATAAGTTTGGCAAAAGATGAAATCTGGTGTGGTTTCCACATGCGGAGTAAAAGTAAATTAATAGGTGGTGAGCAAGTATGGATTTTAATATTGACCCCAGGATTTTTATAAGTAAACCTTATATTAAATGTCCAAAGTGTGAAGAAAATAATACTTATGGAGTACTATCTATACATGGACATAGTTATACAAGAAGATGCAATATGTGCTGGCATACAGAGAGTTATGCATTGCCAAAGCTTAGCAAAAAAATAATATATCTGGATCAATTCATGATAAGTAACATGATGAAAAATGTTACCCCGAATAATACAAATAGTGATCCTAATGGAGAGTTTTATAAAACGGCATTTGATAAATTGAGCTATTTAACAAAACTTCAAGTAATAATATGTCCAGATTCATATATGCATTATCAAGAATCAGTGGTGTCTTCAAACTATGAATATCTTAAAAATATGTATAAAACTTTATCAAATGGAATTCGATTTGAGC
Source organism: Clostridiales bacterium (assembly GCA_003452395.1). Taxonomy (GTDB): domain Bacteria; phylum Bacillota; class Clostridia; order Lachnospirales; family UBA12420; genus UBA12420. The sequence goes on from DMOI01000022.1 coordinate 20,825, forward strand.
ATATGGATACCATAGCTAGATTTCATTTAGTTTCTGGATTCAAAAAATGGTTAAATATGGAGGATGTTATAATTTTATCAAGAGACAATGTGTGTAATGGTTATAATGATTGGCAAGATAGATTAAGAATAGATATTAATATGAACATGGAAATAAGAGATCGAGAATATCTAGCAAAATCAAAAAATAGTCTAGATTCAGTTTTGACAGGCTTATTTAAATATTGGCAGTCGATAAATTTATTTAATTTTGATGAAATATACAAGAAAGAAATGTTCTCTTTGAGTGATCTCTACATTAATAAATATTTAGATTTTTTTAATAAGAGCTTAAGGATGATGGCAGGAGATAATAATATTAATATAGATGAAATAATCGGGAATGAACAAATTACAATAGTTACAGAGATGATGGACGCAATCAATGAAGATGAATTAGATGTAGTAAAAAAATTAATGAAAATAAAAGAGTATCTTTTATGTAAAGATATTGCTGCTATACCGCATCATAGAATAGCTTGTCTGATGTGGGCTGGAATTGCCAGAAAGGCAGCGGCAGGGCAGAAGAAGATGCAGAATGTAAGTATAGTAAATGATATAAAAGTAATTTCTACATATTTACCCTATTGTGATTCGATGTTTATAGACAATGAATGTGCAAAATTGCTAAGTGATGAACCAGTAAATTCTAGAATTGGATTTGATACAAAAGTATTTTCATTATCAAGTAAAAATAATTTTCTGAGTTACTTGGACGATATAAAAGAAGAAGTAACTCAAGAGCATCTAGATCTTGTTGTAGAGTTATATGGGGATACGTGGCTAAAAGGGGAGTATTATATTCCAGAAGAGATAACTACTAAAGCTAATCAGTAATATAAAAAATAAGTCTGTGTAGGAGGCAAAGATGGTAGGATATGTTGAGTATAAAGAAAAGAAGCATTACTTTGATTTTGATATCGAAACATATGAGTTAGATCTAACTGATAGTGATATTGGTATTGATAATCTAAAAATGATCTTTAATAATAGTAATAAAGATGATACTCCAAACGATTTGCATGGCATAACTATGGATAAAAGTAAAAAAATAATATTTCTATTGAATTTTAAGAACTCTTCTAATACTAATTTTAGAGTAACCAAGCATAAATTCAAGGTATATGCTTATTATGAATTTGAAATAGATGAAGATATAAAAGTAGATGCATTATCATTTTATGGAAGAGAACTAGATTGTTTTTATGAAGTGGGAAGAGCATATAACAGTAATATAGATATTACTGAAGGTAGTGTAAACTTAGAAGTAATTGAGTTTTCTAAGCTTGAGCAAAAAACGGAGTTTTTCATTAATGAAGATAAAGTTGAGGCAACATTAAATATAAGTCATCAATTGAACCATAGTTCTGCAACTCCATTAACTTTTGAAACGGAAATGAAATTTAAATTCAATACAATTAATAATTTGGAAAGAATATTTGATATATATTATTGCGCAAAAAAGTTTTTGATGTACATAGCTTACAGAGAAAATGTAGAAATAAATAAAGTCGAACTTAAGGTTAAAACAGACAATGACAAATATAAGAAAATAGGAAAATTGTTTATTTATTCTCAGAATCTTGGTGTTATTGAAAAAGAAAAAAATGTTTCTCAAAAAATAGTTAAATATGATCTAATAAAGGATATTTGGGGGGCAATAATTGAAAGTTTAAGTAACCACAAAATATATATAGAACATATTCCTTTTAATTCTATCGAAAAGAATAGAATTGATCCGGCACGGTTTATTATAATAACTGCTGGATTCGAAAGGGAATTTATGATGTTTTATGGTGAGAACCTGAAAACAAGAGAAAATGAAATCTTTAAAAAAATAAAGTCTGAACTAATTTCTAAAATTTCGGAGGTTAAAACAGAAAAAAGTAGTAAAGAAAAGAAATATGTTTCAAGTGCCGAAAGGTTTATTGAAAAATGGGATTTTAGTTTAGAAGATAAAATAAGGAGAAGCATTAAAGATTTTAAATATATTGTAGACTTATATGTAAAATATGTAAATGACGATGAATATAGAGAAGTTGATATACCGAAGAGGGTATCAGAACAAAGGAATAATTATGCCCATGGGAATATAGATGTGGAAATGAATGGATTGGTAGTATTAGACCTGAGATTAATTGAAATTATTAATTATGCATTTGTTCTTAGAAAACTAGGGCAAGATGATAAAAGTATTTGTAAAACTGTTTTCCAGCTATTTTCAATAAAAATGATGATAGATAATTGAGCACAAAATTAAAAACATAAGTGCATAGAATATAATAGCTAATATGATAAACATTTGATAACCTAAATACCAAAACTATGATAACCAAATGATAACCGTGAGGAAAATACACCACAACATTCTGAGATATACCTAGATATAAAAAAATAAAAGTATCCCACATTTGCTACTGTCAAAAGGACTGTGAGATACTATGAGATATTGTGAGATATAGGAAAATAAACGTTTGGGTGATACGATGCATGTGGAGACTGTGGTGAAGTTGGTAGGAAGCAAGAAATTATAAATGGCTAAATGCTTGCTGGATAAGGGACTTACGGTTTTGGTAAAATTAAACTGTTTCCGTATGCAGAGGTAAAATTGACTATTTGATAACCGATTAATAACCAATATTGAATTGGTTATCAAAAATGCTGATGAATGGCGTAAACATAGGATTGTTGAATAGGAATTTAAAATCTGATAAGTTGTAGATATGATAATGAGATATTGTAAGATATAAAATGATAAATATTTCTGATTGTGTTAGATGTAGGGAGACTAAACAAAATATATTAAAGGGAGTGCAAATGATTAACAATTGATGAAATAGATTAAAGAGTAAAACAATATATAAATACTGAAAAGATTTAATTGAAATAAAGGAAAATATAGTATTTAACTTGTTACTAACTAGCAAATAAAAAGGAGTGATTTACATGAAAGAAAAAGTAGTTGAATTCTTAAAGAAAGAAAAATGTGAAGGATTGCCGTTAAATGAAATTAGTAGATATAGTGAAATAATTAAAAAAAAATATAATGTAATCATGCCAAACGATTATATTGATTTCTTGCAAGTAGCTAATGGTTATTGCTTTCAAGGATGCGACGCAATCTTGGGATTAGAGAAAAAAGATAAATATATGGATTTGATAGCTGAGACAAATGAATTTTTGGGATTTATTGGAGATTGGGAAATAGACTACGTTCCGTGCAAATTTGTTGTAGTAGGTACTATATTTGAGCATGGATATGTATTGTATCTAGAAGAAAAAAAAGAATATGTACTGATAAGGGATTTGTTTGATGATTTTACCTTAGACGGTAAAGATGAAAGATTATTAGTGTTTAAAAGTATATATGACTTTTTTGTTTATTATGATAATGAAGCTGGTGATAATAAGTTAAGTGAGGATTTTGTAAATAAAAAAGAACAAGAATATTTAGAAATTGAAAATGAAAATAATAAAAAGATAATTGAAAAGTTAGATTTAGAAGTACTAAATAATCAAAGCCTTTGTTTTCCAATAGTAATAGACAATAAGTACATAGAAATAATAGAAAAAGAATATAAAAAGGAAAAATTTAATATATGTTTCGGAAATTATGAAGTAAATAAAATATTTAAAGTATATATAGATAAAACAAGTAGGGAGTTGGGAATAGCATATAATTCCAAAGTAGAAACGCACAACAAATATGGACTTTTTGGAGCAAATCCACCTATAATTAAAAGTATTTTAGAAGAAAAAGAATATTTCATTATTAATACAGATAGAAATTTTCTTGAACCAATAATAATATTCAAGTCAATAATGTCAAACCAACAAATACAGCAATTGAGAAAAATGTTTAAAGAAAAATCATTCTTTGGGAAATTATTTTCAGAGTGATTCTAATTTAATACTGTATTCAAGTAGATATGTAAATAGGGAATAAAACAAATGGGGTTAGAAATTTTAAGTTAGTTTAAATGAAAACTTGACAAATTGTTAAATTATGGTACAATACATTTAAGACTATAAATGTCAAATCTAGAAAGAGAGGTACAAGGGAATGAGAATTAATAAAATAAAAAATCAGACAAAATAAAACGATCTAGGATATAATACTTATTTCCTGGATCTAAAACAGGAGGGAATAAGTTGAAAAATATAAATATAAGGAATTTAAAGAAACACTACGGGGATAGACTGATACTAGATATACCAAATCTTAATATAGCTAGTGAGGATAAAATAGGGATAGTAGGTAAAAATGGAGCAGGTAAATCTACACTTATGAAAATTTTAATAGATGAAGAAAAAGATTATAGTGGAGAAGTTGTAACAGTAGGGAGTATAGGGTATATACCTCA
>DMOI01000023.1 GCA_003452395.1 Clostridiales bacterium
AACTTATCAGTACGCACACTCTAATAACGTGAAGCCCTTACACCTTAACCCCTGTCTTCCTGTCTCAATATTATCATTTCACCATACTCCCTTTTTATCTATAAAAAACTAATTTTCTCATTTTCCAATTGTATTGTCAAGTATTTTGAGATATTTTAATATATTCTCTTTATAATGCAAACAAAACTTCAAGCATTACTGCTTGAAGCCTAGTCCGTTCTTTACAACTTTCCATATACCATCAGTCTCCATTCCACTTTTCCAAAATGCTGCTCCTGCTAAGTTATATTTATTTACTATATTTAGCTTTTCGGCTATTGATTTCTCGTCTTCTACCCATATCTTATGAGTCAACCCGTCCTTTATATATTCCCCGTAGTATTGCTTTGCATCAGGTAACCACGTAATCATCGCCTTGTTTTCGGTCAACAGTTGCTTCGCTGTATCCATGCCTATTGCCTTAGGTTTGTCCACAAGTACTCCATCTTTTTCAGTCCATAGCCTTGTATAAAAGGGTACTCCCATTATTATTTTTTCTTTTGGCACTTCAATTAAAGTCTTTTGAATTCCTGCTTCAACCCAGTCCGCTGCAGCCACTGACCCACTTACTGGTGATGTAGACCAATGTTGGTCATACGCCATTACACATATATAATCTGCTATTTTTGAAAGCTCTGTCCTATTATAAAACGTTGTCCATCTCGATGGCATATATACGTCTACACTAAGTACCAACCCCTGCGCATTCATATAAGGAGCAAGTTCCCTTAAAAATTGTATATAATATTCACCCGTCTCTGGTGCAATACTTTCAAAATCTATGTTTATACCATCCAAATCATACAAAGCCGCATATGTGAGTATCTGTTGTATTATTTTCTCTCTTGTATTCGTGTTTGATAATACTGTGTGTGTCATTTTCTTGTCTGAAAAAGGATTAGCTATTAATGGCCATACTTCATAGCCATTTTTATGTGCCCACTTTACATATCTTTTATCAGCTATATTCTTTATGTCTCCGCTCTCATTAATTATCTTAAACCAAGTTGGGGACAATACTTCTACTCCATCTTGTTTTGCAAATTTAGATAAGTCTGAATTTTCAGGCTTAAATACTTGCCTCCAAATCATACTTATCTTACCTTTTGCTGGAGTCCACTTCCCTTCGTTAGTATTAATAATTGACATAACATTTTCATTTTGTTCTTCGTGAATACCTATAATATCACTACTTTTTATATACCCCAGAAATCCTTTTTCACTTCTTACATATATAAAATTATTATATTTGTTATACACATATACCTTTTCGTTTTTATTTAATTTATCTATCCAAGGGCTTTTTATAGTTGCTGCATGTCTAATGTATGTTTTGTTTCTACTAATTTTTCCAACCTTGTGGTTCCTATCTCTATAATCGATTACTAACAATTTGCTTTCAGCTATATAATTTACATCTATATTATATAAGTCAGCATATTCTGATATTGGTATATATGGTACGTCACTAAACATCTTTACAGGCATATCAAGGCTTACTGGTTTATTATTTACATAAGATGTGAGATCCTCACTTTTCATCCTAATTACCTTATCTTGAGTGGTAATGGTTAAAACATTCTCTGTCTTATCCCAAAATATATGCTTATCAATATGATTTTTTATAAGCTCTACTGGTACTAGTATTTCATTGTTATAAAAGGTTACGGGATTGTCTAGGCTTATATACTCATCCTCAATTACAACTCCAATTTCGTTCATTTCAAATGCAGGAACAGTTTCATACAAAGAAACATTATTAAAATTGGGTATGTAATTATTTATAATATTTACTGAAAGTCCTGTGATTGTTGCAAGTATTACTATGCACACTGCAATAAGTACTTGTCTGTCTATCATGCAAATTAATTTACTAAATGCATCTTCGTGACTAGCGTTTATTTTTTTTACATTCTCAAATTCTTCATCCATAATGTCTCCTCCCATAAAAATCCCCCTGTTTACTATCCTGCAGGGGGATTTTTATATTCATTTCCCAAAAGCTACCTCTAGTGCTTCTTCAACATTTTTTACAAATATATATTCTATCTTACCATGTGTCTCTTTCATTATCTTCTCTATATCCCTTCTATTATCCTCTGGTATTATAACCTTTTCTATATTATTTCTTATAGCCGAAGTTATTTTTTCTTTAAGTCCCCCTACAGGTATTATGTCACCTTTTATTGTCATTTCCCCTGTCATTGCAAGCTTGTCGCTTAGTTTTTGCCCTTTAAGTGCAGATATCATTGCACATAATAATGTTATTCCCGCTGATGGGCCGTCCTTTGCTATCGATCCTTCTGGTATATGTATATGCATATCTACATTTCTATGAAAATCTTTAGCTATACCCAGCTTTTCTGCATTTAATCTTAAGTATGTATGTGCTATTACAGCTGACTCATTCATTACTTGTCCTATCTTCCCTGTAAATCTAAATTGCCCGCTTCCTTCGAGCACATCTACCTGCACCTTTAATATCTTGCCTCCATATGCAGTCCATGCAAGTCCAATTGTCTCACCAATATTAGTGTGCATATCTTGTTTTATTTTATAGTGTGGCTCACCTAAATACTTATGTAAATTACTACTTGTTATTCTAACACTACTTTGCTTATCCGTAAATAGTTTTTTTATTGCTTTTCTATATATTTTGTCTATCTCTCTTGTAAGGTCTCTTATACCTGCTTCTCTTGTAAACTCATTTATTATGTTCATAATTGCATTATCGCTAATTAAAACTTTATCATTCTTTATATTATATTTTATATTTTGGTTTACAACCAAATGTTTCTTTACTATCTCAAGCTTCTCCGAATCCGAATACCCTTCTAGATAAACTATCTCCATTCTATCTATAAGCGGTGCTGGTATATTTTCAAGTGAATTTGCTGTGCATATAAATAATGCATTTGATACGTTATATTCTACATCTATATAATAATCCTTAAATTTACTGTTTTGCTCATAATCAAAAACTTCTAAAAGCACTGAGTATGGATCGCCCTTAAAGCTACTACTCACTTTATCTATCTCATCAAATATTGCTACAAAAGCACCTTCCCCTGCTTCTATAAATGCACTTATTATTTTACCCGGCATAGCTCCTACATAAGTCCTCCTATGTCCCCTCAGCTCAGACTCGTCCTTCATCCCCCCAAGTGGTATTCGAACATATCGTTTCTTAAGACTTTTTGCAATACTCATAGCTATTGAAGTTTTCCCAACCCCTGGTGGCCCTACTAAGCATAAAATCATATTATCCGATTTTTCTGCAAATCTATTGGTTGCTACGTATTCAATAACTCTTTCCTTTATTTCCTCTAGCCCAAAGTGTTCTTCATCAAGTTTTTTTGTTATGTAATGTATACTTGGATCGTGTCTCTTTTCATCACTACAAGGCAGTTCAAGTAAAGTATCTATATAACCTTTTACTATACCTCTTTCCGCATAATCTTTTTTCATTTTTTCTAGCTTTTTTAGTTCCTTTATAATCTTATCTTTTATGGGTTCATCAATTTTAACTTGTGATATTGTATGTAAATACTCCTGTACTTCGTCATCTACATCCGGTTCTACTCCCAACTCCTCTTTTATTTTTTCCATTTGTTTTTTAAGTAAATACTCCCTTTCTGCATTTTTCATATCCACTCTAACTTTTTCTTTTATTTCACACTGTAGACTCAAAGCACTTATTTCCTTATTCATTATTTTAATTATTTCAACCACCCTTTTATCCACTTCATTCTGCTTTAATATCTTATTTTTATACAAATCAGTCATGGGTAGATTTATTGCAAGTGTATCAACTACTTTTCCTAAGTCTTTCATATTACTAATTATATCAAAAAGTTCCTTAGGCACTCTACTTACTAGACTCATGTATTGTGTGAGCAAACTCAATATTTCATCTTTATAGTTTTTTTGCCTATCCTCAGAATTAATTAAAATAGGAGTCTTTTCGCTTATCTCGGCATATAATACTCGGGAATGCTTATGAGTAGAAACAAGATTTCCTCTACTTATACCTTCAATAACTGCACTTAGTGTCTGGTCTTTTAATTTCTTAACTTCTTTAATTTTTGCAATAGTTCCAGAATCCTTGTTTTCCTCGTCCTCATTTATTACAAATAACGCTCCATCACTTGCAAGTGCAGTATTTATAATATTTATAGATTCTGGTTTTATTGCATCAAACTGTATAAGCATATTAGGAAATAAAACAACTTCTTTTATCTTAAGTAAGGGTATTTTAGAATTTTCTATACTCATAAGCTCTGTCCCCTTTACTAAAGTTAATGTTACATCTTTATTACATTATACAACAAACGCGGCGTTATTTCATTGCAAAATTTATGGAAATAAAACAAGAGACATCAGAGGTGAACTCCGATGTCTCTTATTTTATTTTATATTTTTTAGCCTGCTTTGTTAACTCATGTCTATTCTTATAATTAAACAAAATCATTACTTCATTTTTTAGCATTTCACCTTTTTCTTCATATGTAAGTACATCATAGTCAAAGCACTCAATATGTGCCATACGACTTATTTGTTTCGAATCGTATGCCGTATATTCTGGTAAGTATCTTTCTATATTTTCTCGGTTTTTATAAAACTCGTATATATCTTCTTTCTTACTTTCAGTAAGACTTATATCAAGCCATTCGGGGTGTTTTTTAAGTTTTTCATGTGCATACATGTCGAACTTTAGAATGTTTTTGAGTAGTCCTGACTCCTCCACTACCTTACACCCATACTCATATAGTATCGTATACAATTCCATTTCTGAATGATTATATTTATTGTATTCTTTAGCTTCCCAATAATCAGCAAATGCTTCATAAAAGTCAAAAGATGTCTCGTAAAAACTTTCTAAATACTTTACGCTATTTGCAAATCTGCCTGTATTATAATATATCTCTAGCACCTCTTCTATCATCTTTAGTTTTAATATATCCTCAAAGCTCATATGTTCTGTGTACAGGATTTCATATGGTGGTTCTTCTCTGTATACTAGTCCATATTTTTTTGCATCGTCTCTCATTTGTGTACCCTTCAAAACCTTTAAAAATCCAAGCTGTAGTTCTGCTGGTTTTAAAGAGTACACATCATTGAAAGAGTTTTTAAACGACTCATACCCTTCCTTCGGTAATCCTGCTATCAAATCTAAATGAAGATGTATATTTTTATAACTCTTAATCATTTCTACATTTTTAACAATTTTCAAAAAACTCGTTCTTCTATTGATTATCCCTAGCGTTTCTGTATTCGTTGTTTGCACCCCTATTTCAAATTGAAAGTAACCTGGTCTCACATCTTTTAATATATTTATCGCTTCTTCGTCTAATATATCAGCCGATATCTCAAAATGAAAATTCGTAATACAGTTATCGTTTTCTTTTAAATATCGCCATATGCTTTTTGCTCTTTCTCCATCACAATTAAAAGTCCTATCTACAAATTTTACTTGCTTTACTTCCTTATCTAAAAATGTTTTTAACTCATTAAATACCTTTTCTAAACTTCTATACCGTATTTCTTTATCAACTGATGAAAGGCAATAACTACATCTGTACGGACATCCTCTCGATGATTCATAGTATATAATTTTATTATTAAAATCATCAAGATTATCTTCGTATATAAACGAAAGATTATCGAGTTCCATAAAGCTTGCAGGTGCATTATATAAAATACTTTTCCCTTCTTTATATATAATACCATCTATATCTGCTATACCCCTATTTTGTTTCCATGATTTAATTAGTTTTAAAACCTTTTCTTCACCCTCACCTAGCACTATCACGTCTATTTCTGGATTGTTTTTTAGTATCTCCTTTCCATCAAAAGACACCTCTGGTCCACCTAAAAAAATCTTAGTATCTGGCAAAACCTTATTTATATTTTTCACCACTCGCATAACAATATCAATATTCCATATATAACAGGAAAAACCCAACATATCAGGTTTTCTCTTATATATATCCTGCACGATAATATTCTCATTATTATTTATAGTATATTCAGCGTTCTCTACAGCCTCACCATGTTCCTCTACAAACGCCTTTATACAATAAACCCCCATACCAGAATGTATGAACTTACTATTAATCGCAACCAACAATGTCTTCATAAACTTCAACTCCCTATAACTAAAGCAAGAAAAAAGCAAACCCTTTCGCTTGCTTTCTCTTATTTTATATTGCTCCTTATTCCTTCGCGGCCAAAACAACTTTGTTTCTTCCACTTTCTTTAGCTTTATACACTGCATTATCTGCTGACCCTACTACCATATCTTTATCTGATACCAGCTCTGGATATGTCGTTACTCCAAAGCTTACAGTTACATGAGTTTTTACTACTCCTTCTACTAATTCTGTATTTTCTATTTCTTCCCTTAGAGTTTCAAAAATTTTATAAGCTTGCTCAGAAGTTTTATTTGGTATCAATACCAAAAACTCCTCTCCCCCATATCTTATAACCATGCCATTATATTTAGAAATATGTGCCTGTACGGTCTTTGCAACCATCCTAAGTACTTTATCTCCAAACAAATGTCCATATGTATCATTTACATGCTTAAAGTGATCTATATCAAACATAGATACTGATATAGGCTTTTTAGATTCATCTGCATCTTGGAGCATTTTAAAAAATATCTTTTGCATGTATGTTCTATTATATGCCTTTGTTAAACTATCTTTTATAGCTAGCTCCTCTACTGATTCATAAAGTCTTGCATTTTCTATTGATAAAACGATTTGATTTGCTACTGATTTTAGTAACTCAACTATGTTCTTATAAAAATAATTTTTATATCTTTGTTCTAAAATAACAAGCCCGTACGTTTTATCCCCCTTATAGAGAGGAACTGCCGCAAAAGATCCAACTTCACGGTTTTCAAAGAACAAGTTTTTCGTCTGTGTAACTTCATTATCTAGATATATATCCCTGTTATCCATCAGGAAACTAAGTACTCCTGATTCTATTTTTTGTCTTATCGCATTAGTAGTTTTTTTGTCATATACTGTTTTTATATGGAAAGACACATCTTTTTTATCATAATTTCCTTCGGGATATAAAACTATACAACACATATCCACACCCATTACACCACTTACTACATCAACAACAAGCTCGAGCAATTTTTCCACTTCTAACGATCTACCCAAGAATATACCTATTTCCTTTAGTACATAAAATTCTGCTGCCTTTTTTCTAAATTCTTCTGTAGCTTTTTCTAATTCTAATTTTTGCCCCTTCAGTTTTTCATTTAATTCTTGCAGGGATGTTTGAGATTTTCTTAATTCTTCGTTTTTACTATTTTTTTCTTTTATTAACAGTTTATTTTCAAGAAATTTTAGTTTGATTTCTTTTATATTTAAGTCCAATATTTTTTGAACACCTAAAAACACTGCTATCCCAAACGTAAAATAAAGCATTTTATTAGGTTCAAGTATATTTTGTCCTTCATACATTATATTTGCGAATATAAATGGCAACAAATAAAATAACTTGTATATAGGTTCTTCTAAATCTTCGTTTGCAATATATGATTCAATTATTATAACTAAATATAGAAAACTTAATTCGAGTTTAAACTCCCTTGCCGATACAATAAGAAGTGCCACCATTATAAGCTCAGTTAATTTCAATATATTATATAGCTTTTTATCTATTATCCACTTTATCCATGTTTCTCTTTCTAATATAAATGTTTTTACAATTAATACTGCCCAGCTACAGACTATTACTACGAAAAATAAGTCGTCGTAATTAGTTAATGGTTGAAAAAACACACTATACATTATATTGATTACAAGTAGAAAAAACATATGTCCGACTGTATATTTTTTCTCAAAACTAATAATTTTTTGCATATTATTCCCCCCCGAAAGTACATTTGAAAATTGAAAGTTGAAAGTTGAAAGTTAAAAGATTTTGTTTATCTCTTTAATTTTCCAATTTCAATTTATTCTTCTATCCATTTTATTTCTGCTATGTCGCCGTCTTTTATGATATCTGTTAATGAAACTTTTTCTTTATTGAGCTTCATTTCTAATTTACCTTTTTTACTTGCGGTATCAACGTCTATGTAATTAAACAAATCTACAAACATATAAGGCTTTTTTTCTGAACTTAATTCAATTTTTTCATTATTAAGAATTATTATATCATTATTATACGATTTTGTAAAACTTTTTTCAAAATTATTTTGTTTTTTCTCATTTTCTATGAAATATTCTTCAATGTATATAATATCTCCCTCTTTAATGTGATGATGAATATCTGTTTTTTTGTTATTTACATATATGGTTTTGCTTTCGTACTGTGTTCCCTGCTGTTTACATAGTTCTTCCACCGTTTTTATTTTTGTTATAACAACTTCATCATCCGTTTCAATTTGCATACTTATGTCAACTGTCATTTTATTTAGTCTAATATTAGGTTTTACCTCTACATTTTGGTCATTAATCATCACATAAAATGGCTCTTCACCCTCTATAAAGTCAGAAATAAAAGCTCTCGCATCTTTGCCATTCTTTGCTGGTTTTATAATTATGTTGTCCCCTTCTTTTATAAAAGTTTCAAGATCCGCACTCTTGCCATTTAATAATATCTCAGCTTGTTCTCCCATCTCTCCAATAATCTTCTTTTGTTTATCGTTTAAAGTGAATTTTAAATCTTTACCTTTTCTTCCTATTAGATTCTCATGATTAAATTCTTTTACTATCCCTGCATCGAGTATTTTTAATTTCCTAGAATTTAAAAGTCGTACTATCATGCCATTTAACTTAACTTCTATGAAATTATAGCCTTTTTGATGTGCGGATGTCACACATATGCCTATTGGAGTTACTATGTTTGTGCCTTCTAAATAATCAGATTTATATTCTATATTTTCTATTAGTTTACTGCTTCTTAAAGCAACCCTATCTTCCTTTAAACCTAGAAATTTAGCTAACGCCTTAGTAAAGCCTGGTACCTGACCCCCTCCACCAACACAAAACACTGCATTAGGAGCCTTACCTGCATTTAACTCAATAATTTTACTAGCAACTTTATCTGCTAATTGTTCTATTATTGGTTCCAGAAGCTTTAGTATTTCCGCTTTAGGTACTGTTATGATAGTTGCGAAAATGTCCGCAAATACTATATTTTCTTCTCTTGAACAATCTATTTTTATTTTTTCTGCTGTCGAAAAGTCCACAAGATAATTATGAATTAGCTGTTCTGTAATTTCGTCACCTGCAATAGGTATCATCCCATATGCGGTTATGCTTCCATCCTTTGTTATTGCTATATCCGATGTACCTGCCCCTATATCGACCAGACACAAGTTAAGTAATCTTAGTTTTTCAGGTATAGCCACATTTATAGCAGCAATTGGTTCAAGTGTTAAGGTAGTTACATTCAAGCCTACTCTATTTACAACTGCATAAAGACTGTCAACAACTGACTTTGGTAAAAATGTCGCTAATACCACAGCAGATATTAGCTTGCCTCCATGACCTTCTAAATTAGTAATAACATATCCGTCTAAATAATAATTTACAACTGTGTGTGCAACACAAAAATATTCTAAATCATCATCATTTAATTCTTGTTTTAGCTTTTCCTCAGCAAGCGTTACCCCATCGATTTCAAGCATTCTTATATGCTTTTTAGTAATCTTTGTCAAATCTATTTCATTGTCTACCCTCACAGAATATGTCTTAAGACTTCGTCCCGCAGCTGCTATCGCTACCTCCTTTAATTCACATCCTATCTTTGCCTCTAATCTTTCCTTTACGAGTCCTACAGCTTTTGCAACCTCTGCTATATCATGTATCTGTCCATCTACCATGGCTCTAGAATCGTGTTCCTCAATATCCATAGCTATCACTTCAAAGTTCTTTTCACGTTTATATCCTACTACTCCCACAACCGTTCTTGTCCCTATATCTAAACCAAATATTAAATTATTATTTTCCTCATTCATAAATACACACTCTCCGTTTTCAAATTAATTAGTATCTTTTATCTGATTATATCTAAATAAAACAAAAAATTCAAGCTTTTTGCTTGAATTCTTTGTCGGTTTTTAAAATTTGCTTTTCCGTGTAGCTCTTACATTCTATAAATGTCTTCACTTTTTTATCTTCTGTACTTCTGCTATGCTTAGTCCTGTTGTCTCTGATATAGTGTTTATATCTAATATACCTATCAGATTTTTTGCCAACTCGATTTTCTCAGCTTTTCTACCTTCTTCTCTTCCTTCCTCTATGCCTTCTTCCCTTCCCTCTCGTCTTGCTGTTTTCACTTTATCTCTTAATATCACTTGATTTTCCATATATCTTTCGTATTCTTTCAATTCTTCTACTGTCATTTTTAGTTCGTTTAGTTTTATTCTTGCTGCTTCTATTCCTCTTGATTTGAATTCTTCTTTTATTTCACTATTTTTTAGCATATATACCCACTCATCTATGTCGCTTTGTACTTCATTTTTATATTTGGTTAGGTCTAGTATGTAGTATTCTGGAAATTTATTACCTTTACTGTACCAGCTTATTGCTTGATTTTCTTTTACTATAAAGTCTCTATATTTTTGTGGCTCTAAAGCTGTGTATGCTTTGTAAATGTAGTCGTCCCCTAGCATTATGTTGAAATATACTATACTTATGCTTATTACTTTCGCTATATCTTCGTATTGTTGACCTTTTGCTATGCTTTCGGTTATTACTTTACTTGTCCCCCATATTAATCTTTCCATGAAGTCTGTTTCTGAGGCATTTTGTATTTCTATTATTATTTTTCGTTTTCTACTATCCTCTACTAATAGGTCAACCTTATTATATTTATATTCTTCTCTATCCCTATTGCTTTCACTTTCTAGTATATTTATGACAGTTACATCTTCTTTTAAAAGCGCTGAAATCAACCCTTCTAGCACATCAAAATTAGCCTTATCCCTAAGCATATATTTTATCGCCCAATCAAACCTTACCACTCTTACCGATTTCTTATCCATTAGCGTTTTCTCCTTATAATTATCCAATCTACTATTCGTGCTTTACATAGGTATATTAACTTCGATTTGTTTTCTCAAGCTCATCCGTTATTACTCTACTCATACACAGTCACTCCCGTTATTTCTGGCGTACTTGATGCATCTCCCGTTAGCACTATCTTCCACCATAAGCTACTGCTTCCCCCTATATTTATATCTGTTTCTCCATCTAAGCTTGCATTGTCTACAACTGTGAAATCAGTACCATTTGTGCTATAACTAAATACATAACTCGTACCACCTGGTATTGTGGCGTCTACTTTGATTTTTATGTTAGTTAGGCTTGAGCCTAAGTCTATTTCGTCTGATATAAGTGTGTTGCTTGCAGGTATATAAGATAGCTCATCATTAAATTTTGATATTATGAATTCATGCCAGCCTCCTTGTGCATTCTCTCCGCTTACTGTCTCTCCCGGTATACTGCTTAGATCACTATAGCTATTCCCAACTACCACATAATTTCCCTCATTATCTTGAGTTACAGCATTAAATGAGTCTCCAACTGTTCCTCCTAAATTATTTATTGCCGTTAGTGCTAAACTACTATTAAATTTTGCTATTACAAAATCATTATCACCTTGTGTGTTTGCCCCGTTTACTGCCTCTCCTGATATACTACTTAGATTACTTGAACTTTCCCCTACTGCAACATAGCTTCCGTCACTATCTTGGATTACAGCGTCAAAACCATCTCCCGCTGTCCCTCCTAAATTATTTATTGCTGTTAGTACTAAGCTACTGTTAAATTTCGCTATTAAAAAATCATAGCTACCTTGCGTATTCGCTCCACTCACGGTTTCTCCTGATATATTACTCAAATCACCTGAACTTGATCCAACTATTACGTAGTTTCCTCCACTATCTTGAATTAAACCATTACCGTATTCTCTACCTTCTCCACCCAAATTATTTATTGCTGCTAGTGTTAAACTGCTATCAAATTTCGCTATTACAAGGTCAAAATCACCTTGTGTATCTACTCCATTTACTGTCTCTCCCGATATACTACTTAAATTACTATCACTATTCCCTACAGCTACGTAGTTTCCACCACTGTCTTGTATTACATCCATAAAATATTCTGAAGTTGTTCCGCCTAAATTATTTATTGCGGTTAATGCTAAACTACTATTAAATTTTGCTATTACAAAGTCACAACCACCTTGCATAGTTGCTCCACCACATGGTTCTTCTCCTGATATACTCGTTAAATCACTCTGGCTATACCCTACTGCTACATAGCTTCCTCCACTATCTTGGATTACATCCATAAAGAAATCAAAACCTGTTCCCCCTAAGTTATTTATTGCGGTTAATGCTAAGCTATTATTAAATTTTGCTATTACAAAATCATTACTGCCTTGTGTAATTGATCCATTTACCCCTTCACCTGTATTGCTCAAATCACTCAAACTATTCCCTACAGCAATATAGTTTCCTGCACTGTCTTGGATTACACTTTCAAATACATCCCCACTTGCTCCTCCTAGATTATTTATTGCTATTAATTGCAAACTACTATTAAATTTTGCTATTACAAAATCTGTATTACCTTTCGTATCTGCTCCATTTACGGTTTCTCCTAATATACTACTTAGATTACTATCACTATATCCTACAGCTACATAGTTTCCTTCACTATCCTTTATTACAGCATTAAAATAATCGTTGCCTGTTCCCCCTAAATTATTTATTGCATTTAATACTTCTGTCTCGGCACCACCTAAGCTACCATTTAACCAGTCTGCTGTTGTTCCCGCCCCTTTATTATCCTCGTTTGCAAATGCCTCTGCAAACACTACTTCGGCAAGAGCTGGTATTCCTGTTACTAGTACTATACGGGGTGTTACTGTTACTGTTCCATTTGCATTTACTGTTACTACATATGGATTCCCTCCTAGTGGGTTTGCTGGTATTTCTTTTATGTATCCACTCGAAACTAAATCATTGGTTATAACTCCTGGCGTAATTGAATCAAGTGATAATAGATATGCCTGGCCCTGCATTTGAAGTGACCTTACATTTTCATTGTGCGCTATCTGTTTTGCTTCATAGTTTTTATTAATGAATATTGGTATCGCTATAGTTGCGAGTGCTGCAAGTATTACTAGTCGAGTAACGCA
>DMOI01000018.1 GCA_003452395.1 Clostridiales bacterium
TAAAATAATGTGCTAATCTACAGTTAGTTTCTTTGATATAATTAATCATATTAAACCACGTGCTATGCACGTGAGAACGGAATAAGGAGAACCGTTACAGATGACAAAAAAGCCCTACTCTGGTATAATGACAAAGGTTTCGCAAGCCAGAGTCAAAATAAGAGGAGGACATCCAAAATGGATAAATCAAGTTTAGCACATACGAAATGGAATTGCAAGTACCACATAGTATTTATACCGAAATATAGAAGAAAGGTTATGTATGGAGAGGTAAGAAAAGATGTAAGGGAAATACTGAAAAAACTATGTGAGTACAAGAGTGTAGAAATAATAGAAGGAAGTGTGTCAGAAGATCACGTACATTTATGTATAAAAATACCGCCCAAAATAAGTGTATCAGATTTCATGGGATATTTAAAAGGGAAAAGTGCATTGATGATATTTGACACACCCTACAAAAAGACAGGGGAACCGACACTTTTGGGCAGCTGGGTACTATGTTGATACAGTAGGAAGAAACGAAAGTGAAATAACAAAGTACATCAAAGACCAGAAGGAAGCAGACCAGATAGAAGATAAAATTAAATAGAAAGTACCCTTTAAAGGGTTGTAAGTAATAAAAGCTTGTGAAACCGTGCCTTTAGGCATAGCAAGTAACAAGCCCTTATAGGGCATTAGCAAACCACCCTTTGAAAGGGTGGTACAGTGTGATTTATTTATGGCACGAGTTCGATTGTCATTGTCACTTAGAGGTCGACTCGCAATTTGAAATTACCTCTGTTGCAGCACCACGAATTGTCTTTAAAAGACCTATAGCAATGTAGCTATTTTGGCAGAGGTAAGCCATAAACCTAATATGCAAAGGAGAATTATTATGCAAAATATTTATGAGTGTTGT
This sequence comes from Clostridiales bacterium, assembly GCA_003452395.1. Lineage (GTDB taxonomy): Bacteria > Bacillota > Clostridia > Lachnospirales > UBA12420 > UBA12420. The sequence continues at coordinate 899 of DMOI01000018.1, forward strand.
TGTGGGATTGATGTTCACAAAAAGTTAATTGTTGCCTGCTTAAAAAACGGGAGAAAAGCAGAGCTTCGTAACTTTGATACTGTAACTCGTAGTATTAAAGAACTGGCTAACTGGCTTATTGAAAATAAGTGTCAAATGATTGCCATGGAAAGCACAGGTTCTTATTGGAAACCAATATACAATATTTTTGAGTTACTTGGTCTTAATGTTATTGTTGTTAATGCTCAACATATAAAAACTGTTCCTGGTCGTAAGACTGATGTTAAGGATGCAGAGTGGATTGCTGAGTTATTAAAACATGGTCTACTTAAATCAAGCTATATACCAGACAAGGAGCAACGTGAACTTCGAGAAATCGTTCGTTATCGTAAAAGTTTAATTGAAGAACGTTCAAGAGAACTTAACCGCCTTGAGAAAACTTTACAAGGTGCTAACATTAAGCTTAGTTCATTTGTATCTGAAATTACTGGCACTAGCGCTAGGAACCTGATTGAGCAAGCTCTTGTGGGAGAAGTCAATGAAGATAACATTAGTAACTTCATTCATTCTTCTTTAAAAGCTGACAAATCAGAACTTCTTAAAGCTATGGAAGGTGTGTTTTCTCCTATTCAAAAACATCTCGTCAGAGCTATCTTGGATCATATTGATGATATGACTAAACGTATCAAAGATTTAGATGACATCATCAATAACCACATGGATAAATATGATGATGCTATTAAAAAAGTTGATGTTCTTCCAGGTATAGCTAAACGTAGTGCCGAGGTTATCCTTGCTGAAATAGGAATTGACATGAGTCGTTTTCCTTCCGAAGCTCATATTTCATCTTGGTCAGGACTGTGTCCTGGTAATAATGAAAGTGCTGGCAAACGTAAAAGTGGTAAAACCAACAAAGGCAACAAACATTTAAAAAGTATACTCATACAATGTGCCAAGTCTGCACAAAAGGTAAAAAGCAGTTTCTTCTACGCCCAATACCAGCGCATCGTTGTACGGCGTGGTTCAAACAGAGCAACAGTCGCAGTAGCACATTCAATGCTTATTGCAATATACCACATCTTAAAAAACAATATATCTTTTAAAGACTTAGGTAGCGATTATCATACAAAATTTAATGTTAATGCAAAAGCTAATTACTATATCAGAAAGCTACAAGAATTAGATATTCAACTTCCCGTTTCAGTGAATGCTTAAAATACTAATATAATTATGAGACGGGAAATCCTGTCTTGTTTGCTATGCAATCCATTAGGGATAGTATTCATAACAATGACAAACACGCAGCAAAGCTGCGGGGAATTAAACCCAAAGAGATTAAATTTCTACCTGAGGGTGTAATTTAAACTGTGTAAAATGGTCTATCCTGGCTATGTAGCTGGGATGGATTATTTTTATGTAATTTAGGCAATTGGCTACTAAAAAATTGTATTTTACATTATTTAGTATAACCTTATATTTTTTTCTTATGCATAAATTTTATACTTTTCTGGAAATACTATATAATAAGGATTTCTATATCTTTTAACTGTTTTTAAATAATCTGCGATAAATCTAGCTTTATGTTTTTTCAAAAAACTAGATTTACAGCACATTTAAATATTTGTTATAAGTTTTTATAGTAGTATTCCATTTCCTCGTAAGTTTTGGTGTCAAATAAATAATGTAATTCAGATATAATGCTCATTTTTGTAGTTTTTTTAAGTTTCAGATTATCCAATGCTTTGGCTATATAGCCTAATATTACATCATTCATAATCTGGCTTGACTGTTCATAGATATGGTGTCATCCTTTCACCATATAATATACAAAAATGATTTAATATTTTATCCCAATCCTTGTACCTAGTTGTCCATTTTTCGACAATATTTATTGTTGCTAAATATAACATTTTCTGAAGTGATATATCTGTAGGGAATATTGTTTTAGATTTTGTTACTTTTCGGTATTGTCTGTTAAGACCTTCGATTATGTTCGTGGTGTACATAATCTTTCTTATTTCAGCAGGATATTAACTATTTATTGCATTAGGGTATTTCGTTCCCCATTTGCTTTCTATTGCATCTAATTGGTTTAGTCCTGATTCTTCTGTTGCTGCATTGTATAATGCTTTAAAGTCACCCGCTAGGGCTTTTTTGTCTTTATGTGGTACATACTTTAAGGTATTCCTCAGTTGATGTATTATACATCTTTGAATCTCTGCTTGTGGGTATGATGCTCTTATTGATTCTTCAAAGCCTGACAATCCATCCACACTAAATATTAGAACTTCTTTAACTCCTCTGTTTTTAAGCTGAGTAAGTATATTTAGCCAAAATTTACTTATTTCATTTTCTCCTATCCATATGCCGAGTACATCTTTTGTACCTTCCTTGTTAATTCCTATAACCACATAAGCAGCTCTGTTGATAACTCTACCTTCTGTTCTTACTTTGTAGTGTATTGCATCCATAAATATAAACGTATACAGTGGCTCTAGTGGTCTGTTTTGCCATTCTTTTATTTCAGGTATTACTTTATCTGTTATCCTACTTACCATATCTGCAGAAACTTCAACTCCGTACAAATCTTGTAATTGGTCATGAATATCTCTAGTGCGCATTCCTCTAGCATAAAGGCTTATTATCTGATCTTCTATCCCCGAAATGTCCCGTTGTCTTTTAGGAACAATTTTAGGTTCAAACTCTCCATTTCTATCCCTGGGTACATCAATATTAAGTTCCCCAAAATCTGTAATCACATTTTTATGTGTATAACCATTTCTGCAGTTCCCATCTTTGTCAACGTCTCTATCATACCTAGCATAGCCTAGAGTGCTGTCGAATTCACCTTCCAACATTTCTTGAATAACATTTTTAAACATATTTTTCAGCACATTTTTAATATCAACAGCAGTTGTAATGTTATTTTGAGATATTAAATCTCTTGCTTGTTCTCTGGATAAAACTTCATTCATAGTAAAAAACTCCCTTCTTGGTTTTATTTTTATAATTGCCAAGTTAGAAGTATTTTACACACTTTATTTTACAGTCCCTTCTACTCATTTATCTCTTCATACATAATTTATAGTCAAACTCACTTTGCAATACATCAAGTATTTTACTTAATGGCAAGCCTCGTACATTATAGTAACATCCTTCTATCTTTTCTAC
>DMOI01000036.1 GCA_003452395.1 Clostridiales bacterium
TTCCCACTTGTGTCTACCATATAATGTTTTTCTGGTATACAAGTTGTTGTAATATTAAATTCTTTCATCCGCTTCACTCTCCGTTTCCAATTTTTATTATTTATATTATACATTATTAATATAGATAGATAATTTAATTTGCAATTTTTTCTTTGTTTCTGGATAATATAATTCGTAAATCTAACTATTTTATTGGTATGTCGGTTTAAATTCCTATGTCACGTTTCAGGTTTGGTAAAGTTGGCTTGTCAGCCTATCTAATCTCCTCATACTCCACATACTTCTTTCCAAGTATTATCACTATATATTTCTTAAGCTCCTTCTCACTATCCTCTTGTACGTTATGCTCCTCCATATATCTATATAGCTGTGCCCTTGCTTCTTCCTTCTTTTTATCTACAAGTTCCCTATTGCTATCCAAAACTTGCTGTTTTTCACTCTCCACTTTCAACTCTCCACTTTCAACTTCCCTAAGTTCTTTCTCTTTTATGTGCTTAAACTCTATCATGTACCTATAATTCACAGCTTCCTTGTATAACACGCCTTCTTTTATGTATAAGTCTGTGTAGCCTCCGTTTGCTTCTTTTTCACTTTCTATTAGGTATATTCCATCTGTATAGACTAGTGTTATAAATATGCTTTTGCAGCTTGTTTCATTGAAGTGTCTTAGATCTCTGTTTGATAGTCTTTTTATTACTCTCTCATATATTTCCATTATGTGCTCTACCTTGCCAGTTTTTCTCATATCTTCCATCGCCGCTGCTAGTTCGTCATATCTTGCACTGGCTTCTACCTCATATGCTTTCTCCATGTACTCCCAGTATAAGGCTTTTACTGCATAGTTTGGTATTCCAAGCATTACTTTGTTACTTTCCTGCCTTTTTATTGTTAACATCCCCAGATAGTATAGCAACGACCTTATATTTGTATACTTTTCTTCTTTTTTATATAGACTTTCTAGGTTAAATCTTTCTTTTATTTCTATTGGTCCTACTTCCCCACCTTCGATTAACTGTAGCATTTCTTCCTTTGTTATAAAGTTTTCTGCTATGTTTCTTAGTCTTGTATAGTCTGTTTTTACGTTTTCGTCTATTAGTTTTTTAGGATACTCTTTTTTCTGTATTATATTGTTTAATATGTATAGTACCATATCTGTATTATATACTGTCTCTGATACGTTCTCATTAAATTTGTATCCATTGCAATAGGTTTTTAATATTTTAAGTAATTCTTCTTTTTCTACTATTTCTCCTATCCTGTAGTAGTCTACTATTTGTCTTATTTCATGGTCATTAAACCCAAGTATTCCGTTTAGGTCTTCATCGTTTGCTATTACAGTGAATATATTTGCTCCACTTGTTACATCATCTAACATCACTGGGCTTACCCCTGTTATAAATGTTCTTGTTATTGCTCCGTCACTTGTTCCTTCTTTTATTTCCTTATAAAATGTTCTTACATATCCTCCTTCGTGCACTAGCTCATCGTAAATATCCTTTTTTCCTCTCATTATGTTGTTTGCGAAGTTATCATATTCGTCTATTAGTAATATTATTTTTTTATTTTTTAGCTCAACTATTTTCGATAGATAATTTAATGCATATGTAGCCCTTTTTTCGTTTTCTGGTAACGATTCTTCTCCTAATATGTGTTTGTATCTTATTATACATTTATTCACTGCACTTGATACTATTTTATCAAAGCTTTCTATTAGCTCATCCTTGCCTAAATCTGTTATTACACTTGCAAAACTTATCTTTAGCACGATATATTTGTTAGCCTGTTCTGTTCTGTTTTTTCCTACATACAAATCCCCAAAGTATTTTTCAAAGTTTTTTTCCTCGTTCATATCATAATAAGCCTCTAGCATATTTAAAAACAGACTTTTCCCAAATCTTCTTGGTCGTATAAAAAATACATATCTGTCTTTATTTTCTAGTTTTTCTATATACATCGTCTTATCTATGTAATACATGTCTAAATCTCTCAGTTCTTTATAGTTACTTATCCCATACGGTATTTTTTTCATCCCACGCACCATCCCTTATAGTTTATTACTATACACTAGTATATAATATTATCCTAATTTTTTCAATACTTTTACTAAAGTTTTGGTACAACTATTTCTACAATAGTTTTTCATGTAAAAATCCCCTAGCTATTCGCGAGGGGATAACATTGACTATTTAATTGTATTCCTGTATCTTCCCTTCTCTATCTATATAATAAACTCCACCCACTTTGAACCTATGTGTTTCTGGGTCTAGTATATCATTTCTTGTGAATATCTATTTTACTCCTCCTACATCTTTTGGTGCTGCTAACATTACTCGTCCTATATTGTTTGCATCAAGACCAACGTAGTATTTGAAGTATTTTTTTTCGTCTGCATATGTGTCATCTGCGTATCCATCACTCGGTGATACTGTTCCTTTTTTGTAGGTTCCGTAGGTTTGTGTTATTATATTTTCATCATCATCTTCGGCTCTTACGTGTAGATACCATGTCCCATCTGTATTTTGTTCTACTGTTTTTGGGTTTGTATCTCCTTCTTCCCAGTTGTTTTCGTCTAGGGTTGTATCTGTATCCCATTGATATTGCCAGTTGTTTAGATTGTCTGATGTTATTGTTATGTTTACATTTATATTGTCTGGTGATTTTGTCCTACCTATCGGATTAGCAGTTATTATTGGCCCTGTTTTGTTGAAGGTGTACAGATATGGTATTGATATTGCCCCTTTATTTATTCCGTCATAGCTTACTAGCTTTAGTGTTACCGTGTCTCCATTATTTCCGTCCACTATTAGCGTTCCACCTTGTACTTCTGTATCAGTGTTATCTGGATCTGTTCCGTCTGTGGTGTAGTATGTATGTGCTACGTCTCCTGATGTATTTGATACAGTTACTGTTTGTGCTGCATTATATGTTCCTGTTCCTGGGTCTACTGTTGGTGCATTTGGTGGCGTTTTGTCTATGTTCACTATACTTAAAGTGCTTTGGTTACTTAGGTTGCCTGATGCATCATAACATCTTGCATATAGTGTACTATTTATTGTTATTGTTAACACGCCCGTATAGGCTTGCCAGCTTGCAGCTCCTACTTTATATTGACGTATTGTAGAATCCTCTGGGTAATTAATTGTTACTGTTATATCTTGATTAGTCCAGTCTGTAGTGCTCGGTGTGAATGTTGGTACTATTGGAGCTGTATTGTCTACCTCAAATGTCGCTCCGCTTGTTGGGGCTGCTGTAACTACATTTCCTTCTGCATCTTGTGCTGTAGCTAAGGCCACTGTCGCTCCCCCGTTACCTGTTCCTACAGTATGAGTATATGTATACTCAGTTGTACTTACTTTAGTCATATTTGTATTGGTTACATTATTAGCTCCACTTATGCTGAGTTGTGGTACTGGACTAACAACTACTGGTTCGTCAAATGTTACTGTTATTGTTATAGTGGTTCCAGCCTTATATGGACCTACCATGCTATAAGTAATTGCTGCTGTTGGTGGTGTAATATCTACAATGGCTAAAAATGCAGTGCCACTCGCCTTTAATACTTGTAATGTTGAAGGATTTGAATTGTTTGTACCGCTATTTGAGGCATTTCCCAACGGACCATGTAAGTTATGTCCACATGCTCTTAATGTACCATCAATTTTTAATACTACTGTATGAAACTTTCCTGCTGATACTTGACATCCTTCTGTTAATCCCGTTATTTGCAAGGGCGTTGAATTTGGATTTAAGTTTACATTTGTATGGTTCCCTAATTGTCCATATATATTATATCCCCATGCATAAGCTGTTCCGTCACTTTTTAATGCTACTGTATAATTTTCTCCTGCTGATACTTGGCTTACTCCTGTTAAAAAATCTACATTTCCTACCCCATGTACTTTAGTAGGAGTAACCTTTTTTGTTGTTGTATTATCTCCTAAGCATCCAAAACTATTACTTCCCCATGCATATACTGTTCCATCACTTTTTAATGCTATTGTATGATTATAACCTGCTGATAATTGACTTACTCCTGTTAGACCTGTTACTTGCAATGGCACTGCGTTTGCATTCTCTGTTCCATCATTTGTGGAATTTCCTAGTTGTCCACTATAATTATCTCCCCATGCGTATACTGTTCCATTACCCATCAGTGCTACTGTATGTCCATCTCCTGCTGATACTTGACTCACTCCCGTTAATCCAGTTACTTGTAGTGGTGTTACATTTGTATTACTTGTTCCCACATTTGTTGGATTTCCTAGTTGCCCATAACCATTTATTCCCCATGCCCAAACTGTTCCATCATTTTTTAGGGCTACTGTATGTATTTCTCCTGCTGATATTTGGCTTACTCCTGTTAAATCTGTTACTTGTAGTGGCGTTGCATTTGAATTAGTCGTGCCACTATTTGTTGTATTTCCAAGTTGCCCGTACCGATTAGTACCCCATGCATATACTGTTCCATCACTTTTTAATGCTACTGCATGACTTCCTCCTGCTGATATTTGAATTACTCCTGATAACCCTGCTACTTGAGTTGGTATCCTGTTGGCATTGTTAGTTCCAATATTAGTAGTATTTCCCAACTGTCCACTTTCATTCCGTCCCCATGTCCATACCGTTCCATCTGACCGTAATGCTACTGTAAAGTAATCACCTGCATCTACCATTTCTATTCGACTTGCAAATACACTATTAAACCTCTTCTTCTCTTCCTCCGTGAACTCATCCATCTTATACTCTGCTTTTCCTAATATATCAGCCGTCTTCAAGTCATACCTAGCGGTATTACTCTTATTATCACCTTCTAATATATCCCCATTTATCCTCTTTATTACCTTCTTACCTCCTACATCAGCTACTACTACATCACCGTCTTTATAGTTATCCTGTGCTGTTACCTTTACCACATCTCCGTCTTTATATGTAGGGTACATTGAGTTTCCTGATACTACACCGTATATTGGTTGTGCGTAGGATGTGGTTATGAATGCGAGCATAAGGAAAATTGATATTATAGTGGTAAAAAACTTTACCACCCTATCCCCAATGTCATTATCCCTTAACTCCTGCTTCCTGCTTCCTGCTTCCTGCTTCCTGCTTCCTGCTTCCTGCTTCCTGCTTCCTGCTTCCTGCTTCCTGTCATATTTACCAGTCCTTTCTTTTTATCTTTAGTAAAATAATTTTATACGCTTAAACCTATACTGTCAAGTAGTCTATAGAATCTTTTGTTGTTTTTTGTTAGTTTGTGTTATAGTTCAGAGAATTGTTTTTCCTAGCCGTAGGGTGCGGTACTAGCGCAAGCGTTCACTCAGGAGTAGACAGTCGACTAAGCTTCAAAAAGACCAAAGCTAAGTTTTGTGCACTGTCCGCCCGTTTATTTTTATAACTAAACACTTGATGATAGCCAGTATTTACATTCAGAATACTTCATGAATATAAATTTCTACCAAACATCGGGCGGACATACGCTACGCTAATCCACACCCTACGATTTTAAGCCTTCGGTTGTTCTAAAACATATATTTCAAAAACTAATTAGTATTGTATCTCATTTTACCAGTATCTCACAATCCTTGCCCTTAAATCCTATCCCGAGTTTAACTATCTCGCCCACCTCATGCTCTTTCATCATTGTGTCATATTTCTTTTCTTCTATTTGTTGTATCGCTACTTCTGCCGCTGCTTCTATTGTTTGTGCTTTTTTTGCTTTTTTGAATTCTATTATTATTCCTCTATTTTTGTTAGACTTTGGTATTAGTATTACATCACTTCTTCCAAGTCCTGTGCTTAATTCGCTTTTTACGTAATATTTGTCTTTCAGTTTTATAAATAGCCCTAAACAAAATATGTGGTAGTATTTCTCTGCTTCTGCTCCTGTTGCATCGTATGTACTCATGCTTTCTATTACTACTTGCTTAAATATTTCTATAAAGTCTTCTATACTTCCTTCTGTTAGCTGTTTTAACATTGTTTCTACTAATGACTTCCCTACCTTTTCTGATAGCCAGCTGTTTATCATGCTTTCGTATGAACCACTCAACTCTCTATTTGGTATTTGTAGATTTACTTTTATTAATCCGTTTCCTTCTGGGTCTTTACCTATTTCTTCTGCATTTCCTGCTTTTAGATACCCGCTTTGTAGCATTAGACTCCATATATAATCTTCATCTTTGTCTAGGTTATTGAAATTTACTGCTTCATTTATTTCTTTTTCTGCTGTTTCTCCTTTTATTATCTTGTTTAGATTATCTAATACCATCTCTAAGTTATTTTTTAGCAATTCTCGTATTAAATCGTCACTCCCTGTATTTACCCAGTAGCTTATTAGCCTACTTTCCTTATCATTTATGTATTTCAAAACACTCCAAGGATTATATATTTCTTTTTTATTTAGTTTATAACCATTGTACCATAGCTTAACATCCTCATAGTTTTTACCTTTCCCGTAGTACTCTAGCATTTCTTTTACTTCCTCTTCTACAAATCCAAATTTGTCCCCATTTGCTGGTATTAGCATACTGTCCATATCTAGGTTATTTAAACCGCTGAATATGCTTTCTTTTGCTACTCTTGTCACTCCTGTGAGTACCCCTTTTTCTATGTACTTATTTGTCTTTAGTGCTGACGATAACATGTTTCTCATAAATCCTACTACTTCGGCATAATATCCATTACAATATCCTGATATTATCGGTTGGTCGTACTCATCTATTAGTAATATCGTGTTTTGCTTGAAATACCTATAAAAATATTCCATTATGTTTTTTAGTGCCTGCTCATATTCTATCCTTGTTGCCGTACCTTCCTTTATTCTCTCGAATTCTTCTTGTTCTTCTTTGTGCATATACTTTATAACATAATTATTGTCCATATATATTTTTCTTATTATCTTCTTCATAGATTCCAAGCAATCTTCCCAATTGTTTTCTTTTATTTCTTTTAGCGAAATAAATATTACTGGATATTTTCCTTGGTGTGTCATTGCTTTTTCATCTTGAGATATTTTAAGTCCGTTAAATAAATACCTATTGTCTACATCTATTTGTCCTTCTAATCTTTTTTCAAAATCATTACAGCTATCTACTCCATTATCAAAGAAATATCTCAACATATCTAGGTTAAGAGTCTTACCAAAACGCCTTGGACGAGTTATGAGCAGGACATTTCGTGTCAATATGTCCTTTATTATTTCTGATTTATCAACAAAGTAATAATCTTTAACCATTATTTCTTTAAAGTTATCTATGCCTATAGGTATCATTTTCTTATCCATCCTTATTCCCCTTTCGTGACCATTATTCTAGTTTAAATATACACTAATTAAAATAAAAAATCAAGCAATAAAAAATATATGGTAAAAAATAAAAAACATGAGATCGCTTCGTCGAAAAGACCTCCTCGCAATGACAAAGCGAGAAGGCCTTTTAAGTTTTTAATAATTATTAGTAATTACTCCATACAAGCCTTCATAATCTATTTCTTCCAATTCTTCCTCTGCTTCTTTTACACATATTCCGTCATAATCTTCCATACCTGTACCTGCTGGTATTAGCTTGCCTAGGATAACATTTTCTTTTAATCCAACGAGATTATCCATTTTACCTTTTATTGCCGCTTCTGTAAGAACTCTCGTAGTTTCTTGGAAAGATGCAGCAGATAAGAACGAATCAGTAGCAAGAGAGGCTTTTGTAATACCTAAAAGCACATTGTTAAATACTATAGGCTGTAACCCTTGAGCTAATAGCTCAACATTTTGATTCATTGCATCTATTCTATCAATAAACTTTCCTGGTAGATAGTTACTATCACCAGCATCATCAATCTTAACTTTCCTTAACATCTGTCTAGTTATAATCTCTACATGTTTATCGTTTATATCAACACCTTGTAGACTATAAACTTTTTGTACTTCTTTTAAAATGTACTGTTGCACAGCTTCAAGTCCATTTATTTCTAATATATCATGAGGATTGATACTACCATCTGTTAGTCTTTCCCCTGCTGTTATTTCTTGATCATCATATACCTTTATCTTTGAGTCATATGGTATCAAATAAGTTTTAGAAATTCCTGTTTTTTCATTTTGTATAATTATTTCTCTTCTTTTATTTGTTTCCTTTAATTCAACAACCCCATCTATCTCAGAAATGATAGCCATACCTTTTGGTCTACGTGCTTCAAATATTTCTTCAACCCTTGGAAGTCCTTGTGTTATATCTTTACCTGCGATCCCTCCTGAGTGAAATGTACGCATTGTAAGCTGTGTACCTGGCTCACCAATAGATTGAGCTGCTATTATACCAATAGCTTCTCCCCTCTTAACTGGTTTTCCAGATGACATGTCTGAACCATAACACTTAGCACATACACCATTATTAGACTCACATGTAAATACGGTTCTAATATTAACTTTATCAATTCCTGATTTTACTATCTGATCAGCTATTTTTTTAGTTATCATTGTATCCGCCGGAACTATTATCTCTCCAGTGTTCGGATCTTTTACATCCAGTATCGACCATCTTCCGGTAATACGATTCTCTAAAGATTCTATAACTTCATTTCCATCTTTAAATGCTTTAATCCAAATACCTTTTACTTCTGAATTTACGAAACAGTCATCATCACGAGTAATTAGGTCCTGAGATACATCAACAAGACGACGAGTCAGATACCCTGAGTCAGCCGTACGAAGAGCCGTATCCGCCATACCTTTTCTAGCACCATGGGCAGATATAAAGTATTCAAGAACATTAAGACCCTCTTTAAAGCTTGATTTAATAGGTAATTCAATAACTTCTCCCGATGTATCAGCCATGTTACCACGCATACCTGCCAACTGTTTTATTTGGCTGCGACTACCACGGGCTCCAGAGTTAGCCATCATAGATATGTTATTAAACTCACCCAAATGATTCATAAGTGCGTCTGTTACTTTGTCAGTTGTTTGGTCCCAGATTGTTATTACCTGATTGTGTTTCTCTTTATCAGTCATTAATCCTTTTCTATATAATGAGTTTATTTTTTCTATTTTAAGTTCTGCAGTAGCCAACAACTCATACTTTGTAGGTGGTACTAGCATATCTGATATTGCAACAGTAAGTGCACCTTGTGTCGAATATTTAAAGCCTAAGTTCTTTATTTCATCAAGCATCTCTACAACTTCGATAGAATCATGTGTTTGAATAGCTCTGTCTATTATTTTTATTAATTGTTTTTTATCAACTAGGAAATCTATTTCATATTTAAACATATTTTCTTCTTTTGTTCTATCAATATATCCTATATCTTGCGGAATAGCCTTATTAAATACTATCTTACCTGGTGTAGTGTCAATTAAACCTACTTTCTCTTCACCATTAATTATTAGAGTTCTACGCACATTTATTCGTGAATGTATTGTTATTTCATGATTAAAGTACGCCATTAATACTTCATCTTCATTTCTAAAGTATCTACCTTGACCTTTTTCATCTTTTTTATTTAGAGTCATATAATATACTCCAAGAATCATATCTTGCGTAGGTACTACAACCGGTGCTCCATCAGATAATTTTAATAGGTTGTTTGAAGATAACATCAAAAATCTACACTCTGATTGAGCCTCTGCTGATAAAGGCACATGAACTGGCATTTGGTCCCCATCAAAGTCCGCATTAAATGCAGTACATACAAGAGGATGAAGTCTTATAGCTTTTCCCTCTACTAAAATCGGTTCAAACGCTTGAATGCCTAATCTATGTAGTGTAGGCGCACGATTTAGTAACACTGGATGCTCTTTAATAACATTCTCTAGTATTGCCCACACTTCTGGATGTAATCTTTCAACCATTTTTTTTGCTGATTTTATATTATGAGCCACTCCACCTTTAACTAGTTCTCTCATAACAAATGGTTTAAATAATTCTATAGCCATTTCTTTTGGAAGACCACACTGATAAAACTTGAGTTCTGGACCTACAACTATAACAGAACGTCCTGAATAGTCAACTCTTTTACCAAGTAAATTTTGACGGAATCGCCCTTGCTTTCCTTTTAACATATCAGATAGTGATTTAAGTGGTCTATTACCTGGACCTGTTACGGGTCTTCCACGTCTACCATTATCTATTAGTCCATCTACTGCTTCTTGCAACATTCTTTTCTCGTTTCTTACAATAATATCTGGCGCTCCTAACTCTAGAAGCCTCTTTAGTCTATTATTTCTGTTAATAACTCTACGATACAGATCATTTAAGTCCGATGTAGCAAACCTACCACCATCTAACTGTACCATTGGTCTTAATTCTGGAGGTATAACTGGAACCACGTCCATTATCATCCATTCCGGTTTGTTATTAGATTCAAGGAAAGCTTCTACTGCTTCTAGTCTTTTAATAATTCTCAACTTTTTTTGTCCACTAGAAGTACGTAATCCAGCTTTTAACTCATCAAATTCTTTTTGTAAATCAATGTTTTGTAAAAGTTCTTTAATTGCTTCTGCTCCCATACTAACTCTAAAAGCTTTTTCGCCATAAGCCTCTACTGCCTCTCTATACTCATTTTCCGATAGTAGTTGTTTATAATCAAGTCTTGTGTTCCCTTGATCTACTACTATATAAGATGCAAAATATAATATCTTTTCGAGTGCTCTTGGTGTTAAATCGAGTAGAAGTCCCATTCTACTAGGTATACCTTTAAAGTACCATATGTGTGAAACCGGTGCAGCAAGTTCAATATGTCCCATTCTCTCACGTCTAACCTTTGATTTAGTTACCTCAACACCACACCTATCACATACAACACCTTTATATCTTACCCTCTTGTACTTTCCACAGAAACATTCCCAGTCTTTTGTAGGCCCAAATATTCGCTCGCAAAATAGTCCATCCCTCTCTGGTTTTAAAGTTCTGTAGTTGATAGTTTCTGGTTTTTTTATTTCACCTTTTGACCATTCCCTAATCTTTTCAGGCGATGCTAACTTTATTTTCATTACATCAAATGAGCTTGAATATTTTCTTGTTGCATTAGACATCCGAATTTCACTCCTTTAATTTAGTTCTCTATTTATAACCCTAAAATAAATCTTTTTCGTCAACGATATTTATATCATCTGATTCCGTAGCAAGTTCTTCTGTAGTTATATATTGAACGGAGTACAATTCATCATCGTCGTCGTCACTCTCATTGCTTTTTCTTTTTTCAGCCTCATGTTCAAAAAACGTTTCTTCAATATCGTCGTTTTCTACTGACTCTCTTATATCAAATTCACGGTCTTTATCATATACTGTTATATCAAGACATAATGCCTGTAATTCTTTTAAAAGAACTTTAAATGATTCAGGTATACCTGGTTTTGGAATGTTTTCACCTTTTACTATTGCTTCATAAGTTCTAACACGTCCTATAACGTCATCAGATTTTACAGTAAGAAGTTCTTGTAGTGTATACGCTGCACCATAAGCTTCTAATGCCCAAACTTCCATCTCACCAAATCTTTGTCCACCAAATTGAGCTTTACCTCCGAGTGGCTGTTGAGTAACAAGTGAATATGGCCCAGTCGAACGAGCATGTATCTTATCATCTACTAAGTGATGTAGCTTTAGGTAATGCATATATCCAACTGTTACAGGATTGTCAAACTCTTCTCCTGTTCTTCCGTCTCTAAGCATTATTTTACCATTTGCATTTATTGGAACATCTTTCCATTCTTCTCTATGAGCTTTATTTTTATCTAGATATTCAAAGAATCCATCATCTAGTTTATCTTTCCATTTTTCTATAAAATCATTCCATTCACTATTTACATAATCGTTAGCAATTTCAAGTGTTTTAACTACTTCTCCTTCTTTTGCCCCATTAAATACTGGTGTAGCAACCTTTATCCCAAGTGCCTTTGCTGCAAGTCCCAAGTGAACCTCAAGCACTTGCCCAATATTCATACGTGATGGAACTCCAAGTGGATTAAGAACTATATCAAGTGCTCTTCCATTTGGAAGATATGGCATATCTTCTGTCGGGAGTACTCTTGAAACAACACCTTTATTACCATGTCTACCAGCCATTTTATCCCCAACAGATATCTTTCTCTTTTGAGCAATATAAACTCTAACAACCTCATTTACACCTGGTGGTAACTCATCTCCATTTGCTTTTGTGAAAACATGTACATCAAGTATTATACCTGATTGACCATGCGGAACCCTCAGTGAAGTATCTCTAACTTCTCTAGCTTTTTCCCCAAATATAGCACGAAGTAATCTTTCTTCTGCTGTAAGCTCAGTTTCGCCTTTTGGAGTTACTTTACCAACTAAAATATCACCAGGTAATACCTCTGCACCAATTCTTATTATTCCTTTTTCGTCTAAATCACGTATCGAATCTTCCGCTATATTTGGAATATCTCTCGTTATATCTTCTGGACCTAGTTTTGTGTCCCTTGATTGCATTTCGTATTCTTCTATATGAATTGATGTATACACATCATCTTGAACCAATTTTTCGTTAAGTAATATAGCATCTTCATAGTTATAACCTTCCCAAGTCATAAATCCAATTAATATGTTTTTACCTAATGCAATTTCTCCATCTTTTGTAGATGGCCCATCTGCTATTGCTTCGCCCTTCTTAACTTTTTGGCCTCTATCTACAATAGGAATTTGATTTATACAGTTAGTTTGATTACTTCTCTTAAACTTTAGCAATTCATATTTATCATACTGTCCGTTAATATTTTTTATTATTATTTCATTTGCAGATGTTTTAGTAACAATACCCTCTTCCCTTGCTACTATTACCACACCTGAATCTATTGCCACATCATATTCGAGTCCTGTACCTATTATAGGCGACTCGGTTTTTATTAGTGGAACTGATTGACGTTGCATGTTTGAACCCATAAGGGCACGGTTTGCATCATCGTTTTCAAGGAAAGGAATCATAGCAGTGGCAACAGAAAACATCTGTTGCGGTGATACTTCCATTAAATCTGCTTTATATTTACTTAATTCAATAAATTCTTCTTTTTTATATCTTCCCGTTACCTTTTCGTTTTTAAAAGTTCCATCTTCATTTAGAGGCTCATTAGCTTGAACAACTACGTATTTTTCTTCCTCATCAGCAGTAAAATAAGCTATATCTAGTGTCACCTTTGGCTCAGTTTGTGTTCTATCTATTCTTCTATATGGCGTTTCTATAAATCCATATTCATTTATTCTTGCATATATTGCAAGTGAGTTAATAAGTCCTATGTTTGGACCTTCTGGCGTTTCAACTGGACACATTCTACCAAAATGTGTATAGTGAACGTCTCTTACTTCAAACCCAGCTCTCTCTCTAGATAGTCCACCTGGCCCTAGTGCAGATAATCTTCTCTTGTGGGTTAGTGCATCTAGCGGATTATTTTGTTGCATAAATTGTGATAATTGCGAACTACCAAAAAACTCTTTAATAGATGCTGAAATAGGCTTCGTATTTATAAGTACTTGCGGTGTAATTATTTCTATGTTTTGCAAGTTCATTCTTTCTCTGATAACCTTCTCAGTTCTAGTAAATCCGATTCTTATTTGATTTTGCAACAGCTCACCAGCACATCTTATTCTTCTATTCCCTAAATGGTCAATATCATCTTGTATACCCACACCATATTCTAGATGTATAGTATAATTTATACTTGCCAAAATATCCTCTACCGTTATATGTATAGGTAGCAATGCTTTCATATTGTTTTTTATTGCTTCATATAATTCACTTTTGTCTTTACCATTATTTTTTTCAATTAAATCTTTAAGCACAGGCAAATATACTTTCCCCTTAGCACTTATATCCGTTACATCTACGTCTAAATACTTATTAATATCTACCGTCATATTAGACAATATCTTTACAATTCTATCTTCTGCAAATATACCAAAGGAATGTATGCCCGAGTCTTGAATTATCTCTGCTATTTCTTCAGTAATTACTTGATTTTCCTCAATAATAATTTCTCCAGTAAGTGGACTTGCAACTGTCTCTGCTATTTTAAAACCTACTACTCTGTTTTTGAGAGCAAGTTTTTTATTAAATTTATACCTCCCTACTTTCGCGAGGTCATATCTTCTATCGTCGTACATCATATTTGTAAATAAGCTTTCCGCACTGTCTACGGTCGGTGGTTCACCTGGTCTTAACTTTTTATATATCTCAATTAGACCCTCTTCTCTTGTCTTTGAAACATCTTTTTCAAGTGTAGCAAGTATCTTAGGATCTTCACCAAATAGTTCTTTTATTTCTTCGTCTGTATTTACACCTAAAGCCCTAATAAGACATGTAACCGGCAACTTTCGAGTTCTATCAACCCTTGCATAGAAAACATCTTTCGAATCAGTCTCATACTCAAGCCATGCTCCTCTATTTGGTATAACTGTTGCTGTTATTAGTTGTTTACCCAACTTATCATGATCTATATTATAATATATACCTGGCGATCTTACTAATTGACTTACAATTACACGTTCTGCACCATTTATAATAAATGAACCGTTTTCTGTCATAAGAGGAAAATCAGCTATGAAAATATTTTGTTCTTTTATCTCTTGAGTTTCCTTGTTTAATAGGCGCACCTTTACTCTTAGTGGTGCAGCATAAGTCATATATCTTGCTTTACAATCTTCGATATTATACTTAATCTTATCCTTTTCAATTTGGAAATCCAAAAATTCTAATACTAAATTATTATTATAGTCAATTATAGGAGATACATCATCAAAAACCTCTTTTAGTCCTTCTTCAACTAACCATTCGTACGATTGTTTTTGAATCTCTATAAAATCTGGTGTCTCTACAACTTCTTCTTTTCTTATATATGACATTCTAGTTACATTGCCAGTTTTCACAGGTTTGATACGGATTTTTTCCATCAATATTTCACTCCTTGATTTTAAATATTGTCATATTATTCATTTTTTGGAATTTTTATACATCCTCGTATCCACTACGAGCAAACGAGTACATTTTATTATAATAGCATAAAAAGGCAAGCCAGTCAAGCAATTTTTATTAAAATTTCATAGAATATGTAAAAAATATTCCTTTATATAAAGGAATATTTTTTGATACACAACTTTCTATTTATTATTTATTAATTAATTCTACCCAATATTGTTACCGCTTCTGCTCTAGTTAAATAACTAAATGGTCTCACTGTGTTATCATCATATCCCTTAAGTATTCCACTCGCAGTAAGCTTTTGTATTTCAGACGAATAGGAGCTCTGCGTTAGATCAACATAATACTTTTCTGTTGGTTTTTCTGGAACTTGATAATAATTTGCAACCAACATCGCTACCTCTTCTCTCGTAATTGGATAGTCATACTTATTCATAAGCCCCGAACGGAACAATGTTTGATAATCTAATTTTGAAAATACATTCTTTACCTCATAATACGCCCAATCATATTTTGACAAACCTACGTCGTTCAAATTTATCGTTTCTCTACTTTTATTTGGGTTTAATCTATTTAACATAGCAACAAATTCTTTAACTGTCACTGTACTATTAGGTTTAAATGTTAAATCCGAATAACCAGTAACCACATTTCTTTCTATTAAACTTATAATACTATTCTTTGCCCAATGGTTTTTTATATCATTAAGTATTTCTATTCTTTTCTCTAATTTTTTATAATATATTTCATGATCTATAAACTCACCTGTTGACAAATTATAGATATAGATATTCCACATATTTTTATTAGTTAAGGGAATTGTACTATTAACTGAATATGCTACATCATCTACCATTATAAGAATATATTTACTGTTCGCTCCACTAGTGCTGTATTTACTATTTGGAACAAGTTCTATATAATTTGCTAGAGATATAGAATTAACCGTCACATAATTAGGCAACTTATGTCTTATTTTCGAATAATAACTTTCTATTTTATCATTTTTATCCCCTACAACTATATATGTCGATACTACTGTATTGTCTTTACTATTTTTAAATTTTAATTCAAATACTCCATCTTTATTTAATATTACAACCTTTTTTGTTAAATCTACTGTTACTGATGACGAACTAGGTGTAACATACTTTTTATTATATGAGTTACCAAATTTTTTCTTTAAATACGTATCAAAAGCGTCATAATAGTATAATTCTTTACCGTATTCTCCTATTACTATGTTCTTAAAATACCTGCTAGTAGTAATTTTCGATTCTCTAGCCTCATTTATATCCTCGTCTATTGAATCAGATGCATCCCCAAAATATACTTTTGCATCTTGCGTTGCATTTACTGTATAACTATTAACATTCCCAAATAAGTCTTTTACTTTAATAGCTATCGTTTTTGGGTACTCTTTTATTTTATAATATGAATTAGTCTCATATGTATCTTCACCTACAGTATACGCATATTTTTCATCTGCAAACTTATAGTTATCAGTTGTTTTAACATATAAATTATTATCTAATACATATATAGCTTTTATTTTAGGCATTTCTGTATCTTTAAACATATATGCACTTGTGGCAGTCTTTTTCGTCACTGTCCCATATAATATTTGTATAGTATATTTTAAGTTTGTAGCTTTCTTTAAAGTCGGTAACGCTATTTTTTCATTTTGTTTCGCGTTACACTTTATCATTTCAACACCCAAATCAGAATTTTCAACTAATACACTATATGTATATCTAGATTTCGTATCTGGCAGAGATAAATATAACTCTTCATTTTCATTTAAAAATTTTATTTTACTTGTTATTATTTCCAAATCTTTTCCAGTCAGTATATCACTCATATCAGTAATCAAGACTAAAACATTTTCCATTAGCTTTGTTTTTTGATCGTAATCCGATATAGTATTAACTTTATCTTTTAAAGCTTGCACTTCTGTAAGCATATCTGATGTTACATCTCCGGTAATTGTTCCCCTATAAAAGGTTAATTTATTATTTACTTCTGAAATTACTTCCGCATCTGTTGCTGCAAATGATGCATTTGTACCAACTACCATTATCAATATTAGTATTATTCCTATTAGTTTTTCTAGTTTATTCATAATTTCCCCCCGTTCATTTATTGTTGTAAAATAGATATTTGTCACATCTTTATATGATTATACACAATTCCTTGTTATTTGTCAATATTTTACAGTATTATTATTATTATTTGTTTTTTATTTATATTCTACCAAAAAACTTAAAAAACTTCAAGCCTTAGCATGAAGTTTTTTAAGTTTTAAATTTTTATGCTGTTTCATTATGATTAATTATTTTTGTTTTTATTTTCCTAACACTTGGCTTTTTATTTTCATTTATTATTAACTCTGGTGATTTCGTTCCTTCAACAACTTCTTTTGTTATAATACATTTTTCTACACTTCCTGTGGATGGTATGTCAAACATCGTATTCATCATTACACTTTCAATTATTGACCTAAGTCCTCTTGCTCCCGTATTTCTCTCTAAAGCTTTATCTGCTATTGCGCTTATTGCTTCATCTGTGAACGTAAGTTCCACATCATCCATCTTAAGTAACGCTTCGTATTGTTTTACTATTGCATTTTTAGGTTCCCTTATTATTTTCATTAGTGCTTCTTTATCTAAATCATCAAGAGCTACAATAACTGGTAATCTTCCAACAAATTCTGGTATCAATCCATACTTTAGTAAATCAGCCGGCAACATCTTTTTAAATGCTTCTCCAACTTTCTTATTTTTCTTTGATTTTACCTCAATTCCAAATCCCATTCCACTATTATCAGTTCTTCTCTCAATAACTTTCTCTAATCCCTCGAAAGCCCCACCGCAAATAAATAATATATTTGATGTATCTATTTGTAAAAAATCTTGATGTGGATGTTTTCTTCCACCTTGTGGTGGAACCGAGGCAACTGTTCCTTCAAGAATTTTGAGTAAAGCTTGTTGAACACCTTCTCCACTCACATCTCTAGTTATTGACGGATTATCTGATTTTCTAGATATCTTATCTATTTCATCAATATATATTATTCCTGTTTCTGCTTTCTCTATATCAAAGTCCGCAGCTTGTATGAGTCTAAGCAAAATGTTCTCTACATCCTCACCTACATAACCCGCCTCTGTAAGGGATGTTGCATCTGCTATTGCAAATGGAACATTGAGCATTTTAGCTAAGGTTTGCGCAAGATATGTTTTACCAGATCCTGTAGGACCTACTAAAAGTATATTACTCTTTTGAAGTTCACATTTGTTGCTTGTATCCACAAAAAATATTCTTTTATAATGGTTATATACAGCTACCGCAAGTGCCTTCTTTGCTTCATCTTGCCCTATTACATACTCATCTAAAATAGTTTTTATTTCTTTTGGCTTTAAAAGGTTTTGTATTTGATCTTTAGTTTCATAATCATATATTTGCTTATCTACAATTTCCTTGCATACCTTTATACACTCGTCACATATATATACATCTTGTCCAGCTATAAGACGTTTAACTTGGTCTTGGGTCTTACTGCAAAAAGAACAGTGTATATTCTTTCCTTCTTCAAATTTATTTATCATGTTCCCTATTCACCATCCTCTTGTCATGTAATAATTAATCAGTACTTTTATTCTTTCTTAAAATATATCTTATCTATCATACCGTATTCTTTTGCTTCTTCTGCTGACATATAATTATCTCTATCTGTGTCCCTTGTTATTGTCTCAATTGATTGGCCTGTTCTTTCACTTAATATACTATTTAACTTCTGTCTTGTCCTTAAAATATGTTTTGCGGCTATCTCCATATCTGTTGCTTGGCCTTCCATACCACCGAGTGGTTGATGTATCATTATCTCTGCATTTGGAAGTGCAAATCTTTTTCCCTTTTGCCCACCAGCAAGTAAAAACGCTCCCATACTCGCTGCCATTCCTACACATATAGTAGCCACATCTGACTTTATATATTGCATTGTATCATATATTGCAAACCCGCTTGCTACAGATCCACCCGGACTATTTATATATAAATATATATCTTTTTCTGGATCTTCGGCTTCTAAAAATAATAGCTGTGCCACTACTAAACTTGCAGTAACATCATTTACCTGATCACTTAACATAACTATCCTATCTTTTAACAATCTAGAATATATATCATACGATCTCTCGCCTCTATTTGTTTGTTCTATTACCATAGGTACCAAACTCATTTTCATTCCCCCTTTAATTAAGTTGAAAATTGAAAGTTGAAAGTTGAAAATTAAAAAAGATTTCTCTTTTTCATTTCTATTTCTCCTCCAATCGCCAATATATGCACCTCTATAAAATTAAGTTACTCTTCTTTTGCTAAGCTTACTATTAATTCTACAGCTTTTTGAAGTTTTATTTCATCTTCGAATTCTTCTCTTTTTCCACCTTGTAATCCTTCTTTTACTTTATTAATATCAAACTTCATTGAAGTTGCTAGTTCTTCTAATTTCTTTTCAAATTCTTCTTCTGTTACTATTATCTTTTCTTCTGTTACTATAGCATCAAGAACTAATGAAACTTTTACTTGTTCTTCTGCTTCGTTTTTCAAGCTTTCTCTAACAGAATTCATATTTTGTCCTGAAAATTGTAAATATTGTTCTAATGTTAAACCATTTTGTTTTATTCTCATTTCAAAATTATGAATTAGTTTATCAGTTTGATTTTCTATCATAATTTTCGGTATATCCATTTTTGCATTTTCTACAACTTTTCTTATTGCTCTATTTTCTTTTTCAACTTTTGCATTTTCTTTTTTCTCTTCTTGTATTTTACTTCTTATATCATTTTTATATTCATCTAATGTATTAAAATCTGAAACATCTTGCGCAAAGTCATCATCTATTTCTGGTAATTCTTTTTCGGTTACTTCTTTTATTGCTACTTTAAATATAGCTTTTTTACCAGCTAGGTCTTCACTTGTATAGTTTTCAGGAAATGAAACATTTACTTCTACATCGTCTCCTGCATTTTTACCTATTAACTGTTCTTCAAATGTATCTATAAAAGTCTTTGAACCTATTGTTATTTCGTAGTTTTCTGCTTTTCCGCCTTCAAATGCTATATCATCTACAAATCCTTCAAAGTCTATAGTTAATATATCTCCCATCTTTGCTGGTCTATTATCTACAGTTACAAGTCTTGCATTACTTTCAGCAACTTTTTTTATTTCTGCATTTACATCTTCATCTGTAACTTCTTCGTTTACTTTTTCTATTATTGCAGCTTTATAATCCCCTAAAATCACATCCGGCTTTAAAGTAACAACCGCTGTAAATATAAGATTTTGTTCTTTTCCTATTTGCACTATATCTACATCAGGTCTTGATACCACTTGTAGCTCGTGTTCACGTACTGCACCTTCATATGCTGAAGGCAATATATAGTCCACTGCATCTTCATATAGTACTTGCACTCCATACATTTTTTCAACAATACTCCTTGGTGCTTTTCCATTTCTAAATCCATCAATCTTAAAATGTGTTTTGTTTTTATTAAACGAATGTTTAAGTCCTTCCTCAAACCTTTTTGCATCAACTTCTATAGTTAATTTTGCAACGCCTTTTTCTAAGTTTTCTAATTTGCTTGTCATTAATTATCATCCTTTCATTGTGTTGAAACACAAAATTTCTTTTTTATGCAATGTATCTAATACATTTACTTATAAAACTATTGTACATTATAATATAATTTTTTCCATTTGTAAACACATTTGAGTAAAATTTTTATTTAAGGTTCTAAAAAATCAAGCCGCTATGGCTTGATTTTTTAGGCTGTATAACCTCTGTTTATTCCATTATTCATTACTGATTCATTTAGACTTCTTTTACCATATGTAAGACCTGCTACTAATCTCTGAGCATTGTCTACAACAGGTTTCTGCGTTTTACTTTGTGTTTGACTTACTGTTTTCCACCCATCAAGTAATATGTTAAGTACTTTCTTTGCTTCTAGAAGATATTTATCACTTTTTTTCACAGATCCCCTTACTATTGACTCATTCACAAATCGATATAGCGATAATAGATTTGTTGAAATCTCATATGACATATTCAAGGTGTTCATTAATTCTCTTGTGAAATTTTGAGATTTATTTATATATCTTCTAAATTGTTTTTCATTATTTTCTTTTAAAGCTTTAATTGCATTATCTATAGAATCAATCGTTATATCATATGTTATAATTAACAGTTCTGATGGAGTAGCCCCAGCTATTTTTACTGTCATACCTTCCATTATAATTCACCTCCATTATTGTTGCAATAATTGTAATATAGATTGTGGTCTTTGATTTGCTTGTGCAAGCATTGATACACCTGCTTGAGATAATACATTTTGCTTAGTATACTCAGACATTTCGAATGCCATATCTGCATCCTCAATACGTGATAATGATGCTGTCATATTTTCTGATGCAACTGTTAAGCTTTGTATTGTATGCTCTAGTCTATTTTGGAATGCTCCAAGTTTTGAACGAACACTTGATATTGTGTTTATGGCTTTATCTATTATTGTTATTGCATCTTGTGCTAAAGCTGCTGTGCTTAGGTTTAAATCTTCTATTCCTAGAGCTTCTGGAGATAAGTTTTGTATTCTTATTGCCATGAATTGTCCTTCATTTGCTCCAATTTGTAAGTCAAGTGGTCCCGTTTCTAGTATATTAACGGTTACATTTCCTGTATTGTCTCCACCTTGTAAAGTTAATTGAAATCCCTCAGAACCCTCGAATACAATTCTTTTACCGCTTGTTGTAACAGTAGTTCCCATAGGGAACCCCTCGATTGTCGCTGTGCTAGGATTATCAAACACTATGTTAGTAGGACTAACTTCTATACTATGTCCTTTGTTTCCAAAACCTGTTTGTACAGATACAGTTGAATTAGAATATCCTAAAAATCCCGCTGCATTAACATCGTCTGTATCTCCATTATCTGATGGAACTATTGTAACAGTATCTCCATTAGTATTGTATGCTATCAATTTTTCACCTGTTTGATCCAATGTGAATGTAGTATTCGCTACTCCTACTGCATTTAAGTTTCCTACCAATGTCTCTATATTTGCTGGAATGCTTAGGTCTAAATCTGCAGCGAAATGATAAGACCCTGCTGATACACCATTTACCATTATTTCAAGATCAGCCCCTGCTGGTGCTACTGCACCTTGGATAGTAGCTGTTTTATCTATATTATCTTCTGGTTCACATTTTACTGATGATGCACTAATTTGAACCCCTGCTGCAAGTGATGCTAAATCTGCAGCTACAGCAATGTCCCCAGCCGCTGTTGTTTTTGCTTCAATTACTATTGGCTTTGTCGACATAGCCACTATTGCACCCGCTCCATTTAAAGCAAATTCTGTGCCAGGTATATCTTTTGATTTTAATTTACTGAGAATATCTGCTATTGCATCTGTATTTAAAAAATTAACCTCTATCCCGTTTATTAATACATCCCCATCTAAAGCACCTATTGATATACCTACATTACTAGTTTTTGTATATTCTCCTTCTGTATTAGGATTAAAGTGAACAGAATCAAGCCCTAGTGCCTCTATCAGATCAGTGTCTCCTGTAACAGTTATATCTTTTTCGCCAAACAATTGTGCTTCTAGAGTTATAGCTTTGCTGTTCCCAAAAGGTGATGTTGTTGTAGCATTTACTCCTGCTGTATCTGCCAAGTTTCTTATTTTAGCAAATACATTTTCTGAAGACTCTCCTGATTCTATGTATACTTGCTCACCATTTATATTTACGTATCCTGATAGAGTTGATTCTCCACTTCCATCAAATAATGATACTGCTCCGCCCGTATCCTTTGTTTTTGTGGCACTTTGTGTTACTTCAAAAGTATAGTTTGCTGGATTAACAGTATCACTCATTGCAACTATATCAGCAACATTTGAGTTTGTTGAGAACGCTCTTCTATCTATATCTCCATTTAATAATTTCATCTCATTAAACTCTGTTGTGTCAGAAATTCTTGCAATTTCTTCTTTTAACTGAACAACTTCGTTATTTATTGAGTCTCTATCGTCAGATGACAAAGTTCCGTTCGATGCTTGTATACATAGCTCTCTCATTCTCTGTAGCATTGAGTGAACTTCTGCAAGCGCTCCCTCTGCTGTTTGTATTAAACTTATACCGTCATTTGAGTTTCTAGTAGCTATCTCTAGTCCTCTTACTTGAGTGTCCATTTTTTGTGCTATAGCGAGTCCTGCTGCATCATCTGCCGCGCGATTAATTCTCTTGCCTGATGACAATTTTTCTAATGTTTTGTCTAACGCTGAATTTGTTCTGTCTAGTAAATGTAAAGATCTTAAAGCTGGAATATTATTGTTTATTTTCATACTTGCACCTCCGGTGTATTTTTTCTATTTTCTTTTCTAAAATATCTATCGACCATTTCGAGAGTTTGCTTAATATCATTTTTTATTTTTTTTATCCACAGTGTCCATGAACTTTACTAGATTTATTATTAATTCATACATTTTTTCATCTGCACTTTTTCTATCCGTTGTTTTTTCTTGTTCTATTGCCATAAGAATCAGCTCCTAAGCCTTACATTATTTTAAACTACTTCTTCATATTTGCTATTTTTGTATTTTCTTATCTCATTATTTATTTCATCAAATATTGGATTTTTTAATTTTTGATTTTGCCAAGATATTTTATCTGTTTTATAACCTAGTTTTTCAATAACTCCTTGTAACTCTTCAAGGTTTTGTTTCACAAACTCTCTATCTTGCATATTTTCTGCATTAATTTTTATATCCACAGCTCTTGCCTTTATCTTTATATCTATACTTACATCTCCAAGCGTTTCGGTATCCATAGAAACTAAAACATTTTTTTCATTTTTACTATCAGAATTTTGATTTTGATTTTTATCATTATACATATATATATTTAGATTTGTAAGTCTATCTCCAAGATATATCGGTATTTGATAAAATTCATCTTGCTTCTGAATATTCTGAGTTGACTTTAAGGTTTTCTGTGTGTTTTCTATTTTATCTATAAGAGCATCATTATTTTTGTCCTTTTTACTTGAATATTCTTGTTTTATATCTTCCAGATTGTCTATACTATTATTATTTTCTTTTTTTCCTAGTAGTTTTTCTCTTAGATTATTTAAATTGTTTTTTAAAACTGTTTTTATATCTAAATTCTCATTTCTTATAGCATTGTCTATTTCTTTATACTCTTTTGATAAAAAATTAAAGTCTTTTTCAAATTTTTTCAACATATTTATATTACTTATAGTTGACTTTATATCATACTTTTTAAGTGCATATAAAACGTTTTCATTAGTTCCATCTAAGCCTTCTATATCTTTCAAAAATCTATTTACTTTTTCATCACCATACTCATAGTCTTTTACTTTTTCATCAGTCACTTGTTTTAATTTTTTTACTATTTCACCAATGGGAGCATCAATTATACTTGGATTATTACTGATTATTCGTTGCATCTTTTCAGGAATAGCAAGCTTTCTGAATTCATTTAATATACTTTTTGCATTATAAGTTTTATACATATTTTCATTGTTTGTTTCCAACCCGACATTTTCCATGGCCTGCATGAGTGTTTTATTATCCTTTGTTAAACCGAAATTCACTTCATTTAATATCTTTTGCATTTTACCCGAAATACTGTTTTCATTGTTTTTAAGTTCCGAGAGAAATCCAAAGTTATCATCAATAACCGCATTAATATTATCATCTTTTGCTTTAGTAGTTTGTATATATTTAGTCGCTTCAAGCAAATTATTTATAGTTAATGAGATATCTTTTTTTATAGCAAGCCCTAAAGCTATGTCTCCAGCTTTATCTATCTTACTCATAGCTTTGTATATTGCAATTAGAGCATCTTTTTGTTCCAAATTTATTATTTTTTTGTCTTGCATATTTGCTATAGCATCATATAAAGTTTCTTGTGTGTCAAGTCCATACTTATCATTAAAATCCCCTATATGCTGAATAACATCATCTAAATGCATCTGTATTGGATTTTTATTTTGATTTATCATATCAAGCGAAATAACTGGATGTAATCCCCTTGTCACCGCTTGTACTTTGTTTTCACAGACTTTTATTGCCTCTATATTTTCGTTATTCACTTCCATATCATTTTTTATTAAAATTTTGCTACACTTTACATTTACTTCGCTTGCTTGTATATTCTGATTTTTAAGTAAACTCTCTATTTGATTTTCGATTTTTTTTACGCTATCCCCGTATCTAGTATTTGGTCTTGTTTCTGCTTCTTCATAAGAATTTAACATAGCGCTTTTTATTTTCTCCATATTGTGGATATTTTTTGCATTTTCCGATTCTTTTCCATTTTTTGTATACTTATCAACAGAATCATTAGAATTTTCCACCATTTTTTCCATATTATTACTATTTGTTTGGATTTCATTTGATAAATTTTCTATATTCAAAAATATTTTATTCTTTATAGCATTTGCATATGTATCCATGTCTCTCGTTTTTAATATATCTATCTTTTCATATAAAGTTTTCATAATATCTGCTTTTCCTATATCTACAGTTATTTTCTGTTCTCCTACAGTTATATCAACTTGTTTTTCCATTCTTTTCAGTTCATCTACCACTTTTTTAATAGGCTCTGTCTCTATATTTATTCCTTTATCTTTTAGCTTCATTGCAGCCTCTAATGTAAGTTTTAGCCTTATTTCTTCTATTTGAAGTTTAACCTTTAGTGCTTTTACATCTATCTGTGCGCTATCCATAGAGCTAATTATGGCACTCTCAGATAACTTTCCTTCGTTAACTATGTTTCTAATATTTATCGTTTGTTTTTTTGCAATAACCATTTTTATATCATTAATATTGATACTTGAAATCCGTTCTTTTATAGTTATAACTTTTTCTTGCATCTTTTCCTCATTTAATCTTTCAATGTCTTCATCTATATAAATGTTTTTACCACCTGTCCTTATATTCCTTACTGCTTCAGATATAGCTTTTTCTTCGTCAATATTTTTTACCGAATTTTCTATGATTTTATATTCTTCAAAGTTAGCACCTATAATATCTATATCTTTATTATAAAAAGCCTTTGCGAGTGCCATATTACCACTATTCACTTCTATATTTTGACCTGTAAGTGTTTTTGCTATTTCAGCATCTATATCAAACGTTGCATCTGTCTTTTCCTGTCTGGTAGTCTTGCCCCCAGACGTATATTTTGCCCTATAGAGACTCTCAAGAGTAACGTTATCATTTCTTTTAATTATCTCTAATATATCTTCTTGTTTTATTTCCTTAACTTCTTTTACTTGATTTAAAACATTTTTTATATATTTTACATTTTCATTTGTTTCCGGTAAGTCATTATTATCTAATATTGTTTTTATATTTTTCTTAGTAACTATAGTGTTTTCTTCAGCATCTTTTATCTTATCATAAAATGACTTTTCTACTTTTATCTCTAGGTTCTTTACATCCGCATCATTATTTGAATATACTTCTTTCAAATTTTCAACCAATATCTCCATTGTCACTTTGTCTAGTGATATCTCATTCTTCTTTAATATCTCGATTTTATTCTTTGTAATATTATTTATTATTTTACTTATATCGTTTTTTAAGGTTTGCGTTTCTGTAAAAGTCTTCTGGGTAATCTCCATATCATTTTTATCAATCTCATCAGCAATTTGCATACTTTCTTTAGTTATATCAATGTTTATTTTAGATAACATTGACTTTAGCATATCTATGCGTCTTGGTACCCTACTATCCGTTGTATTAGCTTTAGAAGTGATAGGCTTTAACTCTACTTTATTCTTTCCTACCGATTTTACTTCAAAAAAAACTTTGTCTCCTGCCTTTACATCTCCACCTGATACTTTCAAGTCTCGTGTGTTCATCTCCTGTGAAGGTAGTTTGCCGTTCGTAAATTCTAACTTTACTTTATCTCCATTAACTTCCGTAACATAGGCCTCTATTATGTTTTTTTCTTCCATATCTAGTTGTTTGAAATCTATTGTTTCTGATATATCTACTTGATTTATTTGTGTATTACTAATGCTTGCTACCATAATATCCCCCCTGTATTCAAAGTACAGATAACAAATTACAGATAACCGTTAAAAACGCAAACATACGTAATTAATTTGTGTTACTGTCATCTATCTTATATATTATCGGAATAAAGTGATATATACTGAAGTATTCGAGCAACAAAAAAGACAGATTGATTAAAATCCATCCTTCCAACATCATAAACACTAGCAGTATTGTTGATTTATAATAATCACTAGGCACAGGCAGCTCGGTACCTACGAAAAAACTTGTTTTCATTATTTACGATACTTCATCTCACATTCCTTCCCCCTAAATCCTATACCTATCTCCGCTATTTCTGCTATTCCTTCTTTTTCTAGCTCTAGTCTGTACTTTTTCTGTTCTATTTGTTTTAAAGCATCATTTGCCGTTTCTTCCAAGTCTTTTTCTTCGAATTTTTGTCTCTTTATTTCTATTATTATTCCTCTTTTTGTTTTATCGTTTGGTATTAGTAAAATATCACTTCGTCCGTATCCGCTTTCTCTATTACTTTCAACTTTGTACTTTATCATTAGGTTTACAAATAATCCTAAACTAAATGCGTGGTAGAATTCTTCGCCTTTTTGTTTGTCAGTGTCATAGTAGCTGAAGTATTTTTCTACTATATCTTTAAACATTTCTTTGAAGTTTTCTATGTCGCCCGTTGTCAGTTCTTCAAGTAGCTTCGCTACCATATCACTCCCTATGCTATCCATCAACCAGTACTTTATTATGCTTATGTACAGGCTTCTCACTTCATTATTAGGTATTTCTAGTAAATACTTTTCCTGCAAATCGTTTTCCCATTCATTTACATATATGTCTACTACTTTCTCTTTTACAGTCAGGTATCCGCTTTGCAAAAATAAGTTCCATATGTTTTCTTTTGAGGTTTTTAGTATGTCGTAGTTTATGTTTTCGTTTATGTATGTCTCTAGTGGCTCCCGCCTTATTAGTTTGTTTAGTCCATCTTTTACGTATTCTATATTCTTCCTTAGCATGTCTTTGATTAGACTATCTGAGCTTGTGTTTACCCAGTATGTTTTTAGTTCTCTGTGCTTCGCATAGTTTATTATGCTCCATGGGTTATATACTTGGGCTGTTCCAAATTTGTACCCGTTATACCATGTACGCACTTCGTTTATCTTATCAATCATATCATAGTATTCTAGCATCTTTATTACTTTATCCTCTGTAAATCCAAAAAATTCTCCATATGTTCCATTTATCACTGATGATACTTCAAGATTATTTAGCCCACTAAATAAATTTTCTTTGCTTACCTTTGTTATCCCTGTCATTACTGCAAATTTCAGGCTTGTGTTTGTTTTCAGAGCTGCTGATAGGTAATTTCTCATGAAGTCTATTACTTCTGTAAAATAGTTATTTGAGAATCCACTTATTATCGGGGTGTCATACTCATCTATGAGCAATATTACTTTCTTTCCGTAATATCTTTCTAGGTATTCCGTTATCTTTTTTAGTGATAGCTCCAAATCTACTTGCGATGCGTTTCCATTCATTATTTTTTCATAGTATTCTTTTTCCGATTTATTCAGCTTTTTCACCACTTCTTCATTTTCGTTGTATACGGTTTGCATTGTATTTCTAATCTTTTCATACGTGTTTTCCCACTTTGCGTCTTTTAGTTCTTTCAAGCTAAAAAAGATAACTGGATATTTGTTTTTCTCGCTCTCTAGATTTGCTTTTCCTACTTCTAGTCCATCAAATAAATCATTATTCGGTTCTCTATGGTCATAAAAATATTTTAGCATACTAAGTGTAAGTGTCTTCCCAAACCGACGAGGTCTTGTCACTAACATTACTTGTTCACCTTTATTTATTAGTTCGTTTATAAATTCTGAGTTATCTACAAAATAATATCTCTCTTCTATTATCTTTTTAAAATCATCTATACCTATTGGTAATTTTTTCAGTTTCACTCCCGCCACTCTCCTTTTTTCTTTACTTTTACCTTTATAGATACGTTAAGCATTAATGTTCATTTTATATAATAACGCCGACTCCATTTAAAATTAGTGTAATTATATCACATATTAAAACTAAGCTCAAGCAAAATTTACCTGAGCTTATTTAATAAATTTCACTTCGCAAATTCAAGGGCTTGCATTAGTTCCATCCCATTATCGTGTACGCCGTTTCTGCTGTTGCTCCAGTTGCCCCATCTATTGCCATACCAGACGTGCTTAAGTACAAAGCTGGACGCACCCCGTAGGCACCATAATAAGCCTGATCGGTCTCCACTCCACCATTCGGAATAATACGGCGAACCCAGTGCGAGTAATCAGTACGTGCATCTCTTGTCCAGTAATACCATAGTGTAGTATTATTTGTTGGACCACCAAGGACATCTGTATTTTGTGTTCTTGCTTCTGGGGTTGTATATGCTGCCTGATAGTCTGTTGATGTACCTGGATGTTGTAGTACTCCATCTACGTATGTTGATAACTCTCCTAGACTTGGCAAAAATACCTTGTCTATTGAATTTTTATAGTATGCCTGCTCCTGTATTGGCTAGTAATATGCTTTTGCTTCCTACCATACTTGCTAGTCCACCCACAGTACCTGCTGCCGCTCCATCTGCTACACTTATACTTTGTGTTTGCCCTACTCCTGTATTTGTGACTACTAGTGTATATACCTTAGCACTTGTCACTCCAAATGCTTCTGGTGTTCCGTTTATGACAACTATATCTGTATCGTCAAATCCTGTTACATCTACGTTAAATGTAAACGTATACGTTATACTCCCTGCATTTGTTGTGTCTGGTGTATTTGCTGTTATGACCAATGTTGGTGCTACTGGTCCGTTTAGCTTTACTGTTGCTACACCTGATACCACTTGTACTGCATATGTATTTACCGAGTTTATTGGGTATTCCGGTCTCTCTTTTATATATCCTTCTGCTACCATTGCATCTATTATGTCTGCTGTATCAGCTACTGAGTCATGGCTTAGCAGATATGCTTGCGCCTGTTTTTGTAGCGTCTGAATATTTGCATTGTTTGCAGTCTGCTTCGCTACATCGACTTTGTTTGTGAATATCGGTATTGCTAGTGTTGCTAGTACTGCTAGGATTACTAGTCGAGTAACGCAGAG
>DMOI01000025.1 GCA_003452395.1 Clostridiales bacterium
AATAATAAAACATTACGCTTAAATACACCAAATCTTACTGATATTGGAGATACAAATGGAATTAGTTTTTATGAAGGTAATGACAACTATAAAATTGGTTATGATTCAGTTGGTGGAACAAAAGGATATTTAAGGCATAATGTTGATTTGGTTGATGTAGGACATGGACATGTATTTTCTGCTGGAGATTTAGCATCTGGAGAAACTGATTTGATGTTAATTAGAGCAGATGGGAACGTGGGAATCAACGTGTCCAATCCTTCTCATAAATTAGAAGTTAAAGGTACTGCTACATATGGTATTCAACAAATCATTGGGGATGGAACAAATGTAGAATCTTCAATAGGTTTTAAAGACACATCAGATGTTGATGCTTCTACATGGGTTGTTGGTAAAAACATTGGTGTCGGAAATACAACAGATAGATTTGGAATTTTTTATAACGATGGAGAAAAAGTTGTTGTTACAACTGATGGGAAAATTGGTGCAGGAACAGCAATTCCTGTTGGTAAATTACAGATAAATAGGAATAGTTTATATTCAGATACCGAATATAATCAACATGGGGTGATAATAGCATCAGGTGATGCATTTGACGGTAATGTTGAATTATATATGGGTGCGGATAATACTAATAATGTGGGATATATTCAAACTACTGGTGGCGGGAGTTTTAAACCGCTTATATTACAAGGTCGAGGCGGATCTATTGGCATTGGAACGAATTCTCCATCTACAAGTGCAATCCTCGATTTATCAAGTACGACTAAAGGGTTTCTTTGTCCTAGGATGACACAAGCACAGAGACTTGCCTTAACTCCAGTTGAAGGATTAGAGGTTTTTGATACCACTAATAATAGTTTATACTGTTATTCCAATAGTATTTGGATAAATTTAACGGCAAAAAAATACTTAATTCTAACCAAATCAACAGACCAGACTGGAGTTGCGAGCAATACAGATATCTCATTCCAAAATCAAGTGGGGTCTGGTATTACATTTGCCAATCCATATATAACTTTACCTGCTGGTACGTGGAAAATTGTATCAACTCTGGGCGTTACATTCTCTTCGACTACAGATACAACCTTTGTTATTGTTGATAACACCAATACTGCCATTGGTGCTGGAATATCTGCCAAAGTCGTGTCTGTAGTTCATGCTACCGACTATGCGTTACCGGGATATGGTTGTGTTATTGTGACTTGTACAAGTGATACACAAGTTAAACTGCGTTGCACATATGTTGGCTCGGGGACGTTAACGGCGAGAAAAGATTCTCTTTCTGTCTTTGTTGAGCAATTAGCGTAGAAATAAAATAATAATTAAATATGGTTCTATAATCAGGTTCGAAACTAATTATAGGTAAAACAAAGAGATTGTACTGCTATACAGTCTCTTTTCCCATTTCATAAAACTTTTAGCAGAAAGGATGATAATAATGAGAAAAATATTTTTAAATGATTTGCCTAAATGGGGTAAAAATAATAATGGAAACGAAGGTACAATTAATTGGCGTGCATCAATAGGGTGTTGTGTTAAGTTTCAATATAATGATATTAAAGGAGAAATTGTAATCGTAGATTACAAATCAAAAGAACAGCGTTTATATATTCAATATCAAGATAAAGATATTTTTAAAATACATCCGAGTTCTTTTACAAGATGTGCATTGGGTAGATTATTAGGAATAGTAACTGATGAATTCAAAGTAAAAATTGGCACACATTTTAAAAACGACAAACGAGATTTAATCATAATAAGTAGAGAATATAGAATAAATAATAGAAAATGGTATCAATACAGATGTAATATATGCAATTGGGATGAAGGATGGGTAGAAGAGAATAGTTTATTAGGCAAAAGAAAACAAGGATGTTCTTGTTGTAGAGGATTAACAGTTGTTGAAGGAATAAAATAAATGACATACCAACTACTGCTCCTTAGATGGTGAAGTATTTTCAAAACCATAATGATGCGAAGTTATACACCAAAAGAAGTAATAAAACAATATATCCTATATGTCCAGATTGTGGAAAAATAAAATCTAAGGTAATGAAAATCAATAAAATACTCAAATAAAAGTATAGCTTGTTCATGTGGAGATTCTATCTCATACCCAAATAAATTTGCTTATGCTTTGTTAGATCAGTTAAATAATATTTACAGTTTTGATTATGTGGAACGTGAATACTCTCCAAATTGGATTAAACCACTGAAGTATGATAACTATTTTGAATTTAACGGTGGTAAATATATTTTAGAAATGGATGGATCTTTTCATAAAAAAGATAATACTATGAGTGGTCAAACTAAAGAACAATCAAAAGAAATTGATGATAATAAGGACTTAAAAGCTGAAGAAAAAGGAATAAAAATTATTAGAATAGACTGTATGGAATCAGACATTGATTATATAAAAGAAAACATATTAGATAGTGAATTAAATATATTATTCGATTTATCGTTAATCGATTGGTTTAAATGTGAAGAATTTGCATTAAGTAATATATGCAAATTGTCATGTGGAATTAAGAAAAATAATCCAAAAATGACAGCTACAAATATAAGTAAAATGATAAATATGGGTAAATCTACAATTATAAAATATCTTAAAAAGGGAGCAAAATTAGGATGGTGTGATTACGATCCAAAGGAAGAAAATTTAAAGGCGTATAAAACAAATGTTGAAAGAAAAAGTAAATGTGTAGAAATATCTAAAAATAATATATTTTTGGGCATATTTGAGTCTACAAAAGAACTAGAAAGACAGTCAAATTTATTATTTGGAACTAAATTATCTTCTAGTAATATATCTATGGTATGTTTAAATAAAAAGGAAACATACAAAGGTTTCACATTTCAATACATATAAACACCGAAATGAAACCCAAATAAATCAACAGTTTTATTTTAATATCAATACAAAACCATTGAAAATCAACTTTTATAGGATTTAGTGATTGCTGAAACACGCTTGTAGCAAGGGTTTTTGATTTATGTAAATTGATAATTTTAGGATAATTTAATATTTTGTGATTG
Source organism: Clostridiales bacterium (assembly GCA_003452395.1). Classification (GTDB taxonomy): domain Bacteria; phylum Bacillota; class Clostridia; order Lachnospirales; family UBA12420; genus UBA12420. Next base: position 3,043 of record DMOI01000025.1, read on the forward strand.
AT
>DMOI01000039.1 GCA_003452395.1 Clostridiales bacterium
CATTTTTTTACACAATTTATATTGTAATTTTATTTTTTTTCCTATATAATTATAGTAATAACTTTAAATTTACTTTTTTGTAAATTGCGAGTTATACATTGTAAACTGAGTAAGGGAGATGTTTATATGTTTTCATTATTTAAAAAATTTGATAGACCAAAAACTGTTGATAAACAAGATGACGAACTTTTAGAACTAATTTCTAGAAATACGGAACTAAATAAAAAATTACATACTATTACAACCAGTGTAATAAATATAGAAAATGCAAGAGATTTTGTGGAGCATTTCGAAACATATTTAGGCGTTCCTTTGTCGTCAAATGATTTAATAGATGTTGCTCCTACAAAAAAATTCAAGCATAAAGCTTACAAATATATATTCTCTCATCATGAGTTTTCTACGTTTATTGATACTTATGACGAAGTCATACAAAGACTAACAGCATTAAAGCCAAAGATGGCTGATATGATGAATAGGGAGGTAGCTATTTTTCATGATTATGATAACGAAGTTGGAGCAGTCAAAATGACCTTAAACAAGTTTTGGGGTCTTTTCCCTAAAATACTTGATATTTTAGATGCTGAACTTCATCACGATTTACTTATAGTATCTCTAAGTTTTAGTTTTGGAATTTGTGTAGAAATAGAAGGACTTGATTATTCTATGACTGTATGGGGACTTGACGACCAACCTCACGTACATAAGCATGTTACAATAAAAGAAAATCGTTTAGATATTTAATAATTTAAATTTTATAAGCATCTCTTCCAATTTATTTGAAAGATGTGCTTATTTTAATTTTGCATATATATTAATATACATCCCATGGTCTTGGTAAAAAATATTCACTAAACTTTTTAAGTGCATACCTATCAGTCATACCTGCAATATAATCGCAAACCATACGTTCTCTAGTCATGCTATGCTTTTTTAGTATTGCTTCAAAATGTTTTTCTACCTCGCTTGAATCTTCCATATAATAATCAAACAAACTCGTTATCAAGTTTTTAGCTTTTTTTACCCCCATAGTTACCTTAGACCCTATATATACATTCTCAAATAAATATTTTCTAATACCATATGTAGCAGTCTTTATTTCTGGACTCATAATTATATCTGAATTGGCTTGGCTATTCGTAACAATATCATATACCATAGTATGTATTCTTTTCCCCTTGCTTTTTCCGAGAATATCTATATATTCTTTTGGTAAGTCTTCTGCCGTTATTATATTTGCTCTTACCGCATCTTCTATGTCATGATTTACATATGCTATTTTATCAGAAATCTGAACTATCTTACCCTCTAGTGTAGATGGATTCCCTTTGGTTTGATGATTGAGTATTCCATCAAGCACTTCATATGTAAGGTTTATCCCCTTACCATCCCTTTCTAAAACATCAGCTGTTCTTACACTCTGTTCATTGTGCTTAAACCCAAACGAGCACCTTTCTGCAAGAATGTGTTCACCAATATGACCAAAAGGAGTATGCCCAAGGTCGTGCCCAAGCGCTATAGCTTCTGTCAAATCAACATTTAACCTTAGTGCATTTGCGATACTACAAGCTATTTGTTTTACCTCCATAGTGTGAAGTAATCTATTTCTATAATGATCCCCTTCAGGCATTATAAATACCTGGGTCTTGTACATTAGCCTTCTAAACGACTTACTATGTATTATCCTATCCCTATCTCTCTGAAACACAGTACGCATTTCACATTTTTCTTCCTCAATTTTTCTACCCTTGCTATCTGCACTATGTGCCGCATATTCACTTAGGTTTTTAAACTCATTTTGTTCTTGCATTTCCCTGATAAGCATAAAATACCCCTCCTAATCAAGCCAAACTCAATTTCACTTTACTCGCCATTTCCTTCATTTCCTCTGCATGTTTTATTGTAATCTCCGTAGTTTCTGCTCCTGTTATAAGCCTTGCTAATTCATTAATTGTATCTTCCTTATTTAATACCTCTATATTCGTTACCGTCTTATCATTTTCCGTCTCTTTATTTATCTTATAATGATAATCTGCCATTGCAGCTATTTGTGGTAAGTGAGTTATGCATATTAGCTGGTGTGCTATAGATAATAATGCCATCTTTTCAGCTACTTTTTGTGCTGTGTATCCACTTATCCCAGTATCTATCTCGTCAAATATAAGAGTTTCTATATTATCTGTATCAGCGAGTACCGTTTTTATCGCGAGCATTACTCTCGACATCTCTCCACCTGAAGCTATCTTGTCAAGTGACTTTACTTTCTCACCCTTGTTTGCTGAGAACAGAAATTCCACTTCATCATATCCATTTTTATCAAAATTTTGTTTTCTATTAAAATCAATCTCAAATCTTACATTTTTCATTTCTAAATCATTTAATATTTGCTCTATCTTTTCTTTTATCTTTGCTGCACTTTGTTTTCTTTTACTAGATATTTGTTCACATAACTCTCGTATTTCTTCTTCTATTTTTATTTGTTCTTGTTTTAGTTTCGCAATGTTTTCTTCACTGCCAGCTATAAAATCAAGTTCATTTTGTATCCTTTCATTATATAGGAGTATTTGAGCTATACTCGAGCCATATTTTCTTTTTAAATTATATATCGTATCTAGTCTTCTCTCTACTTTGTTAGTAGCCTCTGGACTATGCTCTATGTTTTCAGCATAATCCCTAACATTACTTGCTACCTCTTCCATCTGTATATATGCTTCTTTTAGCATAATATGAAATTCATTTATCTTCTCGTCTATAGATGAGAGATACTCAAGTTCTGAAATGCACTTGCCTGCCTGATCGATAACTGAAGGCTCATCATATAATATTTTATAAACCTTACCTATACCCTTCATCAACTTTTCCGAGCTTGCTAGTATTTTTCTCTTTTCATTTAACTCTTCCTCTTCATTTTCGAGTAAACTTGCTGCAGTTATCTCATCTATCTGATATTTTAACAAATCTATTTTTCTTTCTCGGTCTATATCATTCCCTATTAATAAACTTAACTCTTTTTTTATCTCTATATATTTATCACAATATACTACTAACTTTTCTTTTACCCCAGCCGTTTCTTTTTCACAAAACTGATCTAATATATCTATATGTCTTTTAACATTCATAAGTGATTGATGTTCATGTTGTCCATGCACATCAATTAGATAATCAGTCATACCTTGTAGCATGCTAACTGTGGTAGTCTCACCATTTATCTTACATATGTTTTTACCACCGTCTAACAGTTTTCTAGACACTAAAAGTTCATTGTTCTCAATTTTGATACCAAACAATGTCTCTAGCTCACAAATCATACTTTCTTTCACTTGAAACATAAGCTCCACATACCCGTACTCACAACCCTGTCGTATCAAGTCTTTATTTACACGACCACCAAGCCCAAAATTAATAGAGTTAATTATTATAGACTTACCAACTCCTGTCTCACCAGTAAGTATATTAAGACCATCATTTAATTCAAGGGAAAGTTCCTCTATAAGTGCAATATTCTTTATGTTGATATACGAAAGCATTAAATAGTCACCTCTTGTCAAAGTACAGAGTACAAAATAAAATCATTCGTTCCTCACGAATCGCTCCGCTCATTGTCATTCCGAGGAGGGCGTTCTTCCCGACGTAGGAATCTGTTTTTTATTTTAAAACATTAAGTACAGATTGCCACGTCACAAAAAACGTTCCTCGCGATGACAAAACTGGAGGACTTTCCTATTATTGTACAAAATTCAAAGTTGAATCTTATACTTTCTTCTTTATTCTTGCTTTATAATACCATAAACACTAAAAAATTGCAACGCATGTTGCAATTTTTTGTTATACTATATTTTCGCATCTTGCTTACTTTGTATCTTAAATTTCTCCATTTCTTTCCTTGCCACTCTTGCTGGTTCTCCAATCATACCAAATGGATTTCCAAAAACACTTTTCTCAATATTATCCATCTTTCCAGTTCCTATCCCTACCCACATATCTACACCATTTTCTGTATATGTATTCTTTACTTCATCTAGAAAAGCTCCTTGTTCTCCATAAATAATTCCATGTACCTCATCTTGTTTATAATACCTAAATCTACATATTTCAGAAAGTTTATTGTTATTTTTAATATTTCTATTAAGTAAATTAGTTAAATTTTCTATTGCTTCATAATTTTTTATTAAAGTAGAATCTTTTCCATCCATTATAACAAAGTAAAAATTTGCATTTTTATTTATATTAAATCGTATATTGTTTTGCACGTAAAATTCTAATGATTGATCCAATACAACTGCTAATTGAACTAATTCATATATAATACTTTGCATGGTTGAAATCATTGGTTCATAGTTGTCAACATATTCATATAAAAGCTCTTTTAAGTATTCTAATTCATTTAGGTATCTTGTAGCATGTTCATATTCATTATTTATAAGAATATTAGCATGTTCTTTACTTTCAAGAACACCAAAGGCCTCAACATAGACTATTTTCGTTTCATGAATCAAATCATATATTTTATGTTTTAATTGTTCGTATATAAGTGAGTCCTCGACAAATAATTCATTAGTTGGTATATAGACATCTTTTTCTTTTATAAAATAAGATGTCTTATCTGTATTTAATAAATTTTTATTTGTTATATAAATATTATAGTCTTGATGACGTTCCAAGTGAATAGTTAAATTAATTACATATACTATTAGCTTCATTAATTCATCAAAGCTTATAAGATGTTTTATATCATCTTTAATAAAACTTTCTTTTATAGTATAAAGAATTGTTGCGTTACTAACCACAGAATTAAGCGATTTATTTACAAATAACCTCGCTTCTTTTTCATCATTAACTTTTCCATTCTCAGACTCATATATAATCTTTGTATCAGCCACTAATTTTTTTACCTCTTTTAAAAGCCTGTTATCCATAGTTATTCGCTCCTGTTAACTATATTTCATAATATAAATACATGTCAAATATAATTACTATTCGGTAAACCATTTTACCATGTTTTTACATATTTGTCAATAATTTTGTAGTTTATTGCAAAAAAAAGAGAATAAATTTTTTATTTATTCTCTAAATTTTTTATCCTATTAATTGCCTTTTTAAGTGCAAATTCTGCACGGTCAAAGTCTATATCAGCATCTTTCATTTTCAATCTTTCTTCTGCTCTTTCTTTGGCTTGCTTTGCTCTTTCAAGATCAATTTCTTCAGGCCATTCTGCACTATCAGTCAGTATGCTAACTACACTGTTTTTTATTTCCATGAAGCCACCATTTAAAACTGCCTGTTTCTCCACATTTTCATTCTTTATTTTTAAGATGCCTACATCAAGTATAGTCGCAAGTGCCAAGTGATGTGGTAGAATACCCATTTCTCCAGTAACACTTTTTACTACTACCATATCCACATCCCCATTATAAAAATCTCTATCCGGAGTTGATATTTGTAACCTAATCTTTTTATCACTCATATTTTCACCCACTTTATAATACTACATCTTCTTCGCTTTTTCTACTACTTCTTCTATCCTACCTACCATATAAAATGCTTGCTCAGGTAATTCATCATGTTTACCTTCAAGTATTTCCTTGAAACCTCTTATTGTTTCTTTTAATGGTACATATGCACCTTTCATAGCAGTAAATTGTTCCGCAACGTGTAAAGGTTGTGATAAGAATTTTTCTATTTTTCTTGCTCTAGTTACTGTAAGCTTATCTGCTTCTGATAATTCATCCATTCCAAGTATCGCGATAATGTCTTGTAGTTCTTTATATCTTTGAAGTATCTGTTGTACGTTACGTGCTACATCATAATGTTCCTGTCCAATCGATTCTGGTTCAAGTATTCTTGAAGTAGAGTCAAGTGGATCAATAGCTGGATATATACCTTTTTCAACTAGTGCTCTTGAAAGAACTGTTGTTGCATCAAGATGGGCAAAAGTTGTAGCTGGTGCTGGATCTGTCAAGTCATCAGCTGGCACATAAATCGCTTGAACTGATGTTATTGAGCCTGATTTTGTAGATGTTATTCTCTCTTGAAGTGCTCCTACTTCATTACCTAATGTCGGTTGATAACCAACGGCACTTGGCATACGTCCAAGTAGTGCCGAAACTTCTGAACCTGCTTGTACAAATCTGAATATATTATCTACAAATAACAACACATCTTGTTTACTTTTATCACGGAAGTATTCCGCCATAGTAAGCCCCGTAAGTGCTATTCTCATTCTTGCTCCAGGTGGCTCATTCATTTGTCCAAAAACAAGCGTCGTTTTATCTATAACCCCTGAGTCCTTCATTTCATGATAAAGGTCATTTCCTTCTCTAGTTCTTTCTCCAACTCCAGCAAAAACAGAAAATCCACCGTGCTCTGTTGCTATGTTTCTAATAAGCTCTTGTATAAGAACTGTTTTACCAACTCCAGCCCCACCGAATAGACCTATTTTACCACCCTTTTGATATGGACAAATCAAGTCAACAACCTTTATACCTGTTTCAAATATTTCTGTTTGAGTAGATTGTTCTTCAAAATCAGGTGCTTTTCTATGAATAGGCCAGTATTCGTCAGCCTCCACTGTGCCTTTATTATCTATAGCATCTCCCGTTACGTTAAACAATCTTCCTAATGTCTTATTACCTACAGGAACTTTTATCGCGTCACCTGTGTCGTGCGCTTCCATACCTCTAACTAACCCATCTGTAGATCTCATAGCAATACATCTTACCACGTCATCCCCTACATGCTGAGCTACTTCTGCTACTATAGTCTTACCATCTTTGATTGGTATATTGATAGCATTATATAAACTTGGAAGCTTATCTTTACCAAATTTTATATCCAGTACCGGACCTATTATCTGCGTTATCTTCCCTACACTTTTCTCTGACATTCATTTCACTCCTTTTAGAATATAACATCTTCAATCCCAAACCATATGGAATCCGCCTACCCATCCTTCTTTACCATTATTAGTTTTAACTTTTGTCACACCATCTGATAAATCAATAACTGTAAACTCATCATTTTTCTTAATTAAATCCACCAATTTTCCTTTTGTAGCTTTTTCAATCTCATCTTCCATCATTGGTGATCCATTAATTTCTAAAGCTCCATCTTTTGTATAAACTTTTATTTCAAATGGTGCTTTTAGTTTTTTACCTATTATTTGATTAGTTTCAACATATTCATTCTTATTTATATCATAGTACTCTAATACTAAATTTTCATCAAACACTTCGTAATTTTCATGTAAATTTCCACCCCAGTAATATACCTTACCATCGCCTGATGTTGCTACTATACCTCTGCATTCACCAATCTTTTTAATTTTTTCATCTACGTATCTATATATGACAGAAACTCCACCACTTAAATAACCTTCATTTATGTAGAAATCAACGTATTTATCATTTTTATCTACATCGATTATTCCTATCTCACTTATTTCCATTTCGTAACTTTCTTCTGTTGTTTTATGCACGATAGTATCATTACCCATTGTTAATTCACAATTTATAGGTGTACCATTATCTTGATTATTACTCAGACCTATTTTATATTTTAATGTTTCTATCTTACCATCACCATTAAAATCATAAGGTATTTCCCCTTCAGTATTATAATTTATACGCTGACCATCCGAAGTATATTTTTGTACACTTATTTCGTAAGGTAAGTTTTTTTCTATATGATTTTTTACAATATCATACTTCTCTTTTCCTTCTTCGTTGAGCTTTCCATAATCATTAGTAGCTTCCTTATCTTCTGTTTCTATAGTTATATTTTCTTTTTTATTTTCAGCAACTTGCTTTTCCTGTGTTTGTGAAACATTTTCAGCTTCTTTTTCTCCTTGACATGCTACCAATACAGAAGTTATAGCTATAATTATAATAAAATTCAATACCTTTACTTTAAGTTTACTCAACATTAATTTCACACTCCCTTGACATACCTTCCTACTGCAATGCATTCGCTCCGCTTACTATCTCTGTTAGTTCCTTCGTAATAGCAGCTTGACGTACTCTATTAAATTTCAATGTAAGATTATCTATAATATCGTTTGCATTTTCTGTAGCATTATCCATTGCTGTCATGCGCGAAGCTTCTTCACATACAGATGCTTCAAGCATTGAACCATATAGAATACTATACATATATTTTGGAATAAGATAATCAAATACTATATCATCTGAAGGCTCAAAATAGAGTTCTGGTTTGTATTTTTCTTTTGTTTTCTCAAATTTTTCTATGGTTACTGGAAGGAGATCATATGTGATAACCTCTTGATTTATAATAGAATGAAAAGAAGTATAAATCAACTTTAATTCGTCAAACTCCCCTTCTTTATACATTTTTATTATAAACTCCCCTATTTCTCTAGCCTCATTATAGTCAGGTGACTCTGACATCCCATAATATGATTTTGAGACCTGCATATTTTGCCTCGACAAAAATGTTTTTGCTTTTCTTCCTATTGTAAAATAAGTTTCATCTTTATCTTTATTTCTTACCCTCATAATCTCTTTATATACGTTTTGATTATATCCCCCACACAATCCCCTATCCGAGGTTATAACTATATACGCAGTTTTCCTTGTTTTTGTAGGATTTTTCAAGTATATGCTGTCAATATTTTTACTACTTTCAGCTATTGAAACTATAACCTCTTTCATTTTTTCAACATAAGATTTGTTTCTCTCAAATCTCGCTCTTTCCTTCTGAAGTTTTACGGAAGAAACTAGCATCATAGCTTTTGTAATTTGTTTAGTACTCTTTATACTTTTTATTCTTCCTTTTATATCTCTCATTGAAGCCAATATTAAACACCTCCGTGCTGGCGGCTGTTCACCAGTGGTTTAAACTTGTAGCTTTGTAAAAATCTCTTATCTTTCACTATCCACGTACCACTAGCCACTAGCCCATAGCCACTATCTTTACTTGCTAAAATTTCCTTTAATTTCCCCAATAGCTTTATCTAATTTGACTTTTAGTTCATCGCTTATTGATTTTGTCTTTTTAATTTCTGATACTATATCTGAATATTTCATGTCAATTTGTTTTAGGAATTCCTCTTCAAATTCCGGTACCTTTTCAATAGGTATATCCGTTAACTGCTCGTTAACTGCTACATAAAGTATAAGTACTTGATGCTCTATAGATTGTGGATTATATTGTCTTTGTTTCAATACTTCTACTATTCTTCTACCTTGTTCAAGCCTTGCTTTTGTAGATTTGTCGAGATCAGAACCAAATTGAGAAAATGATTCTAATTCTCTATATTGTGCGAGTTCAACCCGAATAGGCCCTGCTACTTTTTTCATGGCTTTTATTTGAGCTGCCCCACCAACACGGGATACTGAAAGGCCTGCATTTATTGCAGGACGAATACCTGCATTAAATAATTGAGTTTCAAGATATATTTGTCCATCTGTTATTGATATAACATTTGTTGGTATGTACGCTGAAATATCTCCTGCTTGTGTTTCTATTATTGGTAATGCTGTTATAGACCCTCCACCAAGCTCATCTGAAAGTCTGGCTGCTCTCTCTAGTAGTCTTGAATGCAAGTAAAATACATCCCCTGGGTATGCTTCACGTCCTGGAGGTCTCTTAAGTAGTAATGACATTGAACGATATGCAACCGCATGCTTCGACAAATCATCATATATTATAAGTACATCTTTTCCAGCTTCCATCCACTCTTCGCCCATAGCAACACCTGCATAAGGTGCTATATATTGAAGAGATGCTGCGTCACTAGCATTAGCCGCAACAATAACAGTATAATCCATTGCACCAGCTTCTTCTAATGTTTTTACCATTTTGGCAACACTAGAAGCTTTTTGTCCTATTGCAACATATATACATATAACGTCTTGACCTTTTTGATTTATGATTGTATCTATAACTATAGCTGTTTTACCTGTCTGTCTGTCTCCAATTATTAGCTCTCTTTGCCCTCTACCTATCGGTATCATCGCATCAATAGCTTTTATACCAGTTTGTAGTGGTGTATCAACAGATTTTCTCTCTATTACCCCTGGTGCTACACGTTCTATAGGTCTATATTTTTCAGTAACTATTTCTCTCTTCCCATCAATAGCTATACCAAGTGCATTTACTACCCTACCTATAAGCTGATCTCCTACTGGCACCTCAACTACTCTACCTGTTGATTTTACAATATCGCCTTCTTTAATCTTAGAGTCATCGCCAAGTAAAACAACACCTATATTGTCTTCTTCTAAGTTAAGTGCCATTCCATAAATACCCTCTGGAAACTCGAGTAACTCTCCTGCCATAGCTTTTTCTAATCCATGAACACGTGATATACCGTCTCCTACCTGCATAACTGTTCCTACTTCTGATACTTCTAATTTACCTACATATCTTTGTATCTGTTCTTTAATTATACTACTTATTTCTTCTGGCCTTATGTTCACTTTCACACCTCCTATTTTCAGTGATAACGCACTATAAACTTATGCTTTCTCTGTGGTACGTTTCGCTGAATTACATCACATTCCTCAAATTCTCAATTTTATTTTTTATTGTCCTATCGAATACTGTATTATCTAATTGTATTCTTAGTCCACCTATTACTTTTCTGTCGATTATTGCATTTATTTCAACTTCTTTATTAAGCGTTTGTTTTAATTTATCATGTATTTTTCTTATATATTCATCTGATAATTTAATTGCAGATGTAACATTTGCTATAGAAATATTTTTCTTACGTCTTACTAAGTTAATATACTCATCAAAAATTTTATCTAAAATGCCTTGTCTTTTCTTCTCAATTGTAATTATAATCATACCTATAAGTTCTTCACTTATTCTTTGGTTAAATATGTTTTTTACAATATCCATTTTTGCTTGTTGATTAACTTGTGGATGATACAAGACTTTCATCAAATCTTTTTGTTCGTTCATAATTTTCTTAACAACTTTCACTTCTTCAGTAATTTTATCTACTTTATCATGTTCTATAGCCATTTGATAAAGTGCTTCTGCATATTTCTTCTGTACTACGCCAGCCATTTTACATCACCTATTTCTGCTATAGATTCTTCTATTAATTGCCTGTGTTTATCTTCATCTATCGATATATTAATTATTTTTTTAGTCATAAGTGTCGAAACATTTACTATTTCTTTCTTTATATCATCTTTTGTCTGTTCTACGAACATATCCATGTCCGTTTGCAGTCTTTTCTTTATTTCTTGTGCTTCGTCTTTCGCTTTCTTTATTATTACGTCTTCATTTTCAATAGCTTTTGTACGAGCTTCTGAAAGTATTATATCTGCTTCTTTTTTTATTCCATTCAACTTCTCTTCGTACTCTTCTTTTATTTTCAAGGCTTCTTCTTTTGCTTTTGTCGCTTCATTTATTTGAGAATCAATACTATTTTTTCTCTTATCCATGAACTTAGATACAGGATTATATAGTATTTTTGTTAGAATAAAAAACAATAAAAGTGCATTAAAAAGTTGTACTCCTATTTCCTGTAACAATACTATATCTATTACTATTAACTTACTCACCTTCACACCTCCATAAAGCAAATGATAAAGTACAAATAGCAGAAATCAAATAAACCATTACAATTTTATAATATTTATTTGTTATACCTATATGTACTTTATTCTTTGCACTTTGCTATCTACTATTTCGCTACAAGTGCCTTCAATATATCTACAAATTGCGGTGCATATGCAAATATTAATATTATAGATATAAGCATTGGAAAAATTATTGTTGTTTCTGCAATTCCCATACCAATCATCATTGTCATTCTAATATCCTTTGATGCTTCAGGTTGTCTTGCTGTTGCCTCTGCCGCTTTACCTACCGCGTACCCTTGCCCAATACCAGCTGCTACTGCTCCAAGCATTGAAATCCCTGCACCTATTGCTATTAATCCTAAAATTGAAGATACTGCTTCCATTTAAAAATCCCCCTTTTTGTCAGTGCAAAATGCACTTTAATTTTAAAGTTTATATAATATTAAAAATATTATCCTAGTTAACTATTTATTTATAAATTCTACAAGCCAAATTTTTATGCATGCTTATGCTCATGTTCTTCTTCATGTTCCATAGACATTTCTCTAGCTACAAAAGTCATACTTAGCATAACAAATATGAATGCCTGAAGTGCTCCTACAAATATATCAAGGAACATATGTAGAGGTATTAAGATTATTGCTTGCAATCCTCCAAATACTATTCCAAATAACCATCCTAGTGGCCATAATATCACTGCATTAATGATCCATAAAACGAACGAATAGCATAACGATAATATAATAACCCCTGACAATATGTTGCCAAATAGACGGAAGGCTAAAGATATACCTGGTATAATCTTTTCTATCATATTAATTGGCAACATGATCGGGCTAGGCTTGAGATAATCTTCCAAGTACTCCTTAATGCCTTTTGCATATATTGCAAAACCGTGCATCATTATAATTGTAATAAATGACAATGCAAATGTTGTCGCTATATCTGCTGTAGGGTTTCTAAGTGCAAACATTCCTACCCAATTACCTGCTAGTATAAATATAAACAAACTCATGTAAAACCCCGCAAATTTTTTGTTCTTTTCTCCCATAATAGATTTTGTAAAATTTTCAAACGTGTCTACAATAATTTCAATAATGCCTTGAAAACCCGATGGTATTTGTTTGAATTTTGTTGCTTTTAGTCTAACAAATATCGCAAACACAGCAAAAACAGCTATTATAATCCACGTATTAAAAATCGTTTCTGTAATTTGTATATTGTTTCCAAAAATATTTACTTCCATATTTTTTCCCAGTATATTAGCTGTATCATTGAAAAAACCTGGAGTACTGTGCTCTGGCTTTACAAACTGTATCTTTTGATCGCCAATATTAAATTGATATACTACTTCTCCCTTGTGTTCTGTTTCCCCTTGATGTGATGATGTTTCAGTATACTTATTCACAACTTTTGCTCCAATATTTACTTCTTTTGTATTTTCCTCCATTCTTACACCTCCTCCAATATCTAACTTTTCGAAAGCACTCCACTGTATAGTGCTATTTTTAGACTTAAGATTCCAAGTGTCACGCCAACAAGCATTTCCATTGAATCATACGCCGATATACACAAAAAAACTGTGATTATAATAAATCTAAGAATATATCTTATAAAAGCTCTTATTCTATTAGTTTTTTTTTCTATAAGTTTGTTTATGTCATATTCAATTAACTTTATCAAGACTATCGCCAATATTGCTCCGGCAACAATTCCTTTTATATAAGCCATCTTTTCATTTATAAATAATGCAAATATGCTAAAAACTATTGAAACTATTATAATTCTTTTCATAATATCATTTACATTTAGCATTTTCATCTTCCTTTATTAAAGTAATTCTTTTAGCATGTTCCATACAGCTTTAAATGCAACAACAATCCCCAAAACAAATCCTATAATAATCCAAATTTTATTTTGAAACATTCCATCTAGCCAAAGTCCTATCCATAACCCTAACAGTATCGAACAAATCGAACTAACGCCTATTTGAGTCGTTATTGCTAAAATTCTAAATGTTTTTCTGTCAAATTTCATAGCAACACCTCTAGTTCTTGACGCAAAAACTCACGCATTATTCGATTATATACAATTTATTAAAATTTTACAATGTTTTAAGTGAAAAAAAATAAATTATTTTGAAATTTTTTAAAATAGATTAAAATTTTAAGTTTGGAGATGCATTAAGTGTTAATTCTGAAAATTCACCTTTTATATATTTATTATACCCTGCAGCAGCTATCATTGCGGCATTGTCTGTGCAAAGTATCATCTTTGGATAAATGAGTGTGTACGATTTTTTCAAACATTCTTCCCCCAACATTTCACGAATCTTGGTATTTGCAGCTACACCACCTGCTAGTGCAATTTTACTAATACCTTTCTTTTCTGCAGCCCTTATAGCTTTAAAAGTTGCTACTTCAACAACAGCCTTTTGAAAACTTGCAGCTACATCAGGTACACAAATATCTAAACCTTTCATTTTACATGTATTGATATAATTTATAACTGCCGATTTTATTCCACTAAAGCTAAAATCCAGACTATCACTTTCTAAATATGTCCTCGGGAAGTTTATTGCATCTTCATTGCCTTCCTTAGCTGCTTTATCAATAAGAGGTCCTCCGGGATATCCGAGTCCAAGTACTCTAGCTACCTTGTCGTATGCTTCACCTATTGCATCATCTCGTGTTGTACCCAATACTTCGTATACACCATAATCTTTCACATGAACAATATTTGAATGTCCCCCGGATATAACTAAACATATAAATGGAGGTACACACGCTTTATCCTCTATGTAATTTGCACTTATGTGACCATCTATATGATTTACACCAATCAAAGGCTTATCTATAATATATGCTATTGCTTTTGCAGCCGAAAGTCCAACGAGCAAAGCTCCAACAAGCCCAGGTCCACATGTCACAGCAACTGCATCAATATCTGCATATGTAACATTAGCTTCGACTAAAGCCTGTTCTATCACTTTATTTATCTTCTCCACGTGTTTACGGGAGGCTATCTCTGGTACTACCCCTCCATATTCCTTATGTATATCTATCTGCGAGTAGATTACATTTGACAAAACATCTCGACCGTTTCGCACAACAGCAGCAGATGTTTCATCACACGATGTTTCGATGCCGAGGATTATGATATCCTTCAATAATCCGCAATTACTTTCTATAATATTTTCTTTCTCCATTGTCAATTCTCCATTCTTAACTTATCTTATTCTTCCTTGCATAGTGAAATAGATACTGCTGTGCATATGATGCATTCTCTCCGAAATGCTCTAACGCATATTTTGTTATTTCATCTAACTTTACATCTTTTTTTATATATAAACTTATCATTACTTTTCTTATCCATGTATCTGTTGGAAAAACTTCGTAGCGATGTAAGCCAAATAACAATATACAATCAGCTACTTTATTACCTATACCTTTTATTTTGAGTAACTCTTCTTTTGCATCACTAGTCGTCATATTTACTAAATTTTTAAGATTCACTTCACCACTAGCTACTTTAATACATGCATCAACTATATATTTATCTCTAAAACCAATCTTTAAACTATGTAATTCTTCGACAGTAGCTTTGCACAAAAGTTCTGGAGTAGGAAAGTTGTAGTATTTCACACCATTAATCTCATCTATGATTTCACCATATTTTTCAGATATTTGCAAAACCCCATGTTTAATTCTTTTTATATTGTTATTTGCTGAAAGTATAAATGTTATAATCATCTCCCACAAATCTTGCTTTAATATCCTAACCCCAGGAGCATAATTAATCGCTTCTCGTATAATATCATCTTTACTAGACAATGTATTTTTTATATTTTCATAATCATCGTCAAACGAGAAATACTTATGCCAAATAGTTTCATACTCTTCTAATGTTATATTATACAAAATTATCTCTGTCTTTATCTGCTTTACTACCAATACTTTATTGTGTGCTATTATTATGTATTCTTTCTCGCCCATTTGTTCATATCGAAAACACTGCCCACTGTCTAAAATCTCATCTATATCGAAATGGTTTAAGTTTGTGATGATTATGTTGTTGTTTTCTTGTTTGTAGGTCATTTTATCAGCTCCATTTTTACACCACAAATCCAATCTTCTTTTTCACTTTCCCCAGTGTCCTATTTGCGATACTACTAGCTCTCTCTGCATTTTGCTTTAGTATCTTATCTAAATATTCCTTATCTGCATCTATTTCTTTATATTTCTCTTGTATAGGTCTAATCGTAGACACTACCGCGTCAGCAACCTCTTGTTTAAATTCACCATAGCCACAGTTTGTAAACCTTGCCTCGGCATCTTTCACATTCATATTCGTGCAAGACATATAAATATCTAGCAAATTCTTTATTCCTGGTTTTTCTTTTGTGTATCGTATCTCTTTTTCTGTGTCTGTTACAGCCCTTTTTATCTTTCTAGCAATAGCATCAATAGGGTCTAGTAGAAGTATACAGTCATTTTCATCATCATCACTCTTTGACATCTTTGCTGTAGGATTCTGAAGTCCCATTATCCTTGCGCCTACTGGTGGTATATAAACCTCTGGTATTTTAAATGTTTCGCTGTACAAGTTATTAAACCTCATAGCTATGTCTCTGGTTATCTCCACGTGTTGCTTTTGGTCATCACCTACAGGCACTAAGTCAGTTTGATATAATAGTATATCAGCAGCCATCAGTACAGGATAATCAAATAATCCTACTGTTGTATTTTCATTTTGCTTAGCCTTCTTCTCCTTGTATTGTGTCATTCTACCCATCTCGCCCACATATGTATAACAATTTAGTATCCACCCAAGCTCTGCATGTGCAGGCACTTGAGATTGTATATACATTATATTTTTTTCAGGGTCTAGTCCACATGCTATGTACAGCTTTAATAGCTCTTTTGACTTTTTCCTAAGCTCTGCTGGGTCTTGCCTAACAGTTATTGCGTGCATATCAACAACGCAAAACAAACAATTATATTCATGTTGTAAAATTGTCCAATTTTTAAGTGCGCCTATGTAATTACCCAATGTAAGGTTTCCTGATGGTTTTATTCCGCTAAATATTACTTTTTTGTCTTCTATCATAATTAATTTACCCCCAATTCTTTTTAATCTACCTATTACCAATTTTACCATATAAACAAAAATAATCAAGCTTTTATCGTATTTTTGTTATGTAAAGGTTACAATCCAGATGTAGGTAACATGTTTTCAAGTTTTTTTCAGCGTCGCAGACATCATTCACAACTGCTGGCATCCCACCTCTTATTTTCTTATCACTGCATCACTTCATTTAAATCAACTAAAACTATATTTTTATTCTTCTTTTCCTCTTCTATTAAATCTTCTTTAAATCCAGTTTTTGAAAACAAATAGTAGAATTTATTTTGTATTTCAAATAACTCTGCCCCTTCTTTTAACTTGTTTAATTCTTTTATTCCAACTTTTTCATTTTTGTACTTACATTCACCAAATATTATTCCTTCATCAGATGTAGCCATGATATCTATTTCTTCTTCTTGCTTAGTTTTACTATTATTTCCCCACCATTTACCTATCTTATCAAATGTTATTGGTAGCTCCTCACGTACATTTTTTCTAACTAAATATTCTATGCATATATCCTCGAAAATGTATCCTACATAATTCAGCAGATATGGTTTGATTTTTTTATTATAAACTACATCTGACATACCTTTTTCAATGCTACTTATATTTCCAAATATAAATCTGTACCAAAATTTAAATAAATTATCACTTAACTTATATATCGTTTTCCTTGTGTTAACTTTTTCAGTAATTGGATACGTTTTTTCAACTATATGCATATCCACGAGATTCATTATATAGTTATACACTTTATCTTTTTCTTCTCCAACCTTTGAAGATATTTCATTTAATTTTGTACTTCCCGTTGCAATAGCTTCTATGATAGAATTATATACTGCCGGACTTCTCAGTTCAAGATTAAGTAAATTTTTGGGTTCTGAATATAAATTTGATATTTCTGTTAGAAAATTTTCTTTAATATTCTCTTCTACATTTTCACTATCGCTAAACTGATTTAAATATAATGGAATACCTCCAAGTATAGAATACACGAGAACTTTATCTTCATTACTATAATTTTTAAAAAATTTAATACTGTTATGGAAACTAAGTGGTTTTATGTAAAACTCTGCTGTTTTACGTCCAAAAAGTGGACTTTTCCCTGATAAGACTTTCTCTTCCATAAAACTTATAACAGAACTACAAACTACAATATATAGCTTTTTATTATTCAGACTATGATCTATCAAGTTTTGAATCAAGGAAAGAATTGATTTATTGCTGTTTACCAAATATTGAAACTCATCTAATATTAGAACTATCTTTTCTTTCTCTATTTTAGCTACAATATACTTAAAAGCATCTTCCCAAGAATTAAAAGTACTATTATCTTCATACTCATCTAAAGATTCTTTTATAACCTTAGAAAACTTTTCAAGTGCAGATTTATCATTGTACTCCTCAGAAACAAAAAATATACTTCTTTTATCTCTACAAAACTCCTTTAGCAACGTTGTCTTACCAACTCTTCTCCTACCATACATTACAATAAAATTAAAGTCTTGCTTCTTATATAGTTTATTAAGTTGTTCTAATTCTTTTTCTCTCCCAATGAACATTATTTTCACCTCTACAGACTTTTAATTTATTCATAAATCTATTATATTATTTTTTTGTAGATTGTCAATATGTTTTCCAAAAATAATAGAATCACAAATAAATTATTTATGATTATATTATTTTTATTTTCATTCAATATAGCTATGATTTTTTTCTTAAGTTATGTGCATTTTCTAATTGAAGCCCGTTATCGTATACGCCGTTGCTGCTGTCGCTCCGCTCTCTGCCCCTAACGTCATACTCGACGAGCTTAAATACAAAGCTGGGCGAACCCCTATGTTACCGTAATAGGCGCAGTCAGGGAATACTACGCCAACTGCGTGCACATTACGAACGTAACACGAGTTGGACGCATATGCGTCTCTTACCCAGTAGTACAATGCTGCTGTATCATTTACTGGGTCACCTGAATAATTACTTTGGTCTCTAGCTTGCTGTGTTGTATATGATATTTGATAATCTGTCGCTGTACTTGGATGTTGAAGTACTCCATCTACATAGTCTGATAACTCTCCTAAGCTAGGTAAGAATACTGTGTCCGTTGTGTTTTTGTAGTATGATGTGGTATAGTTATCCCCTGGTGCCACAGTTACTGATTCATCCACTCCTGTATTTGTATATCCATGTGCTTCTTCTCCTCCATCATGCCCATCTAGTGTATTGTATACTATACTTCTATGTGTTACTTCTACTATCTGT
Organism: Clostridiales bacterium; assembly: GCA_003452395.1. Classification (GTDB taxonomy): domain Bacteria; phylum Bacillota; class Clostridia; order Lachnospirales; family UBA12420; genus UBA12420. Next base: position 18,951 of record DMOI01000039.1, read on the forward strand.
GCTCTTTCTTCTGGTGCTAAGTTTGTGAGAAATCCTGCTTCTGCATCATAGGGGTTTACTCCTCCTTCTGGTGCATTCTGCCACACATTTGCTGCATTTGGTGCTTGGGTTGTCCATGCTACTGTTGCTGCGTTACTGTTTAACCATTCTCTTATGTTACTATTGCCCCAGTAATTACTTCCATAATTTAATCTATCGGCGTCTGCATTACTTGGTTCTTTTGCATCATATGGTTTCATTGTTATTATTCTATCTGCAAGTAACAGTAATTCTTCCCCTTCTTTTGTTGCGTCTATTTCTTGCTTTTTGATTACTCTCCATATTATTGGTTCCGTTGTTATTACAGATGTTTCACTATTTTCTGCTGTGTAGTTTCCAAATTGTATGTATGCTCCTTCTGCTATTGTTACTGGTGGCGATTCCCCTCCGCCTTCACTCGCTATTCCTGTTACTTCTACTACTGTTTTATTTACTGCTGCATTTCCTACTGGCCCTACTGTTACTATATATGCTCCTACTTGTGACCCTGATGTTAATGGATTAGTTGGTATTTCTTTTATAAATCCGTTATCTACCATCAACTGTGTTATATTAGTTGTCTCTGGTGGCACTGAGTCTACTGACAAAAGATATGCATTCCCTTGTTGCTGCAGCAGTCTTACATTTTCATTATGTGCTATTTGCTTCGCTGTTTCACTTTTACTTGTAAATATCGGTATTGCTATTGTTGCGAGTGCCGCTAATATTACTAGTCGAGTAACGCAGA
>DMOI01000064.1 GCA_003452395.1 Clostridiales bacterium
CTACTTTATTCAATTATCATGGTGCTTACATTTTTTGTCACTGCTTACTTTTTATTCCTAAAAAGTAGTGGCGACAAAAGTTATTATACTACATCCCTCTACTCTTTGTCAAGTACTTTTTCGACTTTTTAATTTTTTCTTTTTTGTCATTTTTTAGTACTATTTTTGAGTGAGAATGTTTTTACATTATACCAACATGATGTTCATTTGTCAACATGTTTTTAAAAAAAATAATAGTAGTTTCACACTATTATTTTCACTTTTCAACAGTTCTTACAAATATGTTAGTATAATTTACGGAGAGGGTGGGATTCGAACCCACGGTCCCTTGCGGAATCACTAGTTTTCAAGACTAGCTCCTTAAACCACTCGGACACCTCTCCAATAATTTCTGCGACAAAAAGTATTATATCAGCATTTTTTTGGTTTGTCAACTGTTTTTTTGTTTTTATTTCTGGTTTATTTCTCAGGTTTATTTCTCATTTTGTAGTAATGCACTTTCAACCATTTCCTCTGCATTCTCTTTTTCAATATTGCCCGATAATATCATTTCACTAACTAAAATTTGCTTCCCATTGTTTAATAGCTTTTTTTCTATACTTGATAGACCCTTGGCCGCATCTTTAACATATAAATTTTTAACAGTCTGAGCTACCTCTAGTATATCTCCACTTGTTATTTTTTCTATGTTTTGTTTGTATCTTTTCGACCAGTTTTCGGACATTGATGTCGTTACTCCTTTTAAGATGCCTACCATACCTTCCATTTCTTTCTCATTTTTTACTACTCTTATCCCTAGTTCTTCTGCTTTATTTGTTGATACTGTGAGTTGCATTCTACTTAACGGTATGTGTATCACATAAAACGCTTGTTTTTCACCAAAAATTTCTTTTTGTTCTATGTCTTCTATTATTCCTGCTCCATGCTTAGGATGACATACTTTATCTCCTATATTAAACATAATAATCACCGCCCATTTTTATGTTTTGCATTTTTTGGAAAAATATTCAATTATTTTATATATTTCATTATTTCTTTTATATTTTTTATCCCTATCACTCCATCTTTGATTTTTTCTTCTTTTATGGTTTTTTTATTCTCATGCGGTATTATACAACTAGAAAAGCCCATTTTTTTAGCTTCTATTATGCGTTTTTCAATCATATTTATAGTTCTTACTTCTCCTGAGAGTCCCACTTCACCTACTATGACTATTCCATCGTTTACTACTATGTTTTTTTGACTTGATATAATTGCTACTATTATTGCTAGATCAAGTGCTGTTTCTGTTATCTTTATATTTCCTACTATATTTAAGAATACATCGTGTTCACTTAAATTTATACTAAGCTGCTTTTCTATTATGGCGATTAGCATAGATAAACGGTTATTGTCTATTCCTATTGCAGTTCTTCTCGGCATATTCATTTTTGTATATGTTACTAATGCTTGAACTTCTAGTAATAATGCTCTTGTTCCCTCTATAGTACAAGTTATTACAGATCCGCTTGAATTTTCTGGTTTGCCTGATAACATTATCTTAGAGGCATCGTTCACATCTTTTAAACCTGTAGCTGTCATCTCAAATACTCCTATTTCATTTGTTGAACCAAATCTATTCTTAATTGTTCTTATTATCCTGTATATTGATGTTTCATTTCCTTCAAAATATAATACGGCGTCCACCATATGTTCTAGAACCTTTGGTCCTGCTATCATTCCTTCCTTAGTTACATGCCCTACTATTACTGTTGATATATCTTTTTCCTTAGACATTCTCATTAAAGTATTTGTGGCTTCTCTAACCTGACTTACGCTACCTGGTGTTGATGTTATTTCGCTATTGTATATGGTTTGTATCGAGTCTATTATAACTATATCTGGACTTATTTTCTCTACATTCTCCAATATATTTTCTATATCGTTTTCCGCTAATATGTATAGATTATTTGTATTTACATTTAATCTGTCTGCTCTGATTTTTATTTGATGATTTGATTCTTCACCTGTTGTATATAGTACCTTTAAATTTTTTTCACCGAGTTTTTGGCTTAATTGTAGGAGCAATGTTGATTTTCCTATCCCTGGGGTCCCCCCAATAAGAACAAGTGATCCTTTTACTATCCCACCACCTAAAACTCTGTCTAGTTCACCTATATTTGTTGCATATCTTGAGTCATCTTTCTTCTTTATGTCATTTATATTTAATGATACGCTTCTTTTTACATTTGTGTTACTCAAACTTGAACCTTTTTTTATTTCCTTTTTTTGCTCTATAAAACTACTCCACCCATTACATTCGGGGCATTTCCCTAACCATCTACTCGACTCATACCCACATTCCCCACATATATATAATATTTTATCTTTAGCCATGAGCCCACTCCCGTTAACTGTCCACGCATCCAAGCTTAGCTTGGAGGTAACTTCAATTCACTTTCAACTTTCAACTTTAACTACCCCATCCTACAACTATTTTATTTATTTCATCTGCTATTTTGTCTAGATCGACTTCCATATCAGACAAACCTGCTTCATACACACTTTTGGGCATACCATATATAACACTTGTTTTTTTACTTTCAGTTATACAATAACAATTGCAGTTTGACTTTATATATTGCACTCCTATTGTTCCATCTTTCCCCATACCTGTTACGACTACAGCAAGTATATTTTTCCCTTTGTATGTATCTGAAATAGACATAAATAACCTATCCGCAGCAGGTTTGACTCCATTTAAAGCTTGGGACTCTTCCATTCTGACAGTCTTATAATTTCTTTCACTAGTTATTATCATATGCACGCCTCCGGGTGCTATGTAAACAACTCCTGATTCTAGTTTTTCCCCTTCCGCAGCCTCTTTTACGCGTAATCTTGATATAACATTTAGAGACTCTGCAAAAGATGAAATAAATCCCTTAGGCATATGTTGCACTATTACTATTGGTACATCTATTTTTTCGGATAGCCTTGCACAGATTTTCCTAAGTGCTGATGGTCCACCTGTAGATGATGCAATGGCTATTATTTCTGGTTTCATATATGTGGATTCACCTGCTTTCTCATTCGTATTTATGCTTTCATTATAGCATTTTTATTGTTTTTATCAAGTTAATTTTAATATATATTTATTTTTTTTGAAAATTATTATAGTATAATAAAACTCCTTTATATATTGCCCATGCAATATTCTCTTGATATTCATCATCATTTAGTTTTATTTCTTCACTTTGATTAGATAAAAATCCGCATTCAATAAGGACATTTGGGATTTTTGAGTTTTTAAATAAATAATATTCTTTGTTCTCTTTCTCAACTCTATTGTTATTTTTATTCAATATATATTTCATTTCCGTTTGTATGTGCTTTGCTATTTTTTTGCTTTCCTCACAATTTGATTTATAAAATACTTGACTCCCATTATATTTAGCTTCGGAAAAATTATTTTGATGTATGCTTAACATAATGTCTGCATATGAATTGTTTATTATATCTTTTCTTTTAGAAAGATCACTCATCTTCTTGTTTCTTGCCCCTTCATCATGTAAACCACTGCTATCCGCACGCGTTAATATAACATATGCACCCGACTGCTCTAAATATTTTTGAAGTTTTAATGTCACTTCCAGATTTATAACCTTTTCTGTCTTTTTTAGTTTCCCGGAGGTACCCTCGTCCTTACCTCCATGTCCTGCATCTATAATTATCACTTTGTTACTCAATGGTAGTCCGTGAGTAAATGTCTGTTTAGCTTTAAAACAACCGTTATTTATTACTTCTATTACTAGTAATATTAATAATACTAATATTATCAAATTTTCTCTGCTTATTTTGAGCATCTCAAATAATCACACCCTTAAGTCCATTCAAGTGTACAATTTACTATCCACCTTTTTTTATTCTTCTCCCATATAAACCAAGTTTAACATTGATATGTTTTTTTGAAGGTCCTGTATTATTTCAAATATCATATCTTTATAAATATCTTTACCTTCAATATTTGTATATAGTTTTGTGTAATCGTCAAGTATGTCATATGTATCCATTATACATTTCTCTGCATCATATTTTTTATAACTTTTGATTGTTTCATTTTCATCATTGTAATCCATTTTGTATAATGTATTTAACAGTTCCTTTAACATTTTATAATGTTTTACCCCGTTTGTATACATTCTCTGAAATATTTCTTTATCGTATTCTTTGCAGTTATCATACATATGTTTATATGCATTTTTTATGTCATTTGATTGTTTGGTCAGATCTTCTAATAAAAACTTTAGAGTTTCATACATGTTTTTATTTTCATCCATCTCTATCATTTTTTTAACCATGAAAAACACACCCTCCCTCATTATTATAAATAATTCTCTTATTATATTAGATATATATATAATATTTTTTAAAAAATATTCCTAACGTAATGACAAAAAAATATTATTATGCTATACTATTAAAAGAAAAATACATTTCCTAAAGGGGGAACGAAAATGTCTAAGTCTGATATACTACTTGAAAGTGGCACAAACGAGTTTGAAATAGTAGAGTTTACTGTTGGTAATAGCTATTTTGGTATAAATGTAGCTAAGGTGCATCAGGTAATTCAACATGCAGATGTAGCGGTAATACCAAATGCAGAACCTGCACTTGAAGGTGTTTTTGATTTAAGAGGAGAGCACGTCGTACCTTTAATTAACCTCGCAACATATCTACATCTACCACAGCCAAAAAATCATGACACCGATAAAATAATCATAACTGAATTTAATAACACATTTACAGCTTTTCATGTTGAGTCTGTAGCTACAATACATAGAATATTTTGGTCTTCTGTTGAAGCACCAGATGCTATTACTCATTCTCATGGTGGTGTAGTTATCGGAGTCATTAGAATGCAATCTAAAATAGTTCTTTTACTTGATTTTGAAAAAATATTAATGGAGCTATCTCCTAAATCTGGACTTGAGGAACTAAATAGTGAACGTGCTTTATCTGAGATTCGTTCACAAAAGAAAATTTTCGTGGTGGAAGATTCAGAATTTTTGCGTACTAAGTTAATAGATGTATTACATCAAGCCGGATACGTAAACACTACAGAATTCATGAATGGATTAGAGGCATGGAATCATGTGTCTGATTCTGAAAGTCTTACTCCTGACTTAATTATTACAGATATTGAGATGCCTCAAATGGATGGACATCATTTAATAACAAAAATACGAAACGAATCTCATATATCTGAAGTGCCTATCGTTATCTTCTCATCTTTAATTAACGATTCTATGTATAAGAAGGGTAAAGAAGTGGGTGCTAACGAGCAAGTATCGAAACCACAAATTAACAATTTGATTAATATTATTGATACCTTTATGAAATAAATTCAAACAGCCCTATAGTTTTGTAATTATAAGGCTGTTTTTTAATGGCTTTTTTATTTGTTCACTTATAGGTTTATTTCAAGTCTATACAGCTTTTCTATTCATTTTCTTTGTCTAAAAGCCACTCGCTTCTTACATCACTAACCACATCTTTATCCCATACAAAACCGCAATATGCATAGGATAAAACAAATAGAAGAACCATCCAGGTATTTTGAGTTTTAAATTTATAGGCTTTATTAAAAAAATCATCGCCATTATTGAGTAAAACTGGTAATGATGCTGTATATCTGCATATATTACTGCAATATTTAAAAGAAGAAAACTTATAATTAAATACTTATAGTTTTTAATATATGTATACATTAAGATTATTGTAAAAACTCCGTAGATTCCATAATCAACTATGTCCGACCCATTAAAGCTCATAACTCCAACAATAGTAAGTATAAATGTTAGTGATATATAATGCTTTCTTTCAGTTAAATATATGCATATTAAACCTATTGTTAATGTAAATAATATGTTTAGTGGCTCATCTATCGTTGCAAAACCAGTAAATAATCCGGATATAAAGTTTTGTATATTATACGGATTATAGTTATTCATCGCATAATAATATGGTATTTGACATACAGCTCCCAGTAAAAGTAGTCTCACCATATATTTTTTAATATTCTTTGTGTTTAAATACCCCACTACTATTTGGTATGCAAAAAGAGGGAATGCTATCCTCCCAATTATCCGAAAAACTATAACATCAGGAAATAGGATTACCCCCATATGGTCTATCAACATTGTAAGTATTGCTATCAATTTTATAAAATTACTTTGCTCTTTTGTAATTGATAAATTCATAATTTCTCCTATATCCTAACCTCAATAGACATCATTTGTTGTATTTGACCCATTACCATTTGAATATGGGTCATCTACCTCTAATGTAAACTGAAAATTCTCTTCCTTATCCACGGTTATCTGTCTTACAACCGGTATATAACCTTGCTTTCTAACTGCTATTTTGTGCATTCCGTAAGAAAGGTTTGTATTTATAGGTACAATCCCTATATATTTATCATCAATGTATACTTCTGAATTTTGTATGTTCGCATCTATTTTGATTTTCGCACTATCTCCCTGCTTTGCACTTTCTCCTGGTTTTACACTTTCTCCTATCTTTTGTATAACTGCCTTGAAATTTGTTGTTTGATTTTTTATTACTATCGTTTTTACAATTGTTTTATAACCTTTTTTGGTAATAGTTATAATATATTCTCCATATGGAACCTCTATCTGCGTTCCCGAAAAATCAATATTATAATTTGTTATATCATTTACAATATTTACGTTGTAACCATCTTCACTAATATTAAAGTTTAACGTACCACGTTTTAGTTCTATATCACCAAAATCAACGGTAGTTTTTTCCTTTTCTTTTATTATTATATACTTTATTTGACTCTCAATATCCTCACGCTTTATAATAACCTTATGCTCGCCAGGTGAGAGAACAATATTATTTTCTACTTCTACTTTCTTAAATATATTTGTATCTATTTCTATATCTGCACCAATATATTGTTCAAAATTTGAAAAGGTCAAGTATCCATAGTATTTTTCAACTTTTATGAACCAAACAGTATCTTTATAACCCTTTAAAGATACAATAGCATCTTTTTTCAAATCATCAAATACTATTTTTTCCCCTTTATATGATTTTATTAATTTATTATTATAATTATAGGTCTTTTCTTTTGCAGTAATTGTCTTTTTGTCTTGGTCTATTTCTATATCTTGAACATTCTTGACTTCCCAAACTTTACCGCTAAGCTTTATTTCATCTATTTTTTTACTTTCATCACCATAAGTTAACTCTGCTATATCACCTAACTCTACTTCACCAATAACCATTAACTCTCCGTACTCATCTTTTATTTCTGTATATCCCATAATCTTTAGACTAACATCCGCTTCGCTTGAGTTATCTAGATTAGTTACTTCTATTTCACCACTAGTTACATTTATTTTTTGAATCAATGCTAGTATGCTCGTCTTTTTGCCACTCTCAGTTTTCACGCTAATTTCTTCATTTTGATTATACTTATACTTGTCGCTACTCTCTTTATTACTAAATATAGAAAATACAATGGCAAACATAACTGCAAATACTACCAGTCCTAGCCCTGCTGTAACCATAATTAATTTCATAGTATCACTATATTTTCCTTTTGGTTTTACATCCTCTATACCAGTTTCTTTTATTCTAAAATCCATAAGTAAACACCTCTTTAATGTTTTAGAGCATCCTCTTCGTTTTCTAATAGAGTTTTAGTCATAAGAAAAACAGGTACTCTCTTTTGCTTATATGCAAGTTCTGAAATACTTGCATTAGCTTTATAAATATATTCTCTAATATTCTTCATTTTTTCTTTGTAAATTTCCTTTTCTTTATTATAACTCTCTTTCTTAATTATTTCAAGTAGTAAATTAGAGTATTTTTCTATCTCTATTATATTTATTCTGTCTAATTCTACAATACTTTCTTGAATTTTCAAAGCCTCTTTCAGTTCTCCATCAAATATTTTTATATCTCTTTCAATTTTCAATATATCTATGTTTCTGCTATTTAAATTTTTTGCATAAACTATATATTCTTTTGCCTTCTCTATATCACCTAATTGCATGTAATGATCAGCTTTTTTAACATACGCTTCAGTATTAAAAGCATAGCAACTTATTGCTAAATCATATTCTCCCGTATGCATTGCTACTGCCGAAACTCCAAGGAATATATTAACCATAATCAAAACTATACAACTTACAATAACTAGAATTCCTGCCTTTGTCGTTTTAAAAAACAGATTGTCTCGCCCTATATCACTCCCTAGTAATAGAAAACAATCTTTATCACTAGATGATCTGTTTTTTAAATATATAATCATAACAATTATATTAATCAAAACGCCAAATGATAAATCAAAATCAAACAAAGAATGAGCTAATATTATAATCAATGCAAGGTCTAAATAATCAAAATTCTCATGTTTCAAGCGTTTTATTCTTTTTAATATACTATTTATTCCCATAACCAGATATGCTATTACCCCTATAATCCCTATCTCTAATGCAACTTGCAAAATAGAATTATGCACTAACCTTACTTTATATATTCCCGTTTGGTAGGCGCCCTCTATATAATAATACCCATCATATCCAAGTCCCCATATATTTTTTAAAATTATACCTAACGCATCATAGTAATATAAAAACCTTGCTTGTAATTCTGTAGATTGCATGCTTATCTGACTTAACCTACTACTCTCACCATGAAGAAACGAAGTTTTTACAATTATTAGATATAACACAAAAGTAAGAAAAGTAGATATCACAAGAGACTTTCTTATTGTATTATTTTCTTTTATAAATATATATATAATCACTATACTCCCTATAATTATTACACTTCTACTATATGTAAGCATAAGCGTCGCGAGTATTAATGCACTTGTTAATACTTTAACATAAATATTTAATTTGACTTCTTGCATTATTATAAATGCCATCAGCATATATAATGCATATGTATTTGCATACCCAAAAAATCCACCCAATCTATTGTTTTCTATAACTATATCAGCAAATACATTTTGATACAATGCCAAAATGCTTAAAATAACGAGTATCACTGCTGATATAGTGATTACTCTTACGAATTCTTTATTATTCACATCAAGTTGGAGTAATACCATATAAAATAGAAACGGCTCTAATGCTTTAATTATACCATAAACATTCATCCCTTTATCTATGGCAACAGCATATGAAAATATATAAATAACTACAATGCTTAATAGAACAAAGAAATCTACATTTTTACTATAATATAATTTCTTATTTTTAAGTACTAGATATATTAAATAAATCAGTAAAAACACATTTGAAATACAAAAACTGTATTCAAAATACAGTCCTTCCAGGAAAGGTGTTAATATTAAAAAAATATATAGTATGTATTCTTTTTGCATATTTGCCACCCCTATGGTGTGGAATCATCTCATGCTTTACATCTAAGACCAACAACATATCGAGTTCTTATCTAATTTAAAGCAAATAAATGATAATGTAAAAATATTATCATTTATTTGTCCTTTTGTCAATATGTGCTTTAAAAATACTATATTTGCGTTCTTTACCTATATCAAATTAATATTCAGGGTCTATAAGCCCATATGTTCCGCCTTTTCTCTTATATATAATATTTATTCTTTCATTATCCATATCCCTAAATACAAAGAAATCGTGACCTAATAGATCCATTTGCATTATAGCTTCTTCTCTTGCCATAGGTTTTACATCAAATGTCTTTATTTTTGCTATTTTTAATTCATTATGTACTTCTTCATCATGTTCAATATTATGCAATTCTTTAAGGAATTCTTCTTTAAATGAGTTATCATGTTTATGTTTATCTTTTAATTTACTTCTATACTTTACCACTTGTTTTTCTAAAATATCTATAGCCTTGTCTATGGCTGCATACATATCATGCTCTTCTACTTCTGTTCGGAGTATTGTACCTTTAATAGGTATTGTTATTTCTATTATTTGTTGTAACTTTTGAACACTTAACGTAACATGAACATGTGTGTCATCATTTAAAAATTTAGATAACCTATTTAGCTTATCCATAATCTTTTGTTTTAGTGCTTCTGTAACTTCTATGTTTTTCCCTGATATCATGTAATTCATAAATATCCCCCTTCATAATGCAATATGTGATTAGTTTTTGTTTATACCCGTAGTATACATTAAATTAGCAGTTTTTTCAAGTAGTTTGGTAAAATTATATAATTAATTTAAAAACAGGTAAATTGAAAAAATGGTTGCTATTTTGACATCAGACAAGCAATGAACACCATACATGTCATTGCAAAATATAAGACTTACCATATTTTCTAATCTTGCATTTTAAACTCGTATATTAATCGTACTCCCGTATTTTCCCTTCTCTATCTATGAAGTAAACTCCACCCACTTTAAACCTATGTGTTACCGAGTCTAGTATATCGTTCTTTGTGAATATTGTCTTTACTCCTCCTGCATCCTTTGGTGCTACTAGCATTACTCGTCCTATGTTGTTTGCATCGAGACCTATGTAGTATTTAAAGTGTTTTCTTTCGTCTGCGTACGTGTCTCCTGCGTAGCCTTCACTTGGGGTTACTGTTCCTTTTTTATATGAGCCGTAGGTTTGTGTAACTATATTTTCATCCTCGTCCTCGGCTCTTACGTGTAGGTACCATGTTCCGTCGGCTGCTTGCGGGTCTATAGCTTGTGGAGTTGGGATTGTTCCTGTTGTCCAGTTTCCGGCATCTGGGGTTGTGTCTGTGTCCCACTGGTATGCCCAGCTTTCTAGATTATCCGAGGTTATTGTTATGGTTACATTTATGTTACTCGGGTCTTTGGCCCTGCCAGTTATGCTTGGTGTTATTATTGGTCCTGTTTTGTTGAAGGTGTATTCATATGTTGCTATTGCTCCTTTGTTTATTCCATCATAGCTTACCAGTTTTAGAGTTATTACTTGCCCATCATTTCCGTCTACCAATATCGTCCCACCTGTCACTTCTGTGCTCGTGCCACCTATTTTGTCTGGGTCTGACCCATCTGTGGTATAGTATGTTTCCACTACATCTATTGATGTGTTTGTTACTATTACAGTTTGTGCGAGGTTATACGTTCCTGTAGCTGGATTTACTGTTGGGGCATCCGGTGGATCTCTGTCGATGTTTTCTATGCTTAGGCTTGCTGATGTATTTTCATTGTTTGATGCATCGGCACATTTTGTGTAAATTGTACAGTTGTCAGGTATTGTTAGTGGTATTGTATAGTCCAACCACGTTCCTGTGTCTGTTATTTGATATTTTTTCGTAGTTGCATCTCCTGGGTAGTTTATGGTTACTGTTACGTTGCCAGTTGTTTTAGTTGATGGATTTACCTCGAATGTTGGATTAGCTGGTGGTGTGGTATCTACCGTTATTATTTTAGTACCAACAGTATTACTATTTCCTGAGCCGTCTATACAAACTCCTGCGTTTACTGTTACTGTTTGAGTACAACTACCGCTATTAGTTACATCTAATTCGTATACACTTCCACTTCCGCTAAACGTTCCAGTTGTTCCATTTATTACAGATACATCAGTAATTTCAAATCCAGACACACCTTCTGCGAAATTAAATGTGTAAGTTATGCTAGACGCATTTGTCGTATCTGTTGTATTTGCTGTAATCGTCACTCCTGGTGATATTGTGTCTTCAAGATTAAAATTTCCTACACCCCCAACTCCTAGTGTTTGCACTGGAATATAGCTATTTGTTGTCGTATTATCACCGATTTGACCTGAATTATTAGCCCCCCATATATATACTGTTCCATCACTTTTTAATGCTACTGTATAGAAATCTCCTCCTGATATCTGACTGACTCCTGTTAAAAAGCCACTACCTCCTACCCCCAATACTTGTACTGGAACAGTCCTTGCAATTGTTGTATTATCCCCTATTTGACCATAGTCATTATTCCATCCCCATGAATATACTGTTCCATCACTTTTTAATGCTATTGTATGCATACCTCCTGCGGATATTTGACTTATCCCTGTTAGGTATCCACTACCTCCTACTCCAAATGCTTGCACGGGAGTAGTACTACCCACAGTTGTATTATTACCTAAATAGCTAGCCCCCCACCCGTATACTGTTCCATCACTTTTTAGTGCTACTGAATGATACCATCCAACAGATATTTGACTTACTCCTGTTAGGTATCCAATACCTCCCACTCCTTTTGCCTGTACCGGAGTAGTCCTATATACCACATTTGTACCGTCACCTAGTTGACCATAATCATCTCTTCCCCATGCATATACTGTTCCATCACTTTTTAGTGCCATTATATGGTCGCTCCCTGCGGATACCTGACTTACTCCTGTTAGGTATCCACTACCTCCTACTCCTTTTACCTGTACTGGAGTAGATTTATATAATATTGTTCCACTATCTACACCTATACCTAGCTGACCTTGAGCATTATATCCCCATGTATATACTGTCCCATCACTTTTTAATGCCACCACAGTTTGACTTGATGCTGATATTTGACTTATTCCTGTTAGATAGCCACTACCTCCCACTCCTTTTACCTGTACTGGGACCATTTTTAGTATTATTGTATTATCGCCTAATTGACCATTACCATTAAACCCCCATGCATATACTGTTCCATCACTCTTTAATGCTATTGCATAGCTAGATCCTACTGATATTTGACTTATTCCTGTCAGATATCCACCTCCTCCCACTCCCACTACCTGTACTGGTGTCTTACTACTTAACGCTGTATCATTCCCCAAATATGCCCCCCCCCACGCATATACCGTTCCATCACTTTTTAATATCATTGTAGTGGAACTTCCTGCGGATATCATCGCCACTCCACTCGCAAACACCTTATCAAACTCAGCCTTTTCTTCATTTGTAAGTTTATCCGTATTATACTCAGCCTTTCCTAGTATATCTGCAGATTTAAGATTATATCTTGCTGTAGCTTGTTTGTTATCCCCTTCTAACACATCACCATTTATCCTCTTTATTACTTTCTTACCACCAACATCAGCTACTACAGTGTCACCATCATTGTAGCTTTCTTGTTTTTCTACTCTAATTACGTCCCCATCCTTATATGTAGGGTACATAGAGTTTCCTGATACTATGTAGTATACTGGTTGTGCGTAGGATGTGGTTATGAAT
>DMOI01000010.1 GCA_003452395.1 Clostridiales bacterium
GGCTCCTCTGCGTTACTCGACTGGTAATACTAGCAGCACTAGCAACAATAGCAATACCGATATTCATGAATAAGAGTGAAACAGCGAAACAGATAGCACATAATGCAAATGTGCGAATGCTGCAACAACAGGCACAGAGCTACCTATTAGCACAAGATAGTATAGTAGATGATACAGACTGTATACCAGAAATGATAGCGGGAGGATATATAAAAGAGCTACCCGCAAATCCGATATATCCAACGGATCCAGAAAAGCAATATAAAGTAGTAGTTTCATCAGCAACAGGAATAGCAACAGTAAATCAGCCACTAGTAGAAGTGACAGGAATAGCAAGTGGAGGAGAACCAGAGCCACCAGTAGTAGCGAATGTACCAGTAGGAAACTACCTAAAATTCGGTACATATAACAATGCAGATATAGTATGGAGAGTAATAAACAAAGTAGACGCAGCATACCTAGATGCAAATCCAGGCTGTGGATTACATGTGGGAGACCTCATGTTATTTAGCGATAAAATAATAAGCCTAAAAGCATTTGACGCAATAGGAGAAAACCTAATAACAGAAGCAGGAGGAGATGCAAATAGAGGATTATACGGAAGTAACTACTGGGATAAAAGCAACCTAAAAGCATGGCTAAACAGTAGTGCAACGAGTGGAGTAGTAGATTGGCTTGGATACTTTTCGCCAACTGCAGCAAGAGTATATGATAGTTGGAATTCATATGATGCAGAAAAAGGCTTTTTGGCAGATGGAAACTTTAATGTAACAGAAAGAAGTAAAATAATGCCTGTAACCCATAAAACAATACTAGCAGATACAGATGCAGCAACAGCCGCAAAAACAGGAGGAACAGAAAGTCATACATATACAGCAACAAATGCAAGTGCAGCAGTAGCAAACTATGCAAGTGCAAACTATAAAGACACAACAGAAAGTGTATTTTTACTAGGAATAAAGGAACTAAACGATTATGTATATAGCAATGGGGCACTGGGAGATGGAGTAGCATGGACAAAAGCATATGTAACAAGTGAAGCAGTAACGCAAAGTAACTATACAAGTGAGCCAACACCATTGACGCAGTATTGGCGTTATTGGCTAAGGGATTGTGTGTCTAATTCGTGCAGCGTCCGGAGCGTGTTCGCGGATGCCGCGGTGAACAACGACAGCGCCTATTACGGTATCAACGGAGTTCGCCCCGCTTTGTTTTTAAGTCCGTCGGGGATGACACTAGATGGAGCGAGCGGAACTAGTGAGGGAGAAGCAAATACGATAACTTGGGAATAAAGAGAGTGCAATAATATAGGAAGAGAAGAGCCGCGGAATTAGTGTTGTACCCGATAAATGGAAACTTAGCTTTGGTATTTTCAAAGTTTAGTTGAATTATACTCGAAGAGTGCAACGGACTTCAAATAAAACTGCCCACGATGGGCAATTTTATTTGAAGGAGCTTTATTTTTAGGAAGAGAAATAGTGAAATTGGAGTAACTAGAGTCAATCAGAGCGACATAATCCCCGATTTTAAAAAGCAAGAATGCAGAAATAAAAGAAAAAATGGGAGGTGGAAGGTAAAATTATGGTTGAACGAGCTGTAAAAATAGAAGTTAAAGGCACTAGTGATGGACAAACAATAGAGTTAAAAACAACAGGGAAATATATTAAAAAGAACGAATCTGAGTATCTAGAGTATTTAGATGATGATAATGTAAGGAACTATATGAAGATAGAAAAAGATTCTATATATCTGACTAAATATACAAATCCACCTACAAACATGATATTTAAAGAAAAAGAGAAGCACGAGTTTAAGTATCAAACACCTTGTGGGTCAATGGATATGTCGATACTTACGAAAGAATTAAAGGTAAATCAACAGGGGTATGATTATGATATATGTATACGATATGATATGATTGTTAGTGAGGAAATAATGGAAAAAGAACTTACCATATTGGTGAGATAGCAGAACTGTGAAAAGTTCTGCTTTTTTATGTTTTTCTACAATACAAATGTGATATAGTACAATTAACAAAGTTCAAATAATAAAGGTATTAATTTGTATTCTGTTCTTTGTGCTTTGTATTTTAAAACAACGGGAGGAAGAGAAATGAGTTTGGTTTATAAGTGTGTAGGCAAGAATATGTTAGTTAAATTTATGGGAGAGATTGATCATCATGAAAGTAAGACTTTGAGAGGAGAAATTGATGATGTAATAGAGAGTGACGACATAAAAAATGTCATATTTGATTTTACAAATGTAGAATTTATGGATAGTTCAGGTATAGGTATGATACTGGGTAGATATAGAAAGGTTGAAGATAAGGATGGGGGAGTTTTTCTTGTAAATGTTAGAGAAAATTTGGACGATATATTTAGAATATCAGGAGTATATAGTGTAGCAAAGAAATATGATACTTTAAGTGAAGCAATGGATGTAGTGTAAAGACTGATATCCGGTACCTAAGAGAGGAGTAATTTATTATGGAAATTGCAAAGTTTGATAATGAAATGAGGTTACAGTTTTTAAATAAGTCAGAGAATGAAAGTTTTGCTAGAGCGACAGTTGCTGCTTTTGTATCCCAGATTGACCCTACTGTAACAGTTATTACAGAAATAAAAACGGCTGTATCAGAAGCAGTTACGAATGCTGTTATATATGCATATGAGGATAAGGAGGATTTTATATACGTAAGATGTGGAATAAAAGATAACGAAGTACATATAACGGTAGAGGATAAAGGAGTTGGAATTGAAAATATAGAGAAGGCAATAGAGCCAGCATATACTTCAAAACCTGAGCTTGAGAGAGCTGGCATGGGTTTTACGATAATGCAAAGTTTTATGGATGAAATAATGATAGAGTCAAAAGTAGGCGCAGGAACTATAGTAAAAATGATAAAAAAGATAGAAGAATAACTATGGTGGTTGATATACTAGAACTAATATATAAAGCCCAAAGTGGCGATAAAGATTCAAAAGAAGCTATAGTTAAGGAAAACCTACAATTAGTGTGGAGTATAGTACGAAGAATTCATACAAGTAGTTATGAAAAAGATGACTTGTTTCAGATAGGATGCATAGGACTTATAAAGGCTATTCAAAATTTTAAAGCAAACTACAATGCCAAATTTTCGACATATGCGTATATATTAATACTATCTGAAATAAAACTTTTCTTAAGGGACGATAGCCCAGTAAAAGTAAGTAGACATGATAAAGAAATATATATAAAAATAAAAAGAGAAAGAGAAAAACTGAAAAGTTTATACAACAGAGAACCAAAAATATCGGAGCTTGCAGGTAATATAGGAGTGTCCGAAAAAGAAATAACATCGGCATTAGAAGTAAAAGAAAATACAAGAATGGAGTACCTATATGACAACATATATAGTTCTGATGGAGCTAATATCATGCTAATAGATAAAATAGAAAGTCCTAAACATGAAAGTGAAGATGTGGAAAATAAGGTATTCATAGACCAAGAACTGAACAAACTAGATAAAGAAGAACAACAAGTAGTTATTCTTAGATATTATGGAGATAAAAAGCAAGATGAGGTTGCCGAAATTTTACATAAGACACAAGTACAGATTTCAAGAATAGAAAAACGTGCGATAGAGAAGATGAGAAATGATTTAGAAGAATGAGAAGTTTGCATTGCATGCTTCTTTTTTGTATAGAATCTGAAAAAAATGGAAAAATAAAATTAAAAAAGCAGAGATGAGGTGATTTCTATATCAAATAATAAAGTATATATAAAGCTAGAAAAGAAGGTGAGTATAACTAGTGATACAAACGTAAAAATATCAGATATTGCAAAGGTCATAGCAGATGAGGTGTTGAAAAGAGAAATTGAGGAGATCAATATATATGAGATAGGTAAACAGAAAAAGTCTTTACACTCAGTTGACATTGTAGATGTTATAAAAAAAATAAGAAATGTTCATCCAGAAGTTGATATAGAGAGTATAGGGGAAAAGGATATTGTAATAGAGTATCTTAATGGAGAAAAAAAACCATCTAGTATGTGGGAATTCATAAAGGTTGCGTTTGTTTGCTTGATAATATTTTTCGGAGCTAGCGTAGCAATAATGACATTTCATACAGATGTCGCTATGCCTGAAGTACATCAAAAGATATACAAAATGTTTACGGGAAATAGCATAGATAAACCGTATATTATACAAATTCCATATTCTATAGGTCTTGCAGTAGGAATTATAGTATTTTTCAATCATTTTTGGCTAAAATTTGAGAATTCTCCAACGCCTCTTGAGGTAGAAATAGATAAGTACCAAGATGAACTCTATAAATGCACAGTGGAAAAAATTAAGAAAAGGAATATAGGATGATTATGAAAGAGATTATTATGATATTAATAGGGCTTGGTGCAGGGATGGCAATAGGGCTTGCGGTAACTGCATTTATAATATCAATTGGGGTAATAACAAAAATGATGAATGTAACGGGGACTAAGAAGTACAGTGATTTATATCAAAACATAATTTTTATAGGAATAATAACGGGAACATTGGCTATGATAATTGATATAAATCTTAGTATAAATGAGATGTGGTTAGGAGTCACGGGATTCTTTTCTGGAATATTTGTTGGAATAGTTGCAATATCGTTAGTTGAGATAATAAATGTTCTACCAGTTATAAAGGAAAGGATAAGGCTTAGAACAGGAATTGTATATGTCGTTATTAGCATAGCATTAGGAAAGATGGTAGGTTCGATAATTTATTGGACGGTCATGAAATGATGAAAACCGGAGGTTTAAAATGGATAAAGCAAAACAGATAAAACAAAATTATAAAGAGATGGTAGAAAGAGCATCGCCAAGTAGTAATATGGGAGTAAATTGTATGTGGGCCTTTTTTGTAGGTGGGACTATATGTGTGATAGGACAGGTAATTACAGATGTTCTAAAAACATATGGATATGGAAAAGATGATGCAGCCATGATTACAACAGTAATACTTATATTTATAGGTGCATTACTTACTGGTCTTAATTTATATGATAATATAGGTAAATATGCGGGAGCGGGATCTATAGTACCAATTACAGGTTTCTCCAATTCTGTTGTCGCACCTGCTATGGAATATAAGAAAGAAGGTTATATATTAGGAATGGGAGCAAGAATGTTCACCGTAGCAGGTCCTGTAATAGTATACGGAGTAATAAGTTCAGTTGCTGTGGGAATAATCTATTACTTTTTCAAGTAAGAATTAAAGAGGACGGTTCCTAAAAATAAGGAACCGACCCCTAAAAACTAAGTACAAATTTACAAAGCATAGGAGTGTGTAATAATTTGAACAAACATTTAGGTAAACAAACTATACGATTTGATAATCCCCCTGTGATTATAGCAACTTCATCTATAGTAGGGCCCAGGGAAGGGGAAGGACCATTAGCAACATATTTTGATACAATAATAGAAGATGAGCTCTATGGAGAAAACACGTGGGAAAAAGCAGAAAGTAAATTAATAGAAAAGGCATTAGATAAAGTTATAGAGAAAGCAAACAAAACTATAGATGATGTAAAATATATAGTAAGTGGAGATTTGTTAAATCAACTTTCAGCAAGCACATTCGGGATAAGAAATTTTAAAATACCTTTCCTAGGCGTGTACGGGGCGTGTTCTACAATGGCAGAAAGTCTAAGTATAGCAGCCATAATAGTAGAAGGAGGTTTTGCTGACTACGTAATTGCGTGTACTTCAAGCCATTTCTGCTGTGCTGAAAAGCAGTTTAGGTCACCTCTAGAATTAGGAGGACAAAGACCGCTTACTTCAACATGGACAGTAACAGGAAGTGGAGCTATATTTTTAGCAGAATCGGGGGAAGGACCTAAGATAACATATGTAACAACGGGGAAAATAGTAGATTTTAACATAAAGGATGCAATGAATATGGGGGCTGTAATGGCACCAGCAGCAGCAGATACGATAATAAACCACTTTATAGATACAGAAAGAGATGAAAATTATTATGATTTGATTATAACAGGAGATTTAGGTAAGGTGGGTAAAGACCTCGTACTAGAAATACTAAAACAGTATAATTATGATATATCAAGCAAATATATGGATTGTGGAATAGAAATATACGAGCCAGACAAACAAGACACACATTCTGGGGGAAGTGGTTGCGGTTGTGGTGCAGTCACACTTGCGGGATATATTTTTAGTGAAATCGGAAAAGGAAAATGGAAAAAAGTATTATTTGTAGCCACTGGAGCAATGCTCAGTCAGGTATCACTTCAACAAGGAGAATCAATACCAGGCATAGCGCATGCGGTAGCGATTGAAAACTAGAGAACAAAGTACAGATAACAAAGTACAGAGTACAAAGAACAATAATAAAAGGCAAGGAGTTATTAATTTTGTACTTTGTTATTTGTATTTTGTACTTTGAAAACCGGAGGTTTTATTATGGATTATGTAAATGCATTTATAGTTGGGGGAATAATTTGTGTCATAGGACAAATTCTATTAGATAAAACACAGTTAATGCCAGCAAGGATATTGGTTTTATTTGTAACACTGGGAGTAATTTTAACTGCACTTGGTATATATGAGCCTATTGTAGATTTTGCGGGTGCAGGGGCAACAGTTCCGTTACCTGGATTTGGATACGCACTTGCTAAAGGTGTAATAGAGGAAGTAAACACGGTGGGATTTATGGGAGTTCTTACAGGTGGATTAAAAGCAACAGCAGCGGGAATAAGTGCAGTTATAGTATTTGGATATCTAATTGCATTAATATTTAATCCAAAAGCAAAGGCATAAACAAAAAAACTAGACAAGATTGTCTAGTTTTTATATCGTTTATAATTTATTGGATTTTGAAGAATAACAATTAATAAAATTATCTAACTGTTGTTTTAGTAGTTTCTTCTGTAGCTACTTTATCTTCAGTAACTTTATCTTCAGTAACATCAGTTACTTTAACATCAGTAACATCAGCAACTTTATCTTCAGTAACTTCAGTTTCTTCAGTAGTAACAGGAGTTTCTTCTGTTGTATTAACTTCTGTTGTACTAACTTCTGGAGTAGTAACTTCTGGAGCTTCAGTTTTAGCGCATCCGAATAATACAGATACTGATAACACAGCAACAAATGCTAGAACTAATAATTTTTTCATTAAACACACCTCCCTGCATACAAATTCTTTAAAAAGAATATCACAAATTTATTTAAATGTAAATAGTAATATAAGAAAAATAAAAAAAAATCAAAAAGCACTTGCATTTTTTGGAAACCTGTGGTAAAATATGAAACATGTGACGCAAGAGTAATGAAGCGAGAGGTTGCCACCGAAGGTGGGTTTTCACGCAGAACGATGTCCAGTTCACGAAACGGACGACAAGCTCACTGTACAAACGTGGATAGTATAAAATAAGTAATAGCTTATTTGTTATATATACGACACACACGGATAAGTGTACAGGGAACCACTGTCGTATGAAATTTTAATACGAAAAGGAGGCTCTTTTTTTATGGCAAACCAAAAAATTAGAATCAATTTAAAAGCATATGATCATAAACTAATTGATCAATCAGCTCAAAAAATAATTGCAACTGCTAAAAAAACAGGTGCACAAGTAAGTGGTCCGATACCATTACCTACAAGAAGAGAGGTAGTGACAATCATTAGAGCGGTTCACAAATATAAGGATTCTAGAGAACAGTTTGAAATGAGGACGCATAAGAGATTGATAGATATCTTGGGTCCATCACAACAAACAGTAGATGCATTAATGAATCTTGACTTGCCAGCAGGTGTAGATATAAAAGTTGATGTAAAATAATAAAACGTAAAGCAGTATTGTAGAAAACTATTAAAATATTTTTAGAATGAATGAAGGAGGGAACATAATGAAAAAGGCTATAATGGCTAAGAAATTGGGTATGACACAAGTGTTTAATGAACAAGGAATGCAAATACCTGTAACAGTACTTGAAGCAGGACCATGTGTGATAACACAAGTGAAAACAGAAGAAAAAGATGGATATAGTGCCGTACAAGTTGGATTTGGAGCAGTTAAAGCACGTAAAGTAACAAAGCCTTTAAAAGGACACTTAGAAAAGTCAGGACTGACAGAAGAAAATTTCAAAAAACACTTAAGCGAATTTAGAATAGATAATGCAGCTTTATATAAAGTGGGTTCTGAAATTAAAGCAGATATATTTTCTGAGGGAGATATAGTTGATGTAACGGGAACTTCAAAAGGTAAAGGGTTTCAAGGATCTATAAAAAGGCATAATCAACATAGAGGGCCTATGACACATGGTTCTAAATCGCATAGAGTATCTGGTTCTATGGGAGCTAATACAAGCCCAGGAAGAGTTAGAAAAGGTAAAAAGCTACCTGGACATATGGGAAGCGTTACTATTACTGTTCAATCGTTAGAAGTAGTTAGAGTTGACATGGAAAGGAATGTAATATTAATAAAAGGTGCAGTTCCAGGAGCAGTAAATTCTATTGTAACTTTAAAAGATGCGATAAAAGCATAGTAATAATGAACAAATATTAAAAAATAGAGAGAAGTATACAATATATGATATATTGTGATTGGAGGAAAAAAGAATGGTAAAAGTAGGAGTTTATAACACACAAGCCGAACAAATAGGCGAGATAGAGCTTAATGAAGCAATATTCGGTGTTGAAATAAATGAAACATTAGTTCATGAAGTTGTTGTAAATCAACTTGCGAACTTGAGACAAGGAACAAAAAGCACCCTAACTCGCGCAGAAGTTAGAGGTGGAGGAAGAAAACCATG
This sequence comes from Clostridiales bacterium, assembly GCA_003452395.1. Classification (GTDB taxonomy): domain Bacteria; phylum Bacillota; class Clostridia; order Lachnospirales; family UBA12420; genus UBA12420. The sequence continues at coordinate 8,800 of DMOI01000010.1, forward strand.
GAAGCAAAAAGGAACAGGTAGAGCAAGACAAGGTTCTATACGTTCACCACAATGGAAAGGTGGGGGCATAGTATTTGCACCGAAACCAAGAGATTTTTCCTATACATTAAACAAAAAAGAAAAGAGATTAGCATTAAAATCTGCTTTAACTTCAAGAGTATTACAAAATAAGCTTATAGTTATATCAGAAATAAAAATGGATAGTATAAGAACAAAAGAAATGCAAATAATCTTAAATAACTTTAAAATTAAAAAAGCAGTATTAGTACTTGATGATGGAGATGATAAACACACAAGAAATGTAATTTTATCAGCGAGAAACATACCAGGTATAAAAACATCAGGGGTAAACACATTAAATGTTTATGACATAATGAAGTATGATAACTTTATAGTAACAAGAAGAGCAATAGAAAACATGCAGGAGGTGTACGCATAATGGCTGATTTAAAATATTATGATGTCATTTTAAAACCTGTGATAACAGAAGCTTCTATGAAAAACATGAATGTTCAAGTGCAAAAAGTAAAAAAACAATTAGTTGAAGAAAGTGGTAAAAAAGTTTTGAAAGCTGTTAAAGATAAAACAGGAAAAGTGCAAAGAGAAGAAATAGAAATAAGAAAATATACTTTTCTAGTTAATCCACTATCAACTAAAACTCAAGTAAAAGAAGCGGTTGAAAAAATGTTTGTAGGTGTTAAAGTAAAGGCAATTACAACTTCATTAACTGATGGAAAAACAAAAAGAAGAGGGAACACACAAGGAAAAACAAGTAAAAAGAAGAAAGCGATAGTAACATTAACACAAGACAGCAAGGACATTGAATTATTTGCGAAATAAAAAAGTGTAGGGTTTAGAAATTACAGAAGAATATTTCAACTCTCAACTTAATAAAAGGAGGAAAAAAACGTGGGTATCAGAAAATACAATCCATATACACCGTCAAGAAGAAACATGACAGCTTCTGATTTTTCGGAAATAACAAAAACAATTCCAGAAAAATCATTACTTGCACCAATTAAAAAGAATGCAGGAAGAAATGCACAAGGGAAAATAACTGTTAGACACAGAGGCGGCGGAGAACTAAGAAAGTATAGAATTATAGATTTTAAAAGAGATAAAGATTATATACCAGCAAAAGTAGTAGGTATAGAATATGATCCGAACCGTACAGCCAACATAGCATTGTTAACATATGCAGATGGGGAAAAAAGATATATTATAGCTCCAAAAGGCTTAAAGGTAGGAGAAACTTTAATGAATGGGAAAGATGCAGAAATCAAATTAGGTAACTGCCTACCTATTTCAGCAATACCAGTAGGTTCTATGGTACATAATATAGAAATGATACCAGGAAAAGGAGCTCAAATTGCTCGTGCAGCAGGTATGGAAGCTCAATTAATGGCAAAAGATGAAAAATTTGCAACACTAAAATTGCCATCAAACGAAATGAGACTGATACCTATTAATTGTAAGGCGACTATTGGTCAAGTAGGAAATATTGAACAAGAACTAATCAATATAGGTAATGCAGGTAGAAAAAGACATATGGGAATAAGACCAACTGTTCGTGGATCAGTAATGAACCCTAACGATCACCCTCACGGTGGTGGAGAAGGAAAAACTGGTATAGGTAAAAAAGCACCGGTTACACCTTGGGGTAAACCAGCATTAGGACTTAAGACAAGAAAGAAAAACAAAGCGTCAAATAAATATATCGTAAGAAAAAGAAACGCTAAATAGAATGGAAAATTGAAATAGGAGAATGAAAATAATTTTTTAACTTTCAACTCTCAATTTTCAACTTTCAACTTAAGAAAGGGAGGTAAAATTATGGCTAGATCTTTAAGTAAAGGACCTTATGCAGATCCAAGATTGCTTAAAAAAATAGAAGTAATGAATGAAAAAGACGATAAAAAAGTATTGAAAGTTTGGTCAAGAAGATCAACTATATTTCCACAAATGGTTGGACATACGTTGGGGATACATGATGGTAGAAAACATGTTCCAGTATATATAACAGAAGATATGGTTGGACATAAGTTAGGAGAATTTGCTCAAACAAGAACATATAGAGGACATGGAAGAGGCAAAGAATCTGAAAAAAAATCATCTGTTAAAAAATAAGATAGGAGGGATATAGATGGCTAAAGGACATAGATCTCAGATAAAGAAAGAAAGAAATGAACTAGAAAGACAAAGTAGAAAGCCAATGGCTCATGCTAGGTATGCAAGAATATCACATATGAAAGCTAAATATCTTTTAGATCTTATAAGGGGAAAAGATATTAAGGAAGCATTAGGGATACTAATATACACTACAAGTAAATCGTCAACTGTTATAGAAAAAGTTGTAAGATCTGCTGTAGCAAATGCTGAAAACAACATGGGAATGGATCCAAGTAAATTATTTATTGAGATGGCTACTGCAAATCAAGGACCAAAAATGAAGAGAATCGCAGCAAGATCTAAGGGTCAAGCTGAGGCAAGAGTAATGAAAACAAGTCATATAACTATTGCACTTAATAGTAGATAGGAGGTAGAACATGGGACAAAAAGTAAATCCACATGGGTTAAGAGTTGGAATTAATAAAGGATGGAGTTCAACTTGGTATGCAGAAAAAGATTTTGCTGAGCTTTTGCTAGAAGATAACAAAATAAGAAAGTTTGTAAAAAGCAATTACTATCAAGCAGGAATAGCTGACATACAGATAGAAAGAACTTCAAAAAGAGCTAAAGTAATAATTAAAACTTCAAGACCAGGTATCTTAATAGGTAAGAAAGGTTCGGGAGTAGATAAAATACAAAGCGATATACAAAAATTATCAGAAAACAAGGTACTTGTTGACGTGTTAGAAATAAAGAAACCAGAAAGAAATGCACAACTTGTAGCTGAAAAAATAGCTAGCGAACTCGAAAATCGTGTATCTTTTCGTAAAGCAATGAAGCAAGCTATGCAAAGAGCATTAAAATCAGGAATAAAAGGTATTAAAACATCTGTTTCAGGGCGTCTAGGTGGAGCAGAAATGGCAAGAACAGAACACTATCACGAAGGAACAATACCACTACAAACATTAAGAGCAGATATAGACTACGGGTTTGCAGAAGCTCATACAACTTTTGGAAAAACAGGGGTTAAAGTATGGATATATAACGGAGAAATACTCCCAGTGAAGAAGAAAGATACTGAGGGGGTTGCTGAATAATGTTGATGCCGAAAAGAACAAAAAGACGTACTCAGTTTAGAGGCCGCCTTACAGGAAAAGCAGCAAGAGGAATTACAATAACACAAGGTGAATATGCAATAGTAACAACAGAACCATATTGGCTCAAATCAAATCAAATTGAATCAGCACGTATTGCAATGACAAGATATATGAAGCGTGATGGTAAGGTTTGGGTTAAAGTATTCCCTGATAAGCCAGTATCAGCAAAACCAGCTGAAGTTCGAATGGGTTCTGGAAAAGGTTCGCTTGATTATTGGGCAGCACCTGTTAAACCAGGAAGAATCCTATTTGAAATTGCAGGAGTGTCTGATAAAATTGCAAGAGAAGCTTTAAGGCTTGCAATGCATAAATTACCTGTGAAATGTAAAATTATTTCAAAAGTGGAACAGGAAGGTGATAAGCAGTGAAAACAACTAAAGTTAGAGAAGAGTTAAGACTGAAAAACGATAACGATTTAAATATAGAACTTGTAAGTTTGAAGAAAGAATTATTCAATTTGAGATTTCAAAATGCTACAAATCAACTTCAAAACACTGCAAGAATCAAAGAAGTAAAGAAAGGCATAGCAAGAGTTCAAACAATAATAACTGAAAAGAAACTAGTAAACAATTGAAAATGAAAATGGAAAATGAAAGAGTGTTAAGTATTTAATAACTTTCAACTTTCAACTTGCAACTTTCAATTTTATAAAGAGGAGGTATTTCTGTGACTGAAAGAAATTATAGAAAAACAAGAGTAGGGGTAGTAACTAGTGACAAAATGGACAAAACTGTAGTTGTGTCTGTTGTAAACAATGTTAAACATCCTTTATACGGAAAAATTGTTAAAAGAACATATAAGTTAAAAGCTCACGATGAAAGCAATGAATGCAAAATCGGAGACAAAGTAAAAGTTATGGAGACAAGAGCACTTTCTAAAGATAAAAGATGGAGACTTGTTAACATAGTAGAAAAGGCGAAATAGTGAAGGAGGGAATTATTCATGATTCAACAACAAACAAGATTAAAGGTAGCTGATAATACAGGAGCCAAGGAAATAATGTGCATCAGAGTTATGGGTGGATCTACGAGAAAGTTTGGTAATATTGGAGATATAATAATAGCTGCCGTTAAAGAAGCAACACCCGGGGGCGTTGTTAAAAAAGGTGACGTTGTAAAAGCTGTAATAGTAAGAACTGTAAAGGGACTTGGTAGAAAAGATGGTTCTCACATTAGATTTGATGAAAATGCAGCAGTTATAATAAAGGATGATTTATCTCCAAGAGGAACTCGTATATTTGGACCAGTAGCAAGAGAAGTAAAAGAAAGAAAATTCACAAAAATAGCATCACTAGCACCAGAAGTTTTATAAAGAAGGAGGTTTTATTAATGGCTTTAGCAAAGCTTAAGAAAGGTGATAAGGTAGTAGTTATCGCGGGTAAGGACAAAGGAACAAAGAGCGAAATATTAGGTATAGATGCAAAAAACAGTAAAGTTATTGTTAAAGGTGTAAACATGATTAAAAAGCATCAAAAAGCTAATGCACAAACAAAGCAGGGCGGAATATTTTCTAGAGAAGGCGCAATAGAATTATCTAATGTTATGTATTTACATAACGGTCAGCCTACAAGAATTGGAGTTAAAGTATCAGAGGACAAAAAGACTGGTAAAGTAGAAAAAAACAGAGTTGCGAAGAAAACAGGAGAAATAATAGATTAGTTCCTGAGAGGAGGTAAACAAATTGGAAAGAATGAAAGAAGTATATGATAAAGTTATAATTCCTGAAATGATGAAAAAATTTAACTATAAAAACAAAATGGCAGTACCTAAGATAGAAAAGATGATAATTAACATGGGACTTGGGGAAGCTAAGGAAAACCAAAAAATTATTGAATTTGCAGTGGGAGACATGAGAAAAATAGCTGGACAACAGCCTGTTGTTACAAAATCTAAAAAGTCAATTGCCGGATTTAAAATACGAGAAGGATTATCAATAGGTTGCAAAGTAACTATGAGAGGGAAAAATATGTATAGTTTCCTAGAAAGACTTATAAATTTTGCATTGCCAAGAGTTAGAGACTTCCAAGGAGTTAGTTCAAACTCATTCGATGGAAGGGGAAATTATTCTTTGGGAATAAGAGAACAACTGATATTTCCTGAAATAGATTTTGATAAAATAGATAAAATTAGAGGTATGAATATAGTATTTGTAACTACTGCTAAAACTGATGAAGAAGCAAGAGAATTGTTAAGTCTGTTTGGAATGCCATTCAGAAAAAAATAAAGGAGGTTAGACAATGGCTAAAAAATCTTTGAAACTTAAACAAAGTAGAGAACAGAAATTTTCTACTAGAGAATATACAAGATGTACAATATGCGGAAGACCTCATGCGGTGTTAAGAAAATTTGGAATTTGTCGTATATGCTTTAGAGATTTAGCATATAAAGGAGAAATACCAGGTGTCAGAAAAGCCAGCTGGTAATTGAAAGGAGGATTTAAAATATGCAAATGTCAGATCCAATTGCAGATATGTTAACAAGAATAAGAAATGCGAATACAGCTAAACATAATACGGTAGATGTGCCAGTATCAAAAATAAAATTATCTATAGCAGATATATTAACTAACGAAGGGTACATTAAAGGTTATGAAGTGGTAGGCGAGGGTGTAAAGAAAAGCATAAGAATAACATTAAAATATGGGAAAAATAAGAATGAAAAAGTAATAACAGGTTTAAAAAGAATATCTAAACCAGGACTTAGAGTATATGCTTCAAATGAAGAACTTCCTAGGGTGTTAGGTGGACTTGGAATAGCAATTATATCTACTAATAAAGGAATTTACACAGACAAGGTTGCAAGGAATGAAAATGTAGGCGGAGAAATACTAGCATACATATGGTAAAAATGTAGTCTGAACCGAGTAAATCAAGAAAGCCTTCACGAGGTGAAGTGTGCATTTATTGAGAGGAGAATAGAAATGTCTAGAATAGGTAAAAAACCAATAATATTACCAAAGGATGTAGTTGTAACACTATCTGAGGGTAATCAAGTAATAGTTAAAGGACCAAAAGGAACTTTGGAAAGAAAATTACCAACAGAAATGAATATTAAATTAGAAAATAACGAGTTAATAGTGGAGAGACCAAGTGATTTAAAAATGATGAAATCATTACACGGATTAACAAGAACTCTTCTTGCTAATATGGTAGAGGGAGTAGAAAAAGGATATGCAAAGGAACTTCAAATAAATGGTGTTGGATACAAAGCGGCTAAACAAGGCACAAAATTAGTATTAGCCTTAGGGTATTCTCACCCAGTAGAATTAGAAGATCCAGAGGGTGTTTTGACAGAAGTTCCAGAGCCAACAAAGATCATAGTAAAAGGTATAGATAAAGAAAAAGTAGGGCAATTTGCAGCTGTAATAAGAAGCAAACGTGAACCTGAACCATATAAAGGTAAGGGAATAAAATATGCTAACGAAGTTATAAGACGTAAAGAAGGAAAATCAGGTAAGAAGTAGTAAATTGAAAACGAGAGAAAAGTTTTTAACTTTCAACTTTCAACTTTCAATTTTCAACTTATAAAGGGAGGTAAGAATAATGAGTAAGAAATTATCGCGTTCTGAAGCGAGAGTAGATAAGCACGCAAGGATAAGAAATAAAATACGTGGAACAGAAGAAAGACCAAGATTATGCGTATTTAAAAGTTTACATCATATATCAGCACAAATTATAAATGATGAAACAGGTAATACAATTGCATCGGCTTCAACTCAGGAAAAAGAAATTGCACAAAAATTAAAAAATACAGCGAATATAGAAGCGGCTAAACTCATAGGTGAAGTATTAGCAAAAAGAGCTATGGAAAAAGGAATAAAAGTAGTTGTTTTTGACAGAAGTGGATACATATACCATGGGAAAGTAAAGATGTTAGCAGACGGCGCTAGAGAAGTTGGATTAGATTTTTAATTAAAGGAGGGTCAAGAATGTCAACTAAAATAGATACAAGTAAAATGGAATTAAAAGAAAAAGTTGTATCAGTAAAGCGTGTTACAAAAGTTGTAAAAGGCGGACGTAACTTTAGATTTGCTGTAGTAGTTGTTGTAGGAAATCATGATGGATGTGTTGGTGTTGGAACTGGAAAATCTATTGAAATACCAGATGCTATTAAAAAAGCAATAGAAGATGCAAAAAAACACATGATATATGTTCCTAGAAATGAAGATGGTAGTATATATCATCAAAACACAGGTAAAGCAGTGAGTTCTGAAGTGTTAATCAAACCAGCTCCAGAAGGAACAGGAGTTATAGCGGGTGGTACTGCACGTGCAGTACTTGAGCTTGCAGGAATAAAAAATATCAGATCAAAATCTTTAGGTTCAAATAACAAGAGAAATGTTGTAAGTGCAACAATAGAGGCTTTAAAAACTCTTAAAAAGCCAGAAGATGTGGCAAGAGCAAGAGGTAAAAAATTGTCAGAAATAATAGGATAGGAGGCTTCGAATATGGCCAAAACTTTGAAAATAACATTAGTAAGATCAAAAATTGCAGCTAAACCGAACCAAGTGCTTACTGTAAAGGCATTAGGATTAAACAAAATCAACTCTACAGTAGAGCAAAAAGACAATTTAGCAATAAGAGGCATGATAAACACAGTAAAACACTTAGTAAAAGTGGAAGAAATTTAATAAATTGAAAATGCAAAATGCAAAATGGAAAAATGAAAATGGAAAACAAAAGAAGTATAAAATTTAATATGTAATTAATATTTTTTTACTTTCAACTTTCAATTTTCAACTTTCAATTTAGATAAGGGGGTAAAATATGAACTTACATGAACTTAAACCAGCAGAAGGATCAAAATTTGTGAAAAGAATTAAAGGTAGAGGAAATGCTTCTGGAAATGGAAAGACTGCTGGAAAAGGCCACAAAGGACAAAAGGCTCGTGCTGGTGGAGGAGTGAGACCAGGTTTCGAGGGTGGACAGATGCCTTTGTACAGAAGATTACCAAAAAGAGGATTTACTTGCAGAAACTCAAAAGACATAGTTGCTTTAAATGTAAGCAGATTAGAAGTATTTGAGGACGGTACAGTTGTTGGGATAGAAATGTTAATAGAATCAGGAATAATATCTAGAGCTCGTGATGGCGTTAAGATATTAGGTAACGGAGAACTAACAAAAAAACTAACCGTAAAAGCTAATTATTTTAGCGAAACTGCCAAAGAAAAAATAGAAAATGCGGGCGGAAAAACAGAGGTGATATAAGTGCTTCAAACTTTTGCAAATGCTTTCAAGATACCAAACTTGAGAAAAAAGATATTATATACGCTATTTATGATAGTGATAATAAGACTCGGTGCGAGTGTTCCTGTGCCAGGAGTTAACACAACAGTTCTTGAGAATATATTTAATCAATTTTCAGAAGGATTAGGTATGATAGATACTTTATCAGGAGGAACACTTAAAAACATGTCGCTTTTTGCGATGGGAGTACTTCCTTATATCAATGCATCTATTATAATGCAACTACTTACAGTTGCTGTACCGGCACTTGAGAAAATTAATAAAGAAGAAGATGGCAGAAAAAGGATAAGCAAATATACTAGATATTTAGCAATAGCACTATCTGCTATCCAAGCTGCAGGAATCACATTTGCCTTAAGAGGCCAAGGTATACTTAAAGATCCGTCAGCATTATCGTATACAGTTGCAATACTTACAATGGTTGCAGGTACAGCGATATTAATATGGATAGGAGATCAAATAACAGAAAAAGGTATAGGTAATGGAATATCGCTAATAATTTTTATTAATATATTAGCAAGACTTCCAATTACTTTAGCAGAGATATGGACCAAATCTGACAATAGTCCTATTAAATATGGATTAATAGTAGGAGTATTTATATTAGTCATAGCATTTGTTGTATTTGTACAAGATGCAGAAAGAAGGATACCTGTAGAATATGCAAAAAGATTAGCTGGAAGACAGGTATATGGAGGGCAATCAAATCATATACCAATTAAGGTTAACTTATCAGGGGTTATGCCTATAATATTTGCATCAAGTATACTTCAATTTCCAGTAGCTATTAAAGAATTTGTTACAGTTTCAGGAGCAAAGTTACCTGATGGGGTTAGTGGAGTAATAAATGCGTTAGGAACACATCAACCAATAGGAATTATATTGTATGCAGTGTTAATATTATTCTTTGCTTATTTTTACACAACAATACAATTTAATCCTGTCGATTTTGCAGATAATTTGAAAAAAAGCGGTGGAGTAATATCAGGGATAAGACCAGGACAACCAACTGTTGACTTTATAACATATATATTAAATCACATTACACTTGTAGGGGCAGCATTTTTAGCGATAATTGCATTACTTCCTATAGTGTTTGGTAATGCTATAAATATGACAAGTCTTGGTTTTACAGGAACATCTATATTAATTGCAGTAGGTGTAGCACTTGACATACTTAAACAACTTGAAGCTAATATGGTGGTCAGACATTATAAAGGATTTTTATCATAAGAGTAAGTAATTAAAACAAAAGCAATATTTTAATGAAGGTAGAAGGTGGAAGGTTGATGATAATTATACTCATGGGAGCGCCAGGAGTAGGGAAGGGAACGCAGTCAGTAGCATTATCTAAATGGCTAAAAATCCCTCATATAGCTCTTGGAGACATTTTAAGAAAGAATGTTTTAGAACAGACCAAGATAGGGAAAGAAGCAGAAGATTTTATGAAAAATGGACTGCTTGTACCGGACGAAGTAATAATAGAAGTTGTAAATAGCAGAATACAAGAAGATGATTGCGAAAAAGGTTTTATATTAGATGGGTTTCCGAGGACAATCACTCAAGCTGAAGATTTGGAAAAATTACTTGGGAGTGAAGGTAAAAAAGCGACTGCAGTATTTAATATAGAAGCAGAATATAAACATCTATTAGAAAGAATTATTGGTAGAAGAGTTTGCAAAAACTGCGGTGCAACATATCATGTGTTACATCATAAATCTCAAAATGGACGTCACTGTGATGTTTGTGGAGAAGAGTTGGTGCAAAGAAAAGATGACACAGAAGAAACTTTAAATAACAGGATAAAGGAGTACGAAGAGCAAACAAAACCACTTATTGGGTTTTATGAAGAAAGAGGACTCCTTATTACAATAAATGCAGAAGATATAAAAGAAAATATAACAGAAAGAATATTAAAACATTTAGGAGAGAGTGTCTAATGAGTGTTAGAATATATAATGAAACGCAGCTTGATTATATTAGGCAAGCTGGAACAATCTTACATGAGACATTAGAAATGCTACAAACTCATATAGTATCGGGTGTGAAAACTAAAGAACTAGATAGGTTAGCTGAAGAATTTATAAAGAAGAACAATGCAGATGCCCCTTGTAAAGGGTATAAAGGTTATCCTGCAAGTATATGTTCATCTATAAACGAGGAACTAATACATGGGATACCAAGCAATCGAAAAATAAGTAATGGTGACATAATAAGCATAGATATTGTTGTTAGATATAAAGATTATCATGCAGATGCTACTAGAAGCTTTATAGTAGGAAGTACAGAAGAAAAAAACAAAAAGCTTCTAGAAGTAGCTGAAAAAAGTTTCTTCGAAGGTATAAAATACGCAAGAGAGAACTTTTATATAAGCGATATATCAAAAAGTATACAGCAATATGTTGAGCAAAATGGTTTTAGTGTCATAAGAGATTTCGTAGGACATGGAGTGGGGCGTAACATGCATGAAGAACCAGAAATTCCAAACTTTTTTAATGGGACAAAAGGAACAAGACTTCAAAAGGGTATGGTTCTAGCTATAGAACCGATGATAGCAGAAGGCAAACCAGAAATAAAGGTTATGCCTGATGGTTGGACTATTGTTATGAAAGACAGTAAAAATTCCGCACACTATGAGAACACGATAATCATAACAGATAAAGAAGCTGAAATCGTTACTTAAGGAACAAAACATTTTAAAGGAGTAGTATATGTTAGATTATAGCAAGGGTCAAGTAGTAATGTCTAAAGCCGGCAGAGATAAAGGCAAAATTCTTATAATACTTGATACAAGAGATGATTATGTATATATAGCAGATGGTAAGGATAGAAAGCTAGAGAAACCAAAAGCAAAAAAGAAAAAACATATACAAATTACAAATTATATAGATAGTGCAGTAGTGCAAAAAATCGAAAATGCTGAGAAGATAAATAACTCAGATATAAGAAAAGCAATAGAAAAGTACATGACTATTATGCGTGGCTAATGGTATGTATTAATAAAGAAAGAAAGTCGCCATGCGGCTTTCCAAGAAAATGTGCTATGCATTGCGAATTGAAGTTGGGAGGTATTGCCTTGGCAAAGACTGATATTATTGAAGTTGAAGGAACTGTTATGGAAAAGTTACCTAATACTATGTTTAAAGTAAAACTTGAAAATGGACACCAAGTTTTAGCTCATATCTCGGGTAAACTCCGAATGCATTTTATCAAAATATTACCTGGAGATAAAGTAACAGTAGAAATGTCCCCATATGACTTATCAAAAGCTAGAATCATATGGAGAGAGAAATAAAAAATGAGAATGTGATAGAGAGATAAAGTATAAATGAAACTTATCACATTATCACGTAATAGATCGAATTAAAGGAGGGTTATCTATGAAAGTTAGATCATCAGTAAAGCCTATATGTGAAAAGTGTAAGATAATTAAAAGAAAAGGTCAAGTAAGAATTATTTGTGATAATCCAAAGCATAAGCAAAAACAAGGATGAATTAACAAAAATTTCCTTATTGTCATTAAAAACAGTTGACAAAAACTGTATCTTACGGTATAATTAAGTCTTGTTAAACTTAAAAGAGGCGGAGTACAAAAGTTGTTAAATAACTTTTGGGCGACTAGTGACTAATAACTAGTGACTAGTAAAAAACAAATAGTGCTACATAATTAGCACAGAATCGGTTAATAGTAGCAAAGCTACAAATTAAAGATTTGTTAAAAGAATGAAAATGGAAATGAGGACAAAAATAATTTGATCTTCAACTTTCAACTTTCAACTTTCAATTATTTTTGAAATGGGGGTGTACAGATTGGCACGTATAGCAGGTATAGACTTACCAAGAGAAAAACGAGTTGAAATAGGCTTGACATATATTTTTGGTATCGGTCGTGCAAGTTCAAACAGAATTTTAAAAGAAACTGGGGTTAACCCAGACACTAGAGTGAGAGACTTAACAGATGACGAGGTTTCAAAAATACGTAAAACTATAGAAGAAACTCAAGTTATAGAGGGAGATCTCAGACGCGGAATAGCTCTTGATATTAAGAGACTTATGGAAATAGGATGTTACAGAGGCATTCGTCATAGAAAAGGATTACCAGTAAGAGGACAAAGAACAAAAACAAATGCTAGAACAAGAAAAGGTCCTAGAAGGACTATGGCAAACAAGAAAAAATAGTGTAAGGAGGTAAAGGATTAGATGGCACAAAAACAAGTTAAAAAAGCTGGAGCAACAGCAACACGTAAACGTCGTGTAAAGAAACATATTGAAAGCGGAAGTGCACATATACAGTCTACATTTAACAATACTATAGTTACATTGACAGATGAAGCTGGAAACGCTGTATCTTGGGCAAGTGCAGGTCAAATGGGGTTTAAAGGTTCTAAAAAATCTACACCTTATGCAGCTCAAATAATTGCAGAACAAGCAGCGAAGATAGGTATGGAACAAGGATTGAAAAGAGTAGATGTATACGTAAAGGGTCCAGGATCTGGAAGAGAAGCTGCTATTCGTGCATTACAAGTAGCAGGACTTGAAGTTACTGCAATAAAAGACGTATCTTCTGTACCACACAATGGTTGCAGACCACCAAAAAGAAGAAGAGTGTAGTCAAAGTACAGTATATAAATGTGTGGGTTTAGTTTGTTATGCTCACACTGTGGCATAGAATTATTATTTTGTGTTCACGTAAAAACATAAAACAGGTTTACTTTGTAAACTTCCAGTTCAATTTGTTTGGGCTGACTATAGAAGGAGGAAGAAGAATAAAATGGCAAGATATATAGGACCAAAATGCAAATTATGTCGTAGAGAAGGATTAAAACTTTTCTTAAAAGGTGAAAGATGTTACACAGGTAAATGTGCTATTGATAAGAGACCATATGCTCCAGGGCAACATGGCCAAAAGAGAAAGAAATTATCAGAGTATGGAATACAGCTTAGAGAAAAACAAAAAGCAAAAAGATATTATGGAGTATTAGAAGCACAATTTAGAAATTATTTTGAAAAAGCAGACCAAGAAAAAGGTATAACTGGTGAAAACTTGTTAAGATACCTTGAACTTAGACTTGACAACGTAATATATAGATTAGGTTTTGCAAGCTCAAGAACAGAAGCAAGACAATTTGTAAGACATAATCATGTTATTGTAAATGGACAAAAAGTTAATATTCCTTCTTATGGAGTATCAGCAGGAGATGTTATTGAGATAAAAGAAAATTCTAAATCTATGACAAAATTTAAAGATGCTGCAGAAACTTCTAACGGGGCAATAATTCCTGAATGGATGGAAAAAGATGCAAAAATGCTAAAGGGAAAAATAACGCAAGTTCCATCAAGAACACAAATTAATGTGCCAATTGAAGAAACGCTAATAATTGAGTTGTATTCTAAATAACCCAGATATCAGATATCGGATATCAGTTATCGGATGTCATAATTTTAAAAAATTTTGCAGTGCAAAATTTTACAAAAACAGTGCACTGCAAATTGTGCATTGTGAATTGTAATTAATGGGGGGAATAATATAATGTTTCAATTTCAAAAGCCTCAAATCGAAATTATTGATGTGTCTGAAGATAAAAAATACGGAAAGTTTGTTATTGAGCCACTAGAAAGAGGTTTTGCAACAACTTTGGGTAATAGTCTAAGAAGGATTCTTCTTTCATCATTACCAGGAGTAGCAATAAGCTCAGTTAAAATTAGTGGAGTTCAACATGAATTTAGCACAGTACCAGGTGTTAAAGAAGATGTTGTAGAAATAATATTAAACTTGAAGGGTTTAGCTTTAAAATGTAATGATGAAGATATTACAGAGAAGATATTGTATATAGATGTAAAAGGTGAAAGAAAAGTAACTGCCGGAGATATACAACTTGACTCAGATATTGAAATAGTGAATAAGGATTTACATATAGCAACACTTGGGGATCCAAACGCAAAATTATATATGGAAATCAAGATAACTAAGGGCAGAGGATATAAAGGTGCAGAAAAAAATAAAAATGAAGGCGATCCAATAGGGGTACTTGCTATAGATTCAATATACACACCTATAACAAGAGTTAATTTTGCAACTGAGAAAACTCGCGTAGAGCAAGTAATAGACTACGATAGACTAATAATGGAAGTATGGACAAATGGTACAATACAACCAGATGAAGCTATAAGTCTTGCTGCAAAGATAATGAATGAACATTTGAAATTGTTTATTGATTTATCTGAAAATGCTAAGAAAGCAGAGATCATGGTAAAGAAAGAAGAAGATGAAACACAAAAAATTCTTGATACAACTATTGAGGAACTAGATTTTTCTGTTAGATCATATAATTGTTTAAAGAGAGCGGGAATAAATTCAGTTGGCGAATTAGTTCAAAAAACAGAAATAGAGCTCATTAAGGTTAGAAATTTAGGAAAAAAATCAATAGATGAAGTTATGTTTAAATTAAAAGATCTAGGTCTTAATTTAAGAAAAGAAGAAGAATAAAACAATGGATACGGTATATGAAAGGAGGCACAAAAATGGCAGTTAATAGAAAACTGGGTAGAGACTCTGCTGCAAGGCGTGCATTGCTTAGAAATCAAGTAACTAATTTACTATATCATGGTAAAATAGAGACAACAGATGCTAAAGCAAAGGAAGTAAGAAAAATTGCAGAAAAGTTAATATCAATAGCAGTAAAAGAAAAAGATAATTTTGAAGAAGTAAAGGTAGTTTCAAAAGTACCAAAAAAAGATAAAGAGGGAAAAAGAGTAAAGGAAGTTGTAAATGGCAAAAAGGTAACTGTTTATGATGAAGTTGAAAAAGTTATAAAAAAAGATATGCCATCAAGATTAAATGCAAGAAGACAAATAATGGGATTTATAATGCCTGTTAAAGAAGTCGGAGATTTAAGAAAACAAAGAAGTACAACAACAAGTGTAAATATGATGAATAAGTTATTCGAAGAAATAGCACCAAAATACACAGAGAGAAAAGGTGGATATACTCGTATAATAAAGATAGGTCAAAGAAGAGGCGACGCAGCAGATATGGTCGTAATAGAGCTAGTTTAATCTAAAATGCTACGAAACACATATGACAGTGCTAAAAATTTTCAATGGCAAGGGATGAACGGCAAGTGGTAATTGGTAACTAATCAAGGAGTTGACGCACATGAAGAAGAGCTTAATATATATGCTTTTAGTGGTATTTTGTGTAATGTTCACTGCGTGTATGAGCAATAACGTATATAAGAGCAAAACCAATAACTTTTCTATAAGTTATCCACAAGGTTGGGAAAAAAAATCTGGGGCAATGGGAACGGAAGCAACAATTTACTCGCCTAACCAAGGAAAAGATGATAAATATAGAGAAAATATAGATTTGTTTGCAGAAACTAAAAAAAATGAAAGAACATTAGATCAATATTTTGAAAGTGTTATTATGGTTCAATCGAAAAAGCTTGTAGAAGGATATACTAATGAAAAAGTAGAAAAAACAACGTTAAGTGGAGAAGATGCTTATAAGTTATCATTTTCTATAAATATATCAGGAGTAAATCTTGATATATTAAGATATATAGTAAAACATAATGATAAATTTTATGTTTTAACATTTAGCGTAGAATCATCACAAGCTGAAAATTATACAAAGCAAATGAAAGAAATATTAGAAAGCTTTAAATTTGTCAGCTAAATATCAGTAATTAGAAAAAATTCCGGATCTCAGATAACTGAGTGATCGGAATTTTTTGTATATTAAAATATTTACTTAATACTAATATGTTTTTGAAAAGATATCTATTTGAATGCTCGCATAATGCCCATGGAGTGTCATCATGAGGAACGTTCTTTGGACGTGGCGATCTCATCTTTGAAAACGATTGTCTATAAAGAAGAATGAAGAATGGAACGTTATATAATTTTTTCCAAAAGCTATTGCAAAAAAGATAGGAATTTGTTAAAATAGGTATAGGTATAGGTATAGGCGTAAAATCGCATATTTGTGTGGTGTTTTGCAAAACCATTTCATATATATATAACACAAAAAAATATCCTAGCACTAAATAACCAATAGAAAAAATATGTTTAATGGAGGTTGTCATGAGAAAAATGCACGATACTAGAAGAAATACTAAGAAAGGTTTTACTTTACTTGAGTGTGCGTACTGCTAAGTTGTTATTGTACAATTGGTGAAAATCCAATCGGGTAAGTGCGAGTCGGCACTCCTGTACTTAGCCTTGGGGACTGTAAAAGAATGAACAATTGCGGTAACGCACAGGCTTAAGCGTAGGCAAAGGAGAAAGCGAACCAAAATCAATAGATGAAGCGTAACATAGACCCGGAAATAGGTGTATAAGTCGGAGAGGTCGATGGTAAGTTCGAGCCCGCAGACAAAATCTACTATGTGCAAATCGGCTAAAGTGATAGTAGACTCTCCTCGGGGCACAGAGCTTGGTGAGCT